>NZ_JBNWEO010000018.1:0-379402 GCF_050496765.1 Neobacillus sp. SM06
GTGCTACAAGAAGTCAAGACAGTTTTTTTGAAAAATTAAGGTGTATACAAGATTAATTACTTAGATATTTCTATAATACAAAGGTCTTGATCTCCTCTTCCTGTATGGAAATTGAGGGGAATAGCGCCAATTAGACATTGTCCACAGGTGGAGGACATAGTATAAGCGAAGGCGTGGGAGAAATGGTTTCCTCCTACACCCAAGATCACCCCAAAGCGCTGAAATGTTGGTAAAATTTCATCCTCTTCATAAAAGATTGGTTCGTTAGAACGAATCTTTTATGAAGAGGGCAGCAAGCGAAGCGCGGTAGGATTTTTTAAGTTTAGATATAAATATAAGACAACTTTCTTGACGAACACCGCTACTGTTATTCACATGTGGATAACAGTACAACATCCCGGTTATACACAGCAGCTGGTGTATGGTTATCCAATGACTGGTGTGGTAAGTAGTGGTTGTGTAGATGGATATAGCGTTCCACACCTTGCCTCGTTTCTCGCGGGCTAGTATAGTCGTTGATATAAATCTCATTGTACTTCAGGCTACGCCAGAACCGTTCTATAACGATGTTGTCCTTTGCACGGCCTTTGCCATCCATGCTGATGCGGATTTCGTTCTCCTTTAGCAAATCTGTGTACTGTGGGCTGGTAAAGTGGCTCCCTTGATCACTGTTAATAATGGCGGGTTTGCGTTTGGCTAGCGCCCTTCTCATAGTCTCTAATACGAACCCGATTTCAAGGCTTTGATCCAATTGCCAATCCACAATGAAGCGAGAATACCAATCCATGATGGCGTAGAGGTACATCCAGCCTTGCTTCATCCGGATATACGTGATATCCACACTCCAAACCTGGTCGGGCTGAGTAATGTTTAGCCCTCGAAGTAGGTAGGGGTAGATCCGGTGCTGGAGATCCCGTTTGCTAAGGTTCGGACCGGGATAGATAGCCATAATACCCATCTCTCGCATGTACTTTCTTACTGTATTTTCGTGAATAAGATCCCCTTCTCGATTCATAATGGCAGCTATCTTTCGATAGCCCAGAAAAGAATGCTTTGTGTATAGCTCATCAATCCGGTGCTTGAGGCGAATTTCCTCCGGAGAGGGAGGGACCGGCTTATAGTAAAGACTGGTGCGGTTTAGATTAAGTAAATCCGCTTGTACGAGGATGGAGTGTTCGGAGCAATCCCATTCTATGAGATCAATACGCTCTTCACGAGTAAAGTTAGAGGCCAGATTTTTTTTTAAGCCACGACAATTGGGTGGTTAACTTACCAACCTCGGCGTAGAGTTCATTGATTTGTTGTTCATATTCTTTTTTCATTTTGGTGATACCTTTACGATCATCAACAAACAGCTGTGAGAGGTTTTGTACCACCTCGGATTTCCACCGGTTGAGGACATTGGTATGGATCCCATGCTCAGAAGCGAGCTGTGAAACTGACTTTTCTTCCTTTAGGATTTCCAGTACAATTTGCGCTTTTTCTTCTGGGTTAAACTTTCTTCGAGTGGTTGACATACAACTAAGAAACTCCTTTTTTATTGTCTAGTTTATATGTAGCATTATAAGACGAACAAGGAACATTTATTCTGATTGATATTGATAATTTTAAAACGATAAATGACACACATGGCCACCAGATTGGCGATGAAGTTCTAATTCAAGTAGCCAATCTCATTAAATCGAATATTCGGGAGAGCGATGTTGGTGCCCGGTGGGGCGGAGAAGAGCTGGCCATTTATTTGCCAAAGGTTCCTTTAGCTTCAGGAGTGGAAATTGCCAAAAGGCTTGTTGAAAAAGTGGCTGAATTGTCCAATCCGCATGTGACCGTTTCCTGCGGTGTGTCCTATTGGACGAAAGAAAAAATCGATACCGCAAAGTTTTTGTTCAAACGAGCAGATGAAGCGCTATACGTTGCAAAACGGACAGGAAAAAACAAAGTTGTTACCCAAGAAGAACAATCCTTGGAAGCCCATGTATAACAGCATTAAGAAGTATAAGATGGTAAAAAAAGGCACTCGCAAATTGCAAGTGCCTTTTTATAATATCACCAGAATTTATAGGTTGACCCTTTTTTACATTTCCAGAAAATTATGACATAGAGTCTATTCTTAAATGAATCTTTTTTAAATCCGTAACATGAAAAGTATATATGCAAGGAATTTATTCCATAAGTAGGGTGTTTCGTGGTTGACTGTTTGATCTCCGCTCCAGGCGGTTTTTGCCCGGTTGCTTTCTAAAGATGCTGAACCAGCAGTTCGACAAATTCCTCTAATTTTTCTTGATCCACCTCATCGAAACGGTTTTTTTCTGGTGCGTCGATGTCTAATACACCAAGCAATTCTCCGTTTTTGATCATGGGGATGACGATTTCGGACTGTGATGCAGCGTCACAGGCAATATGGCCGGGAAACTGATTGACATCTTCCACCCGAATCGTTGTTTTTGTTGCCGCAGCTGTTCCGCATACTCCTTTTCCGAAGGGAATTCGGATGCAGGCAGGAAGCCCTTGAAAAGGTCCTAAAACAAGTTCCTCGTTCGTATCGGTTAAATAAAATCCAACCCAATTGATCCGATCAAGAAATTGATTTAATAACGCAGAGGCATTGCTTAAATTGGCGATTTGATTTGTTTCATCATGCACAAGTGCCTGCAATTGTTTTTTTACAAGATCATAATTTTCCACGCGCGTTCCGCGATATCCTTCGATATTAAACATATATTTTCACCTTATTCTTTGAAGTTTCACTTTTTCTTTCATTTTAGCAAAAAATCGTGAATTTAGGGAGACTTTGTCGACAAGATCTTGGAGGAATCTGAAAGAAAGGCGAGAAATGTTTAAAGGACGCAGAAAAAAAGGTAAATGACTTTTTTCGGAGGGAGCAATATGAAAAAAAATTCGAAAGATGCGATCGTCCAGGCGGCCATTTCTTTATTTCAGACAAGTGGATATTCCGGAACGTCCATTCGGGATATTGCCAAAAAAGCAAAAGTAAACCCTGCTAATATTTCTTATTATTTCCATAGCAAACAAGGATTGCTTGAATATTGCTTCACATCGTTTTTTGAACAATATCTTGCCATTATCGAAGAAGCGCATTTGCAACTGCAAGAGGGAGCCGTTAAGTGTTTAAAGCAAATTTCCAAAGGCATTCTTCATTATTTCAGCAAAAATAGTTCATTGGCGAGCTTTGTTTTAAGGGAAATGTCAATGGATTCCCAAGTCGCAAGGGAAATCATGTCCACTTATTATGCAAAGGAAAAGTTTTTTTTGCAGGAGGTTTTTGAAGTTGGAATGGAGCGAAAGGAATTTCATTTGCAATCGGTTTCGTATGCAGTTATTCAGCTGAAGGCCTTATGGGTAATGCCGTTTATCAATGCGCCGTATTTGCGAGAGGTTTTCTATTTATTTCCAAATGAGTATTTTTTTGCTGAAAAGTATACTGAGGAAATTGATCAGTGGATTGACAAAACTTTGTGCTGCAAAGAGGTTGTCGTTTAGCGCTGGCAAGCTAAAAACGAATAAAAAACGGTCCTCTCATTCTTCAAATCAGAATGATATTCCACGAAATTGATGCTCCACATAGTTATTTTTTTCCGGCCAACGTATTTTTTTGAAAATCCCGTTTTTTTTTTGTTCTTTTATGCAAAAAAATTGAAATTAATAGTCAAAAAATGTCGTTTACATGGTATCATTAAAGCATTGAAATTGAACGAATCATTTTTGCATACATAAACGTTGAGCGGCATTCAAATGAATTGGTGTTTGAACAGGGGGATTACGCGTGAAGTACATCATTGGATTTATCATTCTTCTGCTAGTTATCATTGTGACAGGTTATTTTATAAAGAAAAAGTATTATCGGGAAATGGATCGGTTGGAAGCATGGAAAATTGACTTAATCAATCGCCCTGTACTTGACGAAATGTCGAAAGTGAAGCAGCTCAATATGACGGGCCAAACAGAAGAACTGTTTGAACGATGGCGCAGTGAGTGGGATGATATTGTGACGGTTCGCCTGCCAGACCTGGAGGAATTGCTATTTGATGCGGAAGAGCATATTGACCGCTACCGGTTTCGCAAAGCCAAAGAAGTTCAGTATCTTATCTCGAAAAATTTGCAAGAAACAGAGGATCAGATTAAACGAATTCTTAATGAGCTAAATGAACTAGTCGGCAGTGAAGAAAAAAATCGGGTTGAAATCGAACAATTGAGAGAAACGTATCGGGAAGCAAAGAAAGAGCTGCTGGCACATCGATATACGTTCGGAAAAGCTGAAAAGCAGCTTGAAAGCCAATTAAATGATGTCATTGAAAAAATTCAGGAGTTTGATGATAAAACCGAGAATGGAAACTACTTGCAGGCAAGGGAAACGGTTCTGTCAATCAAAAGTCAACTGGAGCTGATTCAATCCGAAATGGAGCAGATCCCTGACCTCTTACATGAATTTCAAACGGCACTCCCCTCTCAATTAACTGATGTTCGGGATGGTTTCCGCGAAATGGAACAGCAAGGCTACTATTTAGAGCATATCGAAGTGGAAAAAGAGCTTAGCGAGCTTGAGAAACTAATTGCCGTATGTTTGAACGATGTGGAGCAAATTGAGGTCGACAAGGCTGCGGAAGGACTGAAGGATATAAAAGCAAGAATTGATGTGCTTTTTGACTTGCTTGAAAAGGAAGTACACGCCAAGCACTACATCATTCAGAACGAAAAAGAAACAGAACAATTGCTTCTCGATCTTAAAGAAGGAAACAGTCAGCTGAACGATGAAGTAAACGAAGTCGGCCAAAGTTATCATTTAACGGATGAATTTTTCCAATCCAGAAGGAAAATCGAAAAAGAACTCCATGCCGCATACAAGCGGTTTGAACATTTGGCGGCAGAGCTTGAAGACAACGATACGGCACAAACCGTTCTAAAAGAAGAACTGGCGGAAATTAAGGAGCAGCTTGATGCAGTGCGCAATGATCAGGAAGCGTTTTTTACCAAACTGCACGCGTTACGGAAAGATGAAATGGAAGCAAGAGAGAAGATTCAGGAATTGAGGAAAAAAATTGCCGAAGCGATCCGACTTGTATCAAAAAGCAATATTCCCGGGCTGCCTGATGATTATGTATTTCTTTTTGAAGAAAGCAAAGAAAGTATTGAAAATGTGAAAAAACAGCTGGAAGAGAAACCGCTCAATATTTCAGCGATTAACCAATTTTTAGAGATTGCCGTCTTGACAGTTGAAAAACTTGTCGCCACGACGACGGAATTAATTGACAATGCCTTTCTTGCTGAAAAAGTGATCCAATATGGCAACCGCTACCGCGGCAAATATTCCTCTGTTTCAAAAGGATTGGAGGAAGCAGAGGAGCTATTTCGCAGCTATGACTACCACAAGGCTTTAGAACAGGCAGCAGCGACGATTGAAGCAGTTGATTCCGAAGCATTAAGAAAAATCGAAGCACTGTTTTCAAAAGATTAGCCAGAAAAACCGATTCCGCTTTTACCGGATCGGTTTTTGTTTGCCTAAAGGAATGGTAAAATAACAATGGCATTTTGTTTGTGTGGGTGAATAGTTAAAAATTTACCGAGCCTTGGTTTATAACTCCAAGAAGAAATTCGTTTAGATAAGAGAGGATCGTCTCATGATTTATTTCGATAACAGTGCGACAACGAAACCTTATCGGGAGGTTCTTGAGTCGTTTTTAACCGTTTCAAGTGAATATTTTGGCAATCCGTCTTCGCTGCATGGGATTGGAGCTCAGGCGGAAAACTTGCTTACCCAAGCAAGAACGCAAATAGCCGATTTATTGAATGCTAAAGCATCGGAGATCTTTTTTACTTCCGGAGGTACAGAAAGCAACAACATGGCGATCAAAGGTGTCGCAATGAGACACCGAAACAGAGGCAGGCATTTGATTACAACCGCCATTGAGCATCCTTCTGTTGCGAGGGCAATGGAGCAGCTGGAGCAGCTTGGGTTTGAAATTACCTATTTGCCTGTTAACCGACAAGGAATGGTAATGGTGAGTGAGGTAGAAAAGGCGATTCGGCAGGACACCATTCTTGTATCCGTCATGCATGTGAACAATGAAGTCGGAACCATCCAGCCGATTAACGAAATTGGCGCACTGTTAAAGAACTACCCGAAAGTGCTGTTTCATGTGGATGCCGTTCAAAGTATCGGAAAAGTGCCGCTTCATCTGCATGAGTGGGGTGTCGATCTTTGTTCCTTCTCTGCCCATAAGTTTCACGGTTTAAAAGGAACCGGCTTGCTGTTTATCCGCGAGGGGGTGCAGCTTGATCCGCTATTAGCGGGCGGTAACCAGGAATGGAAAAGGCGGAGCGGGACAGAAAACGTAGCTGGTGCAGTGTCAACCGCCAAAGCTCTAAGGATGCTGCTGGAAAAAGGAAAAACCGGTACCTTAATGATGAAAAGAATTCAAAGCTTGTTAACGGATGGGCTTTATGAAATAGATGGCGTACAGGTTCAAACCTCGCCAAGCATCGCAGCGCCGCATATTGTTAATTTTACAATTGACAGTATTAAGGCGGAAACGTTTATTCATATGTTGGAAAAAGACAATATTTATGCTTCTACAACAAGTGCATGCTCATCCAGAAAACAATCGCCGAGTAAAACCCTTTTGGCAATGGGTGTATCCGAACAAGAGGCACTGCGGTCAGTTCGGCTGAGCCTGTCCTTTGACAATACAGAAGAGGAAGCACGGTTTGTGCTCAAGGCGATTAAAAAAGCCATTTGGCAGTTAAGAAAGGAATGACAGGAATGCTTTACGATCATATTTTAATTCGATACGGGGAAATTTCAACAAAGGGGAGAAATCGCAAACAATTTATCGATAAGCTTCGCGACAGCATTAAAGCTGCACTAAGCGCTTATCCCAAAATTAAAATACAGGCTGAAAGAGATCGAATGTTTATTCAATTAAATGGGGAAAATAGCGAAGAAATGATTGTAATTTTACGCAAAATATTCGGAATTCAATCTTTTAGTCGGGTTATAAAAGTCGAAAAAGACATTGAAAAAATGAAAATGGCTGCTTTGGACTTAGCAAAGCAGTTTTATCATGACGGACAAACATTTAAAATCACCGGCAAACGTGCTGATAAAACATTTGATTTAAGTACTGATGAGATCAATCATGAGTTTGGCGGGCATTTATTAGCGAACATTCCCGGTTTGCGTGTAGATGTAAGAAATCCGGATATCAATGTGCAGATTGAAGTTCGGAAAGAAGCGGCTTATTTATCGTGTGAGACGATTGCCGGAGCTGGAGGATTGCCTGCTGGTTCCAGCGGAAAAGCTATGCTGATGCTATCCGGCGGAATCGACAGTCCCGTTGCCGGCTATTTATCCATGAGGCGCGGTGTCGAACTCGAAGCGGTTCATTTTTTCAGCCCCCCCTATACAAGTGAACGGGCGAAGCAAAAGGTGATAGACCTCGCCGAAAAATTGGCGGAAATTTCCGGATGGATCAAGCTTCATATTGTTCCCTTCACAGAAATCCAGGAAGAGATCCGAAGACAAGTTCCGCAAAATTATTCGATGACAACCACGCGGAGGCTTATGCTGAAGATTACCGATGAAATACGGAAAAAAAATGAAGGCCTAGCGATCATCACAGGTGAAAGCCTTGGGCAAGTGGCAAGCCAAACATTGGAGAGCATGTTTACGATTAATGAAGTGACGAATACACCGGTTTTAAGGCCGTTAATCTCAATGGATAAAACGGATATTATAAAAATTTCCCAGCAGATTGGCACTCTCGACATTTCGATTCGGCCGTACGAGGACTGTTGCACAATCTTTGTTCCCGCCTCTCCCAAGACAAAACCACGAAGGGAAAAAGCGCAGTTTTTCGAAAGCTTTGTTGATTTTGATCAGCTTGTTGCTAAAGCCGTTGAGGAGACGGAAATTTTAATGATCAAGCCGGGAAGTAACGCCCCGTCATCGTCATCGCCATGGAAGGATCTATTCTAAAAATTGGGTTTACTGCCAGCATTCCAAGATTTTGTGAACAATTACCAACATCTATATCGAATGAAGCCATGTGATTCTACACATTCTATACTCACAAGGAGGTGAAAATCACATGGCAAACAACAGTAATTCAAATCAATTGTTAGTTCCTGGCGTACAGCAAGCACTTGATCAAATGAAATATGAGATCGCTACTGAGTTTGGTGTACAACTTGGTGCTGAAACCACTTCTCGTGCAAACGGATCTGTTGGTGGTGAAATTACAAAGCGCCTAGTTCAAATGGCTGAACAGCAAATGGGCGGAGGATTTTCCCGCTAAAAAGTGAATACAATGGCTACAAGAGAGTGGGACAAGTTCCCCTCTCTTTTTATTTTCTAACTATTATTTTCATTTTTCTAAAGATTTTGTATAATTAACTTTAGGTGTTGGACAATTCTATGTTAGGGGGAGAGGTATGAAGAGGGAAGATTTAATTGCTCCTGAAAAATACAATTTGGTTTCCGAAGTAGAACGGTTTGCGGATGATCCGGAACGGATTGCACTGATGTGGGAGAATGAAGCCGGACAAAAAAGACAACTAACGTACAACGAATTGGTCAAGCAGGTGAATCAGATTGGCAATGTTTTAAAAAGTCATGGGCTTGCAAAGGGGGATGTTGTTCTCGTCATGATCCCGAGGCTGATCGAGGCCTATACTGTTTATTTGGCAGCGCTAAAACTTGGTATTGTCGTGATTCCAAGCTCTGAAATGCTGAGGGAAAAAGATCTCCAGTATCGAATTTCCCACGGGGATGTAAAGGGGGTTGTCAGTTATTACGAATATGCCTCTCAATTCGAGCATATTACTGGCTCGGTTGTTAAATTTGCGCTTGGCGGCAGCCATCCAGGCTGGCTAGATCTTGATGAGGAGCGGAAGAAAGCATCGAAGGAACTTGCTTTTGGAGATACGCTTCGGGATGACATGGCCTTCTTATCTTATACCTCTGGGACAACAGGAAACCCAAAAGGGGTTGTTCATACACATGGATGGGCTTATGCACATCTGAAAACAGCAGCGAAAAACTGGTTGTGCATTGAAGACGGTGACACCGTTTGGGCAACGGCGGGACCTGGCTGGCAAAAATGGATTTGGAGTCCCTTTTTATCGGTGTTAGGTTCTGGGGCAACGGGTCTTGTCTATCATGGAAGATTCGAACCGGAGAAATACCTGCAAATCCTTGAAAAATATGATGTGAATGTCTTGTGCTGTACGCCAACGGAATACCGTTTAATGGCGAAGGTCGATCACTTGCAGGAGTATAAGCTGCCAAATCTGCATAGTGCCGTATCAGCAGGTGAACCGCTCAACCGCGAAGTCATTGACACGTTTCGGAAATATTTTAACGTAGATGTTCGGGACGGATATGGACAAACAGAAAATACATTGCTTGTTGGTGTGACAAAAGAGATGGAACTAAAACCGGGTTCAATGGGGAAACCGACGCCAGGGAACCGGGTGGAAATTCTAAATGAAGAAGGCGAAATTTGCGGCGTTGGTGAAGTTGGGGATATTGCTGTGCATGTTGAATCACCGGCATTATTTAAAAATTATTACAAGGATCCTGAAAGGACGGCCATGCAGTTTCGCGGGAATTATTATATTACCGGAGATAAAGCGAAAAGGGATGAGGATGGCTATTTTTGGTTTGAGGGTCGTGGTGATGATATTATTATCAGCTCAGGCTATACTATCGGCCCGTTTGAAGTGGAAGATGCTCTTGTGAAGCATCCTTTCGTAAAAGAGTGTGCAGTTGTTGCAAGCCCGGACGAAATCCGTGGAAATATAGTCAAGGCTTTTGTTGTTTTAAAGGATGGAATTGATGCAAGTGAACCGAACTTAATCAGCAATCTTCAGGAACATGTGAAAGCGCTGACAGCACCTTATAAATACCCAAGAAAAATTGAATTTTTAAAAGAACTTCCAAAAACCACATCAGGAAAAATCCGCAGAATTGAACTTCGCCAAAAAGAAATACAGCAATTTAAAGCATAATGTGGCATTCAAACAAAAGCAGGCGCTTTTTTGCGCCTGCTTTTGTTTGGCCTCTGACGTAGATTATAAGCGGAAAGTAAGTTCCTGCAGTGAACGGTGGTTAGGGACTTACCTAATGCCCAATTCACAGGATTACCAGGTCAAAACGGTCATTAGGGGTTTTCCTAATATTTCTATTTAATCAGCCAAATCAAAAAGGACCAGGCTTTTGCCCGGTTTTTCTTACAAAAATGTTCTTTTCACTTTTTCCCAAAACGAATTGTCTTTAAGTTTCAAGGTTTTTATTTTTTGCTCACTTAATTTGATTTGAATTTTTTCAACATGGCGGATGCTTAATGCTTCATTGTCCATTCCCATTGTTGGGTGGTCGTTGCCTTCAGAAACAACTTTCAATGTCAGTGTCCGTTCTTGGCCGAGAATAAATGATGAACCAAGCGTACGGTAGCGGTTATTGTTAATTGAAGCCAATTCGCTTACTTGCATGCACGAAAGAAGCGGATCGACAACGGCTCCATTGACAGATTTATTATAGGCAGTGCTTCCGGTAGGAGTAGCAACAATCATGCCATCGCCGCGGAAGGTTTCAAAATGTAGCTGATCAATGAAAACATCAATAACCAAGGTTTTAATAATCGCTGAATGGAGACTGAATTCATTTAAACAACGGAAGGTTCCTTGCCCATCAATCGTTACTTCAATCACTGGATAACGCCTGACTTCCACCAGCTCATTTGCCATCGCCTCAATCATTTTCGAACGATCTTCAATTTGAAAATCACAATACATACCAAGCCGGCCAAACGTTGAAATGCCTGCATACAAGCAGTCATCGCGGAACCCAGTTTTTCGGACAGCCTGCAGAAAAGTCCCATCACCGCCGATGCTGGCGATAATATTGGCTTTGCGGAAATCTTCCACGATTGTAAAATCATATCTTCTCGCCAAATCATATAGCGGTGCAACCTGTGATAAGGAAGCAGGGTCTTTTTTATGGTAAAGAAACAAATTGCGGCGTTGATCCATTAGCCATTCCTCCGTTTAAAAATACAATAAGTTTTTTTACTATTTCTCATTTCTGTTTGGTAAAATAACAAGAAGTAACCGATTTCATCTTAACATTTTTTTGAAACGAAATGAAACAATGTCCGTATAAAAAGAGACATTTGAAAAAGGGGGCATTCGTATTGTCGGGAAAGCGCTGGGCAGCGTTGGGAATTGCTGCTGCTTTGTTTGTTGTGTCTATTGTGATCAATTTTTTATCCTCATTTGCGTATAAGGGTGTCAAGACCGATTTTACCGATTTACTTGCTGCAAGTGACCAGCCGTTTACAGAGGAAGTCGTAAAAGATGGAAGTGAATTGAAGAAAATTGCGATTCTTGATGTGAATGGGGTTATCCAGGATTCGGGTGATGCCCAATCCTTGTTGCAAAGCTCGGGTTATGATCACCAATTGTTCTTGAAAAAGCTGGATTATGTAATGAAAGACGATGCGGTGAAAGGGGTGATCATCCGCGTCAATTCTCCTGGCGGTGGAGTAGTGGAAAGCGCGGAGATCCACGATAAGATTTTACAAGTTGAACAAAAGGCCAAAAAACCTGTCTATGTTTCAATGGGGTCGATGGCGGCATCGGGCGGTTATTATATTTCCACAGCTGCCAACAAAATCTATGCCAGTCCAGAGACGTTAACGGGTTCACTTGGGGTGATTATGGAAAGCATCAATTACTCAGATCTTGCTAAAAAATACGGCGTTGACTTTGTCACAATTAAAAGCGGCCAGTTTAAAGACATTATGAGCCCAACGAGAAAAATGACGCCGGAGGAACAGCAAATTCTGCAAACTATGGTGAACAATTCCTATGAGGGGTTTGTCAAAGTCATCTCCGAAGGACGTCATATCCCGGTGGAACAGGTCAAGAAGATTGCCGATGGTCGCGTTTACGATGGTCGTCAAGCAAAGGACCTAAATTTAATTGACGGTTTCGGCTATCTTGATGAGGTGATTGCCAAAATGAAAAAGGCGGAAAAATTGACTGGCGCCAAAGTGGTCCGCTATACAGATCATTTGGGAATCGGCTCCTTATTAAGTTTTCAGGCACAAAAAATAATTGGGAATAACGTGGAAATGGCTGGGTTTATGAAAATTTTAACGAAACCCAATTCACCCCGCTTGATGTATTTGTATGCCGAATAGGAGGGGATGAAAATGGACATTCAAGAAAACCAGGAAAACAATTGGAAGTTGGAAGAACCAGACGATAGCAGCCAGCCATTGCCGTCAAAAGCAGATGTCCGTCCTTCATTTCGCTATGCGGGATTTTGGATGCGCTTTTGGGCATACCTCCTCGATTTGGTGGTTGTCGGGAGCCTGAACCGCTTGCTGGTTAAACCAGTCTTCCGTTTGCTTGACATTCCACTCGTTGATTTTAATTTCTTTGCGCCAATATCGATTGTTACCGCGATCGTTTATTATCTTTACTTTGTCCTGATGACCAAATTTTTCGGTCAGACGCTTGGAAAAATGGTTTTTGGATTAAAAGTAATCAATTTAAAAAACACCCGATTAACATGGGGAACGGTGTTATTCCGTGAATGGATCGGCCGGTTCATTTCTTCGGCTATCATTGTGGGATATCTGATTTCGGCTTTTCTGCCGAAAAAGCAGGGGCTGCATGATCTATTTGCAGATACGACCGTCGTTCACTCCGAGTACCCAGGATAAACAACACATCTTAGAAATGCTTAGGAGGTGTTGTTAGGGGGGGGCGGGAATTTATAAAATTTTTTAAAAACCAGCATCATCCCAAATTTCAGCTTGGTTTTGAAAAGGTTTTACTTGGTTTAATGCTTGCATATAAAAATAGTAAATAAACAAAACAGGATGGGGCGCGGTATTTCCCACGCTTTGCGCAACATTTGAAAGGGGAGAAGAAATTGATGACAACGAAAAGTTCATCAAGTGAAGTGATTGAAAAAACAGAAAAGTTCGGAGCCCATAACTATCATCCATTGCCAATCGTTATTGCAAAAGCAGAGGGGGTATGGGTTGAAGATCCGGAGGGATTCCGTTATATGGATATGCTGAGTTCATATTCGGCATTGAATCAAGGACACCGTCATCCAAAAATCATTCAGGCATTAAAGGATCAAGCTGATAAGGTAACGCTGACATCACGCGCATTTCACAACGATAAACTTGGAATATGGTATGAAAAGGTTTGTCAATTAACGAACAAAAATATGATACTCCCAATGAATACAGGGGCAGAGGCCGTTGAAACGGCTATAAAAGCTGTACGCCGTTGGGGCTATGAGGTAAAAGGAATTCCAGAAAATCAGGCAGAATTGATTGCTTGCACCGGTAACTTCCATGGCCGGACGATAGGCGCCGTGTCACTATCATCCGAGGCGGAGTACAAACGGGGGTTTGGCCCGTTGGTACCAGGTATGAAATTAGTCCGATACGGTGATATTGAGGAATTAAAAGCAGCGATCACACCGAAAACAGCGGCCTTTATCATTGAACCGATCCAAGGAGAAGCAGGAATTGTGATCCCACCTGAAGGCTATTTAAAAGCGGCGTTTGAAATGTGCAAAGAAAACAATGTATTGTTTGTTGCCGATGAAATTCAATCCGGTTTGGCCCGTACGGGGAAAATGTTTGCCTGCGATTGGGAGAATGTTATTCCAGATGTATATATTTTAGGAAAAGCACTGGGCGGCGGTGTATTGCCGATTTCGTGTGTTGCAGCCAATTCCGACATTCTTGGTGTTTTTAACCCGGGTTCCCATGGATCTACCTTTGGTGGCAATCCGCTTGCCTGTGCTGTTTCGATTGCGGCAATAGAAGTGATTGAAGATGAAAAACTGGTTGAAAGATCGCTGGAATTGGGTACCTATTTTCTTGAACAGCTAAAGACGATTGAAAATCCGGTCATCAAAGAAATAAGAGGGAAAGGTTTATTTATTGGTGTAGAATTAACTGAGTTGGCAAGACCGTACTGTGAACGGTTAAAAGATGAAGGATTATTGTGTAAAGAAACACATGATCTCGTTATTCGTTTTGCGCCGCCGCTGATCATTGAAAAAGAAGAAATTGACTGGGCTGTTGAGCGGATTAAAAAGGTTTTATCCTAAAAATAGTCTGATTAAAACGAAGTATAAACCTAATCATTAGGTTTATTTTTTTTTATTCTGCCGATACTAGTAGGCTGAAAGGTTGTGAACGGATTGAAATGGCTGGTCTTTGCAGTGATCATTGGCTTGTTTTTGCTGATCCTCGTCCTTTTTACAAAGTTAACAATCTATATTAACTATTATCATCGAAACGATAATGATGATTTGAAAATTGAATTTCGGGCTTTGTTTGGATTATTTAAGTACAAAAAAGACATTCCGCTCATTAAAGTGGATGATGATTCACCAAGTATCATTTTAAAGGGAAAAACGAAAATGGGACCGCAAGAAAGTGAATCGGATCTGCAAGTAAATAAAATAACGCCGAGCAAAGTTATTTCCAGTTTAAAAAATTTCCGGGAAATCCTTGAGCATGTTATTCAATTTAATGTGGTACTACGAAAATTTTTAAGAAAAGTAACCATTCAACAGTTTCATTGGTCAACGGTTGTCGGTGTCGGAGATGCGGCACTTACCGGGATGCTGACAGGCGGATTGTGGGCGGTAAAAGGAAGTATAGTAGGCTTATTGAGCCGCTATTTTCGATTGAAAGAAAAGCCTGAAATCAAGATTCTGCCGCAATTTCAACAAATGATCATACAGACAGAGCTTTCATGTATGTTTCAATTCCGGATTGGGCATGCTATAATAGCAGGATTAAAATTAGTTAAATTTTGGAAGTGCGGACTCCCTCATCTTGAAAAGAATACTGTTTTATCAGATGAAAAGACGAAGTCCGTGTAAAAGAGGAGGAAAACTTCGATGTCTGACCACCCAATCCAAGGATTGATGACCACAGCAATGGAAAGTTTAAAAGAAATGATTGATGTCAATACGATTATTGGAGATCCAGTGGAAACGCCTGATGGCAGTGTGATTTTAACGGTCTCAAAAGTAGGTTTTGGTTTTGCTGCAGGAGGAAGCGAATTTAAACTGGATCAATCACAATCTTCCTCGGGCAACCAAGGGCAGGGGAGCAGCAGCCAATCACACCCGTTTGGCGGCGGAAGCGGCGGCGGTGTTTCAATTACGCCTATCGCTTTTTTAATTGTCAATTCTCATGGTGTGAAAATGCTCCATCTCGATGAAAGCACTCATTTGTATGAAAAAATTCTTGAGGTTGCACCGCAGGCAGTTGATAAAATCCAGCAGATGTTTTCCAAAAAGGATGAGAATAATCAGCCAACCGCCCAGCCGGTACAGCAGAAACAGCAAGATTTAGAATTTTAAATTCGGACAAAGTTAGTCTTCGGGCTTCACGAGGATTAACTTTTTTTCATCATTTATTTTAAGAGAAAATCTTTGCAAAAAAGATTCTGAAAAGTTATAGTAGCAATGTACATATTACAAAGGAGGGTGTTGAAATGGCAAACGTTACGTTTAAGGGGAATCCTGTTACACTACTTGGAAGCGAAGTAAAGGTAGGGGACAAAGCACCGAATTTTACTGTGCTTGCAAATGATTTATCAGAGGTTACACTTGATGACACAAAGGGACAAGTTCGTTTAATCAGTGTAGTGCCTTCGCTTGATACAGGTGTTTGTGATGCTCAAACACGCCGTTTTAATGAAGAAGCGAATCAATTGGGCAATGTGAAAATTTTAACGATCAGTGTGGACTTGCCATTTGCGCAAAAGCGCTGGTGCGGGGCAAATGGAATTGAAAATGTGCAAACATTATCAGACCATAGAGATCTTTCGTTTGGAGAAGCATACGGAGTAGCGATTCAGGAGTTAAGACTATTAACACGCGCTGTTTTCGTTGTCGATTCAACTGACACTGTCACATATGTGGAGTATGTCCCAGAAGCAACCAATCATCCAAACTATGAAGCAGCGATTGAAGCTGCTAAAAGTGCAAAATAATCTTAAATGTGTACCCCTTTAGAGAATTATTCTAAAGGGGTTTTTTGCCTATCTAGATTCTATTCGCAAAATCCGAACGCCTCCCGTTATTAACCATCTGTATTGATGTCCTGGCCTGCGAGTTTTGATTTGAATAAATAATCAGTTGTTTTTGAAAACTAGAATAGTGATTATTAAAAATTTCAAATGAAAATTTAATTGTCCGGTTCTTGCTAATTGGTTTTTGAAGTTTAAAATGAAATCGAGAACCAATGGAGGACTAAAAATGAGAACACAATTTGCCATTTGGGCGGGGAAAATAGCCGGGAAAATAAGTAAAATGATTGGTTTTGGGGGCAGTACCATACCTGGAGTTATTGCAAGGATTGTCGATGGAGCCTTTTTACGCCATTTACGGAGAAATGCGAAAACCATTATCTATATTACGGGGACAAATGGAAAAACAACAACGACTAATTTGATTGCCAAAATACTCGAAACTTCAGGTAAAACAGTAATTGCCAATCGTGAGGGGGCAAATATGGTGACAGGAATTTCTGCAACGATCGTTCGTAATGCCCCTCTTCTAGGGGTATCGTTGCATGATGTTGCAGTAATTGAAGTTGATGAAGCCAGCTTACCCCGAGCGTTGTCAGAATGTCAGCCAGATTATTTAATTGTAACGAATTTTTTTCGCGATCAGCTGGATCGATATGGGGAAATTGATATGTTAATTCAAAAAATGATCACAAGCCTTCAATCAACAAAGGTTAAATTGATTTTAAATGCCGATGATCCATTTGTACACAGGTTTGCTGCGTTGCCAATTGAGAAATTGTATATTGGAATGAGCGAAAATGCATGTCAGTTTCCATCCTATAAAATGGGGGAATCTAAATTTTGTCCAAATTGCATGAATGAGCTTTCTTATCGCTATGTCCATTTTGGACAGCTTGGTCACTACGAATGCAGTTGTGGATTTTCTCGCCCTCATCCTGATTTCTCTGCAGAAAAGGTCTATCAAAATGACAAAGGAATCCATTTGCTAAGTGATCGGGAATATTATCAAACTACCTTGAAGGGATTGTATAACGCCTATAATGTGTTATTTGCGATTAGCATCTGCAAGACTCTTGGAGTAGAGTCAAATGTAATCCGAACAGGATTGTTAACCTATCAATTACTGGCTGGAAGAATGCAGGAATTTATTATCGATCATGTTAGCTGGAAGCTTAATCTCGTCAAGAACCCTGCAGGTGGTAACTTAACACTTGCTGAATTTATGCGTACAAAGGAAGAAAAACAATTGATTTTTTGTTTAAATGATCTTTTGGCGGATGGCGAAGACATTTCATGGATATGGGATATCGATATGGAAATGGCAAATCAGGAGGAAGTAAAATTTTTCATAGCCAGCGGAAAGAGAGCCCACGATGCAGCACTTCGAATGAAATACTCTGGTATTCCGACGGAAAAGATTGTCATTATTCCTGATTTAAAGGAAGCAGTCTTAGAGGCAAGACGAAATGGCCTGCCAACAAATATTATGGCTACCTATACATGCCTTTCACCGATTGGCGCTCTTTTACGGGGAGAAACAGGGAAGGAAAAAGTTTATCGGCGTTTCCATTTTTGGGGTTTAACATTAAGAAATAGAGGTTAATGTGAATTACCCCCATATTTTCGAAAAAAAATATATCCCATAAACTAAGACACGAATAGGCAAAATCAAATTCTTCTCCCTATTCGTGTCTTTTTATCTATTTATAGTCAATTTAAAAGCGAAAATGATTGGAATTACCCCGAAAGTATATTTTTTAAGCTTCATTCTTATATTTTGTTCGCTTTTTGTTTAAAAATCGATTCCAAGTGGATTGATTCGCTTCATTTTCTAATTTATCATAAAGAGGCTCAAGTGTTTTGCCAGTTTTCCTTTCAAGAGCCTTTCCAATTAAATAGTCGGCGATTTTCGGGTTTTTTGATAAAACGGGGCCATGGAGATAGGTTCCAATAAGGTTGTTATAGTGTAAACCTTCCTCACCGCTTTGACCGTTATTCCCATAGCCGTTAATCACTTTTCCTAAAGTAGGGAGCCCGTGGTAAGTTTTTCCCCCGTGATTTTCAAAGCCGATAATATGACCAAAAGGTTTTGAATCCACGAGGAGATTTGACATGAACCTGTCTTCCCCGGATTTTGTATAGAATGGTAGTATCCCCATTCCTTTTAATTTTTCTCCATTTTTCATTTCATAATATTCACCTAAAAACTGATAACCGCCACAGATGGTTAACCCGGAGACCCCATCTTCAATCCAAGCCTTGATTTCACTCACAATTGATTCCAGCCTAGCAGTAGCAATGGATTGTTCTCTATCGCTGCCGCCGCCAATCATAAATAGATCACAGCCATCCCGATCCACATCTGCAGGATCATTGATTTCTTTCACTTCCAGAGTAATGCCTCTCCACTCACATCTCTTTTTCAGACAAATAATATTTCCTCTGTCTCCATATAAATTTAATGTATGTGGGAAAAAGTGGTACAAGGTTAACTTCACGATTTCCATCCTCTTTCTTGTTAAATGATGTGAATTAAAACCAGTGGAGAAATTTGTCGTAATATACGCTCTAACATATTTTATCATCATTCTTATTCGTCGGTACATTTTAATGGAATAAGTTTTTTCTCATGCCTTTGTCATTTTACTTAATCGTATTTTAATCTGCTTTAAACCTTAAACTTGTGAATAAGAAGCAAACTCGCTAAAATGTAGAGAGAATGTCAGGAGGCATAAAAAGAAATGCAGATATCACAAGTTGAACAACTGTTTGCTTTATTTAATGAAACCGCAATTATTTTACAAGAAGAGTTTTCGTGTACTTATCTGGAAGCACTTGTTGAAACGGGTGAGAACCTCTTTCAGCAAATGGTTCTTCAAGATGAGTTAAGTGAATTAACGAGTAAAAGATTAAAAAATCGCTATCAACAAATTGATCTCAATCAATTTTCAAAAGAGGATATTCGGAAAGCCTATCAACTTGTTATATTAAAAGGCATGAAGGAAGCCGTACAGCCGAATCATCAAATGACTCCAGATACTGTAGGAATGTTAATCAGCTATTTAGTTGCTACCATAATAAACAAACAAGTATTCACCGTACTGGATCCGGCAGTTGGTACTGGAAACTTACTAACAACAGTGTTAAATCATCAACCACAGAAAAATATTGAATCATTTGCTGTGGATGTTGATGATTTGCTGCTTAAATTAGCCTATATAAATGCCAATTTGCAACAGCATCCGATCCAATTTTTTAATCAGGATAGCCTTGAACCCTTATTTATTGATCCGGTTGATGTGGTAATCAGTGATTTGCCTGTAGGCTACTATCCGAATGACGTTCGGGCAGCAGCTTACCAATTGGCGGCAAAAGAAGGGCATTCGTATGCGCATCATTTGTTCATTGAGCAAAGTGTCCGCCATACAAAGCCCGGCGGATATTTATTTTTTATTATCCCTAACGGATTGTTTGAAAGCGAACAGGCAGGACAGCTGCACGAGTACATAAAAGAAAATGTCTTTGTTCAAGGTGTGTTGCAGCTACCGTTTAGTATGTTCAAAAATAAACAATCGGCCAAATCCATTTTTATTTTGCAAAAAAAAGCAGAGGGAATTCAACCGCCAAAAGAAGCGATGCTGGTGAAACTTCCAAGCTTGTCGAATGCAAGGGAAATGGATGCGGTCTTAAGAAAAATCAATCAATGGGTTAAAGAAAATAAGCGATAACTTAAGCCGGTGCAAACGTGCATCGGCGCGTTTTCTTTATTAATTATCATAATTATGTGAATAGATGAACATTTTTCAGAAAGCGGTTTAATCAAAACTACTCCTTGAAATGTGGTACATACAATGATTAAATGAGGAATTGGAAGAAATATTCGTGATTGGTTTGTACAGAATAAGGTTGTACTAATCAACTTTTGTTTATCATTGATGTTGTTATATAAAAGGAGCGGTAGCAAAATGTCCAAAATTATTGCCATTAATGCCGGCAGTTCTTCTTTAAAGTTTCAATTATTCGAGATGCCGAATGAAGAAGTGATTACAAAAGGAATTATTGAAAGGATCGGCTTAAACGACTCGATTTTTACGATTACCGTAAATGGAGAGAAAATAAAAGAAGTTACTGACATACCAAACCATGCAGTCGCGGTCAAAATGCTGCTTGACAAATTGACAAATCTGGGAATTATTCAATCGCTTAATGAAATTGAAGGTATCGGTCATCGCGTTGTCCATGGAGGTGAAGCATTTGGTGATTCTGCCTTGATTACCGATGAAGTTTTAGCAGAAATTGAATCATTATCCGAATTGGCGCCATTGCACAATCCAGCCAACGTAACGGGAATTAAAGCATTCCAACAGGTGCTGCCAACTGTTCCAGCCGTTGCAGTTTTTGATACGGCCTTCCACCAAACAATGCCTGAAAGTTCATTCCTATACAGTCTGCCATATGAATACTACGAGAAATACGGCATTCGTAAATATGGTTTTCACGGGACTTCCCATAAATATGTGTCTGAACGTGCGGCTGAACTTCTTGGCCGTCCAATTGAACAATTGCGCTTGATCTCCTGCCATCTTGGAAATGGCGCAAGCATTGCCGCCATTGAAGGCGGTAAATCCATTGATACGTCCATGGGCTTCACGCCGCTTGCCGGTGTAACGATGGGAACGCGCTCCGGCAATATTGACCCAGCACTCATTCCGTTTATTATGGAAAAAACGGGAAAGACAGCTGAAGAAGTGCTGGATGTATTAAATAAAAAGAGTGGTTTGTTAGGTGTATCCGGATTTTCAAGCGATTTACGCGATATTGTTGTACAAGCAAACCAGGGAAATGAACGGGCACAGCTGGCATTGGAAGTATTTGCTAACCGCATCCATAAATACATTGGTTCGTATGCATCTCGCATGTGTGGGGTTGACGCGATCATTTTTACAGCCGGAATTGGTGAAAACAGTGATGTGATCCGTGCAAGTGTTCTGAAAGGATTGGAGTTTATGGGCGTGTATTGGGATCCATCATTGAATAAAGTGAACGGACAAGAAGCGTTTATCAACTATCCACATTCACCTGTGAAAGTTATTATTATTCCGACAAACGAGGAAGTCATGATTGCCCGTGATGTCGTCCGCCTTGCACATATACAATAATCGATTCATCTTAGGCAAAAGTCTTTTTCACGGCTTTTGCCTTTTTTTATGAATTCTTTTTCGTATGCTATACTGAAGAAAAACAGTTTTTTTGATCGGGAGGGATGAGAGATGGCGCTGACCAAGCTGGAGGAAAGATTGCTGCGTGAGATCCATGAATGGGAAAATCAGCTGGCTCGTTATGAACCAAACGATTTCCAGCTCACTTTTGAAAAATATTTTGAGCAGTCTTTTTCTATGCTGCCTGACGAAATTCAACAGCAATTTTTTTCCGCGATTGATAACTGGCTGTTTCACCTGCATGCAATGATTCAAGGATCCCAACTTCAGGCAAACGAAAAAGAACGGATTCTCTCAGCAGCCCAAGTCTTTAATCCTTCGATTGAAACGATCAAAGATTTGAAAACATTGGAACTGAATCAATTGCAGTATATTGCCCAGCAGCAAATCGCCAGGCATCGTTTTTATTCGTTTGCCCAAGGGGGATTATCCGGTTCGGGCAGCAGCGCATTGCTAGGAATGGATATTCCGGCAATGGCCGTCATTAATTTGCGGGCAATTCAGCTGATTGCCATGAGCTTTGGATTTGAACCCAATACCCCTTACGAAATGATGACTTCTCTGAAAATATTTCATGCAGCAACCGTTCCGAAACGAATGCAGCATGCTGCTTGGAAAGAAATAATAGCCGATTTCCATGTTGGACCAGAGCCTTATTTTTATGAAGGAAGTGAAGCGATCATCGAAGCTGCCTGGATGGAACAGCCGCTTCAACAAATGCTGAAAGCAATGGTGATCTATTTGTTTCGCCAAAAGACGGTTCAGGGGATACCGATGCTGAGTATCGCAATCGGCGCGGGAATGAATTATCGATTTACCAAAAAAACAACAACCTTTGCCCATCATTATTATTTATTGCGTTTTATGCAAGAGAAAGAGGAGAGTTTTGATGAGTACTCAAGAACATAAACAGCAAGCACCGAAAACCGTTCGCTGCAAAATTATTACCGTTAGTGATACAAGGAATAAAGAAACAGATAAAAGCGGTAAGCTGATGATAGAACTTCTCGAGCAAGCGGGTCATCAAGTTGTCGATTATGTGATCGTCAAAGATGAAGAGGCGCCGATTCGGGAAGAAATTGAAAAAGGCTGCAGCCGGGAAGATGTGGAGGTGGTTTTAACAAATGGCGGGACAGGAATTGCCAAGCGGGATGTAACCATTGAAACAGTCAAACAACTGCTTGAAAAAGAAATCGTTGGGTTTGGGGAGCTGTTCCGGATGCTCAGTTATCAAGAAGATATCGGTTCGGCAGCCATTTTATCACGGGCGATTGCCGGTGTGATCAACAATAGGGCCATTTTTTCAACTCCAGGCTCATCCGGTGCCGTAAAGCTTGCGATGAACAAGCTGATCCTCCCTGAAATGGGTCATGTTGTCCGTGAGTTGAAAAAGGATTTGTAATCGCCTATCCTTTTTTAAATCGAATAGTCCCTCATTGTTGAGGGACTATTGGTGAACTTTCGGCGAAATGGTTTGATCGGCTCTATACCAAATCCACAGATCATTGATGATCGAAGCAAGTTCTGAAATTTCACTGTTCAGTTGGCATGATCGTAAGAAACTGCCTTCATTGGAAAGTTCGGCTTGCTTTTGGTTGATGAACTTTTCCAGATCGGCAATGCGGTCCGGAATGGAACCGCGAATTTTTTCCCATTGAAGCAATACAGCTTGCTGTGTTTCTAAGGAGTAGTCTTCCCAGTCGGATTTTAAGTTCGGAAGCGAAATTCCAAGTCGTTGATCAAAAGAAAAATGTTCTTCCATATTGAACCTCCGTTTTTTGGCTAATTTATATCCATAAATTCTGAACGCGTAAATTCAACTACGCCTCTGTCTTCGTCCAAAGGACTCGCCAGTCGGCGAGTTTTCATTTATTCTTACTACTTATTCTACTACAGCTTTTTACCGTTTTTCATGAATCTTTTGCCTTTTAGAAAAAAAGCACTCGATAAAATCGAGTGCTGCTTATTTTGTATCACCTATTCTTCTTCTTTTTCGGTTCGAACGACGAGGACATCACACGGGGCATACCTGGTAATATGTTCGGAAACACTCCCGATAAAAAATCGTTCGACTGCATTCAAACCGGTTGCACCGCAAATGATTAAATCAACTTGGTTCTTTTTCGCAATTTCTTTCGGTATTTTTACTTTAGGAGAGCCAAATTCAATGACATACTGCACTTGTGAAAGGCCTGCTGCTTTTGCGAGTTTTTGATAATTTTCAAGCAGTTCGGTCGCAAACTGATCGGCTCTTTCCGCAATGGTTCGATCATACGCCTCAACCGTTGCAAATGTTCGTGTATCAATGATGTGGGCTAATAACAGTTTTGCGTTGTTCCGTTTGGCAATTTCAATGGCTTTTTTAAAAGCCCACTCCGCTTCCGTCGATCCATCGATGGCTACCAATATATTTTGGTATTTATTCCCCATATCAACCGCCTCCTTTTCTAAATTATACCATATTAAAATTGAATATGTGTTTCAATTTATCGAACAATAATGGGGTACCCACTATTCAAAAAGGAGCCGTATAGCCATGAAAGAAAATGAATTTAAAAGCCAAAATGTGTTTGAATTTGATGAACAGGGAGCCGTTGAAGTGAATCGGCAAATAATGGATTCGTATAACAGCGGATTTATTGATCAAAAAGAGCAGGTCGTCAGCGGTGAATCTGATCAAATGAGGTGAGGTTGACCATTATTCGTTTTAGTTGGCTTGTATCATCGTGTATAGGACGGCCGAAAAAAATGTTGGAGGCATGATATTCACCCAAGAGTCCGTTTTTTTCCTGCATATCCTTTAAGTGTATAAAGAAATGAGGAGGAAAATGGATGAACACATATGCGCATTTGATGCCTGGAAATGGTTTTCAAAGGGAACCTGGATATTATAATCCAATGGATTCAAGGATTGGACCATGGGGATTTGGTCGGCCATGGGGATATGGCTTTGGCGGTCCATTCTTCGGCGGCTTTTTGGGCGGCTTAACGGCTGGAGCTTTACTAGGACCATATGGCGGCTTTGGATATGGATATCCATTCTTTGGCGGCTACCCATTTTTCTATTAAAAGAAATGATACAAAAGCTTTGCCCGTTATCGGCAAAGCTTTTTAAGTAAATTCAAATAGAAAAATTAACAGGGACAATTGCAAAGGTGCTATAGTTAGAATAGCTTTTTGTTTTGGCAGTGAAAAGAGGAGGAGGTATTTTCATGCGAATTGGGGTACCGAAAGAAATCAAAAACAATGAAAATCGGGTGGCTATGACGCCCGCTGGGGTTGTCAATTTGCTAAAATTCGGCCACGAGGTATGGATTGAAAAGGGTGCCGGTTTAGGGTCTGGGTTTACCGATGCAGACTATATTGCAGCGGGAGCACAAATGGTGGGTACTGCTAAAGAAGCTTGGTCGATGGACATGGTCATGAAAGTAAAAGAGCCCCTTCCAACTGAATACTCATACTTTCGTGAAGGACTGATTTTGTTTACATATTTGCATCTCGCCGCAGAAACTGAACTAACAAAAGCACTAATCGATCGCAAAGTTACCGGGATTGCCTACGAAACCGTACAGCTTCCAAACAGGTCCCTTCCATTGCTTACGCCGATGAGTGAAGTGGCTGGGCGGATGGCACCGCAAGTAGGGGCTCAGTTTTTGGAAAAAGTAAATGGTGGAAAAGGCATCCTTTTGTCTGGGGTTCCAGGTGTGCAAAGAGGAAAAGTGACGATTATTGGCGGTGGTGTTGCTGGAACAAACGCGGCAAAGATGGCGATCGGGCTTGGTGCAAAAGTTACGATCATCGATTTAAACCCAGAGCGTTTGCGCCAATTGGATGATATTTTTGGATCGGACGTAACAACGCTTATTTCCAATCCTTATACTATTGCTGAAGCGGTCAAAGAATCTGACTTGGTCATTGGTGCTGTATTAATTCCGGGAGCAAAAGCGCCAAAGCTTGTGACAGAGGAAATGATTCAATCAATGAATCCAGGCAGCGTTGTTGTGGATATCGCAATCGACCAGGGAGGCATCTTTGAAACAACCGATCGGATGACAACCCATGATCATCCAACATATGAAAAGCATGGGGTAGTCCACTATGCAGTTGCGAATATGCCGGGAGCTGTGCCGCGAACGTCTACGATCGCACTGACAAATGTCACAGTTCCGTATGCACTTGAAATTGCCAATAAAGGATATCGTCGGGCTTGCCTTGAAAATGAAGCGCTACTGAAAGGAATCAACACCCTTAATGGTTTTGTGGCGTATAAAGCGGTAGCGGAAGCCCATGGGCTTGGATATGCCAATGCAAGCACCCTTCTAACAAACTAAATGGAAACTCGCAAATTTGCGGGTTTCCATTCGGCTTCGCAGTAAATTTCCAGCCAGGCTATCTGATAATCTGCAGTTCTTTTGGGTAGTGGGTAAGAACTCTGACTCCATTTTCAGTTATGTACACATCATCTTCAATCCGCACCCCTGCGACTTCAGGTACGTATATTCCCGGTTCGATAGTAAAGACCATGCCTTCTTCCAATTTAAGATTATTGGTTTCCGTTATGGAAGGGTACTCATGAACACTGATTCCAAGGCCGTGCCCCAATCGATGGGGAAAAAACTCCGCGTATCCTGCTTCGCTGATCATGCGGCGGGCCGTAAGATCGACTTCCGCAGCCGACTTTCCCGGTTTGCTTGCTTCAATTGCGGCGAGCTGGGCTTTTAAAACGGTATCGTATAGTTCCTTTTGTTTTTCGCCGATTTCCCCAAAGGCCACCGTTCTTGTAATATCTGAACAATACCGGTCAACTACAACGCCGAGATCGAATAAAACGAAATCCCCTTTTTGAATTTTTGTTAAACCAGGGGTGCCATGCGGACTTGCGGCATTTGCGCCAGTCAACACCATCGTTGCAAAAGACATCTCGGTTACCCCTTTTTTCTTTAAGGCAAATTCAATGGCAGAAAGGATTTCCAACTCGGTTTTTCCTTCTTTTAGTTCATGGACACCGACCTCGACAGCGTAATCGGCAAGGGCGCAGGCTTCCTCAATCGTTTTGAGTTCTTTCGCATCCTTGATCATCCGAAGTGTTCGGAGCTTTTCTTCAACTGAAAGGAAGACGGCCTTTGGAAAAAGCGCTGACAGTTGTTCATATCGTTCTACGTTGAGATGCTCTTTTTCAATCGCTGCTTTTGTGATAGTGTTGCATCTTTTGTTAATCGCTTTCTGGATCAATTCCCACGGGTGGTCAATGTCGCTGTAGCCAATGATCTCATCGGTCCATCCTGATTTTTTCGCTTCACCCTTTTCCATGGCTGGACAAAGAAGGAATGGTTCATCCTCTTGGAAAACGGCTAATGCCAGCAGCCGTTCGTGTGGATTACTGTAAAAACCGCTTAAATAAAAAATATTTTCCGATGATGTCAGAAAACATAACTCAATATCGTTCTGTTTCATCCACACTTGCAATTTTTTCATACGCTGATTCATTAAAAAACCTCCTTTAAGGTAAATCCTAAATTGAGAGTAGCAATTTAATGGAAAAAAGTAAACAAGAAGCGCTTTTTTGAAATCGTATTAGTTTTCAATTGGCGGCTCCATTCACTATAATGAAATTGGTGAAAGCGAATACTTATTGTTTGGAGGAAAAATTGACATGAAAGTTTCTTATCATGGCCATTCTGTTGTTCGAATTCAAACAAGTGGGAAGACCATTATGATTGATCCGTTTATTTCCGGAAACGATTTAACCGATTTAAAAGTAGAAGAGGTTATGAAGGGAAAACGATCTACCATGCAGGGGACACAGCTTTATTCTCTGATATGAAGCTGATTGGAGAGCGGCATCCGATTGATATTGCCTTCCTGCCGATTGGTGACAATTTTACAATGGGGCCTGAAGATGCGGCTTATGCTGCTAAATTATTACAAGCAAAAACAGTTGTGCCGATTCACTATAACACGTTCCCGCCAATTAAACAGGATCCGCATGCGTTTGTCCAAATGCTGGAGGATGGAAATGGAAGAGTGCTTCAGGCGGGGGAAGAAATTGAAATTTAATACTGTGGGCTCCGATCATCGGAGAAAATAGACTTTTTTGTCTCTTCCAAGCATACAAATGAAACAAGCAGTTTTGGAGGAGGAGAGTGGAAGAAATGAAAAGAAACAGGTATTTGCTTTGTCTATTGGCTTCTTTCTTCTTGCTTTATTATGCTGTGCCGCGCCTTTCGGTTACAGCTGAGGGTCCACAAGGTGTTTTTGCGCTTGCTTGGCTTGTTTTGGCACTTTTTGTGATTGCCGGAAACCTAACCGGTTTGCTTTATCATCCGAAACGACCTGCAAAAGCTGGCAGGCCGCAGTCCGAACGATTCAGAAAAAAAACCCGCTCCTATATGAGATAAAACACGACAGAATGACAAAATGGTACTCCGCAGTTTTAATGCTTCGGAGTTTTTTTAGGTATTAGTCGAGAACCCTCGTGACTTCAGTCATGGGTTGTTGACTCCCCATATTCCTATCCTTTGAAAATGCCTCATTGAATCAAATCCTGTTAAACTTTATAATTGATTTAATAAAGAACAATGTCATCGGATTCTATTCATAAAGGGTGAAGGTCTTGGCTACAAAGCATGAACAAATTTTACAATATATTGATGAACTTCCGATTGGAGAAAAAATATCGGTACGGCAAATCGCCAAGGCGATGAATGTGAGCGAGGGAACGGCTTACCGTGCAATCAAGGATGCAGAAAACAAAGGATATGTCAGCACGATTGAAAGAGTCGGCACCATTCGCATTGAACGAAAGAAAAAAGAAAACATTGAGAAGCTCACCTTTGCAGAAGTGGTAAACATTGTCGACGGCCAAGTTCTTGGGGGAAGGGCTGGACTACACAAAACATTAAACAAATTTGTCATTGGCGCGATGAAGCTGGAAGCAATGATGCGCTATACCGAAGCGGGCAACCTGCTAATTATCGGCAATCGCACAAAGGCGCACGAGCTTGCCTTGAAAGCAGGGGCGGCAGTGTTGATTACCGGTGGATTTGATACAGAGGATGAAGTAAAAAAGCTCGCTGATACACTGCAACTGCCGATTATTTCAACCAGTTATGACACCTTCACGGTTGCAACGATGATCAACCGCGCAATTTATGATCAATTGATTAAAAAGGAGATTATTTTAGTTGAAGATATTTTAACACCAATGGCTGAATCGTATTTTTTGCAAATTTCCGATCCTGCGGGAAAATGGCACGAATTAAACAGCGAGACAAAGCACAGCCGTTACCCGGTTGTCGATCATAATAAGAAGATCCAAGGAATCGTCACGGCAAAAGACATTGTTGGACATGACGAGGAAACCCCAATTGAAAAAATCATGACGAAAAATCCAATGACAGTCAATGGTAAAATGAGTGTGGCGTCTGCTGCCCATATGATGGTGTGGGAAGGCATTGAGCTTCTTCCGGTTGTCGATGATGCCAACAAACTTGAAGGAATTATCAGCAGGCAGGATGTTTTAAAAGCATTGCAAATGATTCAACGTCAGCCGCAGGTTGGCGAAACGATTGACGACATTGTTACAAGCCAGCTAACCTTGTTAAATGGAAAAGCAAAAGGGGAAGATGTTTATTCCTGTGAGGTTACCCCGCAAATGACCAATCATATCGGGACCATTTCCTACGGCGTTTTAACAACGATCGTGACGGAAGCGGCAAATCGGGTGTTGAAAGGATACAAAAAAGGCGATCTTGTTGTTGAAAACATAACAATTTATTTTATTAAACCGGTTCAAATTGAAAGTATTCTTGAGATTTATCCAAAAGTCTTGGATGTGGGCCGAAAGTTTGGAAAGGTAGACGTTGAAGTGTTTAATGATGGGATTTTGGTAGGAAAAGCAATGATGATGTGCCAGCTGATTGACCGGAATTAACATTCTTCCATTTTGTAAAATACATAACACAATAGTGAAGGGAGACCTATATGAAAGACCAAATAGTCGAGACGATTCAAAAATATGAAACCATCATTATTCACCGCCATGTCAGGCCGGATCCAGATGCATACGGCTCCCAGGGGGGATTGGCCGAAATCATTAAAACTTCATATCCGCAAAAAAAGGTCTATACAGTCGGGCAGGAAGACCCATCATTGTATTTTATGCGCAGGATGGATGTGATTGACGATTCGGTATACAATGGTGCGCTTGTAATCGTTTGTGATACTGCCAATCAGGAACGAATAAGTGACAGCCGCTATTCGCTGGGGGATCAATTAATTAAAATTGACCATCATCCGAATGAAGATCCGTATGGCGATCTATTGTGGGTTGATACAAATGCAAGCTCGGTCAGCGAAATGATTTATGAATTCTATTTGTTTGGCAAGGATAAAGGACTGAAAATGAGCGATGAAGCAGCCCGGCTCCTATATGGAGGAATTGTTGGCGATACCGGCAGATTTCTATTTCCAAGCACCACAGAAAAAACGTTTGCGTATGCCGGAGAATTAATTCATTATGATTTTTCGCGTACAGCGCTTTACGACAAACTGTATGAGCTGAAAGCCAGTATTGTAAAATTAAATGGCTACATACTGCAGAATTTTGATTTCCGTTCAAACGGAATTGCTTCGATGAGGATCACAAAACAGCTGCTGGAAGAATTTGAAGCGGTTCCTTCTGAAGCATCATTGCTTGTAGGAACACTGGGAAATGTAGCGGGAATGAAGGCATGGGTCTTTTTCATCGAGGAAGAGGATCAAATTCGTGTCCGCCTGCGGTCAAAAGGGCCGGTGATCAATGGTATAGCCAGGAAATTTAAGGGCGGAGGCCATCCTCTTGCAGCAGGGGCATCCATTCATTCTTGGGACGAGGCTGAAGCTGTGATAAAAGAATTGGAAAAGGTTTGTAACGAAGGGTAAACAGGAAAGTTGAAAGGGAAGGGGTTTGACGAATACCCTTCCCTTATTTCTCGTATTGAAGCTCCAATTGAATCGAAATCGTTGTATAGATGACGATTTCTTTTATAACCAATTTGTACCTTTTTCCATTTATGCGAACAGGTTTGTTTTCAATGATTTTTTTCAGGAGATCCTTACTTTTATAGACGGTATCCAAATCTTTAGCAACCATCATCTGCAAGTCTTCTTTAACGGAATCTTCCTCCACATACACGCTGTAGGAATCAAGATCATATTTTTCTCCATTGGTGATTTTTACGTTGATTTTTTGCACGGTCAACTGCTCGATGTTCCGTTTGTTTGCTGCTTTATATTCATCCTGCCATATCTTGATTTCATCGTTTAAATCGGTGATATGCTCTTGTTGTTCGCGAATCAGCTTTGTATGCTTTTCCTGCCAGACGCCGAACATGTACAAAAAAATCAACCAGCTGATTACACCGCCAATCGCTGCGCCTGCAAAAAAACGCTGCCATGAACGTTTTCGGTACAATGGCGGGATTCTCATGATGAAATATGCTCCCCTGTCAGCCAGTCAATCAGCAATGCGCCCGTCTGTGCTCCCCCTAAAGCCGAGATAATCAAAAGCAGCTGTTTGACAATATCCTTTGTTTCTCCATCAAAAAGACCGCGCTCAAAACTGTAAACAGCATCGAATGTACCGCCGATAGCGGCGACAATGGCCCAGATTCTTAAAAGGGAGGACAAGCGGTGAATGGTTGTAAAGAGCGGCTGGCCTGTGAGAAAAGCAGCTATTCCCCCGATTAAAGAACCCCCAAGCAGTACGCCTAAAGCAATAAAATAACTTTCTATGAATGACGGGAAAAAGCCAATCTCTTTCATTTTCTAATCCCACCTTACCAAAAATCAAATGGCCTTTTTACCATCATATGGACAAACAGAGCCAATTATGTTAAATCAAAATGAGAACATATTTTCTTTTTTTGCCGAAAGGACTATAATAAATGAAGAACAAGTAGGTAAGGGAGTGACAGTATGTCTTTTATTCACCTGCATGTATATAGTGCGTACAGTCTTTTATCGAGCACGATTTCGATTGAGCGCTTGATTGAAAATGCGAAAGCGATGCAGTTTCAAGCGCTTGCGCTGACAGACCGGAATGTGATGTACGGTGCGGTTGAGTTTTATAAATCGTGTAAAAAGAAAGGAATGAAACCGATTATCGGTTTAACGGCAGATATCTTGAGCGATCTTGATCATGCAGAAGCGTTTCCCCTTGTCTTGCTTGCGGAAAATGATAAAGGCTTTCAAAATCTGCTGAAAATTTCGAGTGCCATTCAAACAAAAGCGGAAAAAGGGATTCCCGAGAAATGGCTGAAGCATTATTCACAAGGGCTGATCGCTATCACCCCCGGCCTTGAAGGAGAAATTGAACAGCAGGTGCTGATGGAAAAAGAAATTGAAGCAAAAAACAGCATTCAAAAATGGCTGAACTTTTTTGGAAAAGAAAATTTTTACCTATCTATTCAACATCACAAGCTTCCTCAAGAAGAGCGAATTCGGCAAAAATTTGTTGAGTTCTCCCAAGAAATGAAAGTCTCCCTCGCGGCAACAAATCAAATTTATTATTTGAAACAAGAAGATGAGTTTGCGCATGAATGTCTGCTGGCAATCAAAAACGGTACGAAATTGCAAGATGAACAAAGGCAAAGACTTGGCAGCGATCAGTTTTATTTAAAATCAGCTTCTGAGATGGCGGAGTGTCTGGCGGAATATCCGGATGCATTGGAAAATACCATTCGAATTGCAAACCGCTGCAATGTTCATATCGAACTCAACAAAAGCTATTTGCCGCGTTATCCCACCGAAAATGGAAAAGGGGCAGATGAATTTCTGGAAGAATTGTGTTTTAACGGTTTAAGAGGGCGCGTTCGGTTGCCGAATGACCAGTATGTGAACCGATTGCACTATGAACTAAGCGTTATCAAACGCATGAAGTTTAGCGACTATTTTTTAATTGTCTGGGATTTCATTCGCTATGCCCGTGACAACGGAATTTTAACAGGGCCGGGCAGGGGGTCGGCTGCCGGTTCTCTCGTTGCCTATGTCCTTGAAATAACCGATGTTGATCCGATTGAACACCAGCTGTTGTTTGAACGTTTTTTAAATCCAGAACGTATTTCGATGCCTGATATCGACACTGATTTCCCAGATAACAGGCGCGATGAGGTCATTGAATATGTGGCGAAAAAATACGGGGAATTGCATGTTGCCCAAATTATCACCTTTGGTACGTTGGCAGCAAAGGCAGCTTTAAAAGATGTCGGCAGAGCCTTTGGACTGAATCCGAAGGAACTTGATCAGCTCTCAAAGCTGGTGCCTTCCCGCCTCGGAATCACCCTTTCCGCTGCGTTGAAGGAATCGGGCAAACTAAGGGCTTACATAGATGAAGACCCTGTAAAAAGAAGCTTAATTGAAACAGCTTTAAAGCTGGAAGGGTTGCCGCGCCATACCTCTACACATGCAGCAGGAGTTGTCCTAAGTGAAAAACCACTTGTTGAATTGATTCCGATTCAGTCGGGACACAGCAATGTATTTCTAACACAGTATTCAATGGAACATCTTGAAGAAATCGGCCTTTTGAAAATGGATTTCCTTGGCTTACGGAATCTGTCATTGATGGATGCAGTATTGCGCTCAGTCTATCAAAAAACGGGAAAGAAGCTTAAGATTCGCTCCATCCCGCTAGATGATCAAACAACGTTTGCCTTGTTATCCAATGGAGAAACGACAGGTGTGTTTCAGCTTGAATCTGAAGGTATGCGCAAAGTTTTAAAACAATTAAAACCATCAAGATTCGAAGACATTGTAGCGGTCAATGCACTCTATCGTCCGGGGCCGATGGAGAATATTCCGCTGTTTATTAACCGAAAACACGGACGTGAGCCGGTTGTCTATCCGCATCCCGATTTAAAGTCAATCCTAGAAAATACGTATGGCGTCATCGTCTACCAAGAGCAAATCATTCAAATTGCTTCGACGATGGCCGGGTTTACTCTTGGTGAAGCCGATTTGCTTCGGCGGGCGGTTTCGAAAAAGAAAAAAGACGTCCTCGAACAGGAAAGAAGGCATTTTCTTGCAGGTGCATTAAAAAAAGGTTACAGTGAAGCACTTGCCAATGAAGTATATGATTTAATCGTCCGTTTTGCCAACTATGGATTTAACCGCAGCCATGCAGTTGCCTACAGTTTGATTGCTTATCAGCTTGCTTATTTAAAGGTTCACTATCCTCTTCATTTTATGGCAGCCCTGCTTACATCAGCCATTGGCAACGAAGAGAAAATTTCCCAGTATATTCGGGAGTTAAAGCAACTGGACATTCGGATTCTTCCGCCGTCCATTAATGGGAGCGGCTTCTCTTTTCGTGTCGAAAACGATGGCATACGCTATAGCCTTGCTGCGATAAAAGGAATCGGTGCAGCGGCCTTGAAAGAAATTTTTCAAGCAAGAAATCGTAAAAAGTTTACCGATTTATTTGACTTTTGTATCCGAGTATCGACAAAGGCGGTGAATCGGAAAACCCTTGAAGCCCTCGTTCATTCAGGCAGTCTGGATGAATTTGGCGAAGATCGGGCTGTACTGCTGGCAAGCTTGGATGCCGCAATCGAGCATGCGCAATTAGTCAAACCGAATGATGCAACACAAGTCGATTTTTTTGCGGATGAAGGGTGGTTTCCTAAGCCTAAGTACACCCAGGTTGACCCGATCTCCACGGAGGACAAACTATCTTTTGAAAAAGAAGTTCTCGGCCTCTATCTGAGTGATCATCCCATCTCGATTTTTGAAAAAGCCCTTAAGCAAAGCGGGGCAAAAGAATTGTTAACTCTATCCGGCCGAGGAACATCGGCTGCCGTTGGGGTCTATATTGCGTCAATGAAACGGATTCGGACAAAAAAAGGTGACTCAATGGCATTTCTCACCATCAGTGATTCAAGCGGCGAAATGCCTGCCGTCGTATTCCCGGACATCTATCGCAAACATCTAGTATTGCTCGATCAAGGAAGTAAAGTGGTGGTTGAGGGAAAAACGGACGAACGTGACGGCATCTTGCAATTCATTGTCCAAAAGGTGACACGTATAGAAGAGTGGCTGGAAGGAAAGAAAAATAAAGATTCGATTCTTTATTTACGAATTCCTATCGTGAGGCAAACGTCTGATCATTTAAAGCTTCTTCAAGAATGGTTTTTAAAAAATCCCGGAAAGACAATGGTTGTGCTGCATTATGAAAGCGGCGGGAAGACCGTAAAACTTCCCAAGGAGTTTTCGATTGAGCCAAAAGAGCCGTTTCTACGGCAATTGAAGGATTTCCTTGGGGATGGCAATGTCATTCTTGCGGATTAGTTCTTTAACAACTCGTATAGATATGTTATAGTGAGGTAGAGACTATCGTGGTCTGACCACTTTTAGACAAAGAAAGAGAGCAGCTTCTTGTAAAAATTTGAAGGAGTGACGTTACCGTGACCTTGCGCGAAGAAGCATTGCACATGCACCGAATCAATAAGGGGAAACTGGAATCAAAATCGAAAGTACAAGTAAGAAACGCGAAAGATTTAAGTCTTGCATATTCACCAGGAGTAGCAGAACCGTGTAAGGATATTTATGAGAAACCTGAAAGGGTTTATGATTACACAATGAAAGGGAACATGGTGGCTGTCGTTTCAGACGGGACGGCTGTGCTCGGTCTCGGCAATATTGGGCCTGAGGCAGCATTGCCTGTTATGGAAGGGAAAGCTGTCCTGTTTAAAAGCTTTGCCGGTGTAGATGCTTTTCCAATCTGCCTTAATACAACGGACGTTGAGAAAATTATTGAAACAGTAAAGCTGCTCGAACCAACATTTGGCGGCGTCAACCTTGAAGATATCGCTGCGCCAAATTGTTTTGTCATTGAAGAAAGATTAAAGAAGGAAACAAACATACCTGTGTTTCATGATGACCAGCACGGAACTGCAATCGTAACCGTGGCAGGGCTTGTGAACGCTTTAAAACTGATCGGCAAAAAAATGACGGAGATTAAAGTTGTAGCCAATGGTGCTGGTGCGGCAGGAATCGCTATTATCAAACTTTTGTACAGCTATGGTGTAAGAGATATCATCATGTGTGATACAAAAGGGGCAATTTATGAGGGAAGGCCCCAAGGTATGAACACGGTTAAAGAAGAAGTGGCGAAATTTACAAATCGTGACAATATGCAAGGCAAACTTGAAGATGTCATCAAGGGGGCCGATGTATTTATCGGTGTGTCGGTTGAAGGTGCCCTGACAAAGGAAATGGTTTCAACCATGAACCCGAATTCAATTATATTTGCGATGGCAAACCCGGTTCCAGAGATCATGCCGCAAATTGCAAAAGAGGCTGGGGCGAAAGTTGTTGGAACAGGCCGTTCCGATTTTTCGAATCAGGTGAATAATGTGCTTGCATTCCCTGGTATTTTCCGCGGTGCTCTTGATGTCCGCGCTACCCATATCAATGAGAAAATGAAAGTCGCAGCTGTTGAAGCCATTGCCAGCTTAATTCGTGAAGATGAACTTCATGCCGATTATGTCATTCCAGGACCTTTTGATCCCCGTGTTGCCCCAGCAGTTGCTGCTGCAGTTGCCAAAGCAGCAATGGAAACGGGCGTCGCAAGGATTAAAGTTGACCCGGAACAAGTAAAGGAAAAAACGAAAAAGCTCGCGATTATTGGTAAAAGTGAGTGATTCTTTAAGTGAGCGGCCAGCAGCGAACAAAAGTATATCTGGAGATTGTGAAGCAGCTGAGAGAAATGATCACGAACGATCGATTGAAGTCTGGGGATAAAATCCCTTCTGAGCGGGAACTATCAGAGCGCCTGAACGTTGGGCGCTCTTCCGTTCGAGAAGCATTGAGAGCCTTAGAGCTATTAGGATTGATCGAAAGCCGGCATGGTGAAGGTACTTTTATCCGCGATTTTAAAGGACACCAGCTTGTGCAGCTTTTAAGTTCGTTTATTTTACAAGACGAAAAAGCTAAGCAAGACGTGGTTGAAACCAAACACTTTATTGAGATGGATTGTCTGAGGCTGCTGTTGCAAAAGACTAGAGATGGACAAGAACTTTCGGCGTTGCAATCGTGGGTTGAAAGCGGGGGCGAAAATGATGATGAGTTTTTTTCCCTTGTTGCCGAATTGGCGGATAACTATTTAATCAAGCGGATTTGGTTTATTTTAAAGGATTATTACAGCCTGCTTTCGTTCGAAAAACCGGAAGGAAATAAGGCGGGTTATGTTCGTTTAATCCAGGCTTTGCGGGAGAGGGACGAAGAAAAAACGGTTGCTGCATACCGGGACCTTAGAAAATTGTCGAGTTTCTAATGACATAAAACGACAGTTTTTGAAACTTTCTTATTTTATAGTGAAAGACAAGCAAATAAGCCCAATTGGAATGGGCATTTTTAATAGGTTAAGTGGCCTGACCAATAATCGCTTGCAATAATGATGAGTGTTTGGAAGAGGAAGGCAACTCGATAGCCAAAAAGAAAAATTACCAGCTTGCCTAAAGCTTTAGCAACAAGGGAGGTTTTACCTTGCTTAAAGAGCTATTTACAAAAAATGCTCCAAAGAAGAAAAAGTATGCAACAATTCCTTCAGAAGCAGCAAAACAAGACGTACCTGAAGGAATTTTAAGCAAATGTCCTTCATGTAAAAAAATCATGTACACAAAGGAATTAACTAAAAATTTAAAGGTTTGCCTGCAATGTGGGTATCATTATCAAATGAATTCTGCCGAACGCCTGAATAGTTTTCTTGATGAGGGAAGCTTTGAAGAGCTAAACGAAAACATGATCTCAGAGAACCCGCTCAACTTTCCGGATTATCTTGAAAAAATTGAGAAGGATCGCCGCAGCACCAAGCTGAATGAAGCAGTTGTCACTGGTATAGGTGCGATACTCGGCCATAAAATAGTTGTTGCCGTGATGGACGCCTCCTTCCGAATGGGAAGTATGGGGTCTGTTGTTGGCGAAAAGATCACAAGAGCGATTGAAAAAGCAGATGATTTGGGAGTACCTTTTATCATTTTCACGGCATCAGGCGGGGCGAGAATGCAGGAAGGTGTCTTGAGCTTGATGCAAATGGCAAAAACAAGTGTTGCCCTAAAGCGTTTCAGTGAAAATGGCGGCTTGTTTATTTCGATCATGACTCACCCGACAACTGGAGGGGTCTCAGCCAGCTTTGCATCCGTCGGAGATTATAATTTTGCCGAACCTGGGGCTTTAATCGGCTTTGCAGGAAGAAGAATTATTGAACAAACGATTCGGGAAGAGTTGCCGGAGGATTTCCAAACGGCTGAATTTTTATTAAAGCACGGCCAGTTGGATGCGGTAATCCCAAGACTTGAGCTGAAAGAACAAATCGGAAAGATTGTGGCATTGCACCAGCCGGGAGGTGAGTTGAATTGGTAGGCGAATTGGATTTCGAACGACCTGTCGTTGAGTTGCGAAAAAAAATCGCTGAGCTTCAAGAGTTTACAAAAAATAGTGATGTGAATTTATCAGCAGAGATTGAGAAGCTGGAATCCCGACTTGAAAAACTTGAAAAAGAAATTTATGAAAACATAACGCCGTGGGATCGCGTGCAAATTGCCAGACATCCAAACCGTCCAACGACGCTCGATTATATTCCCTATTTGTTTGAGGATTTTTTTGAATGCCACGGCGACCGATTTTTTGGTGATGATGAAGCGATTGTCGGCGGAATTGCCAGCTTTCATGGGCTTCCGGTTACGGTGATTGGCCACCAGCGGGGGAAAGATACAAAAGAAAATATCCGCAGAAACTTCGGGATGCCTCACCCGGAAGGATACCGTAAAGCACTGCGATTAATGAAGCAGGCGGAGAAATTTAACCGACCAATTATTTGCTTTATTGACACGAAAGGTGCATATCCTGGAAAGGCAGCTGAAGAGCGGGGGCAAAGTGAAGCGATTGCCCGCAATCTTGTTGAGATGGCAGGCTTGCGTGTTCCGATTATTTCTATTGTCATTGGAGAAGGCGGAAGCGGCGGCGCACTTGCGCTTGGAGTCGGCAACTATATTCATATGCTTGAGAATTCAACCTACTCGGTTATTTCTCCTGAAGGAGCAGCAGCAATTCTTTGGAAAGATGCTTCAAAGGCGAAAGCTGCTGCAGAATCGATGAAGATCACCGCACCTGATTTGAAACAGCTTCGGATTGTCGATGAAATCATTCCGGAAGTGAAGGGCGGCGCTCACAAAAATGTCCAAAAGCAGGCACAGGAAATCGAGAAAGTGTTAAAGCGCTCGCTAATCAATTTGCTGAAACGTACAGATGCTGAATTAATTGATCAGCGCTATCAAAAATATCGGGCGATTGGGCAGTTTTCGTTTGAAAACGAAGCTATCAGGGTAAACTAAAAACGTACTCATTTGAGTACGTTTTTCATGTGTTCACAAAACTTTCGTTAAAAAGTTAAAAAATCGCCAATGAAAGCGAATTTTTAACATGATGAAACGCTTTCAGTTAACCGATTATTCCGTCTATTTTTTTTACTCATATGATTAGGTTGTGATAGACATTTCTTCATGGTATTTTATAAATATTCCAAGTTGTTATAGACAAAAAAATGGAACCTCGCTGAAGGCAAAAAATAGCATCAATCACTTAGGAAAAGGGAAAACTCTTAAGATAGTTTTAAAAATCATATGGCATTGAAGCATTATTTTTGAATCAACCAATTGAGGTGAGAATGGTGAAAAAAATTGGCGTTTTGACTAGTGGAGGGGATTCCCCGGGTATGAATCCGGCGATTCGTGCCGTTGTCCGAAAAGGAATTTTTCATGATTTAGAAGTTTATGGCATATACAATGGCTATGCCGGGTTAATTAATGGAAACATAAAAAGGCTTGAACTTGGTTCAGTGGGTGATATTATCCACCGCGGCGGAACCATGCTGCATTCGGCTCGTTTGCCCGAATTTAAAAATCCTGAAGTTCAACAGCAAGGAATTAAACAACTGCAAAAACATGGGATTGAAGGACTTGTTGTCATTGGCGGCGACGGCTCTTACATGGGCGCAAAAGCCCTTACAGAGCAGGGCTTTCCATGTGTTGGCGTGCCAGGGACAATCGACAATGACATTCCGGGAACAGAATTTACAATTGGCTTTGATACGGCACTGAACACGGTTATTGACGCTCTTGATAAAATCCGTGACACTGCTACATCACATGAAAGAACTTTTATTATTGAAGTAATGGGTCGTGATGCAGGTGATCTCGCTCTTTGGTCAGGTCTTGCCGGCGGAGCTGAAACCATTTTAATTCCGGAAGCAGGCTATGACATGCAGGATATTGCCGATCGTCTGCGTAAAGGGCAGGAACGCGGCAAAAAGCATAGCTTAATTGTTGTTGCTGAAGGTGTCTGTAGCGGAATTGAATTTGGTAAGGAACTTGAGAAAGCAACGGACTTTGATACAAGAATATCTGTTCTTGGCCATATTCAGCGCGGGGGTTCCCCAACAGCATTTGATCGTGTCCTCGCAAGCCGACTCGGCGCGCGTGCTGTAGAACTGCTAATCGAAGGAAAAGGCGGCCGTGCAGTCGGAATTGAAATGAATCGTCTCGTTGATTACGATATAATTGAAGCATTGGGAAGAAAACATACACTAGATATAGATCTCTACAAGCTTTCTCAAGAATTATCGATTTAGGTTTGAAAAGATCTTAGGAGGAAAAAAGATGTTGCGCAAAACGAAAATTGTTTGTACGATCGGTCCTGCAAGTGAATCTGTAGAAAAGCTGACTCAACTTATAAATGCCGGCATGAATGTAGCCCGTTTAAATTTTTCGCATGGCGATTTTGAAGAACATGGAAATCGAATTGTAAATATTCGCGAAGCATCGAAAATTACTGGTAAGACGGTTGCTATTTTGCTTGACACGAAGGGGCCGGAAATTCGAACGCATAACATGCTGAACGGTTCAATCGAACTTCAAGCAGGCAAAAATGTAATTGTCTCCATGAATGAAGTAGAAGGCACTCCTGAAAAATTCTCGATTACATATCCAGGTTTGATTGATGATGTCCATGCTGGCTCGAAAATTCTTTTGGATGACGGGTTAATTGGACTTGAAGTCACAAGTATTGATAAATCCGCCAATGAAATTCATACAAAAATTTTAAACAGCGGAATTTTAAAAAATAAAAAAGGTGTCAATGTACCTGGTGTATCGGTTAATTTACCGGGAATTACAGAGAAGGACACAAAAGATATTCTGTTTGGAATTGAGCAGGGCATTGATTTTATTGCTGCCTCTTTTGTTCGCCGGGCTAAAGATGTTTTGGAAATTCGGCAGCTTCTTGAAGAAAGCAATGCCACGCAAATTCATATTATTCCAAAGATTGAAAACCAGGAAGGCGTAGACAATATTGATGAAATTCTCGAAGTTTCCGACGGTTTAATGGTAGCCCGTGGCGATCTTGGGGTTGAAATTCCAGCGGAAGAAGTGCCGCTTGTGCAAAAAATGCTAATTAAAAAGTGCAATGCACTTGGCAAGCCGGTTATTACTGCAACACAAATGCTTGATTCCATGCAGCGTAACCCGCGGCCGACCCGTGCTGAGGCTAGCGATGTTGCCAATGCCATTTTCGATGGAACTGATGCCATCATGCTTTCTGGTGAAACGGCTGCCGGCCTATATCCTGTAGAAGCGGTACAAACAATGCATAATATTGCCACTAGAACGGAACAGGCGTTGGATCATAAAGAAATTTTATCAAACCGAAGCAAGGATACAGAGCACAATATTACCGATGCAATCGGTCAATCTGTTGCCCATACAGCCTTAAATCTTGACGTGAGCTCGATTATCACGCCAACCGAGAGCGGCCATACCGCTCGTATGATTTCAAAGTATCGGCCAAAAGCCCCGATTGTGGCCGTTACTGCAAAAGAAAGCGTTCAGCGCCGCTTATCGCTTGTTTGGGGTGTTTATCCGCAATTGGGCTTAGAGGTTAACTCTACAGATGAAATGCTTGATATTGCTGTAGAAGAAAGTGTAAACAGCGGGATTGTTAAGCACGGCGATTTAGTTGTCATTACTGCGGGTGTTCCTGTGGGTGAAGCCGGAACAACCAATTTGATGAAAATTCATGTCGTAGGCGATATTATCGCAAGAGCACAAGGAATTGGCAGAAAATCGGCTTTTGGCAAAGTGGTGATCGCACAAAATGCGAAGGAAGCACTTGAGAAGGCTCAAGCTGGATCGATTCTTGTCACGTTAGGCTCTGATAAGGAAATGATGCCAGCGATTGAAAAATGCAGTGCCTTAATTACTCAGGAAGGCGGACTGACGAGCCATGCTGCGGTCGTTGGATTAAATCTTGGTATCCCGGTTATTGTAGGGGTGGAAAACGCCCTGAACCTTTTTAAAGACGGGCAGGAAATTACGGTTGACGCTACTAGAGGTGTCATTTACAACGGTCACGCAAGTGTTCTTTAATCTATAAAAAAGAAGGGTTATCCCTTCTTTTTTTCATAAGAATTACGAGTGGGGGAAAAGAGATGCGCTATCTTATGTTACTGATCATTTTGGTACCAGCAGCAGATATTGGGGTGCTGCTGTTTTCCGGAAAAACACTAGGGGTTATTCCAACGCTTAGTCTGATCATTCTTACAGGCGTTTTAGGCGCCTATTTAGCCAAAAAGCAAGGGCTTGAAACGATTCGCAAAGCACAAGCACAGCTTCGTTCCGGACAAATCCCGCAAGAGGCGGTCCTAGACGGAATTTGCATCCTGGTTGGCGGAACGCTACTCTTAACTCCTGGTTTTATAACGGACATTCTCGGCTTCTTGCTTTTAATCCCATTTACTAGAAAATGGTTTAAATGGTTGATGATCCGTGCATTTCGAAAAAAAATAAAAATAATCAAATAAAACGTCAACTTCTTTGCAAGAAGTTGACGTTTTTGTTACGGTCGAAAAACGATCGATTTTACATTGTGGATCACTTTATATAAGGTTATCTAAAATTCTGCTCTGGCGCGTTATGTTTCATTCACCTTTAATATAGTTCCATAGATCGCGAAAAACATTGGCGCGGTGCAAGGTGCTGATGATCACCAACGTAACAGGACCGACAATTAACCCTAAGAATCCAATCGTTTTAAAGCCGACAAACAAGGCGATCAGCGTTGCCAAAGGGTCTAGACCAATATTCGTTGAGAGAATTTTCGGCTCCATAATTTGCCTCTGTGTTAAGACGATAATATAGAGTACTCCTAAGCCAATGGCCAGTCCCATATCGCCGGCAATAATCTCATAAATTATCCACGGCACGAAAATTGCACCAGTTCCCAAGTAAGGAATAATGTCTACAATCCCCATAAGAAGCGCAATTGTTATCGCATAATCAACACGCAGAATCAGCAAACCGATCAATATAATAACCGTTGTGATCGAGATCAAGGTTAATTGGGCTCGTAAAAATCCAAAAAGTGCTTTTTTTAAATCGCTAAACACTGTCTTGCTGCTTCTTTTTGCTTTTTCAGGCATCATTCTCCCTGTAAAGGCCGCAAGTTTGTTCCAGTCTTTACTAATAAAGAAAGTGGCCAGCAATGAAAAAATTAACACTGTCGCCGCATTCGGAAACCACGATAGGATATTGGGAATATTTAAGAAAAAGTTTTGAATAAATGTACCGACAGTCGTACCAAATTTTTTGCCGACATTTTGAATGTTATCAATTATCGTACTTTGCTGGCCGGCATCCAGTTTATTAAACATACTGTTAATATTATTGTAGAATGGGATAATCTGGGCGGCAAATATATTCTCAATATAGGCGATTAAAGTATCCAGATGTTTGGGAACTACATTTGCCAAATAATTTGCCCCTGAAACAATTTCTGCAATCAATAAGGTAATCAGTCCGGCGAACAGCGCGATTATAATCAAAAGGGCTAATAGAACAGAAAGGACGCGCGGCATCCGCCCTTTTTGTTCGAAAAAATTAACAAGCGGGTTAATCAGGAAGGCGATTGCGAGCGCAATAATAAATGGATAGGTCACCTTCGATAAATAGAAAAGAGATAGACCGGCTAAAATCACAATCCCGACAACGAAAAAAAATCTTAATGAGCGGTTAAGATAGGTCCGATTCAAAAAAGAGCCCCCTTTATGCAATTAATCAGCATTTTATCGAAAAATAGTTGAATGAATTAGAATAGCGAAATTGAATTTATTTTCTTAGTTGCATTTTACCATGTAATGAATAAACTGTATAATTCCTAATGGGCTGTAGGAAGAAAGACGATTGTTATTTTACGTTTATCATCAAGAAAAGTTTCGCTGCGGTAGCGTTCAAAAGCGAACAGCGAACAATTATGGTAAGATAATTTTGTTGCGTTCTGATTGCAGAATATTGCTCGAACTGCTATCCAATCGTAAACGGCCGTTTTATCGGGCGATTGGCAACGGATATTTAGTCAATGTGTACATTGCTTGGAAAGGTGATTTTTATGTTTAATCAATCATTGTTATTTTTGCTCTTGCTTCTCGGAATCGGGTTTATAGCAAAAAATAATTCCCTTATGATTGCCATCGGGGTTTTGCTTTTGTTGAAAATCGGCGGTCTGGAAGCGAAAGCTTTTTCGTTTATTCAATCGAAAGGGATCAATTGGGGTGTAACGATTATAACAATTGCGGTGCTTGCTCCGATTGCCAGCGGTGCCATCGGCTTTAAAGATTTGACGAGTTCCTTTAAATCGCCATATGCCTGGATCGCCCTAATCTCGGGGATGCTTGTTGCCCTATTGGCACGAGGAGGAGTCAATCTGCTTGCAAAAGACCCGCAAATTACAACCGCTCTTGTCATCGGTACCATTTTGGCAGTATCGATTTTTAAAGGGGTTGCTGTCGGTCCGCTAATCGGAGCCGGAATTGCGTATACATCAATGAAAATCTTTGATTTTTTCAGCTAGTTTTTTTGTAAAATAATATTTTTTTTATTTTTTTAGTCCTTTTCATTCACAAAAATCTGATAATTGTTTATAATAGGACTTGTAAGCGCATCCTTTTTTACATATGTCATATTTATATGCTAAAATGCATATTAAATTATCCTTTTGCTTTGTAAGTTAAGGTGAACTCCGTTTTGGCTTAATTTCGAGCATGCGCTCAATCTAGATTAATAGGGAAATGAAAGGGTAATGAACTGATGGCATTCGTTATAAAATATTAACCGATTTCTGGCTCCTGACTAAACGGTGCCTTAACGATTACGGAGGATGCTCTTTTCATCTGCAGTTTTACAGATGGTTGCAAAATGCAATTTGCAATGGGTATGGGGAAATTAGAAATGTGAAGGAGAGGGTTTATGATGACAGTTACACGTGGTCTCGAAGGGGTAGTGGCAACTGCTTCCTCCATTAGCTCCATCATTGATGATACGCTGACATATGTTGGCTACAACATTGATGATTTAGCGGAGAATGCTAGTTTTGAAGAAGTAATCTATTTGCTATGGCATCGTAAATTGCCAACAGAGCCTGAGTTAAATGAATTAATAAAACAATTGTCTGAAAATGCAGCACTGCCGCCTGAAATCGTGGAGCAATTTAAGCTGATACCGATTCAAAAGGTTCATCCAATGGCTGTCCTCCGCACGGTTGTATCTTCGCTCAGCCTTTATGATGATGAGGCTGACTTGATGGATGCAGAGGCGAACGATCGAAAAGCAATCCGTCTTCAGGCGAAAATGCCATCCATCGTGGCTGCGTTCGCGAGAATCCGCAAAGGACTCGAACCAATTGCTCCTAGAAAGGACTTAGGCTTTGCAGCGAATTTCCTTTATATGTTAACTGGTAAAGAACCGGAGCCGATCGCAGTAGAAGCAATGAATAAGGCACTTGTTTTGCATGCAGACCATGAATTGAACGCTTCTACCTTTACAGCACGCGTATGTGTTGCGACGCTTTCCGATGTTTATTCAGGCATCACAGCAGCCATTGGGGCATTAAAAGGTCCATTGCATGGCGGAGCGAATGAGGCCGTAATGAAAATGCTTACCGAAATCGGCTCAGTTGAAAATGTAGAACCATATGTCCGCAAAAAACTCGATAATAAAGAAAAAATCATGGGATTTGGCCACCGGGTTTACCGGCAAGGAGATCCGCGTGCGAAACATTTGCGCAGCATGTCCCAAAAATTGACCGAATTGACAGGTGAACCGCATTGGTACGAGATGTCGATAAAAATTGAAAATATGGTAACAGGAGAAAAGAAACTTCCGCCAAACGTAGATTTCTATTCTGCGTCTGTCTATCATAGCTTGGGAATTGACCATGACTTATTTACGCCAATATTCGCCGTCAGCCGGGTATCAGGCTGGCTTGCGCATATTTTGGAGCAATATGAAAACAACCGCCTGATCCGTCCTCGTGCAGAGTATACGGGACCTGGAATGCAGCAGTATACACCAATTTGGCAGCGCGGGTAAGGCAGGCAAAAGGTTTACAATTGATTAAAAAATTGGTTTAATTATGAATGTTGAAAAGGTTAGAGGGCGAGCCTTCTAACCTTTGATTCGGCATAGAAAAGCAGTTTGGTTTTTTACATACTTAGGAGGGGAATTCAATGCAAGGAGAAAAAATCACAGTTAAAGACGGAGTACTAAATGTACCAAACAATCCAATCATTCCATTTATTGAAGGGGACGGTACAGGTCCTGATATTTGGGCAGCATCCTACCGCGTATTGGATGCGGCAGTAGAAAAAGCTTACAAGGGTGAGAGGAAGATTGTTTGGAAGGAAGTTTTTGCCGGGGAAAAAGCTTTCAATCAAACAGGCGAATGGCTCCCGCAAGAAACGCTTGATATGATCAATGAATATTTAATTGCCATTAAAGGTCCATTAACCACTCCGGTGGGCGGCGGTATCCGTTCTTTAAATGTTGCCCTTCGCCAGGAGTTGGATTTGTTTGTATGCCTGCGTCCAGTCAGATGGTTTGAAGGGGTTCCTTCGCCGGTAAAACGTCCGCAGGATACAGATATGGTTATTTTCCGGGAAAATACGGAAGATATTTATGCCGGTATCGAGTATGCAAAAGGTACGGAAGAAGCGAAAAAAGTAATTGATTTCCTCCAAAATGAAATGGGTGTAACCAAGATTCGCTTCCCTGAAACATCCGGGATTGGAATCAAACCCATTTCACAGGAAGGGACATCACGGCTTGTCCGCGCTGCGATTAACTACGCAATTAAAGAGGGGCGCAAATCCCTTACAATCGTCCATAAAGGCAATATCATGAAGTATACAGAAGGGGCCTTTAAAAATTGGGGCTATGAGCTTGCGGAAAAAGAATTTGGCGATAAAGTCTTTACATGGGCACAGTATGACCGCATCAAAGCGGAACAGGGGGCAGAAGCTGCAAATAAAGCTCAGGCTGATGCTGAAGCAGCAGGAAAAATCATTGTAAAAGATGCAATCGCAGATATTTTCTTACAGCAAATTTTGACAAGACCGCGCGAATTTGACGTTGTTGCAACGATGAATCTGAACGGAGACTATATTTCTGACGCTCTTGCTGCCCAAGTTGGCGGAATTGGAATTGCGCCGGGAGCAAATATTAACTATGAAACTGGTCATGCAATTTTTGAAGCAACGCACGGTACTGCACCAAAATATGCCGGCCTTGATAAGGTAAACCCTTCATCCGTTATCTTATCCGGTGTGCTGATGCTTGAGCATTTGGGCTGGAATGAGGCTGCAAACCTGATTGTCAAATCAATGGAGAAAACAATTGCCTCCAAAGTTGTAACGTATGATTTTGCAAGATTAATGGATGGGGCAACCGAAGTGAAGACATCGGAGTTTGGCGATGAATTAATTAAAAACATGGACTAAGATTCGCATGCAGGGCTGCTTTTTAGAGCAGCCTTCCATAAGGTGAAACTTCAATCAGTGGGGGTTTTCTTCCATCCCCCACTGATTGTTAGTTGAACCAATCCGGTTTTTACGAGCAGTTCCCCCACCTATGCATCTTCGATTTCTCCTACCCTTGAGGTGGGGCTTACTGCCCGTTAATGCGGGATAGATTTGCTTAGTAAAAAATACCAAGCAGCAAATAATGCGAAAAGGGGAAATGAATCATGTCATTAAATCGGAAGAAGATTTCGGTCATCGGCGGAGGTTTTACAGGAGCTACTACTGCATTTTTACTTGCACAAAAAGAACTTGGAGATGTCGTTTTAGTGGATATTCCGCAAATGGAAAATCCGACAAAAGGAAAAGCGTTGGATATGCTTGAAGCAAGCCCTGTTCAAGGATTTGATGCAAGCATTATCGGGACTTCCAATTACGAGGACACAAAGGATTCCGATATTGTCATCATTACCGCTGGGATTGCCCGCAAACCAGGTATGAGCCGCGATGATCTTGTTCAAACAAACCAAAAAGTAATGGTTGCAGTGACAAAAGAAATCGTCAAGTATTCTCCAAACTGCCACATTATTGTTTTGACTAATCCTGTTGACGCTATGACATATACCGTTTACAAAGAATCAGGTTTTCCGAAAAACCGGGTAATCGGTCAATCCGGTGTCCTTGATACTGCAAGATTCCGAACTTTTATCGCCCAAGAATTAAATCTATCTGTGAAGGATGTTACCGGTTTTGTTTTGGGCGGTCACGGCGATGACATGGTTCCGCTTGTTCGCTATTCGTATGCTGGCGGTATTCCGCTTGAAACCCTTATACCAAAAGAGCGTTTGGACGCCATTGTCGAACGAACCAGAAAGGGCGGCGGCGAGATCGTTAATTTGCTTGGAAACGGAAGTGCTTACTACGCTCCGGCAGCATCCCTTGTTGAAATGGCAGAGGCTATTTTAAAAGACCAGCGCCGTGTACTTCCAACAATCGCTTACTTGGAGGGCGAGTATGGGTATGAGGGAATTTATCTCGGAGTGCCAACGATTCTTGGGACAAACGGAATTGAAAAGGTTATCGAGCTGGAACTGACTGAAGAAGAAAAAGCAGCTTTGGATAAATCTGCGCAATCTGTTCGCGGTGTTATGGCAGTTTTAGCATAAAAAAGTATAGTAGAAAAAATTCGAGGGGGCTGCCCCTCGAATTTTCAGCTGATTTTGATAACGCTTACAAAGGAGGGCGCGCGATATATGGTACTTGACAAAAAACGAAAATTGGGCAGAAACATTGAAGAAATAAGCGTAGGGGAAAAGTTGTCCATTTCAGAAAAAGTAGAGGATAAAGACTTGCTTCTTTATTTAGGGCTCTCTGATGACGCAAATCTACTTTATATCCAGCATGACTATGCCTCGCAAACCCCATACAAAAAGCCAATTGTTCCAAGCATGATGCTTGCGGGAATGATATCTTCGGCAGTATCGAAATATTTGCCGGGACCAGGGAGCCACATTTTAGGCCAAAATATTCAATTTGTAAAACCTGTCTACCATTATTCCACGATCCACTTTTTATTAAAAGTTGTAAATGTAGATATTTCAAACCACTTGATCGAAATTGACGTCACGGCCGAAAACGACAGCTTTGAAACCGTTCTGAACGGGAGCTTGACGGTCAGCCCTCCATATCGACCAAAAGGGATGAATGGGAAAGCGCTTGAAAATTTTTAACACGCGGGAGTGTACACTGTACATTCCTTTTTTATTTTGAAAAAATGAGGACAAGTAATTATTGCGGATTTATATTATAATGATAGTTGGTTACTTGGATAATAAATAAGGGGTATATTACAATTTGCGGAGGATTATATGAGAAATAAAGTGCTTGTTGTCGATGATGAGCAGTCCATTGTTACATTGCTTCGCTATAACTTGGAACAGGCTGGATTTGAGGTCATAACGGCGATGGACGGAGAAGAAGGCAGACGCTTAGCTGAAACAGAGTCTCCTGATATTATTGTATTGGATCTGATGCTTCCCAAGCTTGATGGTATGGAAGTATGCAAGCAGCTTCGTCAAAAAAAAAATATGACCCCGATCTTAATGTTAACAGCTAAAGATGATGAGTTTGATAAAGTGCTCGGATTGGAACTCGGTGCAGATGATTATATGGTTAAACCATTCAGCCCGCGTGAAGTCAATGCAAGGGTAAAAGCTATTTTACGAAGGACACAGGTTCAGACAGAGTCAGGGCAAGAGAAGCAGGAAGAAAATGAATATTTGCAAATTGGTGATCTAAAATTGTCATCCGAACAATTTGAAGCGCATTTTAAAGATGAACTTTTGGAACTTACTCTTAAGGAATTTGAATTGCTTTTGTACTTGGCAAAAAACAAAGGCCGTGTATTGACGCGCGACCAATTGCTAAGCGCCGTTTGGAATTATGATTTTGCCGGAGATACACGAATTGTGGATGTCCATATTTCCCATTTAAGAGAAAAAATCGAAGAGGATTCAAAAAAGCCAGTTTATATTAAAACAATCAGGGGTCTTGGCTATAAGCTGGAGGAGCCTAAGGGAGAATGACAAAATTCCGTTCGCAGCTTTTTATTGCAATCATTACGTTAATTATAGCGGTTTTATTTGGTCTGGGTCTTTTGCTTGGCCAGTTGTTTAAAGGTTATTATTTACAGTCTTTTAATGAACAATTGAAGAAGGAAAGCAACCTTCTCGGTTTGTATATCACAGACCATGGGGGATTGAAATCGGTTCGTGAAGACCGTTTGCAGGAAATTGGCAAAATGCTTGATGTCCGGGTTACATTGACCGATACAAAGGGAAAAATTTTATATGATAGCGGGATTCAAAACAATACCGATAAAAACAGCCTGACGAAAAAAATTCGTGAAGTGATTGAAAATAAGCTGAACAGTACGAATAAAGTGGAAGAAGGCGACAATTATGACCTTCACTACTATTGGAAACCAATTGTAAAAGAAGGAAAAAATGAAGGGTATATTTTCTTAAGTTCTCAATCAAGTGAAATTAAAAAGGCATATCAGCAAATTTGGTGGATCTTATCGGTCAGTTTAGGAATTGCCTTACTGTTGATAACGTTTCTCGTTATCCGGATCACAAGAAGGTATACAAAGCCGATTGAATCGGCAACAAATGTTGCAATTGAACTGGCGAAAGGCAATTACCGGGCACGTACATCTGTTGAGCGCATGGATGAAACAGGGATGCTGAATTCGGCAATTAATATTCTGGCAAGAAATCTTCAAGAAATGGTAAAAGCGCAGGAAATGCAGCAGGATCGGCTGAGCGTTTTGATTGAAAACATCGGGGCAGGTCTCATTTTGATCGACAGCCGCGGCTATATCAATTTAATCAACAAAGGGTATAAAGAAATTTTTCATGTCGACCCTTCGGATTATTTATTCCAACTTTATTATGAAGTGATTGAACAAAAGGAAGTCTGCCAGCTGGTGGAAGAAATTTTCATTACCGAACAAAAGGTAAGCAAGCAATTGCTGTTGCCTCTTTCGATTGAAAGACGGTATTTCGATGTGTACGGGGTTCCGATTATCGGGACGAACAACGTTTGGAAAGGTGTTTTGCTCGTTTTCCACGATATTACCGAAATCAAAAAGCTCGAGCAAATGCGCAAAGATTTTGTTGCCAATGTCTCGCATGAATTAAAGACACCTGTTACATCGATCAAAGGATTCACTGAAACGCTTTTAGACGGGGCAATGAATGATAAAGACGCATTGGAAGCCTTTCTTTCGATTATTTTAAAAGAAAGCGACAGGCTGCAATCACTTATTCACGATCTTCTTGAACTGTCAAAAATTGAGCAGCAAGGTTTTCAATTGAATGCCCAGGAATTGGATTTAGTTGCCACACTGAATGAAATCATTACGATGGTAAAAAGCAGAGCTGAGGAGAAGGAAATTGAGCTTGTGCTTCACTGCGAAAAAAACGAGGTCATCATTCAAGGAGATATGCACCGGCTGAAACAAGTTTTTATCAATCTAATTACGAATGCGATTGCCTACACGCCCTCAGGCGGCCTTGTGGCGATTTCGCTAAAAGAACAAGATCAGAAAGTTCAAGTGCGGGTAAAAGATACCGGCATCGGGATTGAAAAAGAAGAAATCCCAAGAATTTTCGAAAGGTTTTACCGGGTCGACCGGGCAAGAAGCCGGAATTCAGGCGGAACAGGCCTTGGGTTGGCGATTGTCAAGCACTTAGTCGAAGCGCATCACGGAACAATTAAGGTCAAAAGTGAAGTTGGAAAAGGGAGCGAGTTTATTATCACCCTTTTTCGCAAGCTGAAAAGTTAATCACTGAAGGATGAAGGGCAAGTGAATTTGAAAGTTTACATTAAATTTACACCTGCTTTATTTTTATTTAATAGAATTGGGATATGATAATACATGAAAAGCCCTTCATCCAAGGAGCCAAACAAGAAAAAGGTGAAAGCCGACCCCGCTTTCGCCTTTTTCTTTTTTATGAATCGATTTTAATAATAATGTGACATAAATCACACTGTTACCGTTTTTTTATCTTTATGATAGAATGGAAAAAGCAAAGGTGGGTGGAAATATGGAATATAATTTTAAAACACTTTATGAGGAAATTGGCGGGCAAGAGACGATTGATCAGTTAGTAAATGCGTTCTATCCCCGTGTATATGCTGATAAGGATTTAAGCCCGCTATTTATTGGGGACATGGAGGAAATCAAGAGAAAGCAGCGAATGTTTTTATCGCAATTTCTGGGTGGTCCCGCGCTTTATAGCCAGGAATTTGGACCGCCTGCGATGCGAGTACGGCATTTGCCTTTTGAAATAACACCGAAAAGAGCCCAGTGCTGGCTAAACTGTATGAAAGAGGCGTTTCAAGAAGTCGGCATATATGAAACACCAGCAGGAAACGCTTTTTACGATCGATTAACACAAGTAGCTGGAATTATGGTGAATAGTCCAGACAATGAATAAAGAAAAGCCTTCCGGAAATAATAATCAAAGTTTTGTAATCAGTTTTTAAACACTCCAACAAAAAGCCTATTTATAGGCTTTTTGTTTTACCTCAGGCCGCAATAAGGAAATGTAAATAAACTTAATTCATTTTATGCAATAAGTTTAAGACAAAGGCCATTTGTGGTATGATGAAACCAAGAACAAAGAAAAAAGTTTCCAATAAACCAGAAATTTGTATAAATCTTAAAAGAGGAGGCATATACTATGGGGAACGTACTTGAGTCGGTAAAGGAGACAATACACATGGGAAAGCCTAAAAGGATTTCTGTGTCCAGCAAACGGCAAATCACCATTCCAAAAGAGTTTTATGAAGATTTAAAGATCGGTGAGGAGGTGCTGTGCCAAGTAGTGGACGGGGCATTGGTCATAAAGCCAGTGCAAGAGGAAGTGGATTTCAGTGAATTCATCCTGCGAGACTTAATCAATGAAGGATACCAAGGGGAAGAATTGCTTCGTGAGTTTACCCATCGGAAATCACAGATCAACCCTGCACTGGGACAGATGATTGCGGAAAGCCGTGACCACATAGTCTATTCCAATACAGATGACTTCTTTGATGAATTGAATGGCGAGGCAGAGGATGAATAGACAGGAACCTTTACATTTTGAAATATTGCCAGGAGCAAAATCCTTTTTTAAATCAATCAGGAAAGACAAATTGCTCCTTAAGAAATTCCAGGATGCAATCGAGGCACTCCGGCTGGATCCGACGCTGGGGGATTCGAAAAAAGGGGATTTATCCGGAGTTTCTTCCTTAGACATCCGGTATAACCGGACGAGCTATGAACTTGCGTATTTTGTGGAAGAACAGGAAAACGGGGATTTGCTATTAATCGTAATGGCTGGAACTCGGGAGAATTTTTATGATGAACTGAAAAAATACATCAAAACATCGGGAATCAAACAGCGGATCCGACGAAAATAAAATTTTAACAGGAGCAATCCGATAAGACTTGCTCTTGTTTTGTTCATTTGATTTATTTCATTTTCTTATAATGTCTTGTATTTGATAATTGAATTTTGAGCCGCTTGGAACTTTTGAACTGGAAAATCCACCATAAAGCTGTCAAAATGACAACTCCGACTATTAGGATTGCATATAATAATAGCATCAATCGCAAGCATCCTTCATATGAAACATCAAAACCTGTGAAATGCTGTACCTTATCCATAAGCACATGAAATTTTTCCTCTTTGAGTATCTACTATTGTTTAAAATATTGTCCGTCGTTTACAGATAAAATGAATCGTTTATCTGTTTTTATTTTACCATTTTTTCTTCTTCACACGTCTCACGTCTACTGTTCGTTTATTGCAAAACCTTCACCCATTCTGTTGGGATCCTTGAAAGTCAAATATTTAATTTTGATACTCCACCCATTTCAGTAATAGAGTACGAACCATCTTCCTGCGTACTTTTTCCTTTCTAATCAAAGGCATGGTAGAATGGGACATAGAATAACAATGATCAATTTTTCGGAATGGGGTCATTGAGGAGGAAATTGGATGGACAAGAAAAAGCTAGTCTTAATTGATGGCAATAGCATTGCTTACCGAGCGTTTTTTGCGCTTCCGCTTTTAAATAATCAAAAAGGGATTCATACGAATGCGATTTATGGGTTTACGATGATGCTGATGAAGGTGCTTGAGGAAGAGAAACCGACCCATCTGCTCGTCGCGTTTGATGCCGGCAAAACGACTTTTCGCCATCAAACGTTCAGCGAATATAAAGGGGGGCGGCAAAAAACACCGCCAGAGCTATCTGAGCAGTTCCCGTTTATTCGCGAATTATTGGATGCCTATCAAATTTCAAGATATGAACTTGACAACTATGAGGCCGATGATATTATCGGGACGCTTTCCTTATCAGCGGAAAAAGAGGGCTATGAAGTAAAAGTTATTTCTGGTGATAAAGATTTAACACAGCTGTCTTCTGATCACATTACGGTTGGAATCACCCGCAAAGGAATCACCGATATTGAAGAATACACCCCTGAACATATTAAAGAAAAATACGGACTCTCGCCACAGCAAATCATCGATATGAAAGGATTGATGGGAGATACGTCCGATAACATCCCAGGCGTTCCGGGGGTTGGTGAAAAAACGGCGATTAAATTGTTAAAAGAGTTTTCGAACGTAGAAAACTTGCTGAATTCAGTTGATCAAGTCAGCGGAAAAAAACTGCAGGAAAAACTGATAGAGTTTAAAGATCAAGCGATCATGAGCAAGGAACTTGCCACAATCGAACGCCAAGCGCCGGTTGAGATCGAGTTAAGCGAGCTGGAATATGAAGGCTTTGAACGGGAAAAAGTGCTTGCTCTTTTCAAAGAGCTCGGCTTTCAGTCACTGCTTGAAAAACTTGGGGACGAGCCGGAGACAGCTGAACCGGCAGAAATGGAGAATGTCGATGTTGTCATACCAGACGAGATTACCCCGGAAATTTTTGCTGCGGAAAATTATTTTTACGTGGAAATTTTAGATGACAATTATCATTATGCGGATATTATCGGTTTTTCAATTGTGAACAACAAGGGTCAGTTTTTTCTCCCAACGGAAATGGCGTTGCAGTCGGCGGCATTTAAAGAGTGGGCAGAAGATGAACAAATGAAAAAATGGGTGTATGATGCCAAGCGCTCGGAAGTAAGTTTAAGACGGCGTGGCATCCATTTACAGGGGATTGTTTTTGATGTGCTAATTGCTTCCTATATTATTGATCCTTCGGAAACCATTGAGGACTTTTTCTCTGTTGCCAAACGGTTCGGGTTTCAGAACATCCAGTCAGATGAGTCCTTTTATGGAAAAGGTGCGAAGCGGCATATCCCTCCAATTGACGAATTGGCTAAACATCTCGTGCGCAAAAGCCTGGCGATGGCAGAATTAAGTGAAAAACTGACAGATGATTTGGAGAAGAATGAACAATACCAGTTGTTTAAAGAACTGGAGATGCCGCTGTCGCTTATTTTGGCGGATATGGAGTCAACAGGGGTGAAAGTCGATGTTGATCGGCTTCATTCAATGGGACAAGAAATCAATGAAAAGCTGGTAAAAATCGAAAATGAAATTCACGAGCTGGCAGGCGAAAAATTTAATATCAACTCACCAAAGCAATTAGGCATCATTTTGTTTGAAAAATTAGGTCTGCCGCCTTTAAAGAAAACAAAGACCGGTTATTCCACTTCAGCTGACGTGCTGGAAAAGCTTGCACCCGATCATGAAATCATTGAGAAAATTCTTCAGTACCGGCAATTAGGGAAATTGCAATCCACTTATATTGAAGGGTTGTTGAAGGTGGTGGATCCGGAAACAGGTAAAGTGCATACACGCTTCAATCAGGCACTGACACAGACAGGTCGATTGAGTTCAACAGATCCGAATCTGCAAAACATTCCCATTCGCCTTGAGGAAGGGCGGAAAATCCGCCAGGCGTTTGTTCCATCTGAAGAAGGTTGGGTTATTTTTGCCGCGGATTATTCCCAAATTGAACTGCGCGTTCTAGCCCATATTGCTGAAGACGAGAAGTTGATCGAAGCATTCAAAGAGGGGATGGATATCCATAGGAAAACCGCGATGGACGTCTTTCATGTAAGCGCGGATGAAGTTACTTCCAATATGCGCCGCCAAGCAAAGGCGGTTAATTTTGGCATTGTTTACGGGATCAGTGATTATGGTCTTTCGCAAAATCTGGGGATTACAAGGAAAGAAGCAGGCAAATTTATCGACCGATACTTAGCCAGTTACCCGGGTGTTAAGGAATATATGGAAGATATTGTCCGTTTGACAAAACAAAACGGTTATGTGACGACATTGTTGCACCGCCGCCGGTATATTCCGGAAATTACAAGCCGCAATTTTAATGTTCGCAGTTTTGCGGAGCGAACGGCGATGAACACTCCAATCCAAGGCAGTGCTGCAGATATTATAAAAAAAGCGATGATTGATATGGCAGACGCTTTAAAAAACCGCCGTTTAAAAACACGCCTGCTGCTTCAAGTTCATGACGAGTTAATTTTTGAAGCACCAAAAGAGGAAATTGAAATTTTGAAAGAACTCGTGCCATCGGTAATGGAAAACGCGCTTGAGCTGCTTGTTCCGCTAAAGGTTGATTACGCGTACGGTCCAACTTGGTTTGACGCAAAATAAAAGAAAGAGGGGATATCATGCCAGAATTGCCAGAGGTCGAAACCGTCCGAAAAACATTGGAAAATCTGGTTCTTCATAAGCAAATAGAAGGTGTGTCGGTTTTTTGGCCGAAAATCATCAAGAATCCCCTGGAAATCAAACAGTTTACGGATGCTTTAAAAGGGGAAACGATTTTAGAAATTGGCAGAAGAGGAAAATTCCTACTAATTTATACGAATCGATTTGCACTTGTTTCCCATTTGCGAATGGAAGGCAGATATGGTGTGTATCATAAAGATGAACCATATGACAAGCATACCCACGTTCTCTTTCAGTTTACGGATAATTCGGAGCTCCGCTACCGCGATGTCCGGAAATTCGGGACGATGCATTTGTATAAAAAGGGGGAGGAATTTCAGAATCCTCCCTTAAGCGGACTTGGTCCGGAGCCTTTTGCAGAAGCGTTTACGAAAGAGTATTTGGGGAAGGTGCTTAAAAAAACAAGTCGAAAAATCAAACCGGCCTTATTGGATCAGAAACTCTTGGTCGGACTTGGTAACATTTATGTCGATGAAGCCCTTTTTCGCGCCGGAATTCATCCGGAAAGAATCGCTTCTACTCTAACTAAAAAAGAAGTTACTGCTCTTCATCATGAGATTGTTGCGACATTAATGGAAGCAGTGAAAATGGGAGGAAGTACGATTCGCTCATATGTGAATTCGCAAGGTGAGATGGGCATGTTTCAGCTTGAGTTGTATGCGTATGGCCGGAAAGGCGAACCATGCAAAAAATGTGGTACATCAATGGAAAAGATTGTAGTTGGCGGCAGAGGAACACATTTCTGTCCCAATTGCCAAAAATAAATGGAAACTCGCCAGCCGGCGGGTTTTCGTTAAAAAATAATTTTGACCAAGATCGTTGTTTACTGGCGATTGGATTGTTGATAAAGAGGTTGAATTTTTCAATGATCCATGTCAAAATTGGTATAGACAACTATACCCTATGAATAAACGGAAGGGAAGAAGGGCTAATGACTTTAAAAGCGGGAGCACTTTTGCTGAAAGGAATGTCGATTTTTACTGAAGAAGAAACGATTGAGACCGGGTATATAAAAATAAACAATCACAGAATCATCGAAATCGGTTCTGTGGACCAGCTTACAGAAATGAACGGTTTTGAAGTGATCAATGTCCCCGCAGATTACACCGCGGTGCCTGGATTTATTGATGTTCATATTCACGGTGTGAACGGGGCAGATGTGATGGATGCCACGCCGGAAGCACTCAATACAATGGCAATGACCCTACCGAAAGAAGGAACGACCAGTTTTCTGGCAACGACAATAACCCAGAATGAGGAAGCTATTGAAAGAGCATTGAAAAACGCTAGTCATTATATAATTAGCCAGCGCACAGCCGGAACAGCAGAGGTTTTAGGCATTCACTTGGAAGGCCCATTTGTGAACCCGAAAAGAGCAGGGGCACAGCCTGTTCAGTATATTGTTGACCCAAATCTTGAGCAATTTCAACAATGGCAGTCGATGGCCAATGACCAAATAAAATTGGTTACGTTAGCCCCTGAACAGCCGGGAGGATTGGAACTGGTTCGTTATTTGAAAAGGTATGGCATTATTGCTTCGATTGGGCATTCCGATGCTACGTTTGCAGAAGTGATGGCAGCGATTGATGCTGGAGTCAATCATGTCACACACCTTTTTAACCAAATGAGAGGCTTGCATCATCGCGAGCCGGGAGTTGTTGGCGCGGCCTTTTTAAAAGAAGAAGTAAAGGCAGAATTGATCGCAGATGGTGTTCATGTCCGTCCCGAAATGGTCGAATTAGCCTTTAAACTGAAACGGAAAGATGGATTAATTTTAATTACCGATTCGATGCGAGCGAAATGTCTGAAAAATGGTCATTATGATCTAGGCGGACAGGATGTTACTGTCCAGAATGGGAAAGCTGTTCTTGAAGACGGCACCCTTGCCGGCAGTATTTTAAGGCTGGGAGATGCTGTGAAAAATCTTCAGGCTTTTGCAGGGTGTTCTTTAAAAGATGCGATTGAAATGGCATCTGTCAACCCTGCGAAACAATTAAACCTTTATGACCGTAAAGGCAGTCTGTCGGTTGGAAAAGACGCAGATATCGTCCTTCTTAATCAGGAGTCGGAAGTTTGCATGACTTTCTGCCGGGGAAAGCTCGCCTTCAAGAGGGAGGAATAGGGAATGAAAATGATCGAGGTAAAAGATTACCAGCAAATGAGTCAAAAAGCTGCAGAATTGATTGTTGAAAAAGTTCGAAAAAACCCGGCGATTCATCTTGGGCTTGCTACTGGAGGAACACCGATTGGCACTTATGCCAATTTAATCGAAGACCACCGGAAGAATGGAACGTCATACCAGAAGGTAATCACGTTTAATCTTGATGAGTACATTGGCCTCAGTGGGAACAATCAGAACAGTTATCGATATTATATGGACAAACAATTATTCAATCATATTGATATTCAAAAAAGCAATACCCATATCCCGCACGGTGATGCGTTAGATACGGAGAAGGAGTGCCTTCGTTATGATCAGCTAATTGAAGGTGCAGGCGGTGTCGATTTACAAATACTCGGAATTGGCAGCAATGGCCATATCGGATTCAATGAACCAGGCACCCCATTTGAATCTACAACCCATATTGTTCAGTTGACGCCATCAACCATCATGGCAAATGCCCGTTATTTTGAAAAAATGGAGGAGGTACCCACCAAAGCGATTACGATGGGAATTTCAACGATTATGAAAAGCAAAGAAATTCTTCTGCTTGTTTCCGGTAAAGCAAAGAAAGTAGCATTAAAGCGGTTATTAGAGGGAGAGATCACAGAAAATTTTCCTGCTTCCGTGTTGAAAAAACATCCATATGTTACAATTATCGCAGATGAAGCGGCGATCGCTGATTTGAGGTTCGCAGTTATGGATTAAAAAGATTCATTTTGAATTCAAGGTCAAAAAGAAAGGATGCAGGTGAAAGAAAGAATGATTAATAAGAATTCGCCCATCCCTATTTATTATCAGCTTGAAGAGCACATTCGCGATTTAATCGAAAAAGGCGAATTACGGCCGGGAGATTCCCTTCCAGCGGAGAGAGAATATGCGGAAACATATCGGATCAGCCGAATGACGGTTCGTCAGGCGCTCACCAAATTGGTAAACGACGGCTATCTGTATCGTTTGCAAGGAAAAGGAACGTTTGTTGCTGAACGGAAAATTGAAAAAGCACTTCAAGGACTAACGAGTTTTACGCAAGATATGAAAGCAAGGGGGCTGGTGCCTGGAAGCCAGCTGCTTCACTTCGAAAGGGTTCCTGCTACAGATGTAATTGCCAAACAGCTAGCCATCCAAGAAAAGCGTCCAGTATATGAAATTAAGCGGATCCGGCTTGCGGATAAGGTTCCGATGGCACTTGAAACAACCTATATTTCTGCAGATCTTATAAAAGGATTAACTGAAAAGATCGCGAATCAATCTTTGTATGCCTATATGGAAGAACAGTTAAACCTAAGGATTGACCATGCTTCTCAAGTGATTGAGTCTTCGATTGCCACACAAAACGAAGCCGATTATTTGGAAATAAAAAGCGGTGCTCCGGTTATGCGGATTCAGCGGAATACCTATTTACAGGATGAAACACCCGTTGAATTTGCAAAATCGGTTTTTCGGGCTGATCGTTATAAATTTGTTGTTCAAATTAAACGGTAGAACAGGTTTTGTCCTAAATAGGGCGGTTGTAACGTTTTAATGCTGATAAAGAATGGTGCAAAAATTGCCAATAACAATGGATAGGCTCCTCCCATATACTATCGTAGTGATTTGACAGGGAGGAGCTCTATCCAATGATGCAATTCTTTTCCTTACTCTTACTTGCTTTTGCGCTGAGTCTTGACAGCTTTAGCGTAGGTTTCACCTATGGCTTGCGCAAAATGGTGATGCCGTTTAAATCGGTTCTCATTATCGCAAGCTGTTCTACCATTTCAATGCTGCTAGCTGTTTCGATTGGCCATGGGCTTGCAAAAATTCTTTCCCCTCATATCACCGCCAGCATTGGCGGAGTGATTTTGATGGTTTTAGGCGCAGGAGTGATTATACAATTTTTCCGGCCTGAAAAAGAAAAAGATTTGTTAAAACATGAAAAAACGATTGTGAATTTTGAAATCCGCTCGCTTGGCTTGGTCATAAACATCTTAAAGAAACCGATGTCGGCAGATTTTGACCAGTCCGGAACCATTACTGGAATTGAAGCGTTGATGCTTGGTTTCGCTTTGTCGCTTGACTCATTTGGTGCCGGAATTGGTGCAGCGATGCTGGGCTTTTCCCCGATTTACTTGGCATTGGCTGTTGCTGTCATGAGCTCGTTATTTGTTCTTCTTGGGATAAAAAGCGGTACTTTGTTGTACCGGTTTGAATGGATTCAAAAATTTACCTTCTTGCCAGGAATTCTCTTAATTTTGATTGGAATTTGGAAATTATAACGATTGCAGAAAGGGTATGGGGATGACGTTAATTGTCGGGTTAACTGGCGGGATTGCCAGCGGAAAAAGTACAGTTTCCACAATGTTGAAAGAGATGAATATACCGGTAATCGATGCTGATGTGGAAGCGCGGCTTGCTGTCGGAAAAAATGAAGCAGCCTATAACCAAATTGTCGCAGAATTTGGAACCACTATTTTACTGCCTGATGGTGAAATTGACCGTTCAAAATTGGGGGCAATTGTTTTTCATAACGAGCAAAAACGGCAGCGGCTGAATCAAATCGTTCATCCAGAAGTGCGAAGGAGGATGACTGAGAAGAAGGAAGCGGCGATAAAGCGGGGTGAAGAAATCGTTGTCCTTGATATCCCGTTACTATTCGAAAGTAAATTAACCTATATGGTAGATAAAACGATTCTGGTCTATGTTGATCCAAAAGTTCAATTACAACGGTTAATGCAGCGAAATCAGTTCAGTGTTGAAGAGGCCAAAGCACGGATCAATGCGCAAATGCCTCTTCGTGAAAAGAAGAAATTAGCAGATGTGCGTCTCGATAACAATGGTTCCATAACCGAAACGAAAAGACAGCTTGAAGAAATTCTAAGTCGATGGGGACTAACACTTAAATAACAATTCAAGAAGGGCATTCCCCTTCTTTTTTTTTTTTTGTAAAAAAGGTTTGCATGCCGGCAAAGTGAAAAACATTTTTAAAATTCTCCAGTTTATTGATCACAAATAATTTTAAATATGTTATACTAATTAAAACAAAGGAGATCAAAAGTATAACATTAATGTGGAAGGAGCCATCCTATGAAGGCGAAAGTTGCAATTAATGGTTTTGGGAGAATTGGAAGAATGGTTTTTCGAAAGGCGATTGTCGAGGATCAATTGGAAATTGTGGCGATTAATGCAAGTTATCCGGCTGCAACCTTGGCCCATTTAATAAAATATGATACGGTTCATGGATCATTTAGAGGAGAAGTTATTGCGCTTGACGATGAATTGATTGTCAATGGCAAGCGGGTCAAACTGCTAAACAATCGAAATCCAAAGGAACTCCCATGGGAAGAACTGAAGGTTGATATTGTAATTGAGGCGACAGGAAAGTTTAATTCACGTGAAAAGGCAAGTCTGCATCTCGAAGCAGGAGCGAAAAAAGTGATTTTAACAGCCCCCGGAAAAAATGAGGACGTTACCATTGTAATGGGGGTAAATGAAGAGATGCTTGACTTGGAACAACATCAAATTATTTCCAACGCATCTTGTACAACCAATTGTCTGGCACCGGTCGTTAAAGTGCTGGAAGAACGGTTTGGAATTGAAAACGGTTTAATGACGACTGTTCATGCCTATACGAACGACCAGCGAAATATCGATAATCCGCACAAAGATTTGCGCAGAGCCCGGGCGTGTGCGCAATCGATTATTCCAACAACAACGGGTGCTGCCAAAGCCTTGGCACTTGTTTTGCCGCAATTAAAAGGAAAAATCCATGGCATGGCCTTAAGGGTTCCGACACCGAATGTTTCATTGGTGGATCTGGTCGTTGATTTAAAGACAGATGTCACTGCAGATGAAGTCAATGCCGCGTTTATTGAAGCTTCAAGGGGTTCACTAAGAGGAATTCTTGGATTCACAATGGAGCCTTTGGTTTCAGTCGATTTCAATACAAATGACCATTCTGCTATTATCGATGGTCTTTCGACAATGGTCATGGGAACAAATAAAGTGAAAGTGCTTGCTTGGTATGACAATGAGTGGGGTTATTCTTCAAGAGTGGTTGACCTGGCACACTATGTTGCCGCCGAATTAGTAAAACCTTCACATGTGAAAGTAGGATGAAGTGAGGCCTCAATCAGTGGGGGGCATACGATTCGCCCGCTCATGCTTGATGAAGAGTGCTGTCTTTTGACAGCGCTCTTTGTTTTTGGTCTAAAAAATTTAGTTTGATAGGTTGCAAAAAAAATATAAACCAAGTATACTAGTCATCGTGAACTTCTTGAAATTAGGGAGCGATTCACTACTTAAAGGGTTAGGACCTCTTTGGACTAACTTTCCCCCGTGGTAGTGACCAACTTACCGTCAACAGACGATTTCAAGAATGCAGCGAAATTCCTGAAGGGGGAAATGAATATGGAAACAATGGGACGGCACGTAATCTCTGAGTTGTGGGGTTGCGATTTTGAAAAGCTGAATGATATGGAGTTTATTGAGCAAACTTTCGTTGAAGCTGCTCTTAAATCAGGTGCTGAAATTCGCGAGGTTGCGTTTCATAAGTTTGCGCCACAAGGTGTTAGCGGGGTTGTAATTATTTCAGAATCACATTTGACGATTCACAGCTTTCCTGAACATGGATATGCCAGCATTGATGTGTATACGTGCGGTGATTTAAATCCGAATATTGCGGCTGATTTTATTGCTGAAGCTTTGGGAGCTGAAACGCGTGAGAACATTGAAATTCCACGCGGCATGGGACCTGTCGAAGTAAAGCAGGCTAAAGTTCTTTAATTCTTAATACAAAATGAAAATTCCGGGGATGTAGCGATACATCCTTTTTTTAATGCTTGAAGTTAATGAAGACCGTTTTGGCTGCCCAAGGCGATAATGCTTTTGTTCTTTTTACATATTTGTCGTAAACTAATAGAAAGATGATAAATGGAGGATTGCTATGGCTATTTCAGATTTATTCCTGCGTTTTAAAAAGCAAGTCGAGACGTCGGATCATCAGCGCGATGAGGGGCTGCGCACCCATTATTACAAAACAAATTTCAATCAGATGTTTCAATCAATCGAAGAACTTTTCCGCAAAGATGCGGACTGCCGCATTACAACAGTTTCAAAAGAACATGGAGAAATAGCGGTTGAAATCAGCAAGCCATTCCCGTGTTTTCTTGTCGCCACGGTCATTTCACCAAGACCGTTGGAAACATCGGTCGATTTTACCCTATCTACCGAGCGGTTTTCAGTTTTTGGAACTTATCCATTGTTAAAACGAAGAATCACCACCTACTATGATCGCCTAAATAAGCTTCATACGTATCTCGGCACTGGAAAAAACGCCTAACATACCGGCAGTTTTCAGCAAGCTGACAAAACTTCTGCCAATGGCCATGCTTGTATTCGCCAATCGTTTTTTATAAACTATTCATAGAGGTAATTTTTAAAAAAATTCCCTAAAAGGGATGAAGTTATCGTCGGAAACCAATTATTTTACAAGTTAGAAATCCGTCACAGCCTCTTTTTCTATGGAATGATGCAGAAGTATGGCGCAGGCGCTTGCATATGGGAGTTGATTGTGTTATGAAATGCCCTTCATGTCAAAATTATGGTACTCGTGTGCTTGATTCCCGGCCAGTTGATGAGGGGCGGGCAACGAGACGAAGACGCGAATGTGAACAATGCGGCTACCGGTTTACGACATTTGAAAAAATTGAAGATATTCCGCTGATTGTCGTTAAAAAAGAAGGAACCCGCGAAGAATTTAGCCGCGATAAAATTTTGCGCGGTCTAATAAAAGCCTGTGAAAAGCGGCCGGTTGCTTTGAGAGAACTAGAGGACATTACCCATGAGGTTGAAAAGGAACTTCGCAGCCAAGGGGTTTCCGAAGTGAAGAGCGAAGACATCGGGGAAATGGTGATGGACAGGCTTGCCCGGGTCGACGAGGTCGCATATGTAAGATTTGCATCGGTTTACCGTCAATTTAAAGATATAAATGTCTTTATCGAAGAATTAAAAGAATTAATAAAAAAAGAGAAATCATAAGGGGCTAAAGAAATCTTTGGCTCCTTTGCTCATAAAGAGAGGTAGAAGGTTATGGGGCAGCATTGGCAGGAAATCTTACCAATTGACCGGTATACGGTCGCCGCAAATGGTTTGCTGCATGAATATGACCGCAAAGTGCTGACTTTTTTATACCAGCCATTGGTTGGCCCTGTTTGCATTAGTTTGTATATCACCCTTTGGGCGGAATTGGAAGAAAATCGCTTATGGTCAAATTCCTCTTCGCATCACCTTTTGATGAACGTATTGAACTTAAATTTAAAAGAGATCTATGAAGCGCGGTTAAAACTGGAAGGGATCGGATTGGTAAAGACGTTTGTAAAAAATGAAGAAGAACGGTCTTTTATTTATGAATTGCAGCCGCCCTTAACCCCTGAGCAATTTTTCCTTGATGGAATGTTAAACATTTTTCTATATCGGAAAATAGGCAAAAACCACTTTGCCCGCTTGAAGCGTTTTTTTAGCGATCAAATTCGGGATCAGGACGGCTTTCAGGAAGTAACGAAAGCGTTTCAGGATGTGTTTGAATCTGCGACGCCCGGAAGCCTTCACTATTTGCAAGACAGAGCCGCTGATTTAGAGGCGGAGGCGGGACAGGGATTTATCGGTCGTTCCGAACCATCTGCCGTACAACTTGGGGCTGGAACGTTTGATTTCGATTTGCTCGAAGCCGGGTTAAACGAAGCGCTTATTCCAAAAAAAGCGTTAACCAGCAAGGTAAAGGATGCGATAAACAACCTTGCATTTCTTTATAAAATTGATCCCATTCAAATGAAAAACATTTTGTTGAGCGCGGTAAATGAAGATAATGAAATTGATATTGAAGAATTGCGAAAAGCCGCTCGTGATTGGTATCAATTTTTGCATGAGGATCAGCTCCCAAGTCTTGTCGAACGCATCCAGCCTATTGCCCACCGCACCCAGCACGATGAACCAAAGTCACAAGAAGAAAAATTAATCCGCTATTTGGAAACAACCTCACCACTTCAAGTGTTGAAAGATGTATCGGGCGGAGCGGAACCATCGCCATCCGATATTCAAATTATTGAAGACGTCTTGTTTAAGCAAAAATTATTCCCTGGAGTTGTTAATGTGCTGATCCAATTTGTGATGCTGCGGACGGATATGAAGCTAACAAAAGGGTATGTCCAAAAGATTGCGAGTCACTGGTCAAGAAAGCAGATTAAAACGGTAAAAGATGCAATGAATTTGGCGAAGAGCGAGCATCGTACCTATCTGGAATGGAGCAGCGGCAAAAAAAGCGGAAGCCCGGCAAAACAAAAGCCGATTCGAACGGAATTTCTTCCAGATTGGTTTGAGGAAGAGGGCACACCGGCTTCGAAAAAAGCCGAAAACCCGGATGGAGGCAGTTCAACGGTTGATCTTGAGACTAAAAAGCGGGAAATTGAAGAGAAATTAAAGGCGTTTCGAAAATAGGCGGTGAAAGTATGGAAAAAATCAATCAAACATTAAAACGGCTGGCGTCAAGTGAAAATTTTCAAAAACGGTATGTGCAAATGCGAAGCGCAACATTAAACCATCCGGAAATTAAAGCTTTTTTAGCAGAGCACCGGGATGTGTTAACGAATGACATCGTCGAAAAAAGTATCGGAAAACTTTTTGAATACATTGATCAAAGCAGGGAGTGCAATCGCTGCCCAAGCCTTGAGGGCTGTATCAATATGATGAAAGGCTATCAGCCGAGGCTGGTTTTAACAAGAAATGCAATTGACCTTCATTATGAGCGTTGTCCGAGGAAAATAATGGATGATGAAAAGCGGAAAAATGAGCGATTGATCAAAAGCCTGCATGTCCCAAAAGATATTCTGCATGCTTCATTTGATGATTATGAAAAAGATTTTGGCCGCCTTGATGCGATTGATAAAGCTGCATCATTTTTAATGAACTATGAGCAAAAGAAAACGCACAAGGGGCTGTATCTTTACGGTAAGTTTGGCGTAGGAAAGTCATATTTACTTGGAGCGATCGCCAATGAGCTTGCGAAAAAGAAAATTTCCTCTATGATTGTTTATGTTCCTGAACTGTTACGAGAAATTAAAAGCTCAATCGGCGACTCCAGTTTGAATGAAAAAATTGAAGTGCTGAAAAAGGAACCGATTTTGATGCTTGATGATATTGGAGCAGAGGCTGTTTCCAGCTGGACAAGGGATGAAGTGCTGGGACCGATCCTCCAGTACCGCATGCTTGAGAACTTGCCGACCTTTTTTACTTCAAATTTCGATTTTCAAGGGCTTGAGCATCATTTAACCTATAGTCAGCGCGGCGAGGAAGAAAAAGTAAAAGCGCGGAGAATTATGGAACGGATTCGCTATTTAAGCGAACCAGTCAAAATCGACGGACCCAATCGTCGGGTATAATGAACAAAAAACTGGCTCAATGAAGAACTGAGCCAGTTTTTTGTTTTTATTTGCAAACGCTCCCCCCCAAGTTACGTCTATTTTGGCCAAGTTCCCCATATACATGAATCAGAGACATGGCGATGAGGGGGGATTTGGTTGGCAGAAATCATCTTCCAAAACAAGGATGATTCCGAAAAATTTTATCATCACTTGTTAAATGAATTGGGTTTTACTGTAAATGAATCGATAATTCTTCATAATGAAGATCGATATATAGTGAAAATAAGTGAACAACAGCTTTCGAAAAATCAAATGGAAAAAGTAAAGGCTGCCTTTTGTCAATTTATTTTGACAGCTAAGCGGGATGACTGGTTTCGCGCTATATTACAACAACGTTATTTCTATACTGATCCGTATGAAGTACAGCAAATCATGGAAATTGTTTATTCCATTCTTGCTGGGCAAAGGGAAGACTTAGCGGCGATTTTAAAGAGAACGATTGAGGATGAACAAATAAAAGAAGCAGTCGACCATGTTTTTCAGGAAAATATTTCGCTCCAATTTGAATCGTTCAGCAAATTTCGCCTCCGCACCTATTTTGATATTCTGGAAAACTATGTGGGAATCTCGATTGATGAATACAAAATGGAGCAGGAGTACCAAATGTTTGTTCAAACGCTAAGAGATTTTTTAAAAAACCGCCAGGCGCAAATTCCGGTGCTGCATTTGTTTTTTGACGAAGAAATTATGTTCTTTCATGCCGATTTTACAGAAATAAAGCGGGCGGAGTTGGTTAAAATGATTGACCGGAAATTGCTTTTTAACCATCCTGTTTACATTGATTCCGCCTCGATTGCACCGCTGCTTTCGATTGCACCGGCAAAGATTTTCTTTTATGTAAAAGATCCTGAAGCACCGCTTGTCCGGACAATAAAAAATATCTTCGAAGAAAGAGTGATTCTCAAGCCATTGCAAGCTTTTGCAAAAAAAGATTTTGCGGCAAGAATGGATCAAAGCTGACCGAAAAGAGATTGCGTAAAATTTATCTGTCGATCTCTTGATTTTTCAAAATAGAATCACTATAATTGCATACATAATCGAATTCATGCAATAAGTAATGAGAAGGACAACAGTATTCTTTTACGGTTTTTAGAGAGGGGAGCCTCGGCTGCAAGCTTCCTAACACGAATCGAATGCTTACCGCCTTTAAACTTCAGCTGTGAACTCCTGGGAAGAGGATCGTAATAGCTGACGGCCAAGACCGTTATGTTTCAAAGAGCCATTGGAAGGCGTAAAGCTGAAGATGGAAATTTGGGTGGAACCACGTGTAAACAAACTCGTCCCTTTTGCTGGGGCGGGTTTTTTGTTTTGTATAAAAAATTTAAGGAGGAATACCCATGTCAGACGTTGTAAAAATTTCGTTTCCCGATGGAGCAGTAAAGGAGTTTCTAAGGGGAACAACAACGGAAGATATCGCGGCATCAATCAGCCTCGGGCTGAAAAAGAAAGCAATCGCCGGCAAATGGAACGGCCAAATGGTTGATCTTCGCCGGCCATTGCCTGGTGATGGAGCGATTGAAATTATTACACCGGATTCGTCGGAGGCACTCGAAGTGCTGCGCCACAGCACTGCACACTTAATGGCCCAAGCGATCAAAAGGCTGTATCCGAATGTGAAGCTTGGCGTCGGTCCTGTGATTGAAAACGGTTTTTATTATGATGTCGATCTGGAAGAATCAATTACACCGGAAGATCTTCCGAAAATCGAAAAGGAAATGGCGAAAATCGTCAATGAAAACCTTGATGTGGTTCGCAAGGAAGTCAGCCGCGATGAAGCTGTTCAAATCTACAAAGAAGTTGGTGATGAGTACAAGCTCGAATTAATCGAAGCGATTCCGGCTGATGAAACGGTAACGATTTATGAGCAAGGGGAGTTCTTTGATCTTTGCCGCGGCGTACATGTGCCATCCACGGGAAAAATCAAGGAATTTAAGCTTTTGAGCATTGCGGGTGCATACTGGCGCGGCAACAGCGACAATAAAATGCTGCAACGCATCTATGGTACAGCTTTTTTCAAAAAAGAGGATCTGGCCGAACATCTTCGTTTTCTGGAAGAAGCAAAAGAGCGCGATCACCGCAAGATTGGCAAGGAGTTAAACCTGTTCACTACATCGCAAAAGGTGGGACAAGGACTGCCGCTTTGGCTTCCTAAGGGCGCGACAATAAGAAGAATTATCGAACGCTATATTGTTGATAAGGAACAGCGCCTCGGCTATGACCATGTGTATACACCAATTATGGGCAGTGTCGATCTTTACAAAACTTCCGGGCACTGGGATCACTATCAGGAAGATATGTTCCCGGTAATGGAAATGGACAATGAGCAGCTCGTTCTCCGGCCAATGAACTGCCCGCATCATATGATGGTATACAAAAACAGCATTCACAGCTACCGTGAACTTCCCATCCGGATTGCCGAGCTTGGACTGATGCACCGCTATGAAATGTCCGGGGCACTTTCGGGGCTGCAGCGTGTTCGCGGTATGACGCTCAATGATGCCCATATTTTTGTCCGTCCGGATCAAATTAAAGATGAATTCCAGCGCGTTGTCCGCCTGATTTTGGACGTCTACAAAGACTTTGCTATTACGGACTATTCCTTCCGGCTCTCCTACCGTGATCCGGAAGATAAAGCGAAGTATTTTGATGACGATGCAATGTGGGAAAAAGCGCAAAGCATGCTGAAGGAAGCGATGGATGATCTTGGTCTCGATTATTTTGAAGCGGAAGGCGAAGCGGCTTTCTATGGACCGAAACTGGATGTTCAAGTCAGAACAGCTCTTGGAAAAGACGAAACGCTATCAACTGTACAGCTTGACTTCTTGTTGCCGGAACGCTTCGACTTAACTTATGTTGGCGAAGACGGCAAACAGCACCGCCCTGTCGTCGTCCATCGCGGAGTCGTTTCGACAATGGAGCGCTTTGTCGCTTATCTGATTGAAGAATACAAAGGCGCGTTCCCAACATGGCTTGCACCGGTTCAAGTTCAAGTGATTCCGGTATCTCCTGAAATCCATTATGAATATGCGAAAAAAATTCAAGAGCAGCTTAAAGCGGAGGGATTCCGGGTTGAACTGGATGGCCGCGATGAGAAATTGGGGTATAAAATCCGTGAAGCCCAAATGCAGAAGATTCCGTATATGCTTGTCGTCGGGGATAAGGAAGCAGCAGAAAATGGCGTAAACGTCCGTAAATATGGTGAGCAAAAGTCAGAAACAGTGCCATTTGCAGACTTTTTGGCCGTGATTCAAAACGAAGTAAAAAAAGATTGATTTTAAAAAATTGTTGAAACCTATTGAAATCATTCAGCAGTTTTGTTAAAATGATTTTCGTTGTGATAAAAAGCTGAATTGACATGGCAGCTTAGAATGTGCTATAGTTACTAAGGTAAATAGAATACGAATGGTTGGGAAAAGAAGAAGCACCCGCTTCTCACCTGATTGACGCAGCAATGGGCAGTTGGCAGGTTCTACGTGAACAGAATTTCTTTGCATGAAGATGTTTCGTAAAAGTGTGGGTGTTTTGCATCCACACTTTTTGTTTTGGTGCAGACTTAAAATGCAGACTTGCTGATTTGACTTGGGTGTCATTCGTTAAGGTCTGATTGGTTGTTTCTTCAATGTTCGAAGATACGTTTCTTGACCCAGATGTTGTATTCGTAATGAAACCTTGGAGGTGGCTAATTATTAGCAAAGATATGTTGTTAAACGAGGGCATTCGAGCTCGTGAAGTGCGGTTGATCGATCAAAACGGCGAGCAGCTTGGGATTAAGTCGAAAAATGAAGCGCTGGAAATTGCTGGCAGAGCCAATCTTGACTTAGTGCTTGTGGCGCCGAATGCAAAGCCTCCGGTAGCTCGAATTATGGATTATGGCAAATTTAAATTCGAGCAACAGAAGAAGGAAAAAGAGGCTCGTAAAAATCAAAAAATTATTAATGTGAAAGAAGTTCGTCTAAGTCCGACAATTGATGAGCATGACTTTAATACAAAGCTGCGCAATGCCATTAAATTCCTGGAAAAAGGCGATAAGGTAAAAGCCTCGATTCGCTTTAAAGGACGGGCCATTACCCATAAAGAAATCGGTCAAAAAGTGTTAGACCGTTTTGCTGAAGCGTGCAAGGAAGTTGCTGCAATTGAGTCACATCCAAAAATGGATGGCCGGAGCATGTTTCTCGTTTTAGCACCTAAAAACGACAAGTAACAGGGAGGAATTCCAAATGCCAAAAATGAAAACACACCGCGGTGCTGCAAAGCGCTTTAAGAAAACAGGTACTGGTCAGCTGAAACGTGACCACGCTTATACAAGCCACCTATTTGCAAACAAATCGACAAAAGCAAAGCGTAAGCTCCGCAAAGCAGCACTTGTTTCAAAAGGTGATTTCAAACGCATCCGTCAATTATTAGACAACATTAAGTAATCGAGAAGCGTCGATTCATACAGGAGGGAAATTAAATGCCACGTGTAAAAGGCGGTACAGTTACTCGCAAACGTCGTAAAAAAGTTCTTAAATTAGCAAAAGGTTATTTCGGTTCAAAACATACATTATATAAAGTTGCCAACCAGCAAGTGATGAAGTCTCTAATGTATGCATTCCGCGACCGTCGCCAGAAAAAACGCGACTTCCGCAAACTTTGGATTACTCGTATCAACGCAGCTGCACGCATAAACGGTCTTTCTTACAGCCGTTTAATGCATGGCTTAAAGCTTGCCGGCGTTGAAGTAAACCGCAAAATGCTTGCTGAACTCGCTGTAAGCGATGCTGCGGCATTCACAGAATTAGCAAACATTGCAAAACAGCAATTCAATAAATAAAATAGAAAAAGAGTCATTCTCATCATGAGGATGGCTTTTTGTGTAACAATGGGAGGAGAATGCAATTGAATACTTTGGTAGCCGCGGGGTACATGATCATGAATATCATCGGGCTGTATATAATGGCGGATGACAAAAAAAGAGCAAAAAACCATCAATACCGAATTCCGGAAAAAACCTTGTGGCTTGTGGCTTTAGTTGGTGGTGCAGTGGGCACAACGATCGGTATGAAGCTTTTCCGTCATAAAACGAAACATTTTTTATTTAAATTTGGTTTTCCACTGCTGGCGATGATTGAAATCATATTCATTATTTTCTTCTTTTTAAAATAACCTTTGTTTACTGAAAAAAGTTTCAATTTGAGATACTATTGCATCATGAAAGGATGATGAAAATGCGGCTGGAAAATTTATTTAAGATGCAAAAGGCACTTGACCGCTACATAGAGGAAAACCATGGTTTGCAAAACGAAGATTTATTTGATCGAAAAGTCCTTGCGCTCTTGGTAGAAATTGGCGAATTGGCAAACGAAACACGAAGCTTTAAATTTTGGAGTTTAAAACCTTCTTCTGAAAAACAAGTGATTTTAGAGGAATTTGTTGACGGCATTCATTTTATTCTCTCGCTCGGGTTAGAAAGCGGTTTTGACGAGCGGCTGATTGCAGTAGAGGAAAACCCATCTGCCGTCACGATAAATGAGCAATTTTTAAAAATCTATCGAAGTGTTTGCGATTTCCAAACTTCAAGGCGTTTAGAGGACTATAGGGCTGTGATTGAGTACTATCTCCAATTAGCAGTGCAGCTTGGTATAACGAACGAAGAAATCGAACAAGCATATATTCAAAAAAATGAAGTAAATTATAAAAGGCAAGAGAACAATTATTAGTAGAAAATTTGTACAGTTGTTATAATGAAAATGTACATATTATAAAAATAGGAGGTTAAATTTTGGCAAAATTAGATGAGACTTTAACCATGTTAAAAGACTTAACCGATGCAAAAGGAATTCCGGGGAATGAGCGTGAAGTGCGCGAAGTCATGAAAAAATACATAGAGCCATTTGCAGATGAAATCACCTATGATGGGCTAGGAAGCTTAATTGCCAAAAAAACCGGCAAAGAAGGCGGGCCAAAAATCATGGTTGCCGGACATCTTGATGAAGTTGGTTTTATGGTCACGCAAATTGATGAGAAAGGTTTCCTGCGCTTTCAGACTGTTGGCGGATGGTGGTCGCAGGTTATGCTTGCCCAGCGGGTGACGATTGTGACCCGAAAAGGGGATATTACCGGAATCATTGGTTCGAAGCCGCCGCATGTATTATCGCCGGAAGCACGCAAAAAACCAGTTGAAATAAAAGATATGTTTATTGATATCGGTGCCTCAAGCCGCGAAGAAGCGGAGCAATGGGGAGTGCGTCCTGGAGATATGGTAGTGCCGTATTTTGAATTTACTGTGATGAACAATGAGAAGATGTTGCTTGCGAAAGCATGGGATAACCGGATCGGCTGCGCCATTGCCATTGATGTCTTAAAGCAATTGAAAAATACAGATCATCCAAATGTTGTTTACGGCGTTGGCACGATTCAAGAAGAAGTAGGCCTGCGTGGAGCCCGCACCGCTACATCTGTCATTCAGCCGGATATCGGTTTTGCCGTTGATGTCGGTATTGCTGGCGATACGCCAGGAATCTCTGAAAAAGAAGCGCTTAGTAAGATGGGCAAAGGACCGCAAATTATTCTTTACGACGCATCGCTTGTTTCCCATAAGGGCTTGCGTGATTTTGTAACAGATGTTGCAGATGAAATGAATATACCTTACCAGTTCGATGCGATCGCTGGCGGCGGCACGGATGCCGGTTCGATCCATTTAACCCATAACGGCGTGCCAGCATTGGCGATCACAATTGCCACTCGCTATATCCATTCACATGCAGCGATGCTTCACCGCGATGACTACGAGAATGCCGTTAAGCTGATCGTCGAAGTCATTAAACGGCTTGATCAAGAAACAGTTGAGCAAATTACATTTGATTAAAAAAAATGCGGGTGCCAAATCTTCTTGGCACCCGCTTTCTATCAAATCCAATTATTTTTTTAATCCGCTTTCAAGCGTTTCGAGCATTTCATTCTTCTCTTGTTCGGAAGATTTTTTCCAAATCACTTCAAACAAGACTCCAAGACCCGGGAGCATTTTTTCTTCACCGGTTTGAATGGCGTCGACAATGGTGTCTTCCAACTGATCCTTTGTATTGCCGGAAACATTGTGGATAATGGCATTGCGCAAATTTAAATTCATTCCTGCACACTCCTTCATTAACTTTTCTTCGTTTAGCTTTTCACGTTATCGTTTTATTATGTATTTTAATTGCGCTATAATGAAAAAATTAGAAGAGTATAGGTAAAGGGGACAAACTATTGAAATCAATTCAATCTAGTAAAAATCCACAGGTGAAACAGTGGAAAAAGCTTTTAACCAAAAAAGAACGGGACAAAACAGGAACTTTTTTAATCGAAGGCTTTCATTTAGTTGAAGAAGCGTTGAAACAGCATGATTTTGTATTGGAATTGATTGTTTCGGAAACTGTGGAGTTGCCGCCGCGTTTGGATTATGGAACAGCCTCCATTACCTTTGTGACCGAAGAAATTTCCAAGCAACTATCCGACACGGAAGCACCGCAAGGAATTTATGCCGTCTGCAGACAGATGGAGCAGGCCTCATCGCTTCAGGATGCACGCAGTTTGCTGTTACTTGATGCCGTTCAAGATCCGGGGAACTTAGGAACAATAATCCGTACCGCCGATGCCGCCGGAATGGAGGCGGTGGTTGTTGGAAAAGGAAGCGTTGATCTATATAACCCGAAAGTGCTCCGTTCCGCGCAAGGAAGTCATTTTCATCTGCCGATCATAAGCGGGGATCTAACCGAATGGATCCCCCGGTTGAAGGAGAAAAAGATTCCGGTCTACGGTACGGCGCTTGAAAAGGCAACGGTTTATACAGAAATCAAACCGGTTAGCCAGTTTGCTCTCATTGTCGGCAATGAGGGAAATGGTGTAAGCGAGGAGATTCTTTCGCAAACAGATGCCAATCTCTACATTCCGATCTATGGAAAAAGCGAATCACTGAATGTAGCCGTTGCTGCGGGGATTTTGCTGTACTATTTGAAACATCATTGATTTTATTATATAATTATCAACAATTGAAAAATGACGAAAACGTTGACGGAGAAAAGTAGCTTGCAAATGAACCATTTAGGGAGAGAGTGCCGTGACTGAAAGCACTTTTATGGAGATGGCAAGAGAAGTTCACCTCCCGAGTAGGCATCGGGACCATTTCATAGATCGAAATGTAAAGATGCTCCGGCCAAAGCCGTTATCCCAATCAAGCGAACACAATTGCACGGCAACATGTGTTTACAAGGGTGGTACCGCGAATAAAACCTCGTCCCTTACCAGGGATGGGGTTTTTTTATGGGGAAAATACTTCGTTAACCAATCAAGTTTGATCAAATCAAGGAGGAATCAACATGCAAGAACGCTTACAGGAATTGCAGGCAGAAGCACTAAAGAAGATCGAGCAGTCAGCTAATGTAAAAGAATTAAATGAAGTCCGTGTTGCTTATCTTGGCAAAAAAGGACCCATTACTGAGGTTTTACGGGGAATGGGCAAATTATCGGCTGAAGAACGGCCGAAAATGGGTGCACTCGTTAACGAAGTCCGTGAGAAAATTTCTCAAAAAATTGAAGAGAAGCAAGCTGAACTGGAAGATGCAGCGGTTGCCGAAAAGCTGGCTTCCGAGACGATAGATGTTACCCTTCCAGGACGTCCTGTCAAGGTTGGGACCCATCATCCACTAACAAAAATGATCGAAGAAATCGAGGACCTTTTTATTGGTATGGGCTATCAAATTGCCGAAGGTCCTGAAGTTGAGCAGGATTACTACAACTTTGAAGCACTGAATTTGCCGAAAGGACATCCGGCCCGTGATATGCAGGATTCTTTTTACATTACCGAAGAAATACTGTTAAGAACCCATACTTCCCCTGTCCAAGCTCGAACAATGGAAGAAAATCAAAGCAAAGGCTCGATCCGGATTATCTGTCCAGGTAAAGTGTATCGTCGCGATAATGATGATGCGACACACTCACATCAATTTATGCAAATTGAAGGCCTTGTTGTTGGTGAAAACATTCGAATGAGTGACTTAAAGGGAACTCTCGAAGTTTTTGCCAAAAAAATATTTGGTGAGGATCGCGAAATTCGCCTCCGCCCGAGCTTTTTTCCATTTACAGAGCCATCCGTAGAAATGGATATTTCTTGCAAAATTTGCGGCGGAACAGGCTGCAATGTTTGCAAAGGAACCGGTTGGATTGAGATTCTTGGAGCCGGCATGGTTCATCCAAATGTTCTGCAAATGACTGGCTATGACCCGAAAAAATATACCGGATTTGCGTTCGGAATGGGGCCTGAGCGGATTGCCATGCTGAAATACGGAATCGATGACATCCGCCATTTTTACACAAATGATGTTCGGTTTTTAAAACAATTTGCAAAGCATGAATAATTGAGGGAGGAAAAAGGGATGTTTGTTTCATATAAATGGCTTCAGGAGTATGTTAACCTTTCTGGAGTATCAGCAAAAGAATTGGCCGAAAAAATAACGAAAAGCGGGATTGAAGTGGAGGGTGTTGAGATCCTCAATGAGGGCATTAAAGGCGTTGTCACAGGTTATGTTGTCGAACGTGAAAAACATCCAAATGCCGATAAACTGAACAAATGCCTTGTCGATATTGGCGGGGAAGCCCCGGTGCAAATCATTTGCGGAGCTCCGAATGTGGCTCAAGGGCAAAAAGTAGCGGTGGCAACGGTCGGCGCTGTTCTGCCAGGCAATTTTAAGATCAAAAAAGCGAAACTCCGCGGCGAAGAATCCAATGGCATGATTTGCTCCCTGCAAGAGCTTGGGATTGAAGGAAAAATCGTACCAAAAGAGTATGCTTCCGGAATTTTTGTCTTCCCTTCCGACACGCCTGTCGGCGAAGATGCGATTGCTTTGTTAAACCGGGATGATGCAATTTTAGAATTAGGACTGACACCAAACCGTGCCGACTGCTTGAGCATGCTCGGGGTTGGCTATGAAGTCGCCGCGATTTTAAATCGTGAAGTGAAACTTCCTGAAACGAAATTGCAATCATCGAATGCAAAAGCATCAGACCATATCACAGTTACGGTGGAAGCGACTGATGATAACCCATTATACACAGCAAAAGTGATTAAAAATGTTAAAATTGGCCCTTCACCATTATGGATGCAAACGCGTTTAATGTCAGCAGGCATCCGGCCGCACAACAATGTTGTTGATTGTACAAACTACATCTTATTGGAATACGGCCAGCCGCTGCACGCATTTGATTACGACCGATTAGGCTCGAAAGAAATTCTTGTCCGCCGAGCAAAAGATGGAGAAGTCATCCAAACGCTCGATGATGTGGAACGCACGCTCTCGTCCGATCATCTTGTGATTACGAATGGGACGGTGCCAGTAGCTCTTGCGGGCGTAATGGGCGGCGCCAATTCAGAAGTAAATATAGATACTACAACTGTTCTGCTTGAATCCGCTTATTTTAATGGGGCAACGATCCGCAAAGCATCCAAGGATCATGGTTTGAGAAGTGAGGCGAGCGCCCGTTATGAAAAAGGAGTCGATCCTAATCGGGTACGTGCAGCTGGTGACCGGGCTGCCTATTTAATAGCGAAATATGCCAATGGTGAAGTGTTAGAGGGAACCGTTGCGGTTGACACCTTAAACATCGAACCGGCAGTCGTTTCGATCACCTTGGAAAAAATCAATCGTGTGCTCGGCACGACACTGATGATGAGTGAGGTAGAAGAAATTTTTTCCCGCCTGCAATTTGAAGCAAGCGTAGCCGGCGAAACGATTACAGTAACGGTTCCTACCCGCAGAGGCGATATTAAAATTGAAGAAGATTTAATTGAGGAAGTTGCCCGTATCTATGGCTACGATTTCATTCCCAAAACGTTGCCGGTTGGTTCATCTTCACCAGGAAATTTAAGCAATTATCAGCAAAAACGCCGAGTTGTCCGCCGTTTTCTTGAAGGTGCCGGTCTCTTCCAAGCGGTAACGTATTCGTTAACAAGCGAAGAGCGAGTGGCCCAATATGCGCTAGAAAACAGGGATCCAATCCGCTTGGCGATGCCGATGAGCGAAGACCGTAGCATGCTAAGGATGAGCATTGTACCACAGCTTTTAGAAGTATTAAAATACAACAGTGCCCGTCAAAATGACAGTTTGGCTGTTTATGAAATAGGAGCCGTCTTTCTGGCAAACGGGCAAGATGCACAGCCGGAGGAGCAAGAACATGCTGCTGCAGCGATTACCGGTCTTTGGTATAGCCATTCATGGCAAGGGGAGAAAAAGCCGGTTGACTTCTTTGTGCTCAAAGGCATTGTAGAAGGTTTGGTCGAAAAGCTTGGCCTTACAAATCAAATTGCTTATAAAAAAGCAACCGTTGAGGGCATGCATCCGGGAAGAACCGCTGAGGTGCAGCTAAATGGAAAAACAATCGGCTTTGTTGGCCAGGTGCATCCAAACCGACAAAAAGAGCTGGACTTAAAAGATACATTTGTATTCGAACTAAACTTACAGGCCATTTTAGAAGCTTCTTCTGAACCGCTGCAATACAAGGCAATCCCAAGGTTCCCATCGATTACAAGGGATATTGCGCTTGTGACCGATGCCAAAACGGAAGCTGAAACCTTGAAGCAAATTATCTTTGCTGCAGGGCAGCCGCTTTTAACAGAAGCAGCCGTTTTTGACCTTTATGAAGGTGAACATATGGAAAAAGGCAAGAAATCGATTGCCTTTTCATTGAAATACATGGATCCGGAACGGACGTTAACAGATGAAGAGGTTACAAAAGTGCATGAAAAAGTGTTGCAGGCTCTCGAAGAAAAAGCCGGAGCTGTTTTAAGAGGATAAGATTTAAGAAAAAGCAGTTGTTTTGAAAAACAACTGCTTTTTGTTTTTTTACCCTCTTTTTTTTCGAACCAGTTTCATTGCTTTTTCGGTGTTGGCAAAATGAAGTTTGACGAATTTGGGCAAAACTTCGCTTCCTTTCGCCAGTATTAATCTGGCGGCAGCTTCATCGACTTGGGCACCGGCACCTTTTGGAATTTTCATGCCCGCAACATCACTTAGCCTGTCAAAATACTGCACGAATGCATAGCGGGCGAGAATTGAAGCAGCGGCAACCGCTACATGAATTCCCTCCGCCTTTGTGCTGAAAAATACGTCGTCTTTTATAATCGTTTTCTCGTTGCGCAGGTGTTGGAAATACGTGTCAGGCTGAACAAATTGGTCAATCAGAATTGCTTCTGGTTTAACTGGTACGATTTTCTTCAATACATGGGAAATCGCCTGGTTATGCAAAAGGGCTTTTATCTTCCCTTGCGACATGCCTGCTTGCTGCAACTGATTGTATTTTTCATTATGCAATGTTAAAAGACTGTAAGGAAGAATATCTTTAATTTTTTTGGCAATTGCGGAAATTTTTTCATCGTTTAAGTCTTTTGAATCACGGACGCCCAGTTCTTTTAGAAGCGGGATTTGGTCTTTTTCCACATAAGCAGCTACCACGGTAATCGGTCCAAAGTAATCGCCAGTACCAACCTCATCGGAGCCAATAACCGATAAGGAAGAAAAACCTTCCGGCAAGCCGGCTGCTTTCTTCTTCTGAATGGCGGCGGACGCTTTACTTGAATGAATGGCACGATCCCATTTTTTCGCCTCGGCTTCACAATCAATCCCTTGAAATAAAACTTTGCCTGATTTATAAGCGGTGATCGAACATGTCTTCCTTTTGGCAGTAAACAGGCTGCCTGGGGGATTTTTGTCTAAAAGGTCTGCCTGATAATATTTTTGCATCTCCATCAATTCACTGATTGTCTTTTTTAAAACAATATTTGCCACGATTGTCTATCGCTCCTTTACCAAGAGTTAGAATTAGTATAACAGTTCCGGTGTTTCGCTTTTCGAGTTTCATTTATTCATGGTATGATATAGATTAGGATTCTTTGATTGGAGGCATTTTGTGTTGTCAAACCAAGAAAAAAACAGAACGACTGTAGAAATTCATGGACAATCCTATATTATTTTAGGCTTGGAAAGCCCAAGCCATATTCGGTATGTTGCCTCGTTAGTGAATGAGAAAATGCGGGAAATCAGCTCCAAGAATCCATCACTCGATGTGAGCAAGCTGGCTGTGCTAACAGCCGTTAATGCTGTAAATGATTATGTGAAAGTAAAGGAACAGCTTGAAAAACTTCAGGAAGAACTTAAAAAGGAAAAGGATTGAACGATCGATGCTAGACCTTATTCTCGTTATTTTACTGTTTATGGGCTTTTTTGTCGGCCTCAGAAGGGGCTTTATTCTTCAGCTTATTCATTTAACTGGATTTATTATTGCATATATTGTTGCAAAAATGTACTACAATCAATTGGCGCCAAAACTAACCCTCTGGATTCCATATCCGAATTTCGGCAGCAACTCGTCGCTAAAGTTTTTTACCGATAGCCCTCAAACAGAGGAAGCGTTTTACCGTGCCATTGCTTTTGTGATTATTTTCTTTGCGGCAAAAATTGTGTTGCAAATTATTGGTTCAATGCTTGACTTTATTGCGCATTTGCCAATATTGAGGCTTTTGAATGTTTGGGCAGGAGGAATCCTCGGCTTTTTTGAGGTGTATCTGCTTTTGTTTATCTTGCTATTCATTGCAGCGCTTGTGCCAGTTGCGGCATTGCAGGGACTGATGAATCAGTCGGTTTTAGCCAATTTAATTGTGAACCATACACCGATACTTTCCGAGCAAATCAAACGGCTGGTGCTTGAATATTCATCCACAACAACTTCTCTTTAATGAGGGAAGTTTTTCTATGATTTTACGCAAGCTCTTTTTCTAAAAAAGTATGCCATTGTTTCGGCTGCTTCTTTTTTCACAAGTTCCGGTTCAAAAGGGGAAAAGCTAAATGAAAAGGATGGTGAAGCGGATGGAAATAAACAAAAAAGATGTCATTCGCCATTTAGAGACAATCGCGGTTTATTTGGAGCTGAAGGGCGAAAATCCGTTCAAAGTGTCTGCATTTCGAAAGGCAGCCAGTGCCTTGGAATTGGACGATCGCAGTTTAGCAGAAATAGAAGATTTTACGAAAATTTCCGGGATCGGCAAAGGAACAGCATCCGTTATTGAAGAATATAAACAAACCGCATCATCTACCGTTTTAACTGAATTGAAGGAGCAGGTACCAGCAGGGCTTATCCCGCTTTTGCAGCTTCCTGGACTTGGTGGAAAGAAAATTGCCAAGCTCTATCAGGAATTGGGAATAGAGGATGTACATGATTTGGAAGAAGCCTGTCGCAAGGGAAAGGTTCAAGCGTTAACAGGCTTTGGCAAAAAAACCGAGGAGAAGATCTTAAGCTCCATTTTGAAAGCAGGCAATCGCCCGGAGCGGCTCCCGCTTGCTTTGATGCTGCCGATTGCAGATCAAATCGAAGCGCAGCTTTCTCAAATGACTGACATTGAAAAGTTTTCCCGGGCAGGTAGTTTGCGGCGCATGCGGGAGACAATCAAAGATCTGGATTTTATCATTGCAACGCAGCACCCTTACACCGTACGAGAACAATTGCTAGAGCTTCCCAACATTAAAGAAATAACGGGGGCAGGAGAAACAAAGGTTTCCCTTATCCTCGATTATCACTATGATCTTTCGATTGATTTTCGGCTGGTAAAACCCGTTGAGTTTGCAACAGCGCTCCACCATTTCACCGGTTCGAAAGAGCACAATGTCCGGATGCGGCAGTTGGCAAAAGAGCGCGGCGAAAAAATCAGTGAATATGGTGTCGAAGACGTGGGAACAGGGAAAATCTTGACTTTTTCATCCGAAAAAGAGTTTTATCAGCATTTTGGTCTCCCGTGGCTTCCTCCGGAAATTAGGGAGGATGGCAAGGAGGTAGATGAGGCTGCAAACGTCGATGAACTGGTTTGTCTGGACGATATAAAAGGCGACTTGCACATGCATACGACGTGGAGCGATGGAGCCCATACAATTGAAGAAATGGTCGAAGCCTGCCGCAGAAAAGGCTATCGCTATATGGCCATAACCGACCATTCACACTATCTGAAAGTGGCAAACGGCTTAACGCCTGAGCGGCTGCTGAAACAGCGGGAAGAGATTAAACGATTAAATGAAAAATACGATGATATTCTGATTCTGTCCGGAGTGGAAATGGATATTCTTCCAGATGGAACGCTGGATTATGAAGATGAACTTTTAAAGGAATTGGATTTTGTCATCGCCTCGATTCATTCAGCTTTTTCACAGCCAAGAAACCAAATCATGGCACGGCTGCAGACGGCGTTAAAGAATGTTCATGTGGATCTGATCGCCCATCCGACGGGCCGCTTAATTGGGCGGAGGGATGGCTACGATGTGGATCTTGATTTGGTAATTGAACTGGCACGTGAAACGAATACAGCTCTCGAATTAAACGCAAATCCCAATCGGCTTGATCTTTGTGCGGAACAGTTGAAAAAGGCTCAAGAGGCCGGGGTGAAAATTTTTATTAATACCGATGCCCATAAAATCGCGACGCTTGCCCATATGGAAGTGGGGGTCGCAGCCGCGAAAAAGGGATGGATTCGCAAATCAAGCGTCTTAAATACACTCGAACCCGAAGATTTGTTGAAATTTTTGGATAACCGAAAGCGATAGACAGAAGGAGGATTTACTCCAATGCAGCCAAAAGCACTGAAAGTGTTGGAATTTGATAAGGTAAAAGAACAGTTGCTCGAATATGCGTCTTCTTCACTTGGCAAGGAAAAAATTACAGCGCTTGCCCCTTCAACCGATTTTGCCGAAGTGGTAAAACTGCAAGCAGAAACAGATGAAGCGGCAGGTGTTTTACGATTAAAAGGAAATGTGCCGCTCACTGGCATTTATGATATTCGCGCCCATATAAAACGGGCCGTGATCGGCGGCAGCTTAAGCCCAATTGAGCTCGTTCAAATTGCAAGTACGATTCATGTAAGCCGGCAGATGAAGCATTTTATTGAAGGCTTGACCGAAGAAAACGTAGTCATTCCGATCATGGCAGAGAAGGCGGAGCAAATTGTTCCGCTAACCAATCTCGAACAGGCAATTAAGTATGCGATCGATGAAAGCGGTGAGGTACTGGACGGGGCAAGCGCCCAGTTGCGCACTCTCCGGCACCAGCTAAGAGCAAATGAAGCGCGTGTCCGGGAAAAATTGGAGAGCATGATCCGCTCGTCCAATGCGCAAAAAATGTTATCCGATACGATTGTTACGATTCGAAATGACCGCTTTGTCATTCCCGTCAAACAAGAGTACCGCGGGCATTACGGCGGGATTATTCACGATCAAAGTTCATCTGGTCAAACTTTATTTATCGAGCCGCAGGCTATTGTCCAGTTAAACAATCAGCTTCAAGATATTCGTGTAAAAGAGCAGCAGGAGATCGAGAGAATTTTAAGTGAACTGTCAGCCAAGACTGCCGAACATGAGCAAGAATTAAGGCTCATTGTCGACATTCTTGCAGATCTTGATTTTCTTTTTGCAAAAGCAAGCTACGGCAGAAAGATCAAAGGGTCAATGCCGATCATGAACGATCGTGGACGGATTGTATTGCATAAAGCACGCCACCCGCTGATTCCAATTGATGAAGTGGTCGCAAATGATATCATGATTGGCAAGGATTATACAGCCATTGTGATAACAGGCCCGAACACCGGGGGAAAAACGGTAACATTGAAAACGGTCGGCTTATGTACATTAATGGCACAGTCCGGTTTGCAGATTCCGGCGCTGGACGGCTCGGAACTGGCTGTATTTGATGCCGTCTATGCTGATATTGGTGATGAGCAATCGATTGAACAAAGCTTGAGTACGTTTTCATCCCATATGGTAAACATTGTGGATATTTTGAAGACAGTTGATGAAAACAGCCTTGTTCTGTTCGATGAGCTTGGGGCGGGGACGGATCCCCAGGAGGGTGCCGCCCTTGCGATCTCGATATTGGATGAGGTTCATCAGCGCGGTGCTCGCGTGATTGCGACAACCCATTATCCTGAATTAAAAGCATATGGTTATAACCGAAAAGGGGTTATGAATGCAAGCGTCGAATTTGATGTTGAGACCTTAAGTCCAACTTACAAGCTCCTTTTGGGGGTTCCGGGAAGAAGCAATGCCTTTGAAATTTCAAAACGGCTTGGACTGAATGAGAAGGTGATTGAAAGAGCACGCTCCCATGTGAGTGCTGATTCCAATCAAATTGATCAAATGATTGCATCGCTTGAAGAAAGCAAACGGCTTGCCGAAACAGAACGGGAAGAGGCCCGCGATTATTTGCGCCAGGCGGAAAAACTTCATCACGATCTCCAACAACAGATGATCGAGTTTTATGAACAAAGAGATGGAATGTATGAAAAAGCAGCCCGCAAAGCGGAAGAAGTGGTTGAACAATCAAAAGAGGAAGCCGAGAAAGTGATTCGTGAATTGCGGCGCATGCGGATTGAAAAACAGGCGGAAGTAAAGGAGCATGAGCTAATAGATGCGAGGAAGCGGCTTGATGAAGCTGTACCAAAGCTTGACAGAACGCAAAAACAGTTAAAAAAGAAAGAAAAAATACATGTGCTCAAGCCTGGCGATGAGGTAAAAGTTTTAACGTTTGACCAAAAAGGGATCCTTGTTGAGAAAGTGTCGGATACCGAATGGCAAGTGCAGATTGGGATTTTAAAAATGAAGGTCAAGGAAAAGGACATGGAATATGTAGGCAGTCCGAAACAGCAGGAAACAAAACCGCTTGCGCTTGTTAGAGGCAGGGACGCCGATGTGAAACTGGAACTGGATTTGCGCGGTGAGCGGTATGAGGACGCGTTAATGAAGGTAGAAAAATACATCGATGATGCGCTGTTAGCCAACTACCCCCGGGTGTCGATCATCCATGGCAAAGGGACAGGCGCGCTAAGACAAGGGGTTCAAGAGTATTTGAAAAATCATCGGGCGGTTAAGAAAATTCGTTTTGGGGAAGCAAGTGAAGGCGGAACAGGCGTTACGGTAATTGAATTTAAATAAGTGTTCGGGATTTCAGGAGAGCCGCTATAGTTCGGAAAGGTTATCCAAAGGGGAGAACGAAAATGGAGAGGTTAGCAAAAATTCTGCTTGTGCTATGCGGTCTATTTGTGCTGATCGGGGTGGTTTATATCCTATTTTTTTCCTGAAACAGCCGCCACTGTCGTTGGACAGTGGTATTTTTTTTAGGCTGCTTCTGCTATAATGATATATATGTGTTAGAATTTTCAAACAACGGATGAATAAGGGGGATTGCAATGTCCGATTTTAGACCATGGCTCGATCTCTATCCAAAAGAAATTCCAGCAACTCTTCAGTATCGCATCGCACCCGTTCAGCAATATTTACTTGATGCAGCCGAAAACTATCCACATAAAACGGCGATTCACTTTTTGGGAAAAGATTTTACCTACAAAAAGGTATATGAAGAAGCACTTACGCTTGCCCGTTATCTGCAGAATATTGGTATTGCCAGGGGTGACCGCGTTGCGATCATGCTTCCTAATACGCCGCAGTCGGTTATTGGCTACTTCGGTGTTTTGCTCGCAGGCGGTACTGTTGTCCAAACGAACCCACTTTACATGGAGCGCGAATTGCTTTATCAGATGAATGATTCCGGTGCAAAGGCGATCATAACACTTGACGTTCTCTATCCCCGGGTTTCAAAAGTTATGCCGCAAACGGATTTGCAGCATATTATTGTAACCGCTATCAAAGATTATTTGCCATTCCCCAAAAACTTACTCTATCCTACCATCCAGAAAAAGCAATACGGGATGGTTGTTCACGTGAAGCATGGGGGACGAACCCATTTATGGAAGGAAATTTTAAAACAGCCCAACGGAAGTGTAAACGTCCCTGCCTTTGATTTTGAGGAAGATCTTGCATTGATTCAATACACTGGCGGAACAACTGGATTTCCAAAAGGTGTGATGCTGACGCACAAAAATCTTGTCGCAAATGCATCGATGTGCCAAGCTTGGCTTTATAAGTGTAAACCTGGTGAGGAAACAGTCCTAGGTATTCTGCCTTTCTTTCATGTGTATGGCATGACGACGGTGATGATTCTTTCCGTTATGCAGGCTTATAAAATGGTGCTACTGCCGAAATTTGATACCGAAACAACGTTAAAAACCATTCAAAAACAGCGGCCAACGCTTTTTCCCGGTGCCCCAACTATCTATATTGGATTATTGAACCATCCCGATTTAAACAAATACAATCTATCATCGATTGATTCTTGCATCAGTGGTTCAGCCCCGCTGCCTGTTGAAGTCCAGCAAAAATTTGAAGAAATTACAGGAGGGAAGCTTGTTGAAGGCTATGGACTAACCGAATCATCGCCTGTCACCCATGCGAATTTCCTTTGGGATCGCCCGCGGGTAAAAGGCAGTATCGGAGTTCCATGGCCTGACACCGATGCAGCCATTTTGTCATTGGAAACGGGCGAGCCGCTTCCAACTGGAGAAATTGGGGAAATCGCCGTAAAAGGCCCACAAGTGATGAAAGGATATTGGAATCGTCCAGAAGAAACGGCACAAACGTTAAAAGAAGGCTGGCTTTTGACAGGGGATCTTGGCTATATGGATGAACAAGGATATTTTTACGTTGTTGACCGTAAAAAAGATATGATCATTGCCGGAGGCTTTAATATTTATCCCCGCGAAATTGAAGAGGTTTTTTATGAACACCCTGATATCCTGGAGGTTGTTGCTGCCGGGATCCCCGATCCATACCGCGGGGAAACCGTAAAGGTGTACATTGTTTTAAAAGACGGTGCCAAGGTGACAGAAGACGAGCTGAATCAGTATGCAAGAAAATACTTGGCTGCCTATAAAGTGCCTAGAGTCTACGAATTTCGAAAAGATTTGCCAAAGACAGCCGTTGGAAAAATATTGAGAAGGGCACTTGTTGAGGAGGAAGCAAAAAAGAATAACGGGCAATCGGAAAAGCAGGCGTAATGACGCTTGTTTTTTTCTTTCATCTTGTCTATTAAAACCAAGGAAGGAAACGAGAATTTCTTGACAGAACTTGTTTTGCTTATTATCATAAAATTATGAATGATTATTCATTCATCCATTCCATTAAATTTTTCAAAAGAGGGATAGAATTGAAAAAAAACAGACCAAAATACATGCAAATAATTGATGCAGCTGTTGTGGTCATTGCAGAAAATGGCTTTCATCAGGCACAGGTTTCCAAAATTGCTAAGCAAGCTGGCGTTGCTGACGGAACAATTTATTTATATTTTAAAAATAAAGAAGATATATTGATCTCTCTTTTTGAAGAAAAAATGGGGAATTTTATCGAAAAAATTGATCAATTGATTGCAGGAAAAGAATCGGCAGTAGAGAAGTTATTAATGATGATCACTGCCCATTTTCGATTGCTTTCCGATGACCATCACTTGGCAGTCGTTACTCAGCTTGAGCTACGGCAGTCCAATAAGGAAATTCGCTTGCAGATCAATAACATTTTAAAACGATACCTGAAAGTAATCGATAAGATTTTACTCGAAGGAATTGAAAACGGCGAATTCTCAAGTGAGCTGGATATCAGGCTTGCCCGGCAAATGATTTTTGGAACCATTGATGAAACCGCAACATCATGGGTCATGAACGAGGAAAAGTACGATCTAAATGCATTGGCAGGAAAAGTTCATCATCTACTAATAAATGGGTGCAGGAAGTGAAAAACACAATCAAGGGGGGATTGCTTTGGAATTTTTATCATGGTCTGTTGAAGACGGTGTTGCTGTTATCACATTGAATCGGCCGCCGGCGAATGCCTTGTCAAAAGGGCTGCTGCAGGAGCTCTCCGAGGTTCTAGATGAAATTGAGCCAAGCAAGGAAGTCAAAGTTCTTGTTATTCATGGGGAAGGAAGATTTTTCTCAGCAGGAGCCGATATTAAAGAATTCACAACCATCTCAGCATCCGATCGGTTCTCAGGCCGGGGACAGGAATTGTTTGAACGGATTGAGCGATGTCCGAAACCAGTTATTGCAGCCATTCATGGCGCGGCACTTGGTGGTGGACTTGAGTTGGCAATGGCATGCCATATTCGGCTTGTAAGCGAGACGGCAAAACTCGGTTTGCCGGAGCTTCAACTTGGACTTGTCCCGGGATATGGCGGCACGCAACGCTTAGCTAAATATGTTGGGATGGCAAGAGCAGCTGAAATGATGTTCACTTCTGAGCCAATTACCGGACTTGAAGCAGAAAAATATGGTTTAGCCAACCATGCTTATCCGGAAAGCGAATTGCTGGATAAGGCAAAACAACTGGCGCAAAAGATTGCCAAAAAAAGTCCTGGATCGTTAAAAGCAGCAATAGCGTTATTAAATTTTACCAAAACAAAAGAGTTTTATGAAGGGATCAAAAAAGAGGCTGAACTATTTGGGGAAGTTTTCATGTCCAATGATGCCAAAGAAGGAATTCGAGCCTTTATTGAAAAGCGGGAACCAAATTTCAAGGGTGAATAGGTCGCATCAAAATTTTTTTACCTACATTTTTTGAAATCTTTAGAACTAAAACAATCTTTGAATAATAGGAGGGAAACCATGAACATTTATGTATTAATGAAAAGAACGTTTGATACGGAAGAGAAAATTACGATTTCCGGCGGTAAAATCAATGAGGATGGAGCAGAGTTTATCATCAATCCTTATGATGAATATGCCATTGAGGAAGCGATCCAGGTGCGTGACGCGCATGGCGGTGAAGTAACGGTTATCTCCGTCGGAAATGAGGAAGTGGAGAAACAATTGCGGACGGCTCTAGCAATGGGCGCTGACAAAGCCGTTTTGATTAATACGGAAGACGATATTGAAGAAGGCGATCAATATACAACCGCAAAAATTCTTGCACAGTACTTAAAAGACAAGAATGTCGATTTAATTATTGGCGGAAATGTTGCAATTGATGGAGGATCAGGCCAGGTTGGACCGCGTGTGGCTGAATTGCTTGATATCCCTTACGTGACCACAATCACGAAGCTTGAGATCGATAGCGGAAAAGCAACCGTTACCCGGGATGTCGAAGGCGACGCCGAAATCATTGAAGCAACTCTTCCACTTTTAGTAACTGCACAACAAGGTTTAAACGAGCCTCGCTATCCATCGCTTCCAGGGATTATGAAAGCGAAGAAGAAACCGCTTGAGGAATTGGAGTTGGATGATCTGGATCTCGAGGAAGGGGATGTCGAAGCGAAAACAAAAACAATTGAAATCTATCTTCCGCCAAAAAAAGAAGCAGGAAAAGTTCTTTCCGGCGAGCTGAGTGATCAAGTACAAGAGCTTGTTCAGCTGCTGCACTCGGAAGCAAAAGTGATTTAAGAAACGGAAAAATTGATTCAGGAGGGATTTGAATGGCTAGAAAAGTAGTGGTATTAGGTGAAGTTCGAGATGGCGCATTGCGGAATGTTTCTTTTGAGGCAGTTGCTGCAGCGAAAACCGTGGCAGAAGGCGGCGAAGTGGTCGGGGTTTTAGTCGGTGATTCTGTAAGCGCTTTAGCTGAATCGTTTATTCATCATGGCGCAGACCGCGTGATTGTTGTTGAAGAAGCAAATTTGAAGCAGTACACGCCGGATGGCTTTTCTCAGGCATTGCTAGCTGTAGTGGAGCAAGAACAACCGGAAGGAATCGTTTTAGGACATACTGCCCTTGGAAAAGATCTCGCACCAAAAGTAGCTGCAAAGCTTGATTCAGGCTTGATATCCGATGCAACTGGTGTTGAAGCGGCTGGTGGAAACATTCTTTTCACAAGACCGATCTACTCGGGCAAAGCGTTTGAAAAGAAAATGGCAACAGATAAATTGATTTTTGCAACGATTCGTCCAAATAATATTGCACCACTTGAAAAAGATGAATCCAGAGGCGGAGATGTTTCATCACTAGCTGTTCAAATAAAAGATCTTCGGACAATTATAAAGGAAGTTGTCCGCAAAGCGAGCCAAGGGGTTGATTTATCCGAAGCGAAAGTTGTCGTTTCTGGCGGACGCGGTGTTAAAAGCAAGGAAGGCTTTGAACCATTACAGGAACTAGCAAACGTTCTTGGCGGTGCAGTTGGTGCCTCACGCGGGGCGTGTGATGCAGATTATTGCGACTATTCCTTGCAAATCGGTCAGACGGGAAAAGTGGTAACGCCGGATCTGTACATAGCCTGCGGAATTTCCGGAGCTATTCAGCATTTAGCAGGAATGTCCAACTCAAAAGTAATTGTTGCCATTAACAAGGATCCAGAAGCAAATATTTTTAAAGTAGCCGATTATGGCATTGTTGGCGACCTCTTTGAAGTCGTTCCAATGCTGACAGAAGAATTTAAAAAGCTGAAAGTTCATTCATAACGACGCAGAAGAGCAGCGGTTGGAGCTGCTCTTCTTGTTTTTTGCCAGACGACATACTTTCACGAAAAAAGGGTAAAGTAACGAGGGAATCAAATTATTAGCATGTAAGATGAAACGATGATATACTGACCGTAGTATATGAGTATTTTTTAGGAGGATTTTTCAAAATGGCTATTTCACATGTAACCGATCAAACTTTTTCTGCAGAAACAAGCTCAGGTTTAGTTCTTTGTGATTTTTGGGCACCATGGTGCGGACCATGTAAAATGATTGCACCTGTATTAGAAGAAATTGATGCTGAAATGGGCAATCAAGTAAAAATTGTGAAGCTTGACGTTGACGAAAACCAGGAAACGGCTGCACGTTTTGGTGTCATGAGCATACCTACTTTGCTTCTTTTCAAAAATGGTGAAGTGGTAGATAAAGTAATTGGATTCCAGCCAAAAGAAGCACTAAAGAGCGTGATTGAACGCAACCTGTAAGCATAAAAAACCTTAGCCGACACCTTGGCTAAGGTTTTCTTTTTGATCAACTTCCCCATTGATTTTTCTTTTCTTTTTACGAACGATGTTTTAAAATTTTAACAGAATCATACACATATGCAATGATCAAAAATGGTAAAAGAGGTGGCCGGCATAAATCCAATAATCAAACAAAAACTTGCACTGCTGCCTGATCAGCCTGGCTGCTATTTAATGAAAGACCGACAAGGAACCATTATTTATGTTGGGAAAGCAAAAGTATTAAAAAATCGCGTTCGCTCGTACTTTTCCGGATCCCATGATGGCAAAACGCTAAGACTGGTAAATGAAATTGAAGACTTTGAATATATTGTTACATCCTCCAATATTGAAGCATTGCTGCTTGAAATCAATTTAATCAAAAAACATGATCCGAAGTATAATATTATGCTGAAGGATGATAAAAGCTATCCCTTTATTAAGCTGACAGCTGAAAGACATCCGAAACTGATCATCACCCGGAAAGTCAAAAAAGACAAAGGGAAATATTTTGGCCCTTATCCCAATGTTCAAGCGGCCAATGAAACGAAAAAACTGCTTGACCGCATTTATCCATTAAGAAAATGTTCAACCCTGCCTGATCGGGTCTGTTTGTATTACCATTTAGGACAGTGCCTTGCACCATGTGTCAATGAGGTTTCCGAAGAACAGTACAAACAAATAACGGATGAGATTACCCGATTTTTAAATGGCGGTTACAAGGAGATAAAAAAAGAACTGTCGGAAAAAATGCTTCTTGCGGCTGAGGAGCTGGACTTTGAACGGGCAAAAGAATATCGTGACAAAATTGCCCATATTGAAACGACAATGGAAAAACAAAAAATGACAACGACCGATTTTACTGATCGCGATGTGTTTGGATATGCTGTTGATAAGGGATGGATGTGTGTTCAAGTCTTTTTTGTCCGCCAAGGAAAATTAATTGAACGGGATGTTTCGATGTTTCCGATCTACGGTGAACCGGAGGAAGAAATGCTTTCCTATCTGGGACAATTTTATGAAAAAGCCAATCATTTTAAACCAAAGGAAATCTTGGTTCAGGAAACGGTTGAAAGCGATGTCGCGGAGCAGCTGCTTCACGTGAAAGTGATCAAACCCCAGCGAGGGCAAAAGAAAGATCTTGTTAAGCTGGCTGTAAAAAATGCGCAAATTGCCTTAAACGAGAAATTTTCGCTGATTGAAAGAGATGAGGAACGGACGATTAAGGCGGTTGAGAACCTTGGAAAGGCGATGGGGATTTATACACCGCACCGAATAGAGGCTTTTGACAACTCCAATATTCAAGGAACTTCCCCAGTGTCTGCTGTCGTTGTTTTTCTAGATGGAAAGGCAAACAAGAAGGAATATCGCAAATATAAAATTAAGACAGTTGAAGGACCTGATGATTATGAGTCCATGCGCGAAGTTGTTAGAAGAAGATATTCTCGGGTATTAAAAGAAGGACTCCCACTTCCTGATTTAATTATCATTGATGGGGGAAAAGGGCATATCGAAGCAGTTCGTGATATATTGGAAAATGAGCTTGGTCTTGATATCCCGCTCTCCGGGCTTGCTAAGGATGAGAAGCATCGAACGTCCCAGCTGCTTTATGGCAATCCATTGGAAGTTGTTCCATTGGCAAGGAACAGCCAGGAATTTTATTTGCTCCAGCGAATTCAAGACGAGGTTCATCGTTTTGCCATTACGTTTCACCGGCAAATTCGCGGGAAAAATGCATTTCAATCAATGCTTGATGATATTGACGGTATCGGGGAAAAACGAAAAAAATTATTGTTAAAAACCTTTGGCTCTGTGAAAAAAATGAAAGAAGCTACAGTTGAACAGTTCCGGTCGCTTGGACTGCCGGCTGACGTAGCAGAGAAACTAATTCAAAAACTTCATGATTCCTGATTGTCAGAGAAACGACCTTATGCTATAATGAGATAAACTTTATATTACTATCACTTTATAGTATTAAAGTGAAGGTAGAGGTGCGAACTTCAATAGTAGCAATCCCGAGAAGAATGAGCTTCAAAGACGGGTGGTGAAAGGGGATGTTCGCCGAAGCAAAGATTGACTCAATTTTCATTCTTTGCTGGTCCTGTGTTGAATAAATACTGGATTGTCAAGGCGGCCGTCTTGGAGAGCTATCTCACATTGTATACGTTGGATTACTTCGTGTTCAAAGCAATGGGATGCCGTTCTCATTGCTTTTTATTTTGCAAAAGAATGGGAAAAGTGCTGCCGCAATTTTAAAATTTGAAAGAAGGGGTCATTGTGGGTTTAATTGTACAGAAATTCGGGGGAACATCCGTCGGAAATGTGGAAAGAATTTTAAATGTCGCCGATCGCGTGCAAAGTGAAAAACAACAAGGAAATGATGTTGTCGTGGTTGTCTCGGCAATGGGAAAAACGACAGATCAGCTTGTAAACTTGGCAAAGGAAATTTCTTCACAGCCAAGCAAGCGCGAAATGGATATGCTTTTGACGACAGGCGAACAAACAACCATTGCCTTGCTTGCAATGGCATTAGCGGAAAAAGGATTGGATGCCGTATCATTCACAGGCTGGCAGGCAGGAATCATGACAGAGCCGGTTCACGGAAACGCCCGGATAAAAAAAATCAACCCTGAAGCAATTAATAAACAGCTCGCTAATGGGAAAGTCGTGATCGTAGCAGGTTTCCAGGGAGTTACAGAGGATGGTCAAATTACCACTCTTGGCCGGGGCGGATCCGATACAACGGCTGTCGCATTAGCTGCCGCTCTGAAGGCAGATAAATGCGATATCTACACAGATGTTACCGGCGTTTATACGACCGACCCGAGATATGTGAAAAGTGCCCGCAAACTTGCGGATATTTCTTATGACGAAATGCTTGAACTGGCCAATTTGGGTGCTGGTGTTTTGCATCCAAGAGCAGTCGAATTTGCCAAGAATTATCACATACGGCTTGAAGTACGTTCGAGTATGGAAAAAATGGAAGGTACAGTGATAGAGGAGGAAGCAAAAATGGAACAAAATTTGGTTGTCCGCGGTGTCGCATTTGAAGATGAAATTACAAGAGTAACGCTTTTAGGTCTTGCCGATTCCTTAACGAATCTTTCGACCATCTTTACGACTCTCGCTCAGCATCATATTAACGTTGATATTATCATTCAAAGCAAAACGGATTCCGATACAACCAATCTGTCGTTCTCCATTAAAACAGCCGACTTGCTGGAAACACTGGATGTATTGGAAAGCAACAAAGAGCTGCTGAAATATGAAAAAATCGAAGCGGAAAATCAACTTTCAAAAGTATCCATTGTTGGTTCAGGCATGATTTCCAATCCAGGCGTAGCAGCTAGAATGTTTGAAGTACTGGCATCCAACCAGATTGATATAAAAATGGTGAGTACATCGGAAATTAAGGTTTCGGCTGTTGTAAAGGAAAAGGATATGTTAAAGGCGGTTCAATCACTTCACGATGCCTTTGAGTTAGGGGCGGCCCAGCAATAAAATAAAATAGGCGCGAAAAAGCTTTCACTGGACATTCCAATGAAAGCTTTTTCCGCAATGGAATGGTTTTAATAAGCCTACAGGATGCTGTCTTTTCGATCCCATTTTACGGTAAACTGAACTTTTTGCGCCTTTTTAACAGGGTGTTCAAAAGCCTCTGCAACTACACCCTTTTGATGTTCAATTTGTTGGGCTAAAAAACCGGCTTCAAGCTGGAAAAAATGTTCAGCTTTTGTTTTTACACGGGATACCATCAATGGGCTTGTCAACTCGAATTCTAATTCATCCTTTGTTTCGCTTTTAATGACAAGGTCTCCCCATGAGGCTTGCACAAAAAAATCAATAAGGTCTTCCTTGGTTTCAACAGGATAGTTTCTGGCGAGCTTTTTTCCAGCCCAATATAAAATTTCCGGAGTATCTTTCCCTAATAGTTCAGGGATCAGAAACTCCCTTAAAAGTTCGTAACCGAAAACAGTCATATTTTCCGGTTCAGTTGTATGAGCTAGTTCAGCTGGCATTTGTTCTTTCATGGTCTCCCCTCTTTCTATCATACTATTATATACAATCTATTTTTAGAAAAAAATAGAGTTTTAAATCCGAAGAATTTGTTATTTTAATATAAATCCATTACAATCCGCTATTTACTATGATTCCCTTTTTACCAAAAAAATTGGCGGTAAATTATGGCTTCTAAAGGGAAGATTTGCTTATCAAATCAAGACTCTTGCTGTAGTGTGACAACATCTTATCAATATATTTAAAAAATTTTATGTTTATAAAATATTTGTGTATACGGTTTCTTGACGCTCCAAGGTGATGGGAGTAAAATGAACTTGTCACATAATTGTTAAAAAGAAGGCTTTACAATTTACTATGATGATAGATTTTACTTTTCCCATAGGGAAAAAGGTGAAATCTTTTCATCATGAAAATCTAAAGGGGGTAAAAATATGGCAAGTAATCGGGAGTATGTTCACCGCAGACTGCACTCATTATTCGGAGTTATTCCAGTCGGATTATTCCTTATCGTGCATCTCACAGTCAATTATTTTGCTACAAGGGGAGAGTCATCTTTTAACAGTGCAATCGGCTTTATGGAAGGTCTTCCATTTCTGATCATTCTAGAAATTGTGTTGATTTTCCTGCCGCTGTTATATCATGCAATTTATGGCCTTTATATTGCTTTTACTGCCGCTCCTAACAATGGACGATTAGGCTATTTTCGCAACTGGATGTTTTTGCTGCAGCGCATTACTGGGGTTATCACCCTGATCTTCGTTGCGTGGCATGTTTGGGAAACAAGGATTGCTTATGCGCTAGGGACAGCACTTAATTTTCAAATGATGGCCAATATCTTATCATCGCCATTTATGTTCTGGTTCTATCTTATTGGCGTATTATCGACAATTTTTCATTTTTCAAACGGATTATGGTCATTTGCTGTGAGTTGGGGGATTACCGTTTCTCCTCGTTCGCAAAGAATTTCTACATATGTCACAATGGTGATTTTTGTTCTGCTTGCAATTATTGGAATTCGAGATTTGCTTGCTTTTGTTTGATAGATAAATGAAAACCCGCCGACTGCCGAGTCCCTAAGGACGAAGACAGAGTCGCAGTTTCAATGTATGCTTCAGAATTTATTTATGGATATAAATTCTGATTAGCCAGGAAGTTAATCATGGAAGGATTAATGATTTAAGGAGTGAGTCACGATGAGTAAAGGTAAGGTGATTGTCGTCGGCGGCGGTTTAGCCGGCTTGATGGCAACAGTTAAAATTACAGAACACGGGGTACCGGTTGAGTTATTTTCGCTTGTACCGGTAAAACGTTCTCACTCTGTTTGTGCCCAAGGTGGTATTAATGGAGCAGTAAATACAAAAGGCGAAGGAGATTCTCCTTGGATTCATTTTGATGACACGATTTACGGCGGGGATTTTTTAGCGAATCAGCCTCCTGTCAAGGCTATGTGTGAAGCCGCTCCTGGCATTATTCACTTATTTGACCGGATGGGTGTAATGTTTAACCGTACGCCGGAAGGATTATTAGACTTTCGCCGCTTTGGCGGTACACAGCATCACCGTACGGCATTTGCCGGTGCGACAACAGGGCAGCAATTGCTATATGCATTGGATGAACAAGTTCGCCGCCAGGAAGTAGCTGGACTTGTAACGAAATATGAGGGATGGGAATTTCTTGGTGCGGTAATCGATGACGATGGGGTATGCCGTGGGATTGTTGCCCAAAATTTAAAAACAATGGAAATCAAGTCATTTGCTGCTGATGCGGTAATTATGGCAACTGGCGGACCGGGGATTATTTTTGGAAAATCAACAAATTCTGTCATTAACACAGGTTCAGCAGCCTCCATCCTTTATCAGCAAGGTGTTTATTATGCAAATGGAGAGTTCATCCAAATTCATCCAACCGCTATTCCGGGGGATGACAAGCTTCGCTTAATGAGTGAATCCGCACGTGGCGAAGGCGGCCGTGTATGGACATATAAGGATGGTAAGCCATGGTATTTCCTAGAGGAAAAATACCCTGCATATGGCAATCTTGTACCTCGTGATATTGCAACGAGGGAAATTTTCCATGTCTGCAATGACTTAAAACTTGGCATCAATGGAGAAAACATGGTCTATCTCGACCTTTCCCATAAAGATCCACATGAATTGGATGTAAAACTTGGCGGAATCATCGAAATTTATGAAAAGTTTACCGGCGAAGATCCGCATAAAGTTCCGATGAAAATTTTCCCTGCTGTTCACTATTCAATGGGCGGCATGTGGGTTGATTATGATCAAATGACGAATATACCTGGGCTATTTGCTGCGGGTGAATGCGATTTTTCGCAGCACGGAGCTAACCGGTTAGGTGCCAACTCGCTGTTATCTGCTATATACGGCGGTATGGTTGCCGGTCCAAACGCAGTCAACTATATCAATGGTCTTGAGAAAAGTTCGGATGCTGTATCTTCAACAGTCTTTGACCGCTATGTCAAAGAACAAGAGGAAAAGTGGAATTCGATTATGTCGTTGGATGGTACTGAAAATGCATACGTTCTTCATAAAGAACTAGGGGAATGGATGACAGCAAATGTAACGGTTGTGCGTTACAATGACAAGCTTTTGCGTACAGACGAGAAAATTCAGGAACTATTGGAGCGTTATCAAAAGATTAATATCAATGATACATCGAAATGGAGCAACCAGGGTGCGGCCTTTACAAGACAATTGCAAAACATGCTGCAGCTTGCCCGGGTGATTACATTAGGTGCATATAACCGAAATGAAAGCCGCGGTGCTCACTACAAACCTGATTTCCCTAACCGTAATGATGAAGAATGGCTAAAAACGACAATGGCAAAGTTTGTTGATGCGAAATCTGCTCCAGCTTTTCATTATGAAGATGTCGATATCTCATTGATTAAGCCTCGAGTGCGCGATTACTCGAAAGCTCATTAATGAAACCTTCAGTGTTTGATTACGAAAGGTTTCCAAATACGAGCTCGGGTTTGGGATTATTTTAATATGTAAGGGGAGTAGATTGTATGTCTGAAACGAAAACAGTAAAATTTATTATAGCCCGGCAAGATAATCCAGATTCTCCTTCTTATGAGGAGGAATTTGAGCTTCCATATCGGCCGAATATGAATGTTATTTCTGCTTTAATGGAGATTCGCAGAAATCCGGTCAATACAAAAGGCCAAGAAACGACACCGATTGTTTGGGAGATGAACTGCCTGGAGGAGGTTTGCGGCGCATGTTCTATGGTTATTAATGGAAAGCCACGGCAGTCTTGTACGGCACTAGTCGATAAATTGGAGCAGCCAATCCGCTTGGAGCCGATGCGGACATTCCCAGTTGTCCGTGACCTTCAGGTTGACCGCAGCCGAATGTTTGATTCATTAAAGAAAGTGAAAGCCTGGATTCCGATAGATGGAACATATGATTTGGGTCCTGGTCCCCGGATGCCGGAAACGAAACGGCAATGGGCTTATGAGCTTTCAAAATGCATGACTTGCGGTGTCTGTCTTGAAGCATGCCCAAATGTCAACAGCAAATCAAACTTTATCGGACCACAGCCGCTTTCACAGGTTCGGTTATTCAATGCCCATCCAACTGGTGCGATGAATAAAGCAGAACGGCTGGAAGCGATAATGGGAGAAGGCGGTCTAGCCGGCTGTGGCAATTCGCAAAACTGTGTTCAGTCTTGTCCAAAAGGTATCCCGTTGACGACGTCAATTGCTGCATTGAATCGTGATACGGTGATCCAATCCTTTAAAAACTTTTTTGGCAGCGACCATATTTAAACTAAATTTAAAGCCTCTTTTTCATAAAGAGGCTTTTTGTGTCTTAAAAATTTTTGCTCCGGAAAATGTTCGTTTGGTATACTGTATGAAAAGACTGGTTAAAAGAGGACGGTTTATGAGACGAAAAAATTGGATTCCCGTTTTGTTTGTTTTAGCAGGAGTGGTTTTAGTGGGTATCGGCGGTTGGCAGCTTGTTAATGGGAAGCTGCAAACAGGAGAAGCGTTGAAAAAAGCGAAAGCTGTAATCCAAGCGCAGCCAAATCCCGTACAAAAAGAAAGCATTGCTGAAAGCAAGCCGCCTGCTGTCGGGGATGCCATCGGCCTTTTAGACATACCGAAAATAAAAGCTGTGTTGCCGATTGTAGAAGGGACCGATCCGGATGACCTTGCAAAAGGTGTCGGCCATTTTAAAGGATCGTCCCTGCCCACAGAAAAAGGTCAAATCGTTTTATCCGGTCATCGGGATACTGTTTTTCGCAAATTAGGAGAATTAAAAATCGGAGATCCTTTAAATGTAAAAGCAAAAACCGGCAGCCAAACGTATAAAATCACAAATACAAAAATCGTCAACTCGGATGATAGGAGCATTATCACGCTGCAAAAAACGAAAGAAGAGCTAATTTTAACAACGTGCTATCCATTTGGGTATATTGGAAATGCGCCCAAAAGATATATTGTTTACGCGTCCCCGGCTAATTAAGCAGGATTTTTTCCTGCTTTTTAGTTATTTCCGCACATTGGCTGATCAATTGCATCGGGATCAATGTAATTGGTGCCGCTTATTCCATTATTCGTTATGTTGTAAATTCCTGTGTTGAATCCCCCTGAACCTGCGGGCGTTTTCGATGCGATCTTCGGTGAAACAAACAAGCTATCCCCAAATTCAACAATTCCGTTTCCACTGACAATATTGATTTGAATCGGGCCACCAATAATTGCTGGCATATGCAACACTCTTTTCTTAAAATTAAGCCAATTCATAAAATAATCTATGCACTTACCCATATTGTCGTTCATTTTTTTATGTAGTGGCATAGCCTCAAATCGAATTCGAATGCTGAGTTCCTAAGACAAATCGTCTGTCATACTATATGATGAATTTTATTTAGAACGAGGTGGAAAAAATGTTTTTTCGTTATTACCCTTATTCCTTTTTTCCTGCTGTAACCCCATTCTTGGCTTATGGACATTACAATCCATATTTACCAAGCAGCTTTCACCCATATGGGGGGTACCAGCAACCAAAGACGACAGTTAGTTTTGGCGCATCATCCTCTCCACACGCTTTTCATGTTCCTATAGGCATTCCTGCTATACATGGTCATTAATCGTATCCCTGAATTCATGACATAAAAAATACAAACACAAGGAATTTATTTCTAATCGGTGATACTTTATGTTGACTTTTGATTTCTGCTTCACGGAAAGTGAGCATCATGTAGCGGAAATCAACATCCTTCTTAAAGGTAATCCATCTTTGGATACGCAAACGCACATTTTTTACAAAAATTCATTCACTCTCAAGGTATTCCAGTCACTCGAAAAGTTTTTTTCACATATGATATGGTGACTAAATATATACCCACCCCACGGTTCATACTGGCGAAGGCAAGGAGGGTTACAATACTTGAAGGAGAATGAATATACTCACAAGCCGTTACTCACCAAACGAGAAAAAGAAGTATTCGAACTGTTAGTACAAGACAAAACAACAAAAGAAATCGCTGGTGAATTATTTATAAGCGAAAAGACGGTTCGGAATCATATTTCAAATGCCATGCAAAAGCTTGGTGTTAAGGGGCGTTCACAAGCAGTTGTAGAGCTCCTTCGAATGGGAGAGCTAGAACTTTAAATATGACCGGCATCCTTATGGGAGGCCGGTTCATATTTTTATAGGAAAACTCCAACCTTGAAATTTTTATAGGAAAGGTAGAAAATAAGATCAAGACTTTGGTTGAACAAGCTGTTTTCGGCAGTCGGAACAGACTCCGAAATCTTTAGGGGAGCTGTGGGTAATGGAACTCGAAAATACAATTGAAAATCATGTTGACCGTGTGTCTCTTATTGAAAAAGAATTGCGTTACATAGCCGGAATTATTAAGCAAAAAGGAAGAGAACTGTTAAGCAATTATACGATTACCCCTCCGCAATTTGTTGCCTTGCAATGGCTTTACGAGTATGGCGATATGACGATCGGGGATCTTTCCAATAAAATGTATTTGGCCTGCAGCACAACAACCGATCTCGTGGATCGAATGGAGAAAAACCAGCTCGTCATCCGGGTAAAGGACAGTCAGGATCGTCGTGTTGTCAGAATTCATTTATTGGAAGAAGGCGAGAGAATTATTCAAGAAGTGATTAAAAAACGGCAAATTTATTTGCAAGAAGTGCTGAAAAACTTTTCAGATGAAGAAATACAGTTGCTTCAAAGCAATTTAGTGAAATTGCATCAAGAAATGCGCGAAGATTGAGGGGAGAAGTTTGAAACAACCGATTGGTGTGATTGACTCTGGTGTAGGGGGGCTGACCGTCGCCAAGGAAATCATGAGACAGCTTCCAAATGAAGAAATTATTTATTTTGGCGATACGGCCAGATGCCCATACGGACCAAGAACGAGCAGGGAAGTTAAGAAATTCACTTGGGAAATGACGCAGTTTTTATTGCAAAAAAAAATAAAAATGCTTGTCATTGCCTGCAACACAGCAACTGCTGCTGCCCTAGAGGAAATTCAAAGGGAACTTCGCATCCCGGTATTGGGTGTGATTTATCCGGGAGCCCGGGCAGCTATTAAAAAAACAAAGAACTATCGGGTGGGGATTATTGGTACAGAAGGAACAGTGAAGAGCGGAGCGTATGAAAAAGCATTAAAAGCGCTAAACAGCCGCTTATTTGTCACAAGCCTCGCCTGTCCAAAATTTGTACCGCTCGTAGAAAGCGGCGAGTATTCAGGACCGGTTGCACAAAAGATTGTCGAAGAATCATTAAATCCGTTAATCGGTCAAAATTTGGATACCCTTATTTTGGGTTGTACACATTACCCGTTGCTCGAGCCGTTGATTAAACAATATATGGGGCCGAGCGTGAACGTGATCAGCTCTGGAGACGAAACAGCAAGAGAAATCAGTGCGATTTTGCAATATAATGGGATGCTAAGTACAAGTGAGGATGAGCCTGTCCATGTCTTTTATACATCAGGATCAAAGGCAATTTTTTCAAAAATTGCCTCCGAATGGCTTGGTATGCCAATAGAAAACGTAAAATGGAAAAGATTCTAGCAGATATAAAAGCTCCTTATCATAAAAAAGGAGTTTTTTTTGTCCATATTTTTTCCCAAAACGGTCTAAATTCAAAATATGCTCGTATATATTGTAGTACAAACTGTCTTGGGAGGGATTTGTATGATTAAAAATAAAACGGCAACGATTTTTGTTTCGGCTGTTTTTGCTTCTACACTGCTTTTATCCGGCTGTTCTCTCTTTGGTACGGAAACAGCAAAAAAAATTGATCCGCCAAAAGATGTGACGATCTCCAAAGCAAATAACCCGGCAGCAACAACTGCCAAACAATCAACCAAGGGTGCAACTGCAACAGAAGCGAAAGCAAAGGAAACGATTAAAACAGAGTTATATTTAATTGATAAAAACGGCTATGTCGTTCCGCAAACGATCGCAATGCCGAAAACAACGTCGATTGCAAAGCAGGCACTAGAATATTTAGTAGCGGATGGGCCGGTTTCACAGCTCTTGCCAAATGGCTTTAGAGCGGTACTTCCAGCTGGAACGCAAATGTCTGTTGATATTAAAGACGGCGTCGCATCCGTTGATTTTTCAAAAGAATTTAAAAATTATCAGGTAGCTGATGAAAGCAAAATTCTTCAAGCTGTTACATGGACATTAACGCAGTTTGACACAGTTAAAAGCGTGAAGCTGGCGATGAATGGGAAACCGCTTGATAAGATGCCTGTCAAGGGGACACCTATCAGTGAAAATCTTTCAAGAGCAAGCGGAATAAACATAGATACTTCTGACGTATTGGATATTACCAATACAAAACCGGTAACGGTTTATTATATCGGCGGCGAAGAAGGATCCTATTACTATGTACCGGTAACGCGGAGGGTAAGCAATAGTGTGAAAGACAATGTGGTTGCGGCTGTTGACGAATTGGTGAAAGGTCCAAATCAATCTTCCAATCTTGTTTCTGATTTTATGCCAAAAGTAAAGCTGCTTGAAACGCCGAAAGTCGAGAATGGTAAAGTGACATTGAATTTTAATGATTCTGTCTACGGCAGTTTTAAAGAAAAAGTGATCTCTCAGCACTTGTTGGATGAACTTGTTCTGTCATTGACGGAGCAGAAGGGAATTAAGGAAGTTTCTGTTTTAGTGAAAGGGAAAGCCGAGTTGGTAAAAGAAGATGGAAAAAAATTAACGGCTCCAGTAACTCGTCCTGAAAAAGTGAACACAGGTAGTTTCTAAAAAAAGATTTTTGTTATACTATATAGAGGCAATAAAAGAGGTTGGCTTTAAAGCCGCCTCTTCTTTCATGTACAATGGCTTGTTGATTCCAAAGATTGAAGATTGTTGATGAATGGGAGGAAGGATTGTTGCGAGCAGATGGCAGAGAACGATTGCAATTAAGGCCCGTACATATTGAAACCAATTACTTAAAACATCCCGAAGGATCTGTGCTTATTTCTGTGGGAGACACGAAAGTGATATGCACAGCCAGTATCGAAGAACGGGTTCCTCCATTTTTGCGCGGCGGAGGAAAAGGCTGGATTACCGCTGAGTATTCAATGTTGCCAAGGGCAACTGAAGCACGAAACATTCGCGAATCATCAAAAGGGAAAGTAACCGGCCGGACGATGGAGATTCAGCGCTTAATCGGCAGAGCTTTACGGTCCATTGTTGATCTTCAGGTGATTGGTGAACGAACGGTCTGGATTGACTGTGATGTTATTCAGGCTGACGGCGGCACAAGGACGGCGTCGATCACTGGCGCATTTGTCGCTATGTCCTTTGCGTTAAACAGCTTGGCGGAGAAAAAGGCACTACCCCGCTTTCCAATAACTGATTTTTTAGCAGCTACAAGTGTCGGGATTTTAGAAAATGATGAAACAGTGTTAGATTTAAATTATACAGAGGATTCGAAGGCGAAAGTCGATATGAATATCGTGATGACCGGCAGCGGTGAATTTGTAGAATTGCAAGGCACTGGCGAAGAAGCTACTTTTTCGTATCAGCAGCTTCAAGATCTGCTTATGGCGGGACAACAGGGCCTAATGGATCTTTTCGAATATCAAACAAGTGCGCTTGGGGAAGAAATCGCAAAAAAGATCGAAAAACGAAAAAAGTAGCTGGGAGGTATCGTGAAATTGTTGAAGGAAGTTATCATTGCAACAAAGAATCCCGGTAAAGCGAAAGAATTTACAGAAATGTTTTTATCAAGAGGCATTGTTGTAAAAACACTGCAGGACTATCCCGACATCCCCGATATCGAAGAGACGGGTCAAACGTTTGCAGAAAATGCAATTTTAAAAGCAGAGAAAGTTTCGCTGTTTTTGGGGAAAATGGCCATTAGCGATGATTCCGGCTTGATCGTTGATGCCCTCGATGGACGCCCTGGGATTTTTTCGGCAAGATATGCTGGCGAAGAAAAAAATGATGAAGCTAACATCAGAAAGGTATTGCAAGAGTTAACAGGGGTACCGGCAGAACAGCGGACGGCAAGATTTTATTGTGCTTTGGCTATTGCCATTCCAGGCAAGGAAACGGTAACGGTGTCGGGAACATGTGAAGGCCGCATATTGGAAACTCGCAAAGGAACGAACGGATTTGGCTATGATCCGATCTTTTTTATTCCGGAGAAAAATGGTTCGATGGCAGAACTGTCAGCCGAAGAGAAAAACAAAATCAGCCACCGTGCCAATGCATTAAAACAATTGGATCGCATGCTTGATGCAATTCTTGAAGGAGCTGTCCGGCCTTGAGCAAAGTATTAATTGTCAGCGACAGCCACGGTTTAACCCATGAACTTGGGGTCATAAAGGAAAGGCATCGGAAAGAAACGGAGCTGATGATTCACTGCGGCGACTCGCAATTGATGGCCGATCATCATGCTATGTCCGAGTTTGTCACAGTAAGGGGGAATTGCGATTTTGATACGAGATTTCCACTCGATACTGTCGAAGAAGTTGGAGGCAGAAAGATTTTTGTGACCCATGGACATAACCATTCCGTCAAAACTTCCCTTATGAACCTGAATTACCGGGCACAAGAGCTTCAAGCCGATCTTGTCTGCTTCGGGCATTCGCATGTTTTGGGTGCAGAGCTGATGAACGGTATCTTATTTCTGAATCCCGGGAGCATTCGTCTTCCGCGGGAACGTTTCGAAAAAACCTATGTGATTGTAGAGTTGCGTAAAGAAGTGGTGAAGTTAACTGTATATGAGGTAAACGGCAAAAAGCTAGACGCCTTATCGCGCGAATTTGTCTTACCACAAAAATAAATGGCTGCATAAGATAAAAGAGGGGGAGTTGATCCTCACCCTCTTTTTTAAAAAAACTTGTTGACTTTTAAAAATATGGCTAATATAATAAACCTTGTCTTTGAAAAATCAAATCTGTCCCAGTAGCTCAGCTGGATAGAGCATACGCCTTCTAAGCGTACGGTCGGGGGTTCGAATCCCTCCTGGGACGCCATCACCAAACCATTTAACTACATACCAAATATACTTGCTCATCTAGGTCTAGATGAGTTTTTTTCTTTTTAATAAAAAGTGTTCCTACAAAAAATTTGATTTTCTCTTCCCTCGTGCTAAACTATTTCCCATAAGCACGCGAAAGATAGGGGCGGCAAATGAATAAGAAACCAATAAAATCAAAAGAAAATATCATTTTTTTTCCGAACCTTGAAAGGCGTCTTGCACAAAAAGGTTTGGAAAGGCTGCAAGCGAAGAAGGTTAGCGAAGCAATTGAATTTTTGGAGAAAGCCAAGGAGCTTGATGCCGAAAATGAAGAGACTCTGATCGGCTTAGTCCTTGCTTATGTTGAAGCAGGCAGCTTTCATAAAGCAAAAGGTCTTGCAAAGGAAATGCTATTAAAAGGAATCGGCCATTATGATCAAATGATCGATCTTTATATAACCATTCTGCTGCAGCTTCACGAGTATTCCGAAATTGTTGCCACTATTGAAACATTGCTGGAAGAAAGCGAAATACCAGCAGACAAAGCAGCCCGTTTTTCTACCATTTTGCAGTTTAGCAAAAGGATGGCGGAAAATGGTTTTCCACCTATTAATGAAAAAGAAAAATATGACTTAATGCCTGAAGCGGATGAACAGGTTGGAGAGCAGTCTTTGAATCTATATGCTCTAAATGATGCAAATGAACAAATGCTTTTGGTCTCACGCCTTGCAGATAAAAATATTCGGCCATTTATGGATGAAATTCAAGACTATTTGGCGGATCGGGCGGGGCATCCATTCCTTAAAACCTTGCTGTTAAATCTATTAAAAGAGCAAGAGTTTGAAAAAGAAGTTCAGGTTGAGAAATTCCGAATTGAAAAAATTGTGGTTCCTTTAGAATTGCCTGATATTCGAAACCAAGGAAGAATGATGGATATCGTCGAAATTCTTCAAGATCGGCTGGAACAGAAAGATCCTATTCTATTGGAAAACATCAGAAGCCTTGTAGAGCGTCATTTTTTTATCGTTTATCCGTTTCAGCTTGAGCCGGACGAACCCCGTGCATGGGCTGCAGCATTTCATTTTCTTACATTGGAATACTACGGACAAAGCCCTGAAGTTACCAGTCTGGCAGATATGTATCGACAACCTGCAGAACACTTGACACAGGCAATTGAATGGATTAAGGAAATTGAAGAAATTTCATATCCCCTGATTTAGTGGGGTTGTTGACGATAAGTGTCGTATGCTATAATGTAGGGGTTGCATTGTGTAAAAAAGCATTTTTAAAGTGAATAGTGCTTGTCGGACAAGACATATTCATACGAATCCGTTCAGAATGAATGAGGATAGATTAGATTGTTGGAGGGAAAAATCAGTATGACAGCGAAATGGGAAAAGTTAGAAGGCAACAGTGGTGTTCTTACTGTTGAAGTAAGTGTAGATAAAGTGAATGAAGGTTTGGACGCTGCGTTTAAAAAAGTGGTAAAGCAAGTATCTGTTCCTGGATTCCGCAAAGGGAAAATTCCCCGCGGCTTGTTTGAAAAACGGTTCGGCGTAGAGTCCCTGTATCAGGATGCTTTAGACATTCTTCTTCCTGAAGCATACGAAAATGCAATAAAAGAAACGGGAATCGAGCCTGTTGATCGTCCAGACATCGATATCGAACAAATTGAAAAAGGAAAAGAACTGATTTTCAAGGCGACTGTAACAGTGAAGCCTGAAGTGAAATTGGGCGAATACAAAGGCTTGGAAGTTGAAGAATTTGATGCAACTGTAACGGATGAAGATATCGAAAACGAATTGAAAGAACAGCAAAATCGTCATGCTGAGCTTGTCGTAAAAGAAGACGGAAAAGCTGAAAATGGCGATACAGTTGTAATCGATTTTGAAGGATTCGTTGACGGCGAAGCGTTCGAAGGCGGAAAAGGTGAAAATTATTCACTTGAATTAGGTTCCGGTTCCTTCATTCCAGGATTTGAAGAACAATTAGTAGGCACTGCTGCCGGAGAATCAAAAGATGTAGAAGTAACATTCCCGGAAGAGTACCATGCTGCTGAACTTGCTGGTAAACCTGCTGTATTTAAAGTGACTGTTCACGAAGTAAAAGGAAAAGAACTGCCTGCTTTAGATGATGAATTTGCAAAAGATGTGGATGATGAAGTTGAAACACTTGCCGAATTAAAAGAAAAAATTCGTACACGCTTAGCTGACAGCAAAGCGCATGAAGCAGAGCACCATGTACGTGACACTGTCGTAGAAAAAGCCGCTGCGAATGCTGAAGTGGATATTCCGCCAGTCATGATTGAAAATGAAATCAACCGCATGATGCAGGAATTTGAACAGCGCCTGCAAATGCAAGGAATGAACTTGGAGCTTTATTTCCAATTCTCTGGTCAGGAAGAACAAACTCTTCGCGAACAAATGCGAGAAGAAGCTGAAACGCATGTGCGTGTAAACTTGACATTGGAAGCCATTGCAAATGCTGAAAATATCGAAGTGACGGATGAAGAAGTGAATGAAGAGCTTGAAAAAATGGCAGGAATGTATAATATGACTGCCGACAATGTCAGAGCAGCACTTGGCGGAGTTGAAATGATTAAATCGGATCTAAAACTTCGCAAAGCGATCGATTTTCTTGTTGAAAATAAAAAATAATCGCACATTTGCCAAATAATAATAAAACAAGGCACGATTTGTTCGTGCCTTGTTTTATACAAGAATTCAATTACATATTATAATAGTGGTAGAACGATTTCAGTACGTTCTTGGGCTGGAAAAACTTATACATAGAGAATTTTTAAAATCGCTGATGGGCGTGACTTATTTTTTATCATTATGGATAAGCTTAAGTGAGTACATAAATTCGTAATACGACACTCATAATGGGGCTTCCGTAGAAACATCTTTTCTTTAAGCGTTTTTATTTCCAGTCTTGAGATTAAATATGTTACAATGCAATACATAACACTGAAATAGTTTTTAAAAAATTTCCATCTGCTTTTGATTTGCAGGCTTTTTCGCAGAGTATAGACGTTTTCAAGGGGTGAAAATATTGTTTAAATTTAATGATGAAAAGGGTCAATTAAAATGTTCATTCTGCGGCAAAACGCAGGATCAAGTTCGCAAGCTGGTTGCCGGACCTGGTGTATATATATGTGATGAATGTATTGAGTTATGTACAGAAATCGTTGAAGAGGAGCTTGGCACCGAAGAAGAAGTCGAATTTAAAGATGTTCCAAAGCCAAGAGAAATTCGGGAAATCCTGGATGAATATGTAATTGGCCAAGATCAGGCGAAGAAATCATTATCTGTTGCAGTCTATAATCACTATAAGCGAATTAATTCGAATAGTAAAATCGATGATATTGAGCTGTCGAAAAGCAATATTGTCATGATTGGACCGACAGGAAGCGGAAAAACCTTGCTGGCGCAAACGCTGGCGCGGATTTTAAATGTTCCGTTTGCTATTGCAGATGCAACATCGCTTACCGAAGCGGGTTATGTTGGTGAAGATGTTGAAAATATTTTATTGAAATTGATCCAGGCTGCTGATTACGATGTGGAAAAGGCCGAAAAGGGAATTATTTATATCGATGAAATTGATAAAATTGCCCGAAAATCGGAAAACCCCTCGATCACAAGAGATGTTTCTGGAGAAGGTGTGCAGCAGGCATTGCTGAAAATTTTGGAAGGAACCGTTGCGAGTGTGCCGCCACAAGGCGGACGAAAACATCCACATCAGGAATTTATCCAAATTGATACAACCAATATTCTGTTTATTTGCGGCGGGGCTTTTGATGGAATTGAACCAATCATTAAACGCCGTTTAGGCCAAAAAGTCATTGGCTTTGGTTCGGATATTAAACAATCGGAAGTCAGCCAAAAAGAGTTGCTTTCAAAAGTATTGCCGGAAGACTTGCTGCGTTTTGGCTTAATTCCAGAATTTATCGGCCGTTTGCCGGTTATCGCCAGTCTTGAACAATTGGATGAAGAAGCATTGATTGAAATTTTAACGAAACCAAAAAATGCGCTTGTGAAACAATATCAAAAAATGCTTGAGCTCGATGGCGTCGATCTGGAATTTGAAGAAGGGGCGCTAAAAGAAATTGCCAAAAAAGCAATCGAACGGAAAACGGGTGCGCGCGGCTTGCGATCGATTATCGAAGGCATCATGCTCGATGTGATGTTTGACCTTCCGTCTCGGGATGACATTTCCAAATGCATCATCACAAAAGAAACAGTCGCTGAAAACAGCATTCCAAAACTCGTCTTGGAAGACGGAACGATTGTTGAAGAAGAAAGAAAAACAAGTGCATAAATAAAGAAGTTGCCCTTAAACCAGGGCAGCTTCTTTTTGACTTAGTGGAAACACGGTTGTGAATCTTTGGATTTGTTGTTTATTCCACCTTGTCAACGGAAATACTGATAGGTATATAAGAGTATTAGTTGCAGGAGGGAATACGATGAGTTGGACGGGGATCGCCTTATTTATACAACTTTTTTTCGGTGTTGTAATTGGATTGTATTTTTGGAATTTGTTAAGAAACCAGCGAACACAGAAAGTATCGATTGACCGTGAATCGCGCAAAGAAATGGAGCAATTGCGAAAAATGCGCTCCATTTCCTTAACTGAACCGCTTTCCGAGAAAGTGAGACCTGCAAGTTTTGCCGATATCGTCGGTCAGCAGGATGGCATTAAATCGTTGCGAGCCGCGCTGTGCGGGCCAAATCCGCAGCATGTCATTATTTATGGCCCGCCGGGAGTGGGAAAAACGGCTGCAGCCCGATTGGTTCTAGAAGAAGCCAAAAAAAATCCGAAGTCTCCTTTTAAAAATACTTCCGTTTTTGTTGAATTGGATGCAACAACTGCAAGATTTGATGAACGGGGGATTGCAGATCCTTTGATCGGTTCTGTTCACGACCCAATCTATCAAGGGGCAGGAGCAATGGGTCAGGCTGGAATACCCCAGCCAAAACAAGGAGCTGTTACCAATGCCCATGGCGGAGTATTGTTCATCGATGAGATCGGGGAACTGCACCCGATTCAAATGAATAAGCTACTGAAGGTTTTAGAGGATCGAAAAGTATTTTTAGAAAGCGCTTATTATCATGAAGAAAATACGCAAATACCGACCCATATTCATGACATATTTAAAAATGGGCTGCCGGCTGATTTCCGTTTAATTGGGGCAACGACAAGAACGCCAAATGAAATTCCTCCTGCGATCCGCTCGCGCTGCATGGAAGTCTTTTTCAGGGAGTTAACCGAAGAGGAAATTTACGAGGTTGCTAAAAAAGCTGCAGATAAAGTAAACCTAACCATACAAGATTCAGGCTTAACCATTTTGGCCAACTATGCCAGAAACGGTCGAGAAGCAGTCAATATGATCCAAATTGCTGCCGGATTGGCGATCACAGATAATCGAAATTATATTAAAGATGAAGAAATTGAATGGGTGATCCACTCCAGCCAGCTAACGCCAAGAATGGAACGAAAAATCAATGAAGTGTCGACTATTGGGCTTGTCAATGGACTCGCTGTATACGGGCCGAACTCTGGCGCACTTCTTGAAATCGAGGTTACCGTTATACCGGCAAAAGAAAAAGGCTCAATTAATATTACCGGGATTGTGGATGAGGAAAGCATGGGTCCCAAGGAAAATCGATCCGGAGAAAAAGCATGGCTCGCGGTTCAATCGAAAATGTTATCACGGTGCTTCGGTCAATGGGTGTGCCGGCGGACGAATATGATATTCATGTGAACTTTCCGGGCGGTATTCCAATCGACGGGCCATCCGCCGGAATTGCAATGGCGACAGGAATATATTCAGCCATCTATAAAATTCCAATCAATCACGAAGTAGCGATGACTGGAGAAATTAGCATTCATGGGAATGTTAAACCAATTGGCGGCGTGTATCCGAAAGTTAAAGCAGCGAAAAAGGCTGGCGCAAAAACAGTGATTATTCCGAAAGAAAATATGCAGTCGATGTTAAAGGAAATTGAGGGAATCACGATTGTCCCGGTTGATCATTTGACTGAAGTTTTTCAAGTTGCGCTAGTGAAAGAGTTTCATCCAAAAAAAGTTATTCCGGCTGCTGTCGAACTTTCAAAAAAAGAGATGATTTAATGCAAAACACTTCCGTTTAGAACGAATAAGCGGAAGTGTTTATTTTGCTTTTTTGGGAAAAGTAACAATATCAGACATCTTGCTTTAGAAACGTTCTCTTTAATTAGACACATACATGCAAATGAGATAGAATTGTACAAAGATATTCCTGTTTTTAAAGCAAGGATGCATGTTAAGTATTTGGAGGTGCAGTATTTTGGCAGAACAAAAGGAAATCATTATCCCTCTCCTGCCGCTTCGCGGATTGCTTGTTTATCCAACGATGGTACTTCATTTAGATGTTGGACGTGAAAAATCGATACAAGCACTCGAAAAAGCAATGGTCGATGACCACTTGATTTTTTTGACAACACAAAAAGAAGTTTCGATAGATGAGCCGACAGAAGATGATTTATATACAACGGGAACCATAACAAAAGTTAAGCAAATGCTTAAGCTTCCAAATGGGACAATCAGAGTTTTAGTCGAAGGGCTAACGAGAGGAAAGATCGTCTCCTTTAATGAAGAGGACAATTACTTTTCTGTTCATGTAAATCCTTTTGAAGATATGCCGGAAAAGGACGTTGAAGACGAAGCATTAATGAGGACGATGCTTGATTATTTTGAGCAATACATAAAATTGTCAAAGAAAATATCTGCGGAGACGTTTGCCTCTGTTGCGGATATTGAAGAGCCAGGCAGGATGGCTGATATTATCTCTTCGCATTTGCCATTAAAGCAAAAGGAAAAACAGGAGATTCTGGAAACGATTGATGTGAAAGAACGAATGAACAGGGTAATCAGCATCATTCATAACGAAAAAGAAGTGCTGAATCTTGAGAAAAAAATTGGCCAGCGCGTCAAACGTTCAATGGAAAGAACGCAAAAGGAATATTATTTACGCGAGCAAATGAAGGCGATTCAAAAAGAACTCGGCGAGAAGGAAGGAAAATCAGGAGAAATAGCTGAACTGACGGAGAAAATTGAGCAGGCGGGAATGCCGGATCATGTCAAACAAACGGCATTTAAAGAATTGGACCGCTATGAAAAAGTTCCGGCAAGTTCAGCTGAGAGTGCCGTGATCCGCAATTACCTTGAGTGGCTGATCACGCTGCCTTGGAGCAAAAAGACAGAGGACGATTTGGATATTCACCGTGCCGAGAGGATCTTAAACCAGGATCATTATGGACTTGAAAAAGTAAAGGAGCGCGTGTTGGAATATTTAGCAGTTCAGCAGCTGACCCATTCGTTAAAAGGGCCGATCCTTTGTTTGGCCGGACCTCCGGGAGTGGGGAAAACGAGTTTGGCACGATCGATTGCCAGATCATTGAAACGAAATTTTGTCCGCGTTTCCCTTGGAGGCGTGCGCGATGAATCAGAAATTCGCGGCCATCGACGGACATATGTCGGTGCCATGCCCGGAAGAATCATTCAAGGAATGAAAAAAGCAGGGACGATCAACCCGGTTTTTCTATTAGACGAAATCGATAAAATGTCGAATGATTTTCGCGGCGACCCCTCTTCGGCCATGCTGGAAGTGCTCGATCCTGAACAAAATCACAATTTTAGCGACCATTATATCGAGGAGCCTTACGATTTATCAAAGGTGATGTTTATTGCAACCGCCAATAACTTAGCGACGATACCCGGCCCGTTGCTTGATCGAATGGAAATCATTACAATCGCCGGCTATACAGAAATTGAAAAGGTTCATATTACAAGAGATCATTTGCTGCCAAAACAGCTAAAAGAGCATGGACTTTCCAAAGGAATCCTGCAAGTAAGAGAAGATGCAATTGTCAAAATCGTCCGCTACTATACGCGTGAAGCAGGGGTACGGAACCTTGAGCGTCAAGTGGCCGCCATTTGCCGGAAAACGGCCAAAATCGTTGTTTCAGGTGAGAAAAAACGCGTGATTATTACCGAGAAAAATGTGGAAGAATTTTTAGGAAAACCAAGGTACCATTACGGACAAGCCGAACAGGAAAATCAAGTCGGGGTCGCAACCGGGCTTGCGTATACGACGGTTGGCGGCGATACGCTGCAAATTGAAGTATCATTGTCACCGGGTAAAGGAAAATTAGTGTTGACCGGAAAACTGGGCGATGTTATGAAAGAATCGGCACAGGCAGCATTCAGCTATGTTCGCTCAAAAGCGAAAGAGCTGGGGATAGAAGAAGATTTTCACGAGAAATATGATATCCATATTCATGTTCCTGAAGGGGCTGTGCCGAAAGATGGTCCATCTGCTGGGATTACGATCGCGACAGCGCTTGTGTCTGCTTTATCGGGCAAAGCGATTCGAAAAGAAGTTGGCATGACTGGAGAAATTACGTTAAGAGGAAGGGTTCTGCCGATTGGCGGACTGAAGGAAAAAACATTAGGTGCACACCGGGCAGGCTTAACGAAAATTATTTTGCCGAAAGATAATGAAAAAGATATCGATGACATCCCGGACAGCATTCGCAGCGAAATGGATTTTGTGCTTGTTTCCCATGTTGATGAAGTATTAAAGCATGCCCTTGTTGAGGGTGGGACGCAATGAAAGTAACCAGCTCAAATATTGTGATCAGTGCCGTCAAGCCGGAACAATATCCGGAGACAACGCTGCCGGAATTCGCCTTGGCAGGCCGCTCCAATGTCGGCAAGTCGTCTTTTATAAATAAAATGCTGAATCGCAAAGGTTTGGCCCGAATCTCGTCAAAGCCGGGTAAAACGCAAACGTTGAACTTCTATCTTATTAATGACGTACTCCATTTTGTCGATGTTCCAGGCTATGGCTACGCAAAGGTTTCCAAAAAAGAGCGCGAAGCTTGGGGAAAGATGATTGAGACGTATTTTACAACGAGGGCACAGCTAAAAGCGGTCATTTTAATTGTTGATTTGCGCCATCCACCGACAGCGGATGATCGAATGATGTATGATTTTCTCAAGCATTATGAAATTCCATGCATCGTCATTGCCACAAAAGCGGATAAAATCCCAAAAGGAAAGTGGCAGAAACACTTGAACGTAACAAAAGAAGAATTGGAGCTGGAAAAAACGGATCATCTCGTCCTATTTTCCTCAGAAACCGGCCTGGGAAAAGACGAAGCATGGCGCATTATTGAAAGCTTTCGATAAAAAATAAGCGCTCAAGTCTAGCTTGAGCGCTTATTTTTTCTTTTTATAAAGCAAAAAGACCCCGGCAGCAATTAAGATCGCCGGCCAAAATTTCCATCCTGTTTCCGCTTTTGTCTGAATGACGCCAAGATAGCCAGCCAGTTTATCATAAAAGAGTAAGAAAATGGCCAAAAATAAAAAAAGAACGGTTTGAAAGAGTCCTGTATGCGTTTTTTGATAGCGGAGCAAGAGCCCTAACGCAATCACAAAGATAAAAAAGCCGTTTTGATTTTGAAAAATGGCAAACTGGTTAGCAGTATGAAAATTCAAGCCAAATCCGGTTAAAATAACACCCGGCAAAATCGCTTCATAATCTTTTGCGATATAGCCTTGCCCTAAAAAAGCAATTCCTGCAATGATCATGAGCGTTGGCCAGGTGAAAATCTGAGGAAACAAGGTGATCCCTGCCTGCTGGAGGAAAAAATAGGCACCAAAGCCGATCAGAATAATTCCAGGAAATATTTGTTGATTTTTCATGAGCAATCACACCATCCAATAAGGTTTGCTTGAATCTATCACATTTATTTGATACTGTACTAGAGGAAGGAAATGTCGTTTCCTGTTAATCAAAGAAGATTTTCCTTTTCTTTCGCTCTAATCTTAACATAGAGTTTTGGTTTCTGTTCACATATTTATCAAAATTTTTATGCCCAAACATGATATAATTAGACTAGTTAATTTTGCAATTCAAACATGGGGGTGACTTTTAACAAATGCATATTGTGATGGTGGGTCTAAATTATAAAACTGCCCCTATTGAAATTCGTGAGCAGTTAACATTTAATGAAGCAGACCTAGGGGAAGCAATGAAAAAATTACAAACTAAAAAAAGCATCCTCGAAAACCTGATTGTTTCTACTTGTAATCGGACAGAGATTTATGCGGTTGTTGATCAGCTGCATACTGGACGTTATTATATAAAAGAATTTTTATCCGAGTGGTTTCAACTGGAACAGTCTGATTTTGTTCCCTATTTAAATTATTTTGAAGAGGACAATGCGGTAGAGCATCTCTTTACGGTTTCATGCGGGCTTGATTCAATGGTCCTTGGAGAAACACAAATCCTTGGCCAGATTCGGACGGCTTTTTTAGCAGCGCAAAAAAATGAAACAACTGGTACGATTTTCAACCAGCTGTTCAAACAAGCTATTACAGTGGCCAAACGCGGACACTCGGAAACGGAAATTGGCGCAAATGCCGTTTCTGTCAGCTATGCAGCGGTAGAACTTGCCAAGAAAATCTTTGGTTCGCTCGACCACAAGCACGTTGTGATCCTTGGTGCCGGGAAAATGGGCGAACTGGCTGCTCAGAATCTGCATGGCAGCGGTGTAAAAAAAGTGACGGTACTAAACCGGACATACGAAAAAGCGATCGATCTTGCCAGCCGATTTAACGGCCAGGCAAAAACGATGGAAGAGCTTGAGAGCTCTTTAGTTGATGCGGATATTTTGATCAGTTCAACAGGGGCAAAGGACATCGTTATTTCAAAAGAAACAATGGCTCGTGTAGAAAAAATAAGAAGAGGCAAGCCGCTGTTTGTCGTTGATATCGCTGTTCCCCGTGATCTCGACCCAGGAATTGCCGAGCTGGAAAATGTTTTTTTATATGATATTGATGATTTAGAAGGAATCGTCGAAGCAAACATGCTGGAGCGCAAAAAGGCAGCAGAAAAAATCCAGCTAATGGTTGAAAGAGAAATGGTCGAATTCAAGCAATGGCTGTCCGTACTTGGGGTCATTCCGGTTATTTCAGCATTAAGAGAAAAGGCACTTGCGATTCAGGCAGAAACAATGGAGAGCATTGAGCGCAAGATTCCTCATTTATCTGAACATGATCGGAAAGTACTAAATAAGCATACAAAAAGCATCATCAACCAGCTGTTAAAGGATCCAATCCTTCAGGCGAAAGAATTAGCTGCCCGGCCTGACGCAGAGCAAACCTTGGATTTATTTAAAAAGATTTTCAATATTGAAGAGCTTGTGGAAAAGCAGCAAGCAATTGCAGCAGAGACCCCAAAAGCAGCGATCAACAAACCACTGGCTTCTTTTCAGCCGTAAGAGGAATCATTTATGTTTGAGATCTATATGACCAAACTGCATGAGCTGACTGTCGTTGTGTATGCCTTCAGCGTGCTGTTATACTTTTGGGATTTCATTCACCATAACCGGAAGGCGAATCGGATTGCCTTCTGGTTACTTGCGTTTGTATGGGTATTACAAACGGTTTTTTTATTGCTGTATATGGTGAAAACAGGAAGATTCCCGGTATTGACGATTTTCGAGGGACTTTATTTTTATGCATGGGTCTTGATAACTTTGTCACTCGGAATCAATCATTTATTGAGAATGGATTTCATTGTTTTTTTTACGAATATCCTTGGGTTTATCGTTTTGGCCATTCATACCTTTGCCCCTGTGCAATATGAATCCCATTTGATCGGCCAAAAGCTGATTTCGGAATTATTGTTGATTCATATTACCATGGCGATTCTTTCGTATGGCGCGTTTTCGCTTTCGTTTGTGTTTTCCCTGCTTTATTTAATTCAGTACGATTTGCTGAAACGTAAGAAATGGGGCAAACGCCTGTTAAGATTAGCCGATTTGCAGCAGCTTGAATCACTATCCTTTATGCTGGCGGTAATCGGAGTGCCGATCCTCATTTTAAGTCTGATTCTTGGGCTTCAGTGGGCCTTTATTAAAGTTCCCGGACTCACATGGTATGACAGCAAAGTCCTTGGTTCCTTTGTTGTTTTAATGGCGTACAGCATTTATTTGTATTTAAGAATTGTAAAAAATTTCGCAGGAAAATCATTGGCACTCTGGAACATTGCTTCCTTTCTCATTGTATTGATTAACTTCTTCCTGTTCGGCCAATTATCATCATTCCATTTTTGGTATTCATAAAAGGAGGCTCCTCATGCGGAAAATTATTGTTGGCTCAAGACGAAGTAAACTTGCTTTAACACAAACAAACTGGGTAATTGAACAGCTGAAAAAACTCGGCGCTCCTTTTGAATTTGAAGTGCGGGAAATCGTGACAAAAGGCGATAAAATTCTTGATGTAACCTTGGCAAAAGTTGGTGGAAAAGGCCTGTTTGTCAAAGAAATTGAACAGGCGATGCTTGGCAAAGAGATTGATATGGCAGTACATAGTATGAAAGATATGCCTGCTGAGTTGCCAAATGGCCTTACCATTGGCGGCGTGCCTTTTCGCGAAGATCATCGGGATGCACTGATTTCAAGAGGCCATATTCCTTTAAAGGAATTGAAACCGGGTGCGATCGTTGGTACAAGCAGTCTGCGCCGCAGTTCACAGCTTTTGCTGAAACGTCCGGATTTGGAAATCAAATGGATTCGTGGAAACGTGGATACAAGGTTAAACAAGTTGAAAGAGGAAGAATATGATGTGATTATTTTGGCAGCTGCCGGCCTTTCCCGTTTAGGGTGGACCAGTGAAGTTGTCACCGAATTTTTGGATACAGATAGTTGTATTCCGGCAGTTGGCCAAGGAGCGTTGGCAATTGAGTGCCGGGAAGATGACAACGAGCTGCTCGATTTGCTAAAGCAATTTACTTGTCAGAAGACCGAAAAAGCTGTTCGGGCAGAGCGGGCGTATTTGCAAAAAATGGAGGGCGGATGTCAAGTCCCCATTGCAGGATATGCCGATGTAAATGACAACGGAGAAATTGCTTTGCATGCTCTTGTTGCCTCTCCTGACGGAAAAGAAGTATATAAAGAGAAAGTTTGCGGACAAGTTCCTGAGGAAGTAGGGCGGCTTGCAGCCGATCGTTTAATTCAAAAAGGGGCAAAAGATTTAATCGACAAGGTAAAGCGGGAGCTTGAAGGGCAATGACGGCTCCTCCCCCTTTGAAAAATAAAAAGGTGCTTATTCCGCGGGGAGAAAAGCAGGCAGAAGCTTTTTCAAAACTTGTGGGAAAATATGGTGGAATTCCTGTGGAGATCCCGCTTATTGCCTTTCGTCCCGTTAAACGCACTTCGGCGCTTGAGAGATTTTTACAGCGATTGAATCAGTATGATTGGATCATCTTTACAAGCAATGTTGCAGTCGATACCTTTTTATCATTTTTGGATAAAGCCTCGTTCACAAGCCTGCCCAAAATAGCTGTGATTGGGAAAAAAACAGCGCAAGTAGTATCAGCTAAAGGGTTGAAGGTTGAGTTTACACCGTCCCAATATGTCGCCGAGACGTTTGTCACCGAGTTTTCCTCCTTAATACAGCCTGGAATGACTATTTTTATTCCAAAAGGAAATCTTGCGAGAGAATACATTGGCAAATCATTAAGAAAAAAGGGTGCCGTTGTTGACGAGGCTATTGTGTATGAGACGTATTTGCCGGTAGAGAACCGTGCAAAGCTGTCTGAAATGATTGTTGCCGGAAAGTTGGATATTTTGCTGTTCACAAGTCCGTCTACCGTGGATCATTTTATGGAAATTGTCAGCGAATACGAACTTAAAGACCATCTGGCGGATTGCTTGATCGGGTGTATTGGCCCTATAACCGAGAAAAAATTGTTCACATACGGCTTGCCGGTACACGCTTCCCCAAAGGTGTACACGGTTGAGGAAATGGTTAAATGTATGATTACGTATCTTGAAGAAAAAAATAGAGGTGTTTAAAATGGATTTGCAATTTTCACGTCATCGCCGCTTACGCTCTGGCGCGAACATGAGAGCATTGGTCAGAGAAAATCAACTACACGCGGAAGATTTTATTTACCCGCTCTTTATTGCCGAAGGCGAAAAGATTCGAAATGAAGTTTCGTCAATGCCGGGAGTATACCAAGTTTCGCTGGATCACCTTGAGACGGAAATCCAAGAAGTTGAATCACTTGGAATCAAATCAGTGATTCTATTCGGGATCCCGGCAACAAAAGATGCTTGCGGAACAGGGGCATATCATGATCATGGAATCATCCAGAAAGGGACGCGTTTGATCAAAGAAAAGTTCCCTGATATGCTTGTCGTTGCCGATACGTGCTTATGTGAATACACAGACCATGGCCATTGCGGCGTTGTTGAGGGTGAAAAAGTTCTCAATGACGAATCGCTTGACTTACTTGTAAAAACAGCGGTCAGCCAGGCGAAAGCCGGTGCCGATATCATTGCGCCTTCGAATATGATGGACGGCTTTGTTGCCGCGATCCGTGCCGGTCTCGATGAAGCAGGCTTTATCGACGTTCCGATTATGTCTTATGCCGTTAAATACGCATCTGCTTTTTATGGACCGTTCCGCGATGCTGCTGAAGGTGCACCGCAATTTGGCGACCGCAAGACCTATCAGATGGATCCGGCGAACCGTATGGAAGCATTTCGCGAAGCGGAGTCAGATGTGGCAGAGGGGGCTGACTTTTTGATTGTCAAACCAGGAATGCCTTATCTCGATATTGTTCGCGATATGAAAAATCATTTTAATCTTCCTGTTGTTGTATACAATGTCAGCGGCGAATATGCAATGATCAAGGCTGCTGCACAAAATGGCTGGATAGATGAAAAAAGCACGGTACTTGAAATGCTGCTTGGGATGAAGCGTGCCGGCGGAGACTTGATCATCACGTATTTTGCCAAAGACGCTGTCCGCTGGCTGCGTGAAGCGGAGTAATGGAACATAACCTTATCGAAAAGAGGGAATTCGATGCGTTCGTATACAAAATCGATTGAGGCTTTTAAAGAAGCGCAAAAGCTCATGCCAGGAGGTGTAAACAGCCCTGTCCGCGCCTTTAAATCTGTAAACATGGATCCAATTTTTATGGAAAAAGGAAAAGGATCGAAAATTTATGATATTGATGGCAATGAGTATATTGACTACGTTCTTTCATGGGGGCCATTAATCCTCGGCCATTCCAATGAGCGGGTAGTTGAAGCATTAAAAAAAGTAGCCGAAATGGGTACGAGCTTTGGTGCACCGACATTAATGGAAACGAAACTTGCCAAGCTCGTTGTCGAACGGGTGCCGTCCATTGAGATTGTCAGAATGGTTTCTTCCGGAACAGAAGCAACCATGAGTGCATTAAGGCTTGCAAGAGGGTACACCGGGCGCAATAAAATTCTGAAATTTGAAGGCTGCTACCACGGTCATGGCGATTCCTTGCTGATCAAAGCAGGTTCCGGTGTTGCCACCCTTGGACTTCCTGACAGTCCCGGAGTTCCTGAAGGGGTTGCGAAAAACACGATTACGGTTCCTTACAATGATCTCGAAGGCGTCAAGTATGCATTTGAACAATTTGGTGAAGATATTGCCTGCATCATTGTCGAACCTGTTGCGGGAAATATGGGCGTTGTGCCGCCACTAACGGGATTTCTCAAAGGCCTTAGGGAAATTACCGCAAAATACGGCGCCTTGCTGATTTTTGATGAGGTAATGACCGGCTTCCGTGTGGACTATCATTGTGCCCAAGGCTATTTTGGCGTGACACCTGACATTACCTGTCTAGGAAAAGTAATTGGTGGCGGCCTCCCTGTTGGCGCATACGGCGGGAAAGCCGAGATTATGGAGCAAATTGCGCCAAGCGGACCCATTTATCAGGCAGGAACGCTTTCAGGAAATCCACTGGCAATGACGGCTGGGTATGAAACATTGTGCCAATTAACGCCAGAGGATTATCAAGAATTTAGCCGCAAAGCGGATTTGCTTGAAAAAGGTTTCAATGAAGCAGCGGAAAAATACGAGATACCCCACACCGTAAATCGCGCTGGTTCGATGATCGGCTTCTTCTTTACAAATGAAAAAGTCATCAATTATGAAAAAGCAAGAACGTCCAATCTTGATTATTTTGCTTCTTACTATAGAGAAATGGCTAACCAGGGCGTATTCCTGCCTCCTTCACAATTTGAAGGATTGTTCCTGTCGACTGCTCTCTCAGACGAAGATATTGACAAAACCATTAAGGCAGCAGAAATGGCTTTTTCCAAATTAAAATAATTTTCAACAACACACCTGTCAATTGTGCGGGTGTGTTTATTTTTTTATCATAAATAAAAATGATTTTTCATAGAGTGTAAGTGACATAGTGATTTTTAAATAAACGGAAATGAAGGGAGGAGTCGCTTTGTCTCAGGAAAATCAATCGTGTCTGCGATTTTCTTTGGAGGAATCATTGTGGTTTAGAAAAGGACAGGAAGTCGAAGAATTGATTTCGATTTCGCTTGATCCCGATATCACCATCCAAGAAAATGACCAGTACGTGACGATACGTGGGTCATTGGAATTGACCGGAGAATATAAAAGCTTTCATGACGGCGAGGGAATGGAGGAAGAAGCGGAGTTTGCCCAAAAATATGTACAACGGGTGGATGAAGGCGACGAAGGGGTTTATGAGTTTGCGCATCGTTTCCCAGTTGATATAACGATACCAAATAATCGGATTCAAAGCATTTATGATATCGATGTGATGGTTGAAACCTTTGATTACTCTCTTCCAGAACGAAGTTGCTTAAAATTATCGGCCGAATTGACGATTTCCGGTTTGTACGGTGCCCGGCAGGATCAGGGGGATGAGGTTGAAGCTGTTTTTGCAAATGCGAGCCGCTTAGCCGAAGATTCAGTTAGTGAAAAAGCCGCTGAGGAAACAGCAGAAGCAAGTTCTGTGGAGGAGCAAGAACGTCCACTATTTGTAGTAGAAGCAAGAAAGCCGCTGGAAGACGAAAGCTCACGGGAAACGGTATCCTATCCGACATTTTCCTATCAGCCGCAAGGGAAACCTGTAGTTCAGCCCGCATTCACCCAATTTTCGGATTTCAGCCAGCCGGACCGCGGTGAAGAAAAGCCGAAAATCGAAGTAGTGGCAGAAGAAGTAAAAGATGAAGTCGAAGTAAACGAAGCTGAAGAAACAGAAGAGATAGAGATCGAAGAAAAAGAGACAGATGAAGAAAGTTCATCCTCCTCTTCAAGTGACGAAGGTCCTGTTTCGAAGCTAACTGATGCGATAAAGAAAAAAGTAACGAAAAAGAAAAGCATGTCCTTAACAGAATTTTTTGCCCGCAAAGAAGACCGTGATGAGCAGCAGGCAAAGTTAAAAATCTGTATTGTCCAAAAAGGGGAAACGCTGGATCAGATAGCGGAACGGTATGATGTCACATTTCAAAATCTTCTTCGCGTCAACCGGCTTGAAGTAAACCAGGATGTGTATGAAGGGCAAGTCCTCTATATACCGACAGCTTTCGCAAAAAAATAGTGGGAGACGAAAAATAAGCATGAGCGGGTAACCTATGTGCCTGCTCCTTATTTTTCTATTGGAGGATTTTAAAAATGAGCGGCGAAAATCGACTGGCAGTACTGGCGCCAATTTTGCGAAATTATCAGCTTGAACCGTACTTTGTAGAGGATTACGGCAATGTCCAGAAAGTCTATGCCAATAAAGGGACATTTGCGCTGAAAAAAATCCCTCCAAGCAACGGAACCGATTTTATTCGTCATGTCCACTCCCTTTATCAAATGGGTTTCAATCGAATTGTGCCGATTTATCCGACGATTGATGGGAGATATGCTGTTTTAGATCAAGCGTACCTATATTATTTAATGCCTTGGCTCCCGAACGATGAAAGGGAACAACGAGAGAAAAGGCATCAGCAGTTATTTCGTGAGCTGGCGCGAATGCACACATTATCGGCAAAAGAAATTACGATCAAAAAAGAAGAGCGGACAGAGCATTATGAGAAAACCTTGCAGCAATTTGAGAAAAATAAAGAGTTTCTTGACGGCTTTACGGAAGAATGTGAAAAAAAGGTTTATATGTCACCGTTTGAGTTGTTGTATTGTCTCTACTCTAACGAAATCAGTCAAGCGCTGAAATTTTCGAAAAGCAAATTTGAAGAATGGTATGAAATGACGAAGGAGAATGAAAAAGCAAGAATGGTCATTAATCATGGGAAAATCTCGATTGAGCATTTTTTGTATGATGACAGAGGGTACGGCTATTTTGCCAATTTCGAAAAAGCTGGCTATGGTTCACCTTTTCATGATCTTTTGCCATTTCTTTCGCGTACATTAAAAACCCGCCCACAGCGCAATGAGGAATGTGTGGAGTGGATTTACTATTATTACAAATATTTTCCATTACGAGCAGATGAAAAACTGTTGTTTTACAGCTATCTAGCCTACCCGTTTTCAATTATTCAGACCGTTGAGACCTATTTCCGGAAACCGGAAAAACGAAATGAATTAAAAGCAGTTCAGCAGCTGCAGCGTCAGTATTGGTATTTAAAAAATACGGAATATGTAACAATGAAAATGGTAGAATTCGATAACAGCCAACAGACAAAAGAAGGAGCCCCCGAGTAATAGACGAGGTGCTCCTTAAATCATTTCAAAATAAAGGGCCAGGGCAACTAAAATAAAAAAGATTAACAGTAAAATATCAAAGGTTGTTGGCAACAAAAGCGTGCGGATCCCTTGAAAAATGGTGAACGGAATAATAAATTGTCCACAAACACGTTTTACCTTTTGCATCCATGGAGGCAGGACATAGCGATTAAATCGTTTTTTCATCAAAACACTCCTTCCCTTCTTACACGTTATTAGTCTATGTATATTCAATCCCCTGTGTGTAATCCCTAAAATTATCAAGCCATCGGCAACGAACAAACTGCATGCTTTTATTTGAATCGCTTTTTTGTGGATCTTCGTATAAAATATAAAAAATTGGTTATCATGATTGACGACACTCCCCTTTTTTCGGTAGTATATTGATATAAATTCATACATAAGCAAAGACAGGGAAGAGTACAATGTCCCCCTGCTTCAAGAGAGGGAATCCAGTTTCTGGAAGGTTTCCTAAGCAGGCCATTGGAATGTCGCCCTTGAGCTTCTTTTGCGAAAGGACCAAGTTTCGAGTAGTGAAAGACGGAAGATGTCCGTTATTCTTGGAAGAGCCAATCGTTTTTTTGATTGGAAAAAAGGTGGTACCGCGAAGCAAACTCCATTCGTCCTTTTACGGCGATGGGGTTTTTTCATGTTCAGAAAGTGAAGGAGGATATTAAATGGATACAAATGATCTTTCAATGCCGACCAAATATGATCCGCAATCAATTGAAAAAGGGCGCTATGATTGGTGGGTGAATGGCAAGTTTTTCGAAGCGAAAGGCGAAGCAGCGAAACAACCGTACACCGTTGTCATTCCGCCACCGAACGTTACCGGGAAACTGCATTTGGGTCATGCTTGGGACACGACCCTGCAAGATATTATTACAAGAATGAAACGCATGCAGGGCTATGATGTTCTTTGGCTTCCTGGAATGGATCACGCCGGAATTGCAACCCAGGCGAAGGTGGAGCAAAAGCTTCGCGAAGAAGGTAAAAGCCGTTATGATCTGGGCAGGGAAAAATTTATCAAAGAAACTTGGAAGTGGAAAGAAGAGTATGCTGACCATATTCGCAAGCAATGGGCAAAGCTTGGCCTTGGCCTGGATTACAGCCGGGAGCGTTTTACCCTTGACGAAGGGCTCTCCGCCGCAGTCAGGGAAGTCTTCGTTTCCTTATACAAAAAAGGGCTTATTTACCGCGGTGAATATATTATCAACTGGGATCCATCAACCAAAACGGCCTTATCCGATATTGAAGTTATTTATGAGGATGTCCAGGGAGCGTTTTACCATATGCGATACCCACTTGCAGACGGATCCGGCACGATTGAGATTGCAACAACCCGTCCGGAAACCATGCTTGGCGATACCGCTGTCGCCGTTCACCCGGATGATGAACGCTACAAGCATCTAATTGGCAAAACGGTTATCCTCCCAATTGTCGGACGCGAGATTCCCATTGTTGGCGACGATTATGTTGATATGGAATTTGGATCAGGCGCCGTTAAAATAACCCCTGCCCATGATCCGAATGACTTTGAAATCGGCAACCGCCACAATCTTGAACGGATCCTCGTCATGAATGAAGATGGGACGATGAATGAAAAGGCCGGCAAGTACCAAGGACTTGACCGTTTTGAATGCCGCAAACAAATTGTGAAAGACTTACAGGAGCAGGGCGTTCTGTTCAAAATTGAGGACCATCTGCACTCTGTTGGTCATTCAGAACGGAGCGGTGCGGTTGTTGAGCCGTATTTGTCCACGCAATGGTTTGTCAAAATGAAGCCGCTCGCCGAACAAGCAATCGAGCTGCAAAAGCAACCAGAAGCGGAAAAAGTCAACTTTGTCCCAGACCGTTTTGAAAAAACATATTTGCATTGGATGGAAAACATCCGCGATTGGTGTATTTCCCGGCAACTTTGGTGGGGACATCGCATTCCTGCCTGGTACCATAAAGAAACAGGTGAGGTTTATGTTGATCACAAGCCGCCAACTGATATCGAAAACTGGGAACAGGATCAGGATGTGCTTGATACATGGTTCAGCTCTGCGCTATGGCCGTTCTCTACCCTAGGCTGGCCTAATAAAGATGCGGCTGATTTCAAACGTTATTTCCCAACCGATGCCCTTGTAACCGGTTATGACATCATCTTTTTCTGGGTATCAAGAATGATTTTCCAAAGCCTTGAATTTACTGATAGCCGACCGTTTAAAGATGTCCTGATTCACGGACTTGTCCGCGATGCTCAAGGGCGGAAAATGAGTAAATCACTTGGCAACGGTGTTGATCCAATGGATGTCATTGATCAGTATGGAGCCGATGCACTGCGTTATTTCCTATCCACCGGAAGCTCTCCGGGTCAGGACTTGCGCTTTAGCACCGAGAAGGTTGAAGCAACCTGGAATTTTGCCAATAAAATTTGGAATGCTTCTCGTTTTGCTTTAATGAATATGGCGGACCTTAAATTTGAAGATATCGATTTGACAGGCGAAAAATCGGTTGCAGATAAATGGATTTTAACCCGGTTGAATGAAACCATTGAAACGGTCACAAGGTTATCGGAAAAATACGAATTTGGCGAGGTTGGCCGCGCTCTTTACAATTTTATCTGGGATGATTTCTGTGATTGGTATATTGAAATGGCGAAGCTGCCTTTATATGGGGAAGATGAGAACGCGAAAGTCACGACCCGCTCCATTCTTGCCTATGTGTTAGACAACACGATGCGCTTGCTGCATCCGTTTATGCCGTTTATTACCGAAGAAATTTGGCAAAACCTTCCGCATGAAGGTGAATCAATTACAAAGGCAAAATGGCCAGCAGCAAAGGGTACATGGAATGATGAGCAGGCTGCTGTTGAAATGAAGCTTTTAATGGAAGTGATTCGCGCTGTCCGCAATATACGGGCTGAAGTAAACACACCCATGAGCAAGAAGATCAAAATGCTTGTAAAGGCAAAAGACGAAGAGACGCTGGCGATTATTGAGAAAAATCGTGCCTATATTGAGCGGTTCTGCAACCCGGAAGAACTTGTGCTCGGTACGGATATCGAAACACCTGAAAAAGCAATGACTGCCGTTGTCACAGGACTGGAAATTATCCTGCCGCTTGCAGGGCTGATCAATATTGAAGAAGAAATTGCCCGGCTTGAAAAAGAAATGGAAAAATTGAATAAAGAAGTAGAACGAGTACAAAAGAAACTGGGCAATGAAGGCTTTATGAAAAAAGCACCGGAAACGGTTATTGCCGAAGAACGGGCAAAGGAAAAAGATTATCTAGAAAAGCGATCAATTGTAGAAGCAAGAATCAACGAATTAAAGGGATAATGAACAAGCAGGCGAATCCAGAAATGGGTTCGTCTTTACCTTGTTACTGTTGGGAGATGCGAATATGGTAACGACCTATCAAGAAGCGTTGGATTGGATCCACGCCAGATTAAAACTTGGCATAAAGCCGGGTTTGAAGCGAATGGAATGGATGATGGAGAAGCTGGGAAATTCGGAAAAATCGCTTAAGACCGTTCATATTGGCGGGACGAATGGCAAGGGCTCAACGGTCACCTTTTTACGATCAATTCTTCAGGCTGGAGGATACACCGTCGGCACCTTTACTTCCCCATATATTGAACAGTTCAATGAACGGATTAGTTTGAATGGGAAACCGATCAGTGACGAAGAGATCGTTAAGTTAACAAATGTCATTCTTCCACTTGCGGATGAACTGGAAAAAACGGAGCTTGGCGGGCCGACAGAGTTTGAAGTGATCACGGCCATGTCCTTATACTATTTTGCCAATGTTCATCCCGTAGATATTGTTATATATGAAGTCGGCCTTGGTGGCAGATTGGATTCAACCAATGTGATCAAGCCGCTGCTTTCAATTATTACAAATATTGGGCTTGATCACACGGCAATTCTCGGAAATTCCTATTCGGAAATTGCTTTCGAAAAAGCGGGAATTATTAAAAAAGGAACCCCGGTGTTTTCGGCAGTACAGCAGCCCGATGCGATTAACGTTATTACGGAAAAAGCAAGGGAGATGACTGCACCGCTTTCCCTTTTGAATCGGGATTTTTCAATTTGTTCCCATTCAGCACTTGAACACGGGGAAAAATTTTCGCTGGAGACATCTGTTAGAATTTGGGGTGATTTAGAAATCGGTATGATGGGTTCCCATCAAACTGAGAACGCCTCCCTTGCTGTTATGGCAGCGGACTATTTAAGCCGTTTTGCTTCTTTTCCGCTCGTTGAGGCGGAAATGAGAACCGGTTTAAAAACAGCGTATTGGCCAGGAAGGTTTGAGGTTGTTTCAACCAACCCGCTTGTTATTGTGGATGGTGCTCACAATGATGAAGGAATCAAGGCACTTGTTGAAGTGTTAACAAGCCGCTTTCAAAATCGAAAGATCCATCTTATCTTTACAGCGTTAAAGGATAAAAAGCTTGATCAAATGATTGCCAGTCTCGATCAAGTAGCCGAAGAAATTGTATTTGTTTCATTTGAGTTCCCTAGAGCTTCAACAGCTGCCGAATTATATGACTTAAGCTGCTCTCCAAATAAGGCAGCAAATGAAGATTGGCAATCGGCTGTTGTGCAACAAATCGGGAAAATCGGGAACAATGATGTTTTGGTCATCACCGGTTCGCTTTATTTCATTTCCATTGTAAAACCATTCCTGCGCGACCTATTGCAAAAATAGAATCATTACTTACACTAAAAAGGAGAGGTTTTTTATCCCTCTCCTTTTGCAAAACTATTTACCGTAAATGGTATTTAATTCTTTTTTGGTGATTTTAGCCGCTGTGGGGATTCCTAAAGGTAAATTTTTGAGCATGTCTTGATTGTACACAATGGAAAGTCTTGAGTTTGTATCATTCAAGGCAGCCAAATTAATCGGGTTGCCATATATACCCCCAACGATTTTTACATTTGAAAGAAACCCTAACATATTTAGCGAAGAATTTGTATAGAAAAAAGCATTCATTACTTTAGGATTTTCGCGATCACTGTTGGAAAAAAATAAAGTAATCGGACCGTCGGAGGCGACGATCACTGTTTGACGCTCGGTATCGGCTCGAAAATCAGAAAGTTGTGCACCTTTACGTATATAAATTGTTCCATTGCTATTGATGCTGTCCTTAATCTCGACAAAATCATCCGCATAAATGGGTCCTTTTAGGGTCAGATTGGATAGGGTTGCGTAATTTTTTACATATAAATAGTTGTTTTCAGAAAATGTCAATGTCCCCGATAAATCAGCGGTGCCATAAACCATTAGGGAGCCATTGATCGTTAACGTGCTTCCTTCTTCCATTTGCAAATTCCCTGCCACAACAAGATTTCCGTTAATCGTGTACGATTCATTTTTTTTGACCTTTAGATTTGAATCAATAAAATAACCTGCCTCGTTCGGGTAGCGGCTTACGTCCTTTAATTTCGAAATGGTCATCGACGTTTTTATAGGTGTGCTTTTGGTTTGAATGGCATGGAGTACATCAATTGATGGAATTACAGTGTCTTGCCATTGCTGCACGACAGGCGGGATTGCAAAATATTTTTTTAAGTTATTTTCATCTGGGAAATATTCAGTTAACCCAAGAAAACCGGTATAATACTTTCCTTTTACCGTTAAATTTCCTTTAACAGAGGGGAAACCAAAAAAATTGAATGTGTTGAGATTGCCTCCGACTAAAACATTCCCTTCAATATACGGTGTACCATAAAGAACCAAATCTCCAGGTGTGACAACACCATAATGAAAAACCTCCGAGACAGTTGATAAATCCAATGTTTTCGTAATCGATTTTCCGGATTTTCCAATCGGAGCTTTTATCGTGACATGTTCAACATATACTCCGTTTGCTGTATTCTTGGGTGCATGCGTCAATGTAAACGGATGGGCTCCAAGGCTTTTGACTTGGTTAAGGGAGGCCTGCACCTGCGCTTGTATCGATTCAGGCGGCAATTGGTTGCTGCTTATAGCTGAATTAACTGCGGCGATGAGATTATCGATTTGCGCCATTGCTTCATCAATCGCCATTTCGGCGGATGCCTTTTCTTCTATAGATGTTTTGCTTGTGCTCACGAATTTTAGTGAGTTTGCGGTCAATCCCGCCAGCGTTAAACCGATTATGCTGACCACCGTAAAAATCACGAGAACGGTGAGCAATGTATACCCGCTATTTTGCTTCATGTATTTCAGCATTGCAATCACTCGCCTTGTAAGTTATAAAGCTTAAAAAAAGTAAATTGTTTATGGGTTTTGAGTTCTTCGATGACATAGTAAACTTGCAAATTTCCGTTTACTTGCTTAAACATTGTCTTTGCAAGGGAGTAACCATCCGCGTTCATTTGCCGATGGTTAATCAATAATTTGCCATCTGCCGTAATTTCAAACGGGACAACAAGCGTTTCGACCTGATCCGGCTGTTCCTCATTGATTCGCTGATCAATGCCTTGAAAGGATTGAAACGTTCCGTCTGCATTTGGTGTTCCGGTTCTTTCAATCAAGTCAATATTCAGCATCGCCTGATCAAACTGTTGGGTAATCAAGATGGACTCATTGCGCAGCTTTGTTTGCAAGGTTGATTGTTCAGCGGATTTCATCATAGAAAACAGGATCGAGTATCCAACAGCAAGAATAATAGAAGAAAGGGCAATCACGGCCAATAGTTCTACTAAAGTGAACCCCTTTTGATCAATTTTCCTCATTTCGTTTATACCCTTCTAATGAAGTTTGTTTTTTTATCCCATTTACTTCCGAAAAGACCGTCACTTTAATGACAATCAGCCGGTTTTGCAGCTGCGGTTCTGGGTGTTTTTGAAACTCGACTTGTGCTGAATAAGAGCCGTAATCAAAGGAAGGATCCATTTGCAACTGGCTCTGTATATCAATTTTTTCGCTTGTTCCAACCCTTTGAGCGAGATCCGGGAAGCTCATTTTTTTATAGCTGTTTAATAGGCTCTCTGCCAGCTGAATGGCAGAGTATTGTTTGGAAATACCATTCGATTGCTGGTAGCTGTTAACGAAGTAGGCGCCAATAATGGTGAAAAGAATCGAAATCAGTAAAATAGACACTAAAACCTCAATCATCGAGAAGCCGCTTTGGCTTCCACTCATTTTGTATTTTCTCATTTTTCCACCACACTTATTTGGCTGAATAATTTTGGATATTCTTTTAAACTAGCTAAAATTATTATACAATATCAAAGAGAAGAAGTTTGTTTTTTTTAGGCTAAATGAATCATCTTTTCATTATTTTTGCAGAAGGATGTCGGAAAAGGAGGAAGAAAATGGTGCTTGCTGTCTGGGTCTTTAGTTCGATTCTTTTGGTCGGCGTGATGGTAACTGTCCTGCCCCTTGGCTTGAGTAAATCAGGTAAAGCCATCGCAACGTTTTCCTCCTTGCTTTTGGCAATGGCAGGGCTTGCTGCAGCAGTTTCTTTCCCGCTTTGGTTTACTTTTGTTCTCCTGCTCCTGCTTGCTTTTTTGACAGCATCTCTACTCGACAGCCGCTGGCATCGATTCATATACAAAAAAAGCAGCCAGTTTACTGTTCCCGATTTTTATGTGGCAGATCAAGATTCGCTTGCTGCTGAAAATAAAGAGCTAAACGTCCCTGAACAGCCTCCGGTTTTGGCAAACATATCTCCTGGATTCATGGAGCCTGCATCGGTTGTGCCTGATATCGAGGAAGATCTTGTCCGTATGTTAAGCCGAAATCAAGATGCTGGGGAGGAAGAAACATTCAAAATGTCCGAACTCGAAACAGACTACTTGTCTGATATTGAAGAATTGCTGGCAGCGAGGGTGGAAAATGGAATTGATTCTGTAGACATGGAGCAGTCAAGCACGGCCTTAGAACAAGAAAGTGAAATTCCATTGGTGACTGTTGACAGCAGCGGAGGCAAGTAGGATGAAAAAAAACATTCAATTGCTTAAATTATTTTTCGCCATTTCTGGCAGTACGGCGATTATCTTTAGTTCCGCCTATTTTGGCTCTAAACTGTATGGAGATTTTAAAAAATCAACAGCTACTGTCCGGTCTGCTTCCCAAATGAAGCAGAAGAATACGGTGGTTTCAACAGCTGCCCCAGCAAAAAAGGCGCTGCCAGTCGTGATTAGCCAGGCGTCGATCAGCAGTGCTCAGCTTCCGAATGATGCACACGATTTGCTTGGAAATAATTTGAAAATTGAACTTCCAGCGGAATCAACGTTTTCGTTTTTAGGCTTTTTAAAAAGTAGGAAGTTGGAACACGACGTCAGCAGCGAAGCACTCAGCATGATCGGATCATTACTGTATCAAACCATTTTGCCAACCAATTTTACGGTTGAAGAGCGTACGATTAGCAGCCATCTGCCCCGATTTGCGAAAATTGGCTACGAAACGAAAGTAAGTACAGACCAAAACCTTGATTTGTCATTTTACAATCCAAACAGCACTTCATATACATTGGAATTTCAATTCAATCAAGGCATCTTAAAAACGGTGCTAATCGGTGCGCCACTGTCTGCACAATTCAAGATCCGCACAAGCGAAGTGCAAACGTATAAGCCGAAAACAATCATTCAATACAGTTCACTCATAGAGCAAGGAAAGAAAAAAATTACCGTTGCTGGTGAAAATGGCCGAATGGTCAAGGTGTATAAAGATACGTTCCGAAATCAAGAACAAATCAAATCAGAACTAGTGGCAGAAGATTATTACGCGCCTGTTTACCGTGTTGAAATTCATCCGCTAATAGCTCCGGCAGCCCCGTTGTCCTCACAGACAGCCGACCCAACAGTTGCCCAGCCTGCTAATCCAGCAGAAAGTCAAAAGCTGCAGCCGGGAGCAGATCAATCGAGTGCGGCAGGGAATAGTTTGCAGACCGATTCTGCCGGTCAAGCCTCCTCATCAAACGCAAACGCAAGCAATCTTTTCGGAAAACCGGCTGAACTGCCAAAATAATTTTTACAAGTAAGGAGGTGGAACGATGAACCAGACTCGCAAGCGACTAGGTGATCTCCTGGTAGAAGCCGGTCTAATTACAGAGGAACAACTTCAGACTACTTTAAAAGAAAAGCCTGCTGAACAGCGGCTCGGCGATGCTTTGTTGATGCGGGGGTATATTACTGAGCAGCAATTGATTGAGGTTCTGGAGTTTCAACTTGGGATCCCTCATGTCAGTTTGTATCGCTACCCATTCGATTCAACGCTTTTTTCGCTCATCCCAAAAGAAGAAGCAAGGCGAAACTTAATTATTCCGTTAAAAAAAGACGGTAACCGCTTGTTTGTGGCAATGGCTGATCCAATGGATTTTTTCGTCATTGACGATCTGCGGCTGGCAACTGGTTTTCAAATTGAAGCGGCGATTGCAACAAAAGATGATATATTGCGATCCATTTCTAAATATTACGATGTAAATGAAGGGTTTGAAGAATTGCTTGGCGAACTGGGCCAGCCGGAAATAACTGAAGTTGAAGACGTTTCCGATCAGGATTCGCCCATTGTCAGGCTTGTCAATCAAATCATGAGCAATGCTGTTGTTCAGAGGGCAAGTGATATTCATATTGATCCACAGGAGACGAAGATTGCCGTGCGCTACCGTGTGGACGGCATTCTCCGAAATGAGCGGGTTTTGCCGCGTCATATGCAAAGTATGCTGATTGCCCGGATTAAAATAATGGCCAACTTGGACATCACGGAACACCGGATTCCACAAGACGGACGGATCAAAATCAATTTAGACTTTCATCCGATTGATTTAAGGGTATCAACCATGCCAACGATCTATGGTGAAAAAATCGTGATGCGGCTTCTCGACATGGGGACCACTTTAAATGATATAACCAAATTGGGATTTAACTCGCTTAATTTTAAACGATTCACAGAGTTGATTACAAAACCGACTGGAATGGTTTTAATCACAGGACCTACTGGATCGGGGAAGTCATCCACCCTATATGCCGCGTTAAATAAACTTAACAGTGAAGAAGTCAACATGATTACAATTGAAGATCCGGTAGAATACCAGATTGAAGGAATCAACCAAATTCAAGTCAATCAGCAGGTGGGAATGACTTTTGCTGCCGGTCTCCGTTCCATTCTCCGGCAGGATCCAAATATTATTATGGTCGGTGAAATCCGCGATAAGGAAACGGTTGAAGTGGCGATTCGCGCATCTTTAACCGGACATCTTGTGCTTAGCACTTTGCATACAAATGATTCGTTAGGGACAATCACTAGACTTCTTGATATGGGAGTCGAGCCGTTTCTTCTAGCCGCCTCTTTAAGCGGGGTCGTTGCCCAGCGGCTTGTTCGTAAAATCTGCCGCGACTGTGCTGGAGTTCATGAACCATCAAAGCGGGAAGTGGAGATTTTTTCAAAGCGCGGAATTAAGCTTGATCAAGTTGTTCGCGGAAAGGGCTGCTCTTCCTGCAATATGACCGGTTACAAAGGGAGAATTGCTCTTCATGAAGTGCTTGTTTTAAATGAAGACATGCGCCGGGTGATCATGAATGGCGAGAGTTTTCAGAAGATGAGAGAGCTGGCGATAAAAAATAAAACCATTTTTTTATTGGATGATGGATTGTTAAAGGTCAAACAAGGGCTGACGACGACCGAAGAAGTATTGCGTGTAGCCATGTTAGAGTAGGAGTGCCGAAAAATGAAGGAAAAAATTGATTATTTACTGCGGGCTGCTTTTGAATTAAAGGCATCGGATATTCACTTAACGGTTGGTGTTCCTCCCGTTATGCGTATCAATGGCGAATTGAGACGCTATGGAAAAGAACCGTTGACGCCAGCCGATACAGAGGGAATGGCAAAAGAAATCGTTCCCTTACAGATGTGGGAGTTGTTCAAAGAAAAAGGCGAGCTTGATTTTTCATATGGAATTCCCGGGGTTTCGCGCTTTCGCGTAAATACGTACCACCAGCGGACATGTGTGTCTATGGCAATCCGGATTGTTCCTTCAAAGATTCCAACACTGGAAGAACTTGAATTGCCTGATATCTTGAAAAAAATGATTGAAAAACCGCACGGCTTGATTTTGGTTACCGGACCAACGGGAAGCGGCAAATCAACAACCCTAGCGGCAATGATTCATTATATGAACCAGCATATGCATAATCATGTGATAACGCTTGAAGATCCGATTGAATACCTTCATAAGCATGGCAGCTGCATTATCGATCAGCGTGAGGTCGGCTTTGATACAAGGAACTTTGCCAATGGGTTGCGCGCGGCGCTCCGCCAGGATCCCGATGTGATTCTTGTTGGCGAGATGCGGGATTTAGAAACGATTCAAACAGCGATTACCGCAGCAGAAACAGGGCACCTTGTATTGGGGACGCTGCATACATCGAGCGCACCGGCAACAATCAACCGCATTATTGATGTATTTTCACCGGCACAGCAGCCGCAAATACGCATTCAGCTTGCATCGGTTTTAGTTGGCATTGTTTCGCAGCGCTTATTTCCCACCATCGATCGAAATGGGAGAAAAGCGGCGACTGAAATTATGATCAACAACTCTGCGATTGCGAATCTCATCCGGAATGAAAAAATTCATCAAATTGTCAGCATCATGCAAGCTTCCCGTTCTAAAGGAATGCACACGCTTGAGGCAAGCATCAAAGAGCTGATTGAGCATGGCCACATTCAAAAAGAAATCGCGCTTCCTTATTTGCAGGAGAAGTATAATTAAGATGGCTAGATTCAAATATTTGGGACGCGATACGCGTGGAAAGCGGCAAGGTACGGTTAATGCAGCATCCAAGCGTGAGGCAATGCTGAAGTTAAAAGAAGAGGGCATTCGGATTATTGAAGTTCACGAAGTTCCGGAAACCTGGTTAACGAAGGATATTACGCTTGGCAGTCCTGTCAAGCTTCAGCATTTTGTGATCTATTTAAGACAGTTTTCCACATTAATAAAAGCGGGCGTTACGGTTGTTGATGCTACGAAAATTCTTGCCTCTCAAACCGAGAGCAGGCATCTGAAGCGATCCTTGCTTACAATTGAACAGGACTTGCGTGAAGGAAATCCATTATCAGAGGCAGCAGCAAAGTTTCCGAAAATCTTCACCTCCATGTTTATTAATATGGTAAAAGCAGGTGAGGCAGGAGGAAATATGGATGAAACGCTGGAGCGGCTTGCCGATCATTTTGAGAAGCAGCATTTTACGAGGCAAAAGATTGTCTCAGCACTTATGTATCCATTGGTAGTGGGCTGTATTGCGATCGCAGTTGTTCTTTTCCTGCTTGTGGCGGTTGTTCCGACGTTTGTCCAGATGTTTGCCGATATGGGCAGCACGCTTCCGGCCATTACAAGATTTGTCCTTGGCGCAAGCAGTTTTATGCAAAAGTTCTGGTGGTTTGTTGTCGTTGCTTTAATTGGGCTAGCGGTTTTGTTTGTTTTTTTGCGAAGCAAGCGGAAGTCAAAGTATTATTTGGATTACTTTGCCCTTAGGATTCCCGTTTTCGGGAAAATGCTGCAAAAAGCCGCGATCGCTAGGATGATGCGGACACTCAGTTCGTTGTTTTCCAGCTCGGTTCCAATTTTGCAGGCGATGGCGATTGTCGAGAGGGTTGTTGAAAATGAGGTATTGGCAAAGGTGGTCCGTGAGTCGCGAGATTCGCTTGAAAAAGGAAAGTCGATGGCGATTCCAATGAAAGCACACTGGGCCTTTCCGCCGCTCGTAACGCAAATGATTGCCATCGGCGAAGAAACAGGTGCACTTGATTCCATGCTGAGTAAAGTGGCTGATTTTTATGAGAAGGAAGTAGAAGCAAGTACAGACCGGCTAAAGTCGCTTATTGAACCGCTGATGATTGTTTTGTTGGCAGCGCTTGTCGGAACGATCGTAACGGCAATTATCGTGCCGATGTTTGATCTGTTTAATCAAATCCAGCAAAAGTACTAAATGGTGGAAATTAAAACTTCGACAAATGTTTACAAAAAGTACAAAAAAATTATTTCATATTAAAATAATACCATTATAATAGAAGAGTAGAAAACGAATAGTTCAACCGAACTAAAAAAGGAGAGAAGAACAATGATTAAACTAGTAAAAAAGAAACTCAAAGATCAGCGCGGATTAACACTAGTCGAATTACTGGCTGTTATTGTGATTTTGGGAATTATCTCGGCCATCGCAGTGCCGAATATTGGAAATGTGATTTCCAACTCTAAAGATAAAGCGAAAGTAGCAGAAGGTCTTCAAATAATTGAAGCAGCCAAATTGTATGTTGCAAATAATGGGGATAGTATTACTTTTGACAAAGATGGAAAAGCCACTTTAGATAATAACACACTGGGTTCGTATTTGGATCATGTAAAAGATAATAGTTATGTTGTAAATTTAACAAAGGATGCTAATACTGGAAAGATTTCTTATTCTTTATCAAGTCATGAATCGGTTGCATTGGCTGCAAAAAGTGGTGCATCAGAAGCAACCGAACAGGATTTAGTTGATTATAGTAAAAAATGATTCAATTTTTACTATTCTTATACGGTCTCATCTTCGGCTCCTTTTTTAATGTTGTTGGTCTGAGGGTGCCGGTAAAGCAGTCGATTGTTGCGCCACGGTCGGCTTGTCCATTTTGTGGCCGCCAGCTAAAAGTGTATGAGCTGATACCAGTTATCTCGTTTTTGCTTCAAGGGGGAAAGTGCCGCGGCTGCAAAGCGCGCATTTCTCCCCTTTACCCAATTGTGGAATTACTGACAGGAGTTTTGTTCGCAGTCGCACCGGTTTTTGTAGGCTGGTCCCAGGAACTGATTGTGGCTTGGACGTTAATCTCCCTGCTAATGATTATATTTGTTTCCGATCTTCGCTATATGCTGATCCCTGATAAAATTTTGTTGATTTTTTCCGGAATTTTTTTGTTGGAACGAATAGTTATTCCACTTACGCCATGGAGGGACAGCCTGTTTGGTGCTGCAACCGGCTTTTTGCTGCTGCTTGCCATTGCACTCATCAGCAAAGGTGGCATGGGCGGCGGCGATATTAAGCTGTTTGCTGTGATCGGGTTTGTGCTCGGCGTAAAACTCGTAGTATTGTCTTTTTTTCTATCAGCCTTATATGGCGCAATCTTTGGAATTGCCGCATTGCTGTTAAAAATAGTAAAAAGACGGCAGCCGATTCCGTTCGGTCCCTTTATTGTGGCCGGAACCATATCTGCCTATTTTTGGGGTTCAACGCTTATTGCTTTGTATTTTCACTTCCTAGAACATGGCTTTTCATAAGGAGTTTTCGAAATGGCTTTCACTCTCATTACAGCAAAAAATCGTCATGCAAATCTGGTCATCAACGACCACTCCATTCGCTTCGTCGAACTTTTGCGCTCCCATCCTCTTACCATTCACAAATGGCGTGAGCATGATCTGCCGCCAGGGATTATCAGCGGTGGAAAGATTGCCGATTATGAAACATTATCCAATATTCTTGAAGAATGCATTGAAGATTGGAAGATTCATAAGCGGGATCTCCGTTTTCTCGTTCCGGACTCCCTTGTTATTATTCGAAAAATCTCCGTTCCTAAAGACATTCAAGATGATGAAATGCAGGGCTATTTGTACTTAGAAATGGGGTCAAGTATTCATTTGCCGTTTGAAGATCCGGTATTTGATTACTTCCCATTAAAAACGACTGAAAAAACAAAGGAAATACTGCTGTTTGCCGCACCTGAGAAAAATGTTCTTGAGTACGCAAATTTGTTTGCAACATTAAAGCTGAATCCAGTCGCAGCAGATATTTCTCCGCTTTCCTTATACCGATTGTATGATTATCTGGGCGATACAAGCGAAAAAGAGATTCTCTTTACGGTTCAATTTGACATAACAAGTGTAACCATTGCTATTTTTGAAGGAACTGTACCATATGTCATGCGCCAGTTCCCTCTCCCATTTGAAAGCAATAAGTGGGAAATTCGGCGGGGCGAGACTGCAAATGAATACGTTTATAATGGAAATGAAAACGAGATGTTGCTCCAGATCGAAGATATACAAAAAGAAATGAACAAACTGATGGATTTTTATAAGTATTCCTTAAACAATGGAAAAAAAGAAATCACGTTGATCCTTTTAAATGGGGATCACCCAATGCTTCCGTTTATTTTTCGAGAATTAAAAGAAAATTCTACTGTTCCCGTGGAAATTCTTACACTTAAAGGCAACGCAAGGATAAAAACAGCTTCTATTCCTCCAGGGCATTTTCTTGCATTAGGCCTGGCGCTTAAAGAGGTGAAATGATGCTCGTAGAAATCAATCTGCTGCCGAAAAAGGAGCCAAGAAAATTTGGCTTTTTTGCGGCGATGCTGATTTTCGCCGTCGTATTTTTATCGATAGCAGCCATATATTTTTGGCAAATCCATTCAACCAATCAGCAATTGGAAAAAACCAATAAACAACTCGCACTGCTAGATAAAGTAATCGAAACCAAGACGATCCAATCAAGTCAGAACAAAACGCCAAATTCTGTGAATCGTTTAAAAAAATCGATCGATTGGGTGGAGTCATCAAAAATGGAAACGGTGCCTGTTCTGGATGAGCTAACCTCCCTATTGCCAGAGCGTGGTTTTATCCTTTCCTATCAATCAGAAACGGAATCCGATACTGTAAAGTTGTCGGTGCAGTTTGATACTGCAAACGATGCTGCTTATTATTTAAACCGTCTCAACCAATCAAAAATGGTGGCCGAAGCAAGTATTGGTACCATTAGCAGCAATCCGGCTTCAACAGATGGATCGGCAACCTCCAATTCTTCGGCAACTATGCCAGGATTAGGGACAAACAGTCAAGTTCAAACAAGCAGTGGTAATCTAACGAACGGAAATAATTCTGCGGGAATAAAGGATGTTGCAGGTGCAGTAAATGGCCTGGCGCCAGTTGATCCCAGCAGTTCAAATACTCAGGGAATCCCCCGTTCCCTGGCTCAGTTTACAATTAAGCTGAATCGGGAGGAAATAAAGAAAATCGAAAATAACAACAATCAAGCGGAAGGGGCAGCAGGACCATGAACATTTATTTTTCGAAACAGCAAAAGCTGGTTCTGTTAATCGCGATGCTGCTCTTGATCTCATTTGTGTTATTTTTGCAATTCGTATTTTTACAACCTGCAAAAGCAGAATTAATGGCAAAACAAAAGACACTGCAAACCGAACAAAGGCTTGCCGTAGTTACGGCGCAAAAAAAGACCGGACAACCAAAGGATGAAATAGCAGACACTCACGCCCTTCAGTTGAAGCTGCCGGTAAAACCGCTTCAAGCACAGTTTATGTTAGCATTACAAAAAGTTGAAACCCAATCAAATAGCGAGATTAAGTCGATGAATTTTACAAATGATAAACAAGCTGCTTCCATGACAAACCAGTCAAATCCCCTAGCAGGGATGATCCAGCCGCCGCAAAACAGCAACCCAGGGACAAGCGGTTCATCCCAGCAAAGCGCAACCACTGGCAAACAGCCAGCAACGGTTGCAATACCAAATGGTTTAGAAAAATTAACCGTTCAATTGACTGTCCAATCACCAAGCTATCAAGACTTTGAAAAATTCATTGAAAATCTTGAAGGATTAAAGCGCTTGGTTGTGGTTGAAGCGATTCAGTATGCCGGTCCGAATGAAACGACTGCCATAACACGAGAAAGCAGACCATTTACGTCTACTCTTACGGTTTCCGCATTTTATATGGCAAATTTACCAGACTTGGAAAAGGATCTTCCAAAGATCGATACCCCGGAGCCAGCGGGGAAAAATGATCCATTAAACCAATTTCCCACTATCGTGAATCGATAGAAAAGGGGAAATTTGACGAAATCATTCGATAACAAGACGACAAAAGTCTTGTTATTTTTTTTGGCAACTATGATAGGATAGAACAGATCAGCCGTCAGGTGGAAAGGAGCGACTGCAAATGGACAAGCTGGAAAGCGGCAAAACGATTACGATAAAAATTAATGGCAAAAATCAGCCATTTATCGACGAACAAGCAGAAAAAGGAAGTCAAATGGAAACAGAGCCTGCAAAATCAACAGCCGATCTTCACGCAAAACCGGAAGCCCATCAAGAAGTAGCGGCTTCAAAGGAAGCGGCTGAAGAAAGCTTTGACTGGATTTTTCCGGAAGCAGAAACAGGGATACCGGAAATAGCTACTTATAAAAAGGTGAACAACGCTGGAGTAAAAACGCAAAAACTTTCTGCCGCATATAAAAAGGATCATATGCAAAAAAGACCGATCAAGACTATTCTTTTTTCAACCATATTTGCCGTCCTCATCGGGACAAGTTTTGGGATGCTTATGCTCAAGCTGGTTGTGATGAATCCAAGCAAACCGGCAGTCGTTGAACCCCCTGCAGCAGGTAATCAGGCAGCAGCTTCACCAAGCAGCAGTTCGGAATCTGCTGTGCTGAAAGCTTTTACGACGTATGTTGTACAAGAAGGCGTCTACACTTTAAAGAAATCAGCTGAGGACATCTCGAAATTAGCTGTGCAAAAAGGTTTGCCAGCCAAAGTTGTTGAGATCAACGGCCAGAACTTTTTGTTCCTCGGAATTGCAAATTCACTGGAAGCGGCAAAAGGGATGGAAAATGTTTATAAAGGAAAAGGGGTAAATGAACCATACTCAAAGGCATTGGCTGTTCCCGAAAAAAAACTAACGAATGTAAGCCAAGCTGAAAAAATATTCAGTGAAGCAATGCCAGCGTATTTTTTAACAATATCAAAAGCTGCAGCGAATGCAATGGCCTCGGCTGATGTGCCCGCCAATTTGCAAAAAGATCTTGCATCAATTTCCATAGATGAAAAGCAGGTAAAAAACAAGCAGTTAAAAAGTTTAGCAACAGCTTTAGCAGGAGCCAATGAACAATTAAAGGAGTTTCAAAAATCCAAAAATCAGCAAGCAATTGTTAAAGCCCAACAAGACCTGCTAACATTTCTTCAATTGTATTACTCACTGTAATTTTTTCGCCAAAATCTAACGAAATTCGATTATTTTCCGGGAAATGGAGAAGCTGTCATTATACACGACAGCTTCTTTTGATTATTTTGGCTACTCAGAATTTATATCCATAAATTCTGAATGGGAATCAAAGAAAGCATATGATCCTCGAAATGGGAATGATATATAACTTGGTAGCGTAGCAGGATTTATTTTGTAAACAGAAAATTTAATTGCATAGTTAGACAAATTTTATCAAATTTTAACAAATAGAAATTGTTTACTTTCGCTATTTTTGATACGATAAAAATGTATCTCCCGATTCTGAACAAAAGGCATGGTGATTTTATGCAGAACCTCATACTAGCCTCTTCTTCTCCGCGCCGCAAACAACTACTAGAAAACCTTCAAGTAACTTTCCAAGTTATGAGCAGTGAAGTAGATGAAAGCTTTGACTCTACGCTCACACCGGAAGAAATTGTTATGGAGCTGGCAGGTCGAAAAGCGATGGCTGTTTTTGAGGCAAATCCTTCTTCGTTTGTCATTGGCGCTGATACAATTGTAGTTGCTCAAGATCATGTATTAGGTAAGCCAAAGGACAAGCAGGAGGCTTTTGAAATGCTAAAAAAGCTATCAGGAAAGCAGCATGATGTTTTTACCGGTGTTTCGATAATGTCTCCACATTTTTCATCTCGTTTCTATGAAAAAACAGAAGTTGTGTTTTGGGAGTTGACGGACAAAGAAATTGAAGCCTATGTGCAAACGGGTGAACCGCTTGATAAAGCCGGGGCATATGGCATTCAGGAATTCGGCAGCATGCTTGTCAAAAAAATACACGGTGATTATTTTGCCGTTGTTGGACTCCCTGTTGCAAGGACGATTCGTGAACTGAAAAGAGCGGGTTACAGGCTTCCATTTTCCCTATAGCATCCCCGCAACTCCCGAGCCAAAGGGAGGAATAATTTTGTCAACCAACACGTTAATGATTCGTGATTTTCCCCAGGATGAAAGACCAAGGGAACGCTTTATTCAACAGGGACCGCAAAGTTTATCGAACCATGAATTGATTGCCATTTTACTCCGTACTGGCACAAAAGATGAATCGGTTTTGCAATTATCCAATCGGCTTCTTTCCCATTTCGAAGGGCTGAGACAACTAAAGTCCGCAACCTTAGAAGAAATAACCGCGATTAAAGGAATCGGTTCGGCAAAGGCAATTCAGGTTCTTGCCGCGATTGAAATCGGCAGAAGGGTAACAAGTTTGACGTTTGCAGACCGATATGTCATTCGCTCTCCAGAAGATGGCGCCAAATATGTCATGGATGAAATGCGCTTCCTTTCACAAGAACATTTTGTCTGCCTATACCTCAATACGAAAAATCAAGTTCTTCACAAACACACTGTCTTTATCGGCAGTCTAAATGCTTCGATTGTGCATCCGCGCGAAGTGTATCGAGAGGCATTAAAACGCTCAGCTGCTTCCATTATTTGTCTGCATAACCACCCTTCCGGTGACCCTACGCCAAGCCGAGAGGATATTGAAGTGACACGAAGGCTTTCAGAAAGCGGAAAAATCATTGGCGTTGATCTATTGGATCATTTGATTATTGGGGAAAATAAATTTGTGAGTCTTAAGGAAAAAGGGTATGTATGATACTATGATTTTCATGGACGTTACGATATAATAATGTTTATGATTTTTTCGGATTCATTGCATTATTGAATCCTGCTAGTTTATTGGAACCCATTGAAAAATAAGTAAAAAATTCACCTTACCTAAATGCATTTCGTATCAGAAAGGGAGATACAGCTATGTTTGGAATTGGTTCAAGAGATCTAGGAATGGACTTGGGAACAGCAAATACACTTGTTTTTGTAAAAGGAAAGGGCATCGTTGTCCGCGAGCCTTCCGTTGTTGCTTTGCAGACAGATACAAAGCAAATTGTCGCAGTCGGAAATGATGCAAAAAACATGATCGGCCGGACACCGGGGAACATCGTCGCTCTAAGGCCAATGAAAGATGGCGTCATCGCTGACTATGAAACCACGGCAACGATGATGAAATATTATATTAAACAGGCAATGAAAAATAAAAGCTTTTTCTCAGGAAAACCGTATGTAATGGTTTGCGTTCCATCTGGAATTACAGCTGTTGAGGAGAGAGCGGTTATTGATGCAACAAGGGCTGCTGGGGCGCGTGATGCCTTTACGATTGAAGAACCGTTTGCCGCTGCGATTGGCGCAAACCTGCCTGTTTGGGAACCGACCGGTAGCATGGTTGTTGACATTGGCGGGGGTACAACCGAAGTGGCGATCATTTCGCTTGGAGGAATTGTCACAAGCCAATCGATACGAATTGCCGGTGATGAGATGGATGAAGCCATTATTTCCTATATCCGCAAGAATTATAATTTGATGATTGGTGATCGTACAGCTGAAACAATTAAGATGGAAATCGGTTCAGCAGGAGATCCTGAAGGGATTGACAATATGGAAATCCGCGGACGTGATCTTTTGACAGGACTACCGAAAACGATCGAAATTACAGCCGAAGAAATTGCCGGAGCCTTAAAAGACACGGTATATGCGATTGTCGACGCAGTTAAAAACACATTGGAAAATACACCACCAGAATTGGCTGCAGATATCATGGACCGGGGCATTGTTTTGACAGGCGGGGGCGCCCTTTTGCGCAATTTGGACAAGGTGATAAGCGAGGAAACGAAAATGCCAGTTTTAATTGCTGAAAGTCCGCTTGATTGTGTCGCAATTGGAACAGGAAAAGCATTAGAGCATATCCACTTATTTAAAAATAAAGCGAAAGACTCACGATAATAACAGAGGTGTAAATCATGCCACAATTTTTCTGGAATAAAAGGCTGATTATGCTGCTTGTCAGCATTATCATTCTCGTGGCGTTGATTGGGTTTTCTTTACGGGGGAGGAGTCAGCCCTCCTGGCCAGAGCAGTTTGTAAAAGACACTGCTGGCTGGATTCAGTCCCTTGTTTCAAAGCCTGCCCAATATGTTGCCAGCTTCATTGGAAACCTTCAAGATTTGCAAAACACATATGACGAAAATAAACAATTGAAAACTCGCGTGGAAAAAATCGTCAGTTTAGAAGCGCAAGTACAAATGCTAAAAAAAGAAAATAAGCAGCTGCGCGATGTATTAGGCGAGAAAAAATCGTTGAGTGATAAAGAGCCAATGGCGGCAGCGGTAATTGGCAGAAATCCTGATCGATGGCAGGAAATTGTAATTATTGATAAGGGAAAAGTCAACGGCATTAAACAAAATATGGCGGTTATGACCGCTACCGGTTTAGTTGGTAAAGTAAAAAGCGTGAACCAATTTACTTCTACTGTCCAGCTGTTAAGTGCGATGGATCCGAAAAACCGGATTTCTGCAATTGTCCAAGGCAGCAACACAAACGGAACAGTCGAAGGGTATGACGAAGAGAAGAAGCTTTTGCTCGTTAAACGAATCCCGTATGACGCAAAAGTTGCGAAGGGGCAAACGGTCATTACCTCAGGATTGGGCGGCGTTTTTCCCGAAGGGCTTTTAATCGGAACGGTTGTTGATGTCAAACCGGATCAATATGGATTAAATCAAACAGCTTACGTCAAGCCTGGAGCGGACTTTTATGAGATTCGAAACGTTCTTGTCATCACAAGACTTATGCCCCAGCCTAGTTTAAGTCAAATGGGAAGCCAAAAGGGGGAGAATTTTTGAGAAAATTTCTTCTTCCTTTACTCTTTTTATTTTTGTTTGTTTTTGAAAGCATCTTTATGCAATTCTTACCAGGTACTATATTTCAAAGGGAATGGATCCTGGCTCCTCACTTTTTAATTGCCGCAATTCTTTTTTTTACGATCTATGGCAGCGAGAGGCGCGGTATACTCTACGGATTATTATTTGGACTTCTATTTGATGTCGTCTATACCGAAATCATTGGTATCTATTTGTTTTTGTATCCATTTGTCGCATATTTGGTGACCAAAATGATGAAGGTGCTGCAAACCAATCTTTTTTTGGCATCCTTGATGGTAGTAACTGGAGTGGCATTGGTCGAACTAGGTTCATATGAAATGAACATGCTGATCCATATAACAAGCATGAATTTTATAACTTTCGTTACGATTCGACTTTTTCCAACTTTGATTCTCAATGCAATTTTTATTCTTTTGGCCGCCTTCCCATTAAAGCGGTATTTTGAAAATTTCGCTAAAAACTTGCGCGCAGAGTAAGACAATCTTTTGTTAAAAAGAGGAGTTTTCTTTTTTTTATCGAATTCAGATATAAGGATAAAAACAATGAAAAAGCAAGCTGCCGTTCGCAAGCAGCTTGTTTAAATATGAGAAATGAATGGCTATGCTTGCTTATTGAGGTGAACTTCTTCATGAATAAACGGCAAAATGTAACAATTAAAGGAACAAAAGATGGATTGACACTAAACTTGGATGATAGCTGTTCTTTTCATGAGTTAAAAAAGGAATTGGATGATAAGCTGTCTGCTACCTACCGGGTACACGAAGACCGACCGTTGATTCATGTCAGACTTGAAACAGGAAATCGCTACTTAACAAACGCTCAGCAAGAAGAATTAAAAATGCTTGTCAGACAGAAAAAGAATCTTATTGTGGAAGAAATCCGTTCAAATGTCATCACAAAGGAAGAAGCAGAGGCATTAAGGAAGCAGCATGAAGTACTGACATTGGCAAGAATTATTCGTTCGGGACAAGTTGTTGAAGTTACCGGCGACTTGCTGCTGATCGGGGATGTGAATCCGGGCGGAACCGTAAAAGCGGGTGGCAATATATTTATCATGGGGACATTAAGAGGAATGGCGCATGCAGGCTGCTACGGCAATGAAGAGGCCGTGATTGCCGCCTCGAGCATGAAACCTTCGCAGCTAAGGATCAGTGATTGCATCAACCGTGCGCCTGACCATGCTATAAACGTTGAAAAACACGAAATGGAATGTGCTTACATAAATGAAAATCGTCAAATTATTGTTGATAGATTACAAGGTTTAGTACATCTTAGACCGAATCTAACTAGATTAGAAGGGGGACGTTAATATGGGAGAAGCGATCGTCATCACATCTGGTAAAGGCGGCGTCGGGAAAACAACAACATCTGCCAATATCGGTACTGCTCTAGCATTACAAGGAAAGAAAGTTTGCTTAGTCGATACAGATATTGGATTGCGCAATTTGGATGTTGTCATGGGGCTTGAAAATCGAATTATATATGATCTTGTAGATGTCGTCGAAGGGCGCTGCAAAATCCATCAAGCGCTTGTGAAGGATAAACGGTTTGAAGACTTGCTGTATTTGCTGCCAGCTGCCCAAACAACCGATAAATCGGCTGTTACACCGGAACAAATGAAAACGTTAATTGATCAATTGAAGCAGGATTACGATTATATTGTAATCGATTGTCCAGCCGGAATTGAGCAAGGCTACAAAAATGCGGTGGCCGGTGCCGATAAAGCAATTGTCGTCACCACTCCGGAGGTATCGGCAGTCCGTGATGCGGATCGTATTATTGGTTTGCTTGAAAAGGAAAAACACATTGAATCACCAAAGCTTGTTATTAATCGGATCCGCAACCATATGATGAAAAATGGCGATATGCTGGACGTTGATGAAATAACTACACATTTATCCATTGAGTTAATTGGCATTGTTGCCGATGATGATGAGGTCATCAAGGCATCGAATCATGGCGAGCCAATCGCAATGAACCCAACAAACAAAGCATCAATCGCCTATCGCAATATCGCCAGAAGAATTCTCGGTGAATCGATTCCACTTCAGCCGCTTGAAGACAGTGATAAAGGCGTCTTCGCGAAATTGAAAAAGTTTTTTGGCGGGAAATAATAATGAAAAGAAGTACTGAAAAAAACGCTTGAATCGAATTGTTCAAGCGTTTTATATTTGTCCATCAAGTCATACTCACCGCCTGTCCTTCATAAACTTGTACAAAGTGGAAAATGGATGAAGGATGGGGGATGAACGAGTATGGCACGCTCAAGACCTGATGAGATACGGCGGAGAATTGCCAAAAGACGAAAAGAAAACAGAGGAAACGGTTCGGAGCGCATGGTGGTTCTTCCGGAAGAGGATGAAAAATATGGCTTTAATCAGTTTGCTTCCTATGAACCGGGCGGACGGGATGAGGAAATTCACCCGTTATTCCGCAAAGAGGTGTTCTTTTTTAAGCTGCTTGCATCGATCTGTTTGTTCCTTGTCGTTGCGATCATGTTTCGAAATCAGTCGCCGGCACTGGATTCAGCAAGGTCGATTGTAAAAAACTCTTTTTCCCAGGAATTCCAATTTGCCGCTGTCAGCAAGTGGTATGAGAATAAGTTTGGCAAACCATTAGCACTCTTGCCATTTAATGAAAAAAAGCCTGATGTCAAAAACGTAAGCAATCAATATGCTGTTCCGGCATCTGGAAGAATCCTTGAGAATTTTGACAAAAATGGGCAGGGCGTAATGGTGGAAACAAGCAAAGGGTCACCGGTAAAAGCGTATAATGAAGGCGTTGTAACCTTTGCTGGAATAAAAGATGGTTTGGGAAAAACGGTTATCATCCAACATTCAGACAAGACGGAATCGTGGTATGGAAACCTCGATCAAATCAATGTCGGCTTATACGAATTTGTTTCAAAAGGAAAAGAGGTCGGCACGGTTTCGGGATCAGCCGGCAAGGACAAAACAAAGGGTGAATTTTACTTTGCCATCAAAAAAGGGGATGCGTTTATTGATCCCATTCAGGTGATTCGCTTTGACTAAAGCGTTCAAACTTTTGCAGCTTGTGCAAATTCATCCATTGTTATGGCTCGTGATTGCAGTCTCTGTTGCCACGGCGCATTTTTTAGAATTATCGATCATGATGGCGATTATTTTCATTCATGAAATGGGGCATGCTGCTGCAGCGGCTTTTTTTTCTTGGCGCATAAAAAAAATTGTCCTGCTGCCATTTGGCGGTGTAGCTGAAATGGATGAGCACGGGAACAGGCCTTTAAAAGAGGAGGCCATTGTTGTTGCTGCAGGCCCCTTGCAGCATGTGTGGATGATCGGCCTTGCGTATGTGCTCTATCTATCATCATTTATGCCTGAACCGTTCTTTCAGCTTTTTTTTCAATACAATTTGATGATTCTGTTCTTTAATCTCTTTCCGATTTGGCCGCTAGACGGCGGAAAAATGATCTTTTTACTCTTTTCATTGAAAAAATCATTTTCTCAGGCGCACCACATCACCCTAATCATCTCAGGCTTCGTTCTGAGTCTCTTTTCCCTGTTTATTGCCGTTAGTGCACCTTACCATATCAATGTTTGGGTTGTGATTGGCTTTTTGGCTTTTTCGCTCTTCCACGAATGGAAACAACGGCGATATGTTTTTATTCGCTTTTTATTGGAGCGTTATTATGGAAAAAAAACGGGATCCTATTTATTAAAGCCAATCCAAGCGGATGAAAGTGAATTGATTATTCATGTTCTCGAGCGGTTTCAACGCGGCTGCAAGCATCCAATTATGATCAGCGGCTCGGGCGGAGAACAGGCCACTCTGGATGAGAATGAAATACTGCACGCGTATTTTAGCGAAAGAAGAGTTTCGGCTAAAATAAGCGACCTTTTCTTTTCTTACTGAAATTCAAGGAAATCGTTATAATAAGAGTATAAAAGAAAAAGTGAGGCAGTAAGATTGAAAAAATTGATTGTCAATTATACAGCAAGAGAAAAGAGATTTGCCTTAGTAAACGATAACCGGGTAGAGAGCCTGGTTTTTGATCGGCCGGATCAGCAATCACTTGTCGGAAATATTTACTACGGAACCGTAACAAAGGTATTGCCCGGCATGAATGCTGTTTTTATTGAAATCGGCGAAGGGAAGCAAGCGTACCTGCCTCGCAAGCTGCTTGCAAGCTATGTACAATCCCAAGAAGATCGGGCTGTGAAAGAGAAAAAAAGTCTATCTGCCTTTGTTCATCAAGGGGAAAAAATGCTTGTGCAGATTGAAAAGGATGCTACAGGAACGAAAGGGCCAAAGGCGACAGGCATTATTGAAATTCAAGGCCGTCATCTCATCTATATGCCCCAGGGTAAGTATGTCGCTGTTTCCAAAAAGATTGCCGGGGAGAAGGAAAAAGCTGCCCTCAGAGCAATTGGCCGTCAACTAAAGAACGAGGATGAAGGTCTTATTTTTCGAACTTCAAGTTTGGACTGTTCAGAGGAAGAAGTGGCGTCAGAGCTTTTGACGCTCAGGAACCAATACCGCGAACTGCTCGGAAAAGCCGGCAGTTTCAAGTATCCAGGGTTGCTTTTGCAAAGGGATTCATTTTTGGATCAGGTGATCGAAGCAGCCAAAACCATTCCAAACGGTGAAGTCATGGTTGACGACGGAGAGGTAAAACGATTCCTTGAAACGAGCGAAGCAGTAAAAGATCGTGCAATCAATGTGACATTTTACAATCAAAAGGAAAATATTTTTGCAGCAGCCAAAATTGAACATGCGGTTGAAAAGGCGTTGAAAAGGCTTGTTTGGCTTGAAAATGGCGCATACCTTGTCTTTGATCAAACCGAAGCGCTGACGATTATTGATGTCAATACAGGCAAGTTTTCCGGAAAAGTCGATCTTGAGGATACGATTGTAAAAACAAACCTTTTGGCTGCAAAGGAAGCTGTAAGGCAATTGCGCCTTCGCGATATCGGCGGCATGATTTTGATTGATTTTATCGATATGGCAAATGACGGAGAACGGAAAGCCGTTTTAAAAGCGATTGAACAAGAAATCGAACGGGATGAAAAAAGGATCAAAGTCAGTGGCTTTACGGAGCTTGGAATACTACAGTTAACGAGGAAGAAAACGAAAGTATCACTGTCAGAAGCATTGGAAGAAAAATGTCCGGTGTGTGATGGGAAGGGAAGGGTCATGAGCGCCGAGACCGCTGCCTTTAAACTGGAACGAGAATTACTGGAACACCGCCACAGTGAATACGAAGCTGTTCTGATTGACACCACAGCGGCGGTAAAAGAAGCTTTTGAAGGTCCGGGCAAAGATTTTTTAAAGCAATTTGAAGAAATGATTCATTTAAAAATCTTTTTTTCGATTGAACCGAATCCTGTCCCGTTCTATTCCATAAGGCAATTTGGAACAATAAAAGACATTGCACAAAAAGGCGATTTCTATTGACACTCGAAAAGGTGTTGTGATAGACTTTTACTGTTATGTTTGTAGCACCTGTGCTACAACCGCACAGATCAGGTTTTAAGTTTTTGCGTTCTGCCAAACACCTGTGAATGGCGAGTCTGAGTTTATAAGGAGGTGCATTTCATGTACGCAATTATCGAAACGGGCGGTAAGCAAATCCGTGTGGAAGAAGGCCAAGCCATCTACATTGAGAAGCTTAACGCTGAAGCAGGCGAAACCGTTACTTTTGACAAGGTTCTTTTCGTTGGTGGTGATAATGTAAAGGTAGGCAGCCCATTAGTAGAAGGCGCTACGGTTACAGGAACTGTTGAAAAACAAGGCCGTCAAAAGAAAATCATTGTTTTCAAGTACAAAGCAAAGAAAAACAATCGCAAAAAGCAAGGTCATCGTCAGCCTTATACAAAAGTTGTTATCGGCAAAATCAATGCCTAAGGTGCTGGAAAATCGATGATCCAAATAACGATTAATCGTACAAAATCCGGAATCATTCATTCGTTTACGCTTGAAGGTCATGCCGACTTTGCAGATCACGGTGAAGACATTGTTTGCGCAGGAGCCTCTGCCGTTTCCTTTGGCACTGTTAACTCGGTCATCAAGTTAACCGGTGTGGAACCGGACATTGAAATGGGGGAAGGCGGCTTTCTCCACTGCGTCATTCCGAAGGGACTTTCGGAAGAAATTCAAGAGAAAGTACAACTGCTGCTTGAAGGAATGATCGTGTCACTGCAAACGATTGAACAGGATTACGGAAAGCACATAAAAATTACCTTCAAACAATAGGAGGTGAAACAAATGCTAAGATTAGATCTTCAATTTTTCGCTTCTAAAAAGGGAGTAGGTTCTACAAAGAACGGACGTGACTCAATTGCAAAGCGTCTTGGCGCGAAGCGTGCAGATGGTCAATTCGTTACTGGCGGTTCCATTCTATACCGTCAGCGCGGAACCAAAATCTATCCAGGTGAAAATGTTGGCCGCGGTGGAGACGATACTCTTTTTGCAAAAGTGGACGGCATCGTGAAATTCGAGCGCCTGGGCCGCGACCGCAAAAAAGTGAGCGTTTATCCAGTGGCACAAGAAGCATAAGCTGCCCGAAAGAAAACTCTAACCGATCGGTTAGAGTTTTCTTTTTTCCTCTGCTTGATTTTTTAGGAAAAGGATGAACAGGGAGATTCTTCAACAATCTTCGGAAAACTGCTTACGTGAAGCAGCTTTTTTGTTATACTAACAGCAAACAGTTTTGCAGGGATTATCTAGGAGTGCTTGTATGGAAAAAGAATGGAATATTATCGAGGTGCTGCGCCACTCTCGCCATGATTGGCTGAATAAACTGCAATTAATCAAAGGAAATTTAGATTTAAATCGAATTGATCGGGCAAAAGCGATTATTGATGAAATTGTTGTCGAATCGCAAAACGAATCGAGGCTGTCCAATTTGCAGCTGCCGGCTTTTGCTGCATTGTTAATGAAAGCAAACTGGGAAAACTATTTGTTTCAAGTGGAATATGAAATCCTGGAGGATACAAATGCAATCCGTGTTAATGAACGTGAACTTGTTACATGGGCGAATTTGTTTTTCGACAGTTTAAACGCATCAGTAGCAATGGAGGCAGAAAATCTTTTGGCGATTACCATTGTTCCGCTTAAAGAAGGGGCTCGGTTCTTTTTTGATTTTCGCGGAATAATAAAGGAGAAAGAACGGATTGAACAGTTCCTGATTGATGTCAGCCGATTTGCAATCGAAACATCTGTAAAGGAATTTACTGAGCATGAACTCGCAGTAGAAGTTTATAGCCCCTAAGTACGAGCAGGGCTAAAACAATTGCGATTCTCGTCCGTCATCGTTCAATTTCCAAATGCAGTCGGGAGGAAAAAAATGTTTGTAGATCGAGTGAAAATATATGTTAAAGGCGGAGATGGCGGTAATGGAATGGTTGCCTTCCGCCGCGAAAAATATGTTCCGAAAGGCGGTCCGGCCGGTGGAGATGGCGGAAAAGGAGCGGATGTGGTTTTTGAAGTCGATGAGGGACTTCGAACGTTAATGGATTTCCGCTATCAGCGCCATTTTAAAGCACCTCGGGGCGAACACGGCATGTCGAAAAACCAGCATGGAAAAAATGCGAAGGATATGATTGTAAAAGTGCCTCCCGGAACAGTGGTAATGAATGAACAGACAAAAGAAGTGATTGCCGATTTGGTTGAGCATGGGCACCGGGCTGTCATTGCAAAAGGTGGCCGCGGCGGACGGGGGAATACCCGGTTTGCAACACCAGCCAATCCTGCTCCGGAGCTATCAGAAAATGGTGAGCCTGGACAAGAGCTTGAAGTCATTCTTGAATTAAAGCTGCTTGCCGACGTTGGTCTTGTTGGATTTCCAAGCGTTGGAAAATCTACATTGCTATCTGTTGTGTCTTCAGCTAAACCAAAAATTGCGGAGTATCATTTCACAACGATTGTCCCGAATCTCGGCATGGTTGAAACGGAAGATGGGAGAAGCTTTGTGATGGCTGACTTGCCGGGATTGATTGAAGGCGCCCATTCCGGTGTAGGGCTTGGTCACCAATTTTTACGGCATATCGAACGGACAAGAGTCATTGTTCATGTCATTGATATGGCTGCCACTGAAGGTAGAGATCCATATGAAGATTTTGTTACAATCAACAATGAACTTAAAGAATATAACTTACGATTAACGGAAAGGCCGCAACTGATTGTTGCCAATAAAATGGACATGCCGGAAGCGGAAGAAAATTTACGGATATTTAAAGAAAAAGTTTCGGAGAATTTCCCTATTTTTCCAATCTCGGCGGTTACCAAGAAAGGCTTGAGAGACCTTTTATTTGCGATTGCAGATAAACTAGAAGAAACCCCTGAATTTCCCCTCGAACACCAAGAAGAATCAGGCGTGCACCGCGTCGTTTACAAGCATGAAGCTGATGTGGATTCGTTTACGATTACCCGGGACTCCGCTGGGTCGTTTATCGTTTCCGGGGAGAAGGTTGAAAAATTGTTCAAAATGACCGACTTTACGCGGGAGGAATCCGTGCGCCGCTTTGCCCGTCAGCTGCGCGGTCTTGGGGTTGATGATGCGTTAAGAAGCAAAGGAGCGAAAGACGGCGATACGGTGAAACTGTTGGACTTTGAGTTCGAATTTATCGAGTAGTCTTTTGGAGCTTGAGGTGAAGAGATGGGAACAGATCCATTCGATAAGAAGTTTTATTTGGTTCGGGAAGATGTTTTACCTGAAGCGATGAAAAAAACGCTTGAGGTAAAAGAATTGCTTGAAAGGGGAAAAGCCGAATCCGTTTGGGAGGCGGTTCATCGTGTTGACTTAAGCCGAAGCGCCTTCTACAAATACCGTGATACCGTTTTCCCATTTTCAACAATCCAAAAGGAACGGTTGATTACGCTTTTTTTTCACCTTGAGGATCGCTCTGGCACCCTTTCGCAGCTCTTAAGTGTCGTCGCGACATCTGGCTGCAATGTGCTAACCATCCACCAAACAATCCCGCTGCAAGGGCGGGCAAATGTAACGCTGTCATTGAACACATCCGATATCCGTATGGAAATTGATGATTTACTTGCAGAGCTCCGCAAACTCGAGTTTGTGGAGAAAGTGGAAGTGCTTGGGACAGGGGCATAGACAAACTAGTATCAGCTGTACCGGCAAAGGAGAGAGCAATAGTGAAAGTAGGTTATTTTGGCCCAAAGGCTACCTTTACCGAATTGGCGGTAAACCATTTTTTTCCTGATTTAGAGCACCAGCCCTACCGGACCATTCCCGACTGCATTGATGCAGCTGTCAATCAGGAAGTGGCATATGCCGTTGTTCCGGTAGAGAATGCCTTAGAAGGTTCGGTTCCAATTACGCTTGATTATTTAACGCGCGAAGTGGAAATTCCGATCATTGGCGAGATCACTGCACCAATCCGCCAGCACTTTATGGTGCATCCAGTGAATGGAGATGACTGGAAAGAGACAGAGAAAATTTACAGCCATTCGCATGCAATTGCACAATGCCATAAATTTTTACATAAATACTTTAAAGAAGCATCGATTGAAAGTGTGGCATCGACCGCTGCTGCAGCCATCATGGTAAAGGATCAGCCTGAAATGAAACTGGCGGCCATTGCCAATGAACAAGCAGCAAAGGAGTATGGTTTGACCATTGTTCAACGAGATATCCATGATTTTGATTATAACCATACTCGCTTTGTCATTCTTTCGAAGACGGACTTTGACCATGAATTGAAGCATGAAGGCTTTTTAGGTGATAAAACAACCATTATGGTGACCCTCCCTGACGACTATGCAGGAGCACTTCATCAAGTGTTATCTGCCTTTGCTTGGCGAAAAATCAATCTTTCCAAGATTGAATCGCGGCCGATGAAAACAGGGATTGGAAATTATTTCTTCATTATTGATCTTGATATGATGCTGGATGATGTATTAATTCCGGGAGCAATCGCGGAATTAGAGGCGCTCGGCTGCGGGGTAAAATTGCTGGGCAGCTATCCTTCGTACTTAATTGATTTTAAATAACACAAATGGAGCAACACGGCCAAAAGGGATGGATAGAAGCAAACATCAATTGCTTCTATCTTTTTTAGCTAATTTATATGGATAAATTCTGAACGGACGATGGACAGGACGTCCTAGTCAGGCGAGTGCCACAGGATGTGGCAGGTATACGAGCGTGGTAAATTCAACTACGCCTCTGTCTTCGTCCAAAGGACTCGCCAGTCGGCGAGTTTTCATTTATTCACTTTCTACTATGAAACCTGCATTCTTGAGAGCGATTTCTGCTTTAATTAGATTGTTTTCGCTGTTTGAGGTGATTGTATGCAAATGAAAGCCTTCTGTCAGTTCAGACAAATAGCTGGCTTTTGTCGCTTTGATTTTTTCCAAAAATTGCTTTACTTCTTGCCGGTTCGAAACCATAATGGATGCGGTAAGGTCGCCGTAGATCGGATGCTCAACCCGGACATCCTTGACGGTTACTCCATGGTCAACCAAAATAGTTAACTCTTTTTCCGTATCACGAGGCAAGTGCTTGCAAGCAATTGTTTTTTCAAATTGCGGCGGCGTTGATGCTTGCTGTAAATAAATATACCCTTGGCTTGTGGCAATGATCGGTTCATTTTTTGCTTTTAAGAGAGTGATGTCGCCGACGATCACTTGTCTGCTGACATTTGTTTGTTCTGCAAGTTCGCTTCCGGTAATTGGCGAGGGGCTGTTTTTTAGTTGTTGCAGGATCCATGCCCTTCTCTCATCCCCCAACAATTTTTTTGCTTCTGTCATTTATTGAAAACCTCCCACTATTCTTTACCTGCTTTTTATTCTACCATATCCCCGCCAAATTTTAAGAATTGCCTTTTAGTACAAAGTAAATCCAGCATATGGATAAGCGGTATGTACGCGGAGCTCCATCCATCCTATTTGTTATTTTTCATTCCACTCTATTCAAAGACTTGCAAGGAAAAAAGTCCGAATCATAAATGCGGAAAAAAAATCATAAGTTTTTGTGTAGATCATTAGCACTTTGCCCATTTTCACATACACTATATGGACTTATGCCATAGGAGGGAAATCAGAGTGAAGATCCATATCGTACAGAAAGGGGATACTCTTTGGAAGATCGCCAAGAAGTACGGCGTGAATTTTGAAGAGCTGAAAAAGATGAACTCACAGCTCAGCAACCCTGATATGATAATGCCCGGAATGAAAGTGAAAGTTCCTACATCTGGTGGGATGATTAAAAAAGAGGCACCAATGGGAACAAAACCGGGAACGGAAATCCATAAAGGGGTAAAAAAAGAAATACCGCTTGAGCACCCGTTTGCGAAAGAAAAGCCGATGCCTGCACCAATTGAAGAAGCTCCGGTAAAGGAAGTGCCTATATTAAAAGAAGCGCCAAAAGCACCATATACTCCTAAAATGCCTCTGCCAGTTATTCCTGAAATCGATATTAACAACTATTATATGATGAATATGGCGAATATGACAGTTCAGCCGCCGCCACAGCCACAGCCGCAGCTTCCGCCAAAACCGGTTAATATTCTTCCGGAAGTAAAAGAGGTTCCGAAAAAAGAAATGCCTCAGCCAGTTGTGGAAAAACCGCCTGTGGAATTGCCTCCACAAGCTGAACAGCCGGTTTGTCAAGATTATTGTGTACCTGTTACACCTGTTTTGCCTGGACCTGGTTTTTGTCCGCCAGAGTATCCACCGCAGCCCATGATGCCCATTCAGCAAGTTCCATATAACCCGGCCATCCCCTATGGGGTGATGCCAGAAGCACCTGTTCCAGCTCAACCTATTGCAGGTGCCTCATTCGTGCCGCCACAATACGAAGATGAATCTTCATCCTCGTTTATGCCGCAAATGCCCATCAATTCAATGGCTGGTGCGGTGCCAGGAACAGGAATGCAAGGCTATATGATGAACCCGCAAGGTATGCCAATGCAGGGAATGGAAGGTCAGTACCCAATGATGGACCCGCAAGGTATGCCAATGCAGGGAATGGAAGGGCAATATCCAATGATGAACCCGCAAGGTATGCCAATGCAGGGAATGGAAGGGCAATATCCAATGATGAACCCGCAAGGTATGCCAATGCAGGGAATGGAAGGGCAGTACCCAATGATGAACCCGCAAGGCATGCCAATGCAAGGAATGGAAGGTCAGTACCCAATGATGAACCCGCAAGGCATGCCAATGCAAGGGATGGAAGGTCAGTACCCAATGATGAACCCGCAAGGCATGCCAATGCAGGGAATGGAAGGTCAGTACCCAATGATGAACCCGCAAGGCATGCCAATGCAAGGGTATCCTGAATATCCTTCGGGCTACTCTACAGGCAGAGAGCCGGTTCAAAGGACGATGTATCCAACTCCATATGGCAGCCCGGGAATCGCTGCGCCATATGCACCAGCCGGCATGATGTATCCTTATGGCCAACCGACATATGGATATCCGCAAATGGGGACAATGTACCCTGGATACGGTATGGGTGTAGGCGAATACGAATCACCGGATATGGATTCTCCGGAAGTTGGAAGCCAGCCTTACCCATTACAAGGGCAAATTCCTGTCAGCACAGGCGGATTAGGTGATTGCGGCTGCTCAGCACCTGTACAGCCGAACTTTATCCCGCCGACACCGCCGATCTATTCAGCACCATACACAACACCAACCACCTTTGCCCAGCCGCCCTATATGAATCCATATGGAATGCCGCCGATGGGAACAGGATCTTATGCTATGCCGCGTTATGAAGCTGATGGCTATGAAGAGGAAGATGATTAACAATAACGGAGGCGATGATTATTCCAATCGTCTCCTTTCCTATTTAAACAGCCAATTTATTGAAAAAATAATAAGAATAGCGAAAATAAGGGACTATGTTTACATTGTTGAAACCGTTCAAAATAAATATGTAATAAAAGGCTATTCATCCTATAATAAATTAAGACTGCAAGAGGCTTTTACGGACACTTTAAAGAAAGAAGGATTCTTAAAAACCTATTCCTTTGTCCATCATCTCAGCAAAACGCCGCTGTCATTTGAAGGAAAATATTTTGGCTGCATGGACTACTTAGCTCCCGGCCGTAAATCATTTACGTTTTCAACCCATCGGAACCGATTGGATGGTTTGTCGGTAGTAGAGGAATTTCACCAAATTACAGGTTCCGTTGTGCCGCGTTATCAAACATTGCTGCCGTTCAATGATATTCAGGCAAAATGGGAGGATCGGCTGAAACAATTCGAGCAAAATTATTCTTTGCTGCAACGTTTTTTAAAAGAAAAATACCATCAAGAAATGGTTCAATGGGGAGAATGGGCGTTAAATGGCATGAAAAAATATGCCGATTCTTTTGTAAAAGAGCCCTACGTTGTTTTGCATGGAGATGTAGCACACCATAACTTTTTGCTTGACAAAAAAGGAAGATTAAATTTAATTGATTTTGATTTGATCAGCATTGGGCCGCCAGCGCTTGATTATCTGCAATATGCAAACCGGATACTGCCTTTTCTTGATTGGTCTTTAGCGGAGCTACATCGTTATCCGTCAATGATAACAGGTTTAAAACAGCCTGCATTTTTGTATGCGCTTGCTTATCCAGCAGATATTTTTCGTGAATGGAATCGGGTCATCCGGGAAAAATCCTATATGAATCCGGCACAGTTCCAGCAGGTGATCGAATTAACGTTTGATCAGTATTCGCTAAGGAGAAAAATGGTTGAAACGTTAATGAAAGTAGTGAAGTAAGGCTGTTAGTGGTGAATTAGCAGTGATGCAGCACAGTTGTAAATGAATGAAAACCATTCCCTCGATACATGCTACAATTGAGCAGATTTTATGCTCAGATTGAACCTGAGGGGGGGTTCGCATTGGCTCGAAAAATATGGATCATTCCAATCGTTGTTTTATTGGCAGCTGGGATAACGGGGTGTTCTGGAAATCAGCGTTCTGGTGCAAATGAACAGTATAACGATAATGCCAGGCCAATGGGATATTATTCAAATGAAAACCATCCGAAAAACCAATCCGGACTATGGAACGATAATGATGGTCCATTAACAGAAATGATGGATCACACTTTTGGTGCAGAAGGCCAACTGGCAAAGAATCAGCAAAGAAGGCAGCTGCAAACAAGGGATGAAAATGGAAATCCACCAAACCCTACGGTCCCTTTGGCCAGTCATGACCAAACTTTTTTCAAACGGGATAATCGCTTTAGTACAGGGGATGCAAATTACCATGGACAGTTAAATCAGAACATTGCCAACACCGGGTTTTCAACAGATCCGGCAACACATAAACAGCTGACAGACCAAGTTCGGCTAGCAGCAGAAAAAGTCCAAAATGTTCGAAAAGTTCGTTCGGTGATCTATGGTTCATCCGTGTTCATCTCTGTAGAACTGATGGATCAAGCGAAAGCAGCCGGGACAAAAAAAGCGATTCAAAAAGCGGTTTCACCATACGTGGATGGTCGCAATGTCGATGTCGTCACAGATGAAGGAACGTTTACCCGGATGAGAAGCCGATGAGCGAAATGGTTAAGCGGCCCACAAGGCCGCTTAATTTGTGTGCAGTAATCGTATGAACTTACAGAAAAAGGATAAACTACGAATAGAAATTCATTATTAGGAAAGCGGGGGATTCACATGAGTCATAATGCAGCAGTTCGTTCGGTTTGGATAGCAGCAATCGCTGTAAGTCTCTTCATGATCTTGCAAAGAGGACCTGAAGTCATGGCTGCAGGCTCTGTTAGCCAATCGGCAGCCGATCACCCCCAGCAGCAAGCAGAACCCATCAGTTTAAAAGTGGTTTTAGAGCGGGTTTACCTTGATGGCGAGATGAGTGAAGAAACGATTCAGGAGCCTGTTACCTCTTTAGCTGACTTTTGGGCAAAGTATGACCAATGGGAGCTTTTGAGTAGTAATGAAACTGCGCTTGTTTTTCGGAAGCAAGTTGACGATATCTCTCCTTTATCAAAAGCAAATGGCTATTTTGGGGTAACAGATAAGGGCATATTAACCATCTTTAATGGAAAGCCTGGCCAAGCGAGAATAATTCAATCTTTTTTTCAAATTGATATAAAAAAATTGGAGAGTTATAGGCAAAAAGAGCTTTTTAAAGGAATTCCAGTCAAAACAAAGGATCGGTACATAAAAGTATTGGAAACCTTTAAACCGTATTCCACTGGTGAAAAGCTGGGAAGATAATAAGATTTAAGCCAAGCAGAGCAAATCAGCTTGGTTTTTTACTATTTTCATTAAATATTGTATGTTAGAATGATATACAGCCATTTGTTTGAGGGAGAGAAGCAGACAGTGTATGAGTTTATTAAGGGAAAAGTTGAATTTGTTGGGCCTGAATACATTGTTGTTGAAAACAATGGCCTTGGATTTCAAATTGTAACGCCCAACCCCTTTGTCTATTCCAGCAAGGTTAGCCAAACGGTTGTGGTCTATACGTATCAATATGTCCGTGAAGACTTGATCGCCCTCTACGGTTTTTCCACAAGAGAAGAAAAAAGTCTGTTTATGAAGCTTTTAAGCGTTTCAGGAATCGGTCCAAAAGGGGCGCTTGCCATTCTTGCATCCGGCGATGTCGGGCAAGTCGTTCAAGCAATTGAAAACGAAGATGAAGCGTTCCTCATCAAATTCCCCGGTGTTGGGAAAAAAACTGCCAGACAAATGATTCTTGATTTAAAAGGGAAACTGCAAAACATTGTTCCGGATTTCTTTCCGAATTTATTTAATGCAAGCGAGATGACGGAGGCACCAACGGAAAGCTCAAAGGCGTTCGAAGAAGCGATCCTTGCGCTAAAAGCGCTCGGGTATACTGAGAAAGAAATCAAAAAGATTTCGCCTGATTTAAGGAAAGAAACATTGTCAACAGATCAATATATCAAAATGGCGTTGCAGCGCCTCTTAAAATAGGTGATGATTCATGGAAGACCGGATTATTTCAAATGAGGCAGATTTGAACGATCTGTCATTTGAGCAGAGCCTGCGGCCGCAAACCTTAAAGCAATATATTGGCCAGGAAAAAGTCAAAGCCAATTTAACTGTTTTTATTGAGGCGGCAAAGATGAGAAAGGAAACGCTGGATCATGTTCTTCTTTATGGTCCCCCGGGGCTTGGCAAAACAACATTGGCGACCATCATTGCCAATGAAATGGGCGTTCACATACGTACTACATCTGGACCTGCGATTGAACGTCCGGGCGACCTTGCTGCTGTGTTAACAGCCCTTGAGCCAGGGGATGTCTTATTTATTGACGAGATTCACCGTCTCCCAAGATCGATTGAGGAAGTTCTTTACCCGGCAATGGAAGATTTCTGCCTTGATATAGTAATCGGCAAAGGACCAAGTGCACGCTCTGTCCGTCTTGATTTGCCGCCATTTACGTTAATTGGTGCCACAACAAGAGCCGGTTCGATCTCCGCCCCGCTTCGTGATCGATTTGGTGTTTTGAGCCGGCTTGAGTATTATAAAGAAGAGCAATTAGCCGATATTGTTAAAAGAACAGCTGACTTATTGGCAATTGAAATCATGGATACAGCAGCAGCAGAAATCGCTAGAAGATCGCGGGGTACCCCGCGCATTGCCAACCGGCTATTAAGGAGAGTAAGGGATTTTGCCCAAGTAAAAGGTGATGGCAGGATTGATCTTTTTCTTGCGAACGAAGCGTTGGAGCTGCTTCAAGTAGACCGGCTTGGGCTTGATCATATCGATCACAAATTGTTAAAAGGCATTATGGAGAAATTTCGTGGCGGGCCGGTGGGGCTTGATACAATTGCGGCAACGATTGGTGAAGAGCGTGAAACCATCGAAGATGTTTATGAACCCTATTTGCTGCAAATCGGCTTTTTGCAGCGGACGCCAAGGGGCAGAATGGTAACCGAGCTTGCCTATCGCCATTTTCATATGGAGGTGCCAAAGACGTGACAGGATTATCAAAAATGCTTATGCTAATCGGTGCGCTTCTTTTTCTGGCTGGTTTCCTGATGTCTTTTTTGCATCTTGGAAAATTGCCGGGGGATTTCGTTAGTAAAAAGGGGAATACCACTTTTTATTTTCCGGTAGCTACCTCCATTATCATAAGTATACTCTTGTCAGTCGTTTTTTACTTTTTCAACCGGTTTCGCTAAAATCTAGATGGGGATGTCAGAAAATGAAAGTAGATTTGTTTGATTTTCACTTACCAGAGGAATTAATCGCTCAAGTTCCATTGAAAAACCGTGCTGATAGCCGGCTAATGGTTTTAGATAAACAAACAGGGGCCATACATCATACTGTTTTTAAAAATTGTAAGGATTTTTTGCGGGAAGGCGATTGCCTTGTGTTAAATGATACAAAGGTGTTGCCCGCAAGACTGTTTGGGATAAAAGACGATACCGGCGCAAAAATCGAGGTGCTGCTTTTAAAGCAGCTTGAAGGGGATCAATGGGAAACACTTGTAAAACCTGCAAAACGAGTAAAAGTGGGGACAAAGCTCAGCTTCGGTGATGGACTGCTGACCGCTGTATGTACGGATGAGGCCGATCATGGGGGCAGAACTTTAGAATTTCGATACGAGGGCATTTTTTATGAGGTGCTCGATCGATTAGGCGAAATGCCGCTTCCGCCCTACATAAAAGAACAGCTGGAGGATCGCGACCGCTATCAGACAGTCTATGCACGCGAACCCGGCTCTGCGGCTGCACCCACTGCAGGTCTTCATTTTACCGAAGCGCTTTTGGATGAGATTCGAAAAATGGGTGTGCATATAGTTTTTATTACCCTTCATGTTGGTTTAGGAACGTTTCGCCCGGTCAGTGTCGATGATGTCCTGGAACATGAAATGCATGCTGAATTTTACATGATGACTGAAGAAACAGCCCGCGTGTTGAACGATGTTCGAAACAGCGGCGGCAGGATCATTTCGGTTGGAACAACATCGACGAGAACACTTGAAACGATTGCAGCCCAAACCGATGGCGTTTTTACGGAAAGCAGCGGCTGGACAACTATTTTTATTTATCCTGGATATCAATTTAAAGCGATTGATGGCATGATCACGAACTTTCATTTGCCAAAGTCGACGTTGATCATGCTCGTTAGCGCTTTGGCAGGTAGAGAAAATATTTTGCATGCTTACAAAACTGCTGTACAGGAACAATATCGTTTTTTCAGCTTTGGCGATGCAATGCTGATCATTTAACCATGAATGTGGAAGGAGATACATTTTTTGACTGCCATACGTTATGAACTCATTAAAACGTGCAAACAAACGGGTGCCCGGCTTGGGATTGTCCATACACCGCACGGCTCTTTTGAAACACCGACATTTATGCCAGTAGGCACACTGGCAACGGTAAAAACGATGGCTCCCGAAGACTTAAAAGCAATGGGTGCTGGGATCATTTTAAGCAATACGTATCATTTATGGCTTCGTCCTGGTCATGAGATTATTCGCGAAGCTGGCGGTCTTCATAAGTTTATGAACTGGGATCGTGCGATTTTAACCGATTCAGGCGGTTTCCAAGTGTTTAGTTTAAGCGAATTCCGCAATATTCAAGAGGAAGGTGTTCACTTCCGCAACCATTTGAACGGAGACAAATTATTTTTGTCGCCGGAAAAAGCAATCGAAATTCAAAATGCACTTGGGTCTGATATCGCAATGGCGTTTGATGAGTGTCCGCCCTATCCCGCAACGTATGAATATATGAAGAAATCTGTCGAACGGACATCACGCTGGGCTGAGCGCTGTCTAAGCGCTCACAAGCGTCCGAATGACCAGGGAATCTTCGGGATCGTTCAAGGCGGGGAATACGAAGATCTTCGCAAACAAAGCGCCAAAGATCTCGTGTCGCTTGATTTTCCAGGGTATGCGGTCGGCGGGCTGTCAGTCGGCGAACCAAAGCACGTGATGAATCGTGTTCTTGAATTTACGACACCATTGCTTCCGGCAAACAAACCGCGCTATTTAATGGGTGTCGGATCACCGGATTCGTTGATTGATGGATCGATTCGCGGAATTGATATGTTTGACTGTGTTTTGCCAACAAGGATTGCCCGTAATGGCACCCTGATGACAAGCACAGGCAGACTTGTAGTGAAAAATGCAAAATATGCCCGCGATTTTGGACCGATTGATGAAAACTGCGATTGTTATACGTGCCGAAACTATAGCAGGGCTTATGTGCGCCACCTTATTCGCAGCGATGAAACATTCGGACTTCGGTTAACAACTTACCATAATCTCTATTTTCTGTTAAAATTAATGGAGCAAGTCAGACAAGCCATCAGAGAAGACCGGCTTGGCGATTTCAGAGAAGAATTTTTTGAGCGTTACGGCTTTAATCAGCCAAACGCAAAAAATTTCTAATAGATACCATTTTGAAAGGAGGGGAACAGAATGCAAAGTCTTGGCACGATATTGCCGCTTATCTTAATGTTTGTTTTGTTTTACTTTTTATTGATTCGCCCGCAGCAAAAACGTCAAAAATCCGTTCAGCAAATGCAAAGTGATCTGAAAAAAGGGGACAAAATTGTAACGATTGGCGGTTTACATGGATTCGTCGACTCGCTTGATGAAAATAAAATCGTCATTAAATGTGGAGATGGAAGCCGTTTAACGTATGACCGCTCCGCTGTGCGCGAAGTTCTAGAGTCAGCTCCAGCCCCAGCAGCAGCTGATAAGCTGGCAAAAAAGGAATAAAAAAAAGGAGGCCGCATGTTTTGCCGGCTTCCTTTGTTTGTTATGAGGATCTTTTGTTTGTAGATAGATTCACTCCAAGTATCCCGCCCATCATGGCGATGAGGATGTAGCAAATGTAGTAGATGAGCTGCTGAACGTCAAAGAAGCGGTCATAGCCTAAATATTGGAACAAAAAAACAATCAGCGTGTAGACCAGCCCGGTTAATCCCCCGATCAGCCACCCTTTTTGCTTTCCTTTTCCTCCGGATAAAAATCCGCCGCCAAACAACCCGATAAAAGACATGGCAGTTACAATGTATTGCAGCGAAGCTTCCTGTACAGAAGAAAATCGAAGAATAAGGGAAAAAATAAGACTGGATAGGGCTGCGAAAACAAAGATAAAAATGACCCCATACAGAACGGCTGTGCTCAAGCTTTTCGATTCGATGTTGCATTCCTCCTTCACTTTTGCCAAAAAGGCAGTTGTTTCAGCTGCTGTTTTACCCAAAGCCCATTTCAAAAAAAAAACAGCATTTTTCCTAGTACAAGCATATTCGGGGGATTGAAAAAATAGAAGAACATTTTCGTAAAGATACCGTCGGATGGAATAAATTGCTTGCTATCAGATTGCTTGTTTCGATCAACACTAGACATGAAAAGGGGCGACTGGACGATGGAGGAACATCTCATTATCGTTTTTCGGACGATTCTGCTATATGTCTTGATTCTTATTATTTTTCGGGTAATGGGAAAAAGGGAAATTGGCGAATTAAGCATCTTGGATCTCGTTGTATTTATCATGATTGCGGAAATGGCTGTTGTGGCCATTGAGGACACAAAGGACCCTCTTTTGCATACCATTTTGCCGATGCTGCTTTTAATGGTGATCCAAATTACCTTGGCATTGGCTTCGTTAAAAAGCAAACGATTTCGCGATTTCGTTGATGGCCAGCCGACGATTATCATCAACCGGGGAAAAATTGATGAAAAAGCAATGCGCAAGCAGCGCTACAATTTCGATGATTTGATGAGCCAACTTAGGGAAAAGGATATACGCAGCATTGCTGATGTCGAGTTTGCGATTTTAGAGTCGTCTGGAAAACTATCGGTTATCGAAAAAGAAAAAAACCAAAACATGACAGAAAAAAGCGGAGATATCACGATCCCGCTCATCATCGACGGTGCAGTCAACGAAGAAAATTTAAGAAGAATTGAGAAATCGAATTTTTGGTTAAGGCAAGAATTGAAAAAACGGGGATATAAAGAGATTAAAAAAATCTCTTTTTGCAGTTATGAGAACGGTCAGTTTTTTATCGACTTAATCGACGAATAAAAGACACGGATTCGATTGAAGATGCCGTGTCTTTTTGACTTTTAAAACTAGCGAAAAGCAAATTTCGAGAGTGGTTTTCCGATAAATGGGATCCGTTTCAGATCATCTTTCCTTAGCAGGCCGAGCAGCAAAAGAAGAACAAAATAGGAAATGGACATCAAGGAAACGGCTATAGTCACCCTGGTAAGTAGCATCTGATCGGTAAACAGATGGGCAAACGACCAATAACCAAGCCAGCCGGATACAATCATCACAAGGAAAGCCTTAACATATTCCCGGACATAAAAGGAGAAAGAGATTTTTTTTAATACAGTTGAAAAATGCAATAGCGTGACAAGGACAAATCCAACAACAATCCCCAAAGCAGCCCCATTGATGCCAAAAGAAGGCTGGGATGCAAGCAAAAACACGACAAGGGTTTTGACAACGGCGCCGATTAAGCTGTTAATCATCGCAGCCCGGGCAAGATTAAGGGCCTGTAAGACAGCCTGGAGTGGGCCTTGATAATAATAAAACAAAAAGAACGGTGCCATAAGACGGATAAACCCTGAGCCATTTTTAGATCCGTACATCAGCTGCATTAAAGGGTCTGCCAAAATATAAAGAACCACCACTGCAAGGCCGCCGCTTAAAAAAGCAAATTTCAGTGCTTGTTGAACACGATGCTCAATTAAACGGTGATTATTGCGGGAATTGGCTTCACTAATTGCGGGAACGAGTGAAGTTGCCAGCGAATAAGTGATAAAGGACGGCAGCATTAACAGCGGCATTGCATAACCGGTTAATGCCCCGTACTGTTTTGTGGCAGTGACGGCAGCTATTCCGGCAAGGGCCAGGCTGTTGGAGACGACGATTGGCTCAAAAAACCAGGCGAGAGAGCCAATTAGCCGGCTTCCGGTTGTCGGAATGGCAATTTCCATTAAATCGCGAAACGTTTTTTTTCCGGCATGAACGGACTTGAAAAAATTCTTGCGCAGTTTGAAGCGTTTTTTTAGCTTAAAGGTCGTCATGAGATACAGGAGGGAACTAAGTTCTCCGATTACCGTTGCAGCCATTGCAGCAGCAGCAGCAAATTCAATCCCATATGGAAGAAAGGCCTTCGTCATCACAGCAATGAGCGTGATGCGGATGGCCTGTTCGACAATTTGCGAAGCTGCGGACGGACGCATGTTCTGCCTGCCTTGAAAATAGCCGCGAAGCACGGAGGATACCGCAATAATCGGGATCACGGGCGCAATCGCTACAAGCGGATAATAGGTTCTCGGGTCGGTAAAAAGGGCCGTTGATAGAAATGGAGCAAGCAAAATAAGCGCAGGTGTAAACACAACTGATAACGCTAAAGTTGTCGCCAGCGAGACAACAAGAATTTTTTTAATTTCTGCATAATCACCTCTTGCTTCAGCTTCGGCAACGTTCTTGGAGATCGCAACCGGCAGGCCGAGCTGGGTGAGTGTGACAACAAGGCTAAAGGTCGGAAATGCCATCATATATAAACCCACACCCTCTTCACCGATGCTGCGGGCAATTACAATTCGGTTAATAAATCCAAGTACTCTTGTAATGAAACCGGCGATAAGCAAAATAAACGTTCCTCTTAAAAACTTCGACATTAACTTCCCTCCTTCTCAAAAAAGAAGAATTCATATACAATTAACTATATGCACAATAGTGGACAAAGCATGACAAGCAGGAAGATTTTTATCCGATAAGAACAAAAAGCGCAAGCAATTTATTCCAGGGAGGAACAGCCTTATGGGAGCAGAGCATGCCTATCATCATTTTCGCAGCCAGGTCAAGCCGGCATTATGGAGCAAATTGGATGAATTTCGTCTGCTTGGCTATGATGCGATTTCAGAAGCAGAAATTTGGGAATTTTTGGTTCGAAAAAAATGGAAAAAAGTTAAAGAAGAAGGAAAATTGCATGAAATCATCCAAGATATTTTGTCAATCAAAGTTAGTGATTACCTTTCCTATCGAACCATTGAAACATTTAAAACAACTGAATTTTCGATGGATAATGAGGAGGATTGGAAAGAGCTTTTGAAGTAGTGCTGCTGTCGGGGAAATTGACAGCCTTGTCAACTTATTTCATAATGGAACCAATGGCTTTTCGGATTTTGAAGGACTGGTTTTAGTAGCCTAAGGAGGAACTATACATAATGGTAAAACGCAGTAGAATCGTTGCTTTTATCCTCTTACTTCTCTTGGTGGGAAGTCTGCTCGGAACAACGACGAAAAATATCTTATCGAATTTGAAGCTCGGTTTGGATCTTCAAGGTGGTTTTGAAGTATTGTATGAAGTAAAACCGGCAAAAAAAGGTCAAAAAATTGACAAAGATACCCTCGCCGCAACGGCGCAAGCACTCGATAAACGGATTAACGTTCTGGGGGTTAGTGAACCGAACATTCAAATTGAAGGAAACAACCGGATACGTGTTCAGCTCGCCGGAGTAAACGATCAAAACAAGGCACGGGAAATTTTGTCGACCCAAGCCAATTTGTCTTTCCGAGATGCAAATGACCGGTTGATGATGGATGGAACAGATCTTGCGCAAAATGGAGCAAAGCAAACGTTTGACGAAAATGGGAAACCTAGTGTGTCATTAAAGCTGAAAAGTGCGGACAAATTCCGCAAAGTCACACAGGAAATCGTCAATATGACTCCAAACAATTTCCTCGTGATTTGGCTTGATTTTGAAAAAGGCAAAGACTCTTTTAAAAATGAAGCAATAAAGAAAAATCCAAAGTATTTATCGGCTCCAACCGTTAAACAAGTTTTTAACCAAGATACAGTATCGATTGTTGGAAACTTTACTGTTAAAGAAGCGCAAACGCTTGCCCAACTTTTAAATGCTGGTGCACTTCCAGTTCAATTGAAGGAAGTGTATTCAACTTCTGTCGGCGCGAAATTCGGTGAACAAGCATTAAATGATACCATTTTTGCCGGGATTGTCGGCGTAGCGATCATCTATTTGTTTATGTTGCTTTATTACCGGTTCCCGGGCTTTATTGCGATTCTTTCATTATCGATATACATTTATTTGATTTTGCTTGTTTTTGACTGGATGAACGGTGTGCTTACATTGCCGGGGATCGCCGCGATTATTCTCGGGGTCGGAATGGCGGTCGATGCGAACATAATTACCTATGAGCGGATAAAAGAAGAATTGAAGGTAGGAAAATCGGTTAAGTCTGCTTTTCAAGCGGGGGAGAAAAACGCATTTACTTCCATTTTGGATTCGAACTTAACGACGATTTTGACAGCGGCCGTTTTGTTTGCTTATGGGACAAGCTCTGTTAAAGGATTTGCAACAATGCTGATTGTCAGTATTTTAATGAGCTTTCTTACGGCCGTTTATGGGTCGCGCCTTTTGCTCGGTCTTTGGGTTCACAGCGGCTTTTTAAACAAAAAGAAAAGCTGGTTTGGCGTCCGTGCCGATCGGATTCACAGCCTTGATAAAAATATTGATACGCTGGATTTGCCAACCCGCTTTGACAAAATAGATTTTATGAAAAATCGTAACAAATTTTTTATATTATCCGGCACTTTACTTGGAATTGGCTTAATCGTGCTGCTTGTTTTCCGTTTGAATTTGGCGATTGATTTTTCAAGTGGTACACGGGTAGAGGTATTGTCGAAATCGCCGCTCTCGGTACAGCAATTGCAAACTGCCTTTACTAAACAAAATCTAAAGACAGATGACATTGTAATTTCCGGTAATAAAAAGGATATTGGTGTTGCGCGTTTAAAAGGTGTACTAACGAAAAATGAGATTGCCGATTTAAAGGCGAATTTTAAAAAGGAATTTGGCAATGAGCCAAATGTCAGCACCGTTTCGCCAACAATTGGCAAGGAGCTTGCCAAAAATGCAATTAAGGCGATTCTGATCGCGTCAGTGGGAATCATTATTTATGTCACGATTCGCTTTGAACTTTCAATGGCGATTGCCGCGATCGCTTCATTGCTTCATGATGCCTTCTTTATGGTTGCGTTCTTCAGTATTACCCGCTTGGAGGTCGATTTGACATTTATTGCCGCGGTGCTGACGATTGTCGGATATTCCATTAATGATACGATTGTCACCTTTGACCGGATGAGGGAAAACATGCATAAGAAGAAGCGTTTGAAAACCTTCCAGGATATTATGGATGTCGTCAATGTGAGTATCCGCCAGACTTTAACACGCTCGTTGAATACGGTATTTACTGTTTTAATAACAGTAGTGGCATTATTGATATTTGGAAGTGAAGCGATTCGCAATTTCTCGATTGCCTTGCTCGTTGGATTGGTAGTCGGAGTCTACTCCTCAATCTTTATTGCAGCATCGCTTTGGGTCGTTTTAAAGGGGAAAGAGCTGAAGAAAAAAGGAGTAATCCGAACGGTAAAAGAAAAGAAACGCTATTCGGATCAGCCGCAAGTATAACCGCAGATTTCTGCGGTTTTTCTTTTGATTGAATCACTTCTGCAGCTCCTGTATAATTAGGTAAGTTGAAGGGGTGACACGGAAAAATGCTAGCAGCCAAAACGCGATGGAAGATGAAACCGTTCGATCAAGAAAAGATTCATTCACTTGTTAATGAAATGAAAATGACCCCTTTTGTTGCTTCTATGCTTGTCAATCGAGGGATAAATACCGTTGAAGCTGCACGGTATTTTTTGTTTGGAGAAAATGAATTTCATGACCCTTTTTTATTCCAGGGAATGGACAAAGCTGTTGCAAGAATTCAAGCAGCCATTCAAAAGCAAGAGGCAATTTTGATTTTTGGCGACTACGATGCCGATGGTGTCAGCAGTACAACGGTTTTAATGAGAACCTTAAACGATTTAGGTGCAAACGTGCAATTTTATATTCCGAACCGCTTCACTGAAGGCTATGGACCAAACGAAAAGGCGTTTAGAGAGGCGGCTGCAAAAGGGATTGCCTTGTTGATTACAGTTGATACCGGTATTGCTGCCGTACACGAAGCCCAGGTGGCAAAAGAATTAGGTATGGATTTGATCATTACCGACCACCACGAACCTGGACCGGTTTTACCTGATGCTTTTACGCTGATTCATCCAAAAATACCGGGAAGCACGTATCCATTTCGCGACCTCGCCGGTGTTGGAGTTGCCTTTAAACTTGCCCATGCATTATATGGCAGAGTTCCGGAACATTTGTTGGAAATAGCCGTTATCGGTACGATTGCTGACCTTGTCCCATTAAAAGGGGAAAACCGCTTGATTGCCAAACGGGGATTGGAAAAATTGAAATCAACCGCGAACTTAGGTTTGAGGGCTATTCTCAAACTTGCTGGAGCAAATCCAAAGTCAATTGACGAAGAAACGGTCGGTTTTACGCTTGCACCGAGGATTAATGCTGTCGGCCGGCTTGAAGACGCTGATCTTGCTGTTCACTTGCTTTTGACAGACGACCAGGATGAAGCCGAAGCATTGGCACACCAGATGGAGAGTTTGAACAAAGAACGGCAACAATTGGTAGCCGCAATGACAGAAGAAGCGGTAGAAGAAGTGGAGAAAAATTTCCCTGCTGCTCAAAACCGGGTTCTTGTTGTTGGAAAGGAAAACTGGAATGCCGGCGTCATTGGGATTGTTGCCTCAAAATTAGTTGAAAAATATTACCGGCCGGCGATTGTCCTTAGTATTGACCGCGAAAAAGGAGTGGCAAAAGGTTCAGCGCGCAGCATCCCAGGATTTGACCTTTTTAAAAATTTATCAGAGTGCCGTGATCTTCTGCCGCATTTCGGCGGGCACCCGATGGCAGCCGGGATGACCATGAATCTAGCGGATGTTTCAGAGCTTCGCGATCGTTTAAACCAGCAGGCAATGGAGCATTTGACAGCGGAAGACCTGATTCCGATAACGATGCTTGATGCCGAGATGGAACTAGCGGACATTGATTTAGCGTTGATTGAGGAAGTGAACTTGCTTGCGCCTTTCGGGGTAGAAAATCCAAAACCGAAAATCATAATCAAAGATACGGCGATTTCATCAATTCGGAAAATCGGAGCAAACCAGACCCATTTAAAATTAACGATTTCTGAAAATGGAGCAAATCTCGATGGCGTTGGATTCGGATTGGGTGCACTGGCTGATCAAATCTCCCCAATGGCAAAGATTTCGCTTATGGGGCAACTTGCCATTAATGAATGGAACAATATCCGCAAGCCGCAAATTTTTATTCAGGATTTGGCCGTACAAGATTGGCAGTTGTTTGATTATCGCGGAGGAATGCGGATGAATAGCATTTTTCAATCAGTGCCGAATGAAAAGCGCAAGTGGATTGTGTTTCAAGAAAGTTTAATGGAAGAACTAAAGAAAAAACTGCTGACAGACGATGAAGTGCTTTTGATTCAATCGGCAGAAGTGGCGAAGGATGCTGATCTTGACGGAGCGAATGCCGTAATTGTTGACCTTCCGCCGGCAAGGGTGTTTCTGTCCGAATTGTTCACCGGTAAAAAACCAGCAAGAATTTATGCTTGGTTTTATAAAGAAAACAGTGACTTTTTCAGCACTTTTCCAACCCGAGACCATTTTAAATGGTTTTACGGATTGCTGCTGAAAAAAGGGCCGATTGATCTCAATCGATATGGCGATATGCTTGCTAAAAAACGGGGCTGGAGTAAGGAAACGATTTTCTTTATGTCACAGGTGTTTTCTGAACTTGATTTTGTTACAATAAACAATGGATTCGTCACCATAAAAAGACAAGCGCAAAAGCGCGACTTAACTGACTCGCAAACCTATCGGAAAAAACAAGAGCAGTACGCAGTTGAAAGCGAATTGCTGTTTTCACCGTACCAGCAATTAAAGGCTTGGTTCGATCAAGCCATGCAAGGGTCAGTTAAAGTTGAGGAGGCAATGGAAGAATGGACTTAAAGCAGTATGTAACAATCGTACAAGACTGGCCAAAACCAGGCATAAAATTTAAAGATATTACAACATTGATGGATAATGGACAAGCATATAAATATGCGACAGATCAAATTGTTCAATATGCCAAAGAAAAGAAAATCGAAATTGTCGTAGGTCCGGAAGCGCGCGGGTTCATCATTGGCTGCCCGGTTGCTTATTCGCTTGAAGTGGGCTTTGCACCAGTAAGGAAAGAAGGAAAACTTCCACGGGAAACAATTAAAGTTAACTATGGTTTGGAATACGGCAGCGATGTTTTAACGATTCACAAGGATGCCATTAAACCGGGACAGCGCGTACTCATCACGGATGATTTGCTTGCGACCGGCGGAACGATCGAAGCAACCATTAAGCTTGTCGAGGAATTGGGCGGTATCGTTGCAGGTATTGCCTTCCTAATTGAATTAACATACCTTGAAGGAAGAGAAAAACTAAACGGCTACGATGTTTTGACACTGATGCAGTTTTAAAAGAAAGAGAGTGTCCGGTCTTTCTAGGATTCGGACCTCTCTTCTTTCTTTTTCATGCTTTTTTCAGCAAAACATACAGCTTTCGACAAATTTTTCAAATTTCCTGAAAAAATAGTAGCCAATCCCTTTACATCTAGGTTTTTTTTTTCGATAATAGAAACAACATACTTTTTTGGCATAAAGGAGCACTCAAACGTGCATCCATCTTAATGGAGGCTCCTGAACAAACCGGAAAGCGAGTGCCTTTCGCGGAAATGAACCGCAGAATATAAATAAATGAAAAAACCAAAGGTGATTTTAATGGCGAATGATCAATTGTTAACCGCCGAGCAAGTCATCGACAAGACGAGAGCATATTTAAACGATGAAAATGTGGAACTGGTGAAAAAAGCCTATCACTATGCTGAGCAGGCTCATCGTGATCAATATAGAAAATCGGGTGAACCGTATATTATTCACCCCATCCAGGTTGCCGGGATTCTTGCGGATTTGCAAATGGACCCGGCTACGGTTGCAGCTGGTTTTCTCCATGATGTTGTTGAGGATACAAGCGTTACATTGCAAGATTTAGAAGAGGTCTTCAACAGCGAAGTGGCTATGCTTGTCGACGGAGTGACAAAGTTAGGCAAAATTAAATACAAATCCCATGAGGAGCAACAAGCTGAAAATCACCGGAAAATGTTTGTGGCAATGGCACAGGATATCCGGGTTATTTTAATCAAGCTTGCTGACCGCCTCCATAATATGCGTACGTTAAAACATCTTCCGTATGAAAAACAACGGAGAATTGCCAATGAAACGCTTGAAATTTTTGCTCCATTGGCCCATCGACTTGGGATTTCCAAAATCAAGTGGGAATTGGAAGATACTGCATTAAGGTATTTAAATCCCCAGCAATACTACCGGATTGTAAACTTGATGAAGAAAAAGCGAGCCGAGAGGGAGCAATACTTGGAAGACGTGATTGTGGAAGTGCGCAGCCGATTGGACGAGGTGTCCATAAAAGCAGAACTCTCGGGGCGTCCAAAGCATATTTACAGCATTTATCGCAAAATGGCGCTGCAAAATAAACAATTTAACGAAATCTATGATCTTCTGGCTGTCCGAATTGTCGTTAACAGCATTAAAGATTGCTATGCTGTTTTAGGAATTATTCATACATGTTGGAAACCAATGCCGGGGCGATTTAAAGATTACATTGCCATGCCGAAACCAAATATGTACCAATCGCTCCATACAACGGTTATCGGTCCGAAAGGTGACCCGCTTGAGGTGCAGATTCGCACATTTGAAATGCACCGGATCGCTGAATTCGGGATTGCTGCCCACTGGGCATACAAAGAAGGAAAAAGTTTGGCTGAAAGCTCTTCCTATGAACAAAAACTGACGTGGTTTCGTGAAATCCTGGAATTCCAAAATGAGACGGCCAATGCTGAAGAGTTTATGGAATCACTGAAAATCGATCTTTTTTCGGATATGGTTTTTATCTTTACCCCAAAAGGCGATGTGATCGAGCTTCCTTCCGGCTCCGTTCCGATCGATTTTGCCTATCGGATTCATTCGGAAATTGGCAATAAAACGATCGGTGCTAAAGTCAATGGCAAGATGGTTACCCTTGATTACAAACTGAAAACCGGGGACATTGTTGAAATCTTAACGTCCAAACATTCGTATGGACCAAGTCAGGATTGGCTAAAACTTGCGCAAACTTCCCAAGCAAAAAATAAGATTCGTCAGTTTTTCAAAAAACAACGGCGTGAAGAAAATATTGAAAAAGGCCGAGAATTGGTTGAAAAAGAAATTCGGGCAATGGAGTTTGATGCAAAAGAGATTTTAACGGCTGAAAATATGAAAAAAGTTGCCGAAAAATTTAATTTTATGAATGAAGAGGATATGTTTGCTGCTGTTGGCTACAGCGGGGTAACCGCACTGCAAGTTGCCAACCGGTTAACGGAGAAGTGGCGGAAGAAGCGCGATCAGGAGCAATCAGCGACGATTGTTAATAAAATTAGCGAATTAAAATCGTTTCCTCCATCGAAGAAACGCGATTCTGGCGTTCAAGTTTCCGGAATTGACAACTTGCTTATTCGGTTATCGAAGTGCTGCAATCCTGTTCCTGGAGATGAAATTGTCGGATTTATCACAAAAGGCCGAGGCGTATCGGTTCATCGCGCCGATTGTCCGAACATTGACACAAGTGAAGCGCAGACAAGGCTGATTGCGGTTCAATGGGAATCTTCTTTAAATGATCGGAAGGAATACAATGTCGATATTGAAATAAACGGTTATGACCGGCGCGGGCTTCTAAATGAAGTGCTCCAAGCGGTGAATGAAACAAAGACCGATATTTCGGCTGTATCCGGGAAATCTGATCGCAATAAAATGGCAACGATCAATATGTCCATTGCCATCCATAATGTCAGCCATTTACAAAAAGTGGTTGAGAGGATCAAGCAAATACCGGACATTTACTCTGTGCGCAGAGTGATGAATTAATAAGGAGCAAGAAAGAATGCGAGTAGTTGTACAGCGAAGCAAACAGGCAAAGGTGACTGTCGCGGGGGAAATCACCGGTGAAATTACGAGCGGACTTGTGCTGTTAGTCGGTGTAACCCATGAGGACACAAAGGATGATGCTGCCTATTTGGCTGACAAAATTGTGAATTTGCGCATCTTTGAGGATGCGTCAGAAAAAATGAATCATTCGCTGCTGGATGTTGGCGGACAAATTCTTTCGATTTCCCAGTTTACGTTGTACGGCGACTGTCGAAAAGGAAGAAGACCCAATTTTATGGAGGCAGCAAGACCGGATCATGCAGAGGAACTTTATAAGGCCTTTAATCAGCTTTTGCGAGAAAAGGGTGTACACGTCGAGACAGGTGTTTTTGGGGCGATGATGGAGGTCAGTTTAGTAAATGACGGCCCCGTCACCTTAATCGTAGAAAGCAAGTAAAAAAGCTAGGCAATAGCCTAGCTTTTTATTGTCCTTTAAAATATCGGGCGAGTCCGTTGTATATGCCGGTTGCTGCGTTTTCCTGAAATTGTTTTGAATTAAGTGTCATTTCCTCTTCGGGATTGCTTAAGTAACCAAGTTCAATCAATGTTGCTTTTCGCGGATTTTCCCGGATTACATGAAAATCTCCAAAACGCACACCCCTGTTTTTAAGTCCTGTTTCCCCGTTTACACCCGCCAAAACAGCCTTTGCAAGCGGCTTTTGGTAGCCATAATAATAATAGCCAGTTTCGCCGCGGACACTGCGGTCTAAATTGCTATCATAATGAAGACTGATAAAGGCATCCGCTTGTTGAAACCGTGCCGTACTCACCCGGGACGGGAGTGAAACATATTCATCACTTGTTCGAGTCAGAATGACGTTTGCACCTGCTGCCTTTAGTTTGTCATAGACAAGGTTTGCTGTTCGTAATGCCAAGTTTTTTTCAAGGGTTCCACCCGAACCGGTTGTACCTGTGTCCTCACCGCCATGTCCTGGATCCAGGACGATGGTTTTGTTTTTTAAATAGCTTTCAACGCCCTGTCTCTCTATTTTTGGAGCTGAACCGTTTACCGATACAATCCACCCGGCCACATACGCTTTTGTGCCGTCCTTGAGCTTTATTTCATACCATTCATTTTCTATCTTTGTTACGGTAAATTGATCCCCTTCCTTTGCCCGGTAGATTACATCTGCCTGCAAACTTGGAGAGTTTCTTACGTTCGTGCCATTTTGCAAAATCGTAACGGTCGATTCCTTTACCGCTTGACCGGTTGAAGTAGCATTTTTAGCAGCTGATTTATCGAGATATAAACTTGAAATCCAGCCGTAGCTTCCAGGTGCATACTCAATTTTTGCCCAGTTGTTTACTTCGGCAAGAATTGAATAATGCTGACCTTTGTTTACAGTACCCACAATGCTGCCATTCAATGAAGCTTGATCGCGAATATGTAAGCCATTGGCAGATACGGTGCCAATGATTCCACTTAAATCATTGCTATTCTGATTTTTTTTGTCACCAAGGTCGACAAATTGAGCGCTGACCCATGCGGTTTTTCCTTGAAAACGAAATTCCAGCCAATCGCCTTTTTGGGATAATACCTGGATGGCTGTTCCTTTAGCGAGCTTTCCGAGAATTTTAGCGGAAGGCGAGGCATCGCTTCGCGTATTGACATTGTCACCATTTATCATTCCGGTTGTTTTCAAAGAACTTTGATTTTTTGGAGCACTGTTTAAATGTAAAAACGTTGCCGCAACCCAGCCATCTCCGAAAGAGGATGATACTTTGATCCAGCTTTCATTTTTATCGAGAACATTGACCACTTGTCCTTTAGCTAGGTAGCCGATAATTTGGAAGTTGGTTCCAGGACCTGAACGCACCCGTAAATTGTCTGTATTGCTGACCGCGGAATTCCCGCTTAAGCTTTGTTTATTTGTTGCTTGATTCCCGCTTGCTTTACGAATAAGCCAATTTGCCACCCAGCCTGTTTCCCCGTTTGAAAGCTTGATCTGTGTCCAATCATTGCTTTCTTTAACAATTGCATACTCATCGCCTTTTTTTAATTGAGTAATCAATGGATAACTCAAGCTAGGCCCTTGGCGAACGTTCACGGAATCTGCCGCGATCGTAACAGTTCCTGCGGCTTTCGCCTTGCCTGTGGCATTTGAATAAAAAGAACTGAATGCCAAAGCAATCATTAAGAACAATATTCCTGCTTTTTTCCCCATCTGCATCTCCTTTACCTTTTTGCCCTTATTTTAACGCAAAACGAGCTGAAAATCATTCCTTTGTTGGGAAAATGGGTCAGTTTTCCTAACAATCTAAATTTGAATGCAAGTTTTATTACAATTTTGTTCACAATAATGGTAGAGGATTAGTATGGAAAGGTGGATCAGTATGCGTTCAAGTGAAAAAGGTGTGATCACACAATCAGCGGGAAACCGATTATTTGGTGTTGATTTTCATGATTTTGTTGAAAAAGAACAAAATACAAGTATGTTTGAACTGGCTTCGGAATTTGGACTGACCATGAATGATGTAAAAAAATTAAAAAAGTACCTGGATAGATCCTAAATAGTCTTGACATTCAAAAAAATGCTCCGTATTATTATATAATTAAAATGACCATATTTTAAAAACCAATGATGGAGCATAGTAATTAAGGTATCCTGCGTGCTTAGAGAGGAATTGCCCTGGGCTGAAAGCAATTCCCATGTCGTCTTAATGAAAGAACACTCCGAAGGTTTCTTTCTGAAAGAAATTTTCAAGTAGGAATGAACGTGTACAGGCGTTAACTGGAAAGAGGAAAAGCGGTTTTTCTTCGCTTTTCAACTAGGGTGGCACCACGGGAATATCACAACTCTCGTCCCTTGTTTTTTAACAAGGGATGGGAGTTTTTTTATTGAAAAAAATGAAGGAGGAATCCCCATTGTCTATTAGCATTCCTAGGGGCACACAAGACATCTTGCCAGGTGAGGTGGAAAAATGGCAGCTGATTGAAAACAAAGCAAGGGAGCTTTGTCAAAGATATCAATATCATGAAATTCGCACCCCGATTTTTGAACATACAGAATTATTTTTACGCGGGGTGGGCGATACGACCGATATTGTCCAAAAAGAAATGTATACTTTTATCGATAAAGGCGATCGCAGCTTAACACTTCGGCCGGAAGGAACAGCATCGACGGTTCGCGCTTTTGTTGAGAAGAAACTGTTTGGGTTGCCTTCCCAACCTGTAAAGCTCTTTTATATGGGGCCGATGTTCCGGTATGAACGTCCGCAGGCAGGGCGCTTCCGCCAATTTGTTCAATTCGGTGTTGAAGCATTGGGAAGCGATGATCCAGCCATTGATGCCGAGGTCATTTCGCTCGCAATGAATCTATACAAAGAAGTTGGCTTGGAACGATTGAAATTGGTGATCAACAGTCTTGGTGACAAAGAAAGCCGCAATGCTCACCGCGAAGCGCTCGTAAATCATTTTCGGCCGCGAATTGGCGAATTTTGCAGCGATTGCCAAGGCCGCTTGGAAAAAAACCCGCTCAGAATTTTGGATTGTAAAAAAGACCGCGATCATGAATTAATGAAAATGGCTCCATCGATTATTGATTATTTAAACGAGTATTCTCGAAATTATTTTGAAAAGCTTCAGTATTATTTAGGATTGCTGGATATTCCGTTTGAAGTCGATCCCAACCTTGTGCGTGGTCTCGATTATTACAATCACACGGCATTTGAAATTATGAGTGATGCAGAAGGTTTTGGTGCAATCACGACGTTGTGTGGCGGCGGACGCTACAATGGGCTGACAGAAGAAATCGGCGGTCCGGAAACGCCGGGGATTGGGTTTGCGTTAAGTATTGAACGCATGCTAGCTGCGATTGAAGCGGAAGGAGTCCAGCTTGGTGTCGCTCAAGGAATCGATTGTTTCCTTGTTGCACTGGGCGATGCAGCCAAAGATTACACGGTAGGATTGCTGCAGCAGCTTCGAAACGCTGGGCTTTCGGCAGAGCGGGATTATCTAAACCGCAAAGTAAAAGCCCAGTTTAAAGCAGCAGATCGCTTGAATGCGAAATATGTAGCAGTGTTAGGTGACGAAGAGTTAAGCAACAATAAAATCACAGTGAAAAAGATGGAAACGGGAGACCAAGTTGAAATCGGACTTGATTCATTCGTGTCCTATTTGCTGGAAGGACAGAAATAAGGGGGATCCAGAATGTTTGGCAGAAGCTATTTTTGTGGTGAAGTGCCGGAATTGGCCATTGGCGAAAAGGTAATCTTAAAAGGATGGGTACAAAAACGGCGCGACCTAGGCGGTTTAATTTTTATTGATTTGCGCGATCGCACAGGTATTGTACAAGTTGTATTTAATCCAGACACGTCTCAAGAAGCATTAAACGTAGCGGAAAAAATTCGTAATGAATTTGTGCTGAGTATTGAGGGAAAGGTCGTCGCACGCGAAGAATCAACATTTAACGAGCAGTTAAAAACAGGAAAAATTGAAGTGTATGCTGAAGCGGTAACGATCATCAATGAAGCAAAAACACCGCCATTTATGATTTCGGATCATACCGATGCCTCTGAAGATGTCAGATTGAAGTACCGCTATCTTGATTTTCGCCGCCCGGTCATGTTTGAAACGCTTAAAATGCGCCACCAAGTAACAAAAGCGATTCGCGGTTTCCTTGATGGTGAAGGATTTTTGGATATTGAAACACCGATTCTAACAAAAAGTACTCCTGAAGGGGCTCGCGATTACCTCGTTCCAAGCCGGGTGCATCCAGGCGAGTTTTACGCACTGCCGCAATCGCCGCAACTTTTCAAACAGTTGTTGATGGTCGGTGGGATTGAGCGCTATTATCAAATCGCCCGCTGTTTTCGCGATGAGGATCTGCGTGCTGACCGCCAGCCGGAATTTACACAAGTCGATATTGAGACAAGTTTTTTAGGGCAGGAAGACATTATGGGCTTAATGGAAAAAATGATGGCTAAAGTGATGCGGGAAGTGAAGGAAATTGAGGTTGCGGCGCCATTTCCCCGCATGACGTATGATGAAGCGATGAGCCGCTATGGTTCGGATAAGCCGGATACGCGCTTTGAAATGGAACTTGTCGATCTATCAGAGATTGTGAAAAATTCAAGTTTTAAAGTGTTTTCTGCTGCAGTCGAAAGCGGCGGCCAAGTAAAAGCAATCAATGTCAAAAGCGCTGCCGATCAGTATTCCCGTAAAGATATCGATGCTTTAGGAGAGTACGCACGCCGCTATGGTGCCAAAGGACTTGCCTGGCTCAAGGTCGAAGAAGACGGATTCAAAGGACCGATTGCCAAGTTCATTACCTCTGAGGAAGAACAGGCGATAAAAGCTACGCTGGCTGCTCAGACAGGTGACTTGCTTTTGTTTGTTGCAGATAAGAAAAGCGTTGTTGCAGATTCTCTTGGTGCTTTAAGGCTTAAGCTTGGAAAAGATTTAAATTTAATTGATCCGGGTCTATTTAACTTTTTATGGATAACCGATTGGCCGCTTCTTGAATTTGACGAAGACGAAGGGCGTTATTACGCTGCACATCATCCGTTCACAATGCCTTTCCGGGAAGATTTAGATTGGCTTGAGACGGAGCCAGGCAAAGTTCGGGCGCAAGCGTATGACATTGTCTTAAACGGCTATGAATTGGGCGGTGGCTCATTAAGGATTTTTGAGCGTAATATACAAGAAAAGATGTTTAAGGTTCTTGGATTTACCGAGGAAGAAGCGCGCGAGCAGTTTGGGTTCTTGCTAAATGCGTTCGAATACGGCACACCGCCGCATGGTGGAATTGCCTTAGGTCTTGACCGGCTTGTGATGCTCCTTGCAGGAAGTTCAAACCTCCGCGATACAATTGCTTTTCCGAAAACAGCCAGTGCGAGCTGCTTATTGACAAATGCCCCTGGTGAAGTTTCCCAGAAGCAGCTGGATGAGTTGAATTTGTCAATAAACGTTAACAATCAGCAATAGCTTCCGGCGGTTTTTACCTTGAGCAATACATGAAAATATGGTATGCTAATAGCAATTAGAGAGAGTCCTGAAGTGTACGTTGGATAACCTGAAGTTTTGACCGAACATTTTTTCTTCGGGAGTCTGGAGTTTTTCATTTGCACAAATGCCCCGCTTTTCGGAATGGGGACTTGCAAGAGTGGAAACAGGACACCCACCTGCTGAGCGCGGGATCAAAACAAAGGAAGCAAAGCAACGGCACGATTGGGACTCTCTTATTTTGTCTGTAAAACTCTCCTGCTATGGAGTTTTTTTTTTGATTCTACTATAATAATCCCTATGGATTTACTTCATATTAAAAAATGAGAACATTTTGGAGTGATTGAAATGCTACATCAATTTTCGCGAAACGAGTTAGCGATTGGTAAGGAAGGACTTGATATTTTAAAAAACAGTACGGTTGCCGTTCTCGGAATTGGCGGGGTGGGTTCATTTGCAGCTGAAGCACTGGCTCGTTCCGGCGTTGGCCGCCTCATCTTAATTGATAAGGATGACGTCGATATTACAAACGTCAATCGCCAGCTAATTGCATTGTTATCGACTGTGGGCCAGCCAAAAGCTGATCTGATGAAAGCGCGCATTGCTGACATCAACCCGGAATGCGAAGTCATTGCATTAAAAATGTTTTATACCGAAGAGACGTATGAGCAAATTTTTTCCTATGGCTTGGATTTTGTTGTCGATGCCTCTGATACAATTGTTTATAAGATTCATTTGATGAAGGAATGTTTAAAACGCAATATTCCGATTATTTCAAGTATGGGAGCAGCGAATAAAACGGATCCGACCCGATTTCAAATTGCCGATATTTCAAAGACGCATACAGACCCAATTGCAAAAGTCATCCGTACAAAATTACGCAAGGAAGGGATTCAGAAAGGAATTCCGGTTGTTTTTTCAGATGAAAGTCCAATTGTGATCCGAGAAGATGTAAAAAAAATAGTCGGGAATGAAAAGGCGGAGATTCGCAAGGCACAAATGCCGCCTTCATCCAATGCATTTGTTCCGTCCGTTGCAGGTTTGATTATGGCAAGCCATGTGGTCAACCAATTGCTGAAGGATATCAAAATTACCCGGGTAAAAGATTAAATCTCCAATAATCATTGGAGATTTTTGCTGTCCATGCTATAAATTTGTGCATTGGCACTTATTTTTTCTTCAACTTTTCATAGACAGAAGCAAGAGCCTGTTCGAATTTGCCTGTACGCTTTGGTTGATAGTATTGTTTGTTTTGTAAGCGATCCGGCAAGTATGCTTGCGGAACCCAGCCAGTTTCGTAATTGTGCGGATATAGGTAGCCGATTCCTCTGCCAAGCTCTTTTGCCCCTTTATAATGGGCATCCTTTAAATGGTCGGGAACTTCGCCGATTGCTCCTTTTTGAATATCGGCAAGAGCGGAATCGATGGCCATAATCGCGGAATTTGATTTAGGCGAAAGGCAAAGCTCAATGACTGCGTTTGCTAAAGGAATCCGTGCCTCCGGGAAGCCGAGGCGTTCCGCCGATTCAATTGCAGCCAGTGTTCTTGGTCCGGCCTGGGGACTGGCGAGACCAATGTCCTCATAGGCCATAACGAGCAGACGCCGGCTGATACTGACCAAGTCTCCAGCTTCAATCAATCTGCCAAGATAATGCAAGGCGGCATCTGCGTCACTGCCGCGAATCGATTTCTGAAACGCGGATAAAACATCATAATGCCCGTCGCCATCTTTATCATGTGCAAAGCTTTTTTTCTGCAGGCATTCTTCAGCTGTTTTCAGATCGATCCGAATGATGCCGTCTTCATCAGGTTCTGTTGAAAGGACCGCAAGTTCAAGGGCATTCAACGAACTTCTTACATCACCGTTCGCCCCTTCTGCAAAATGATTCAACGCCTCTTCTTCAAGCTCGACAGCTAATTTGCCCAATCCCCGCTCCTCATCTTTTATGGCACGCAACAAGGCTGTTTTTATTTCATCTGGGGCAGGCGGCTTTAGCTCAAAAATTTGGCAGCGGCTGCGGATCGCCGGATTAATGGCGTGATACGGATTGCTTGTTGTCGCTCCAATTAATGTAATCATTCCGTTTTCCAGATAAGGCAAAAGGAAATCCTGTTTTGCTTTATCCAACCGATGAACTTCATCAAGAAGTAAAATAACCTTTCCCGACATTTTTGCTTCTGCAGCGACCACTTCCATATCTTTTTTATTATTGGTTACTGCATTTAAGGTTCGAAAGGCGAAGTCGGTGCTTCCGGCAATGGCACTGGCAATTGATGTTTTTCCGATTCCAGGCGGTCCGTATAGAATCATGGACGTAAGCTGGCGGGCTTTCACCATCCGGGCGATCATTTTTCCTTCGCCAACAAGATGCTTTTGACCGACAATTTCTTCAATTGTTCTTGGACGCATTCGAAATGCTAGTGGTTTTTGTGGCATGTTTCGATCTCTCCGTTTATTTCGCTAATTAGAATGTATATCGATAAATTCTGAACGCATAAGGGAAATTCTCCTCTGTCTTCGCCAATCGGAGAGTTTTCTATATGCAAAAAATAGCATACCATTGAATCAGTAAAAAGCATACAATTGTGGAATGTGATATAATTTCTAAGCATATCAAATTACTTTGGTTTTTGGTAAAATTGTAAAGGTCCATTGAATGAACGAACGGGTGAGGGTAAATGCTTGAAAAACGAAAAGGCCAGTTGGCATACCGATTTGCGATTTATTTTATTGGTTTGCTGATAATGGCGCTCGGTATTGTTTTTCTAATTAAAAGCAGATTGGGAGCGACGCCGTGGGATGTTTTCCATGTTGGTTTGTATGATCACTTGGGATTAACAATCGGAAGCTGGTCAATTTTGGTCGGGTTTGTGATATTGGGGGCGGCAGCGGTCATTTCAAAAGAAATTCCTCATATCGGTGCTTTTTTGAATATGCTGACAGTCGGAATTTTTATTGATCTTTATATGATGCTACCATTTATGGTCACGCCTGAATCTTTTGCCGGAAAAATGGCGATGTTTTTAATGGGAATCTTGTTAAATGCATATGGAATGGGAATTTATATTTCCGCTAGTTTGGGCGCCGGGCCGCGCGACAGTCTTATGCTGGCACTGACAAATAAAACCGGCTGGAAAGTGCGCAATGTTCGGGCAGCCATTGAAATTGTTGTCTTATTGATTGGCTGGAAATTAGGCGGACCTGCTAACTGGGGGACAATTTTGTTCGGGTTGACAATTGGCCCGATGGCCGGCATTGCCCTGCCTCAGTGCGATCGAATGGCGAGCAGGCTGTTGAAGAAAGCAAGCACAAAGCAGACAGAAAACCAAATTGTTTCTTCTGATCAAATAAATAGAGGTGTTATAAAGTGAAAATTTCTACAAAAGGTCGTTACGGCCTGACAATTATGATTGAACTTGCAAAAAATTATGGAGAGGGGCCGCTTTCATTAAAGGCAATTGCCCAAGCAAATGATTTGTCCGAGCATTATTTGGAACAATTGATATCGCCGCTTCGGAATGCAGGTTTAGTAAAAAGCATTCGCGGTGCTTATGGCGGCTATATCCTTAGCAAACTTCCATCCCAAATTACGGCAGGGGATGTTATTCGCATTCTTGAAGGACCGATTACGCCTGTGGAAGGAATCGAAGATGAAGAACCGGCAAAGAGGGAATTATGGATTCGGATTCGTGATGCGATAAAAGGTGTCCTTGATACAACGACACTGGAAGATTTGGCCAATCACTCAGAAGATGAACAAACAGAAGGCTATATGTTTTATATTTAAATGTTTGAAGGTGTAAAAATGGAAAGAATTTACCTTGATCATGCTGCTACCTCACCGATGCACCCACAGGTTTCCGAAAAAATGCTTGAAATCATGAATTCTCATTTTGGAAATCCATCAAGTATTCATTCGTTCGGCAGAGAAGCAAGACACTTGATCGATTTGTCCCGGGAAACGATGGCAAAAAGCATCGGCGCAAAGGAAAACGAAATTATTTTTACAAGCGGCGGCACTGAAGCGGATAATATGGCTCTTTTTGGTGTGGCAGAAAGCTATCAACAGGCAGGCCGGCACATCATCACATCCAAAATCGAACACCATGCGGTTCTTCACGCTTGTGAAAAATTGGAGAAAATGGGTTTTGACGTAACATATGTACCTGTCGATGAAACAGGAAAATTGATTCTCGATGAATTGAAAAAGGCGTTAAGGGATGATACGATTCTTGTCTCGATAATGTATGGAAACAACGAAGTGGGCACCTTGCAGCCAATTTATGAGATTGGAAAGCTTTTAAAAGACCATCAGGCTATTTTCCATACGGACGCCGTGCAGGCCTATGGAATGGAATCGATTGATGTAAATGAAGGCAATATTGATCTTCTATCTGTATCCGCCCATAAAATCAATGGCCCAAAAGGGATCGGGTTTCTTTATTGCCGAGGGGAAATAAAACTCATGCCGCGTTCATTTGGCGGTGAGCAAGAAAGAAAACGGCGTGCTGGAACAGAAAATGTCCCTTCCATTGTTGCATTTCGCGAAGCGGTGCAAATCGCACAAGCGGCAAAGGCGGAAAAACGGCAGAACTTCAGCCGTTTTAAACAAATTCTTCTTGATGAACTCGAAAAAGAGCAAGCTGACTTTTCCCTAAACGGTTCGCTTGAAAATTCACTGCCCCATGTATTAAACTTAAGCTTTCCTGGAACAAATGTAGAGGCGATGCTTGTAAACCTAGATTTGGCAGGCATTGCTGTTTCAAGTGGTTCCGCCTGTACGGCAGGTTCGATTGAGCCATCACATGTTCTTGTGGCAATGTTTGGGAAAAACTCCGACCGCCTGACCAATTCGATTCGCTTTAGCTTTGGACTGACAACGACGGAGGATGAGGTCAGAAAGGCAGCGCGCCAAACAGCGCGAATTGCCAAGCGTTTAAGCAACAGATAAAGTGAAACTTCAATCAATGGGGGACATCCTGCCCGTGAATGCAGGATAAATGCAGCAGGAGGAACAGAAAGTTGAGGTGAACAGTTTGGAAAACAAAGAACCAAAAGATACAAGAGTGGTGATCGGGATGTCTGGCGGCGTAGATTCGTCTGTAGCCGCTTGGCTATTGAAAGAGCAAGGTTATGATGTCATCGGCATTTTTATGAAGAATTGGGATGATACAGACGAAAATGGTGTCTGTACAGCCACTGAAGATTACAATGACGTTATCCGTGTCTGCAATCAAATCGGCATCCCTTATTATGCAGTAAACTTTGAAAAACAATATTGGGACAAGGTGTTTACTTATTTTCTTGAAGAATATCAGGCGGGAAGAACCCCGAATCCCGATGTTATGTGCAATAAAGAAATTAAATTCAAAGCCTTCCTTGAGCATGCGGTTAATCTTGGAGCGGATTATGTGGCAACAGGCCATTATGCACAAGTTGTCTATCAGGATGGAGAGTATAAAATGCTCCGTGGCCGTGACGAAAACAAGGATCAAACGTATTTCCTGAATCAGCTGACACAGCACCAGCTAAGCAAGGTGTTGTTTCCGATTGGCAGCCTTGAAAAATCGCGAGTACGTGAAATGGCGAAAGAAGCGAATCTGGCGACAGCAACCAAAAAGGACAGCACCGGAATCTGCTTTATCGGTGAGCGGAATTTCAAGGAGTTTTTGAGCCAATATCTCCCGGCCAAACCGGGGAATATGGAGACTTTTAACGGCGAAATAAAGGGAAAACATGATGGTTTGATGTACTATACCATTGGTCAAAGGCACGGTCTGGGTATCGGCGGCTCGGGCGAACCATGGTTTGCCATCGGCAAAGATTTGGAGCGAAATGTTCTCTATGTAGGCCAAGGCTTTCATCATGAAAAGCTTTATTCGGATTCCATTCTTGTCGATAAAGTCAGTTGGGTTTCCGATCGGCCAAAGCCAGATGTGTTTGAGTGTACCGCCAAGTTTCGTTACCGCCAGGAAGACCATAAGGTGACGGTTCGGCTGCTTCCAAATTACCAGGCAGAAGTCCGCTTCCAGGAGCCGATCCGCGCGGTTACCCCCGGTCAGGCAGCCGTCTTCTACAATGGTGAAGAATGCCTTGGCGGCGGAACAATTGACCAAGTATTTAAAAACGGTAAACGCCTCACATACGTCGGCTAACAAAACCTCCCCGATCTTCTTCAAGACCGGGGTTTTTGTTATGTGAGAAAACAGGTCGTTGGGGAAGTGTGTTATACTTCAAATTAGGGAGTTGAAAATCGATGGATAAAAACCAATTAGGTGTTCGCTATATGCAGGAAGGAAAATGGGAGGAAGCGGCAAAGGCTTTCAATGATGCAATTGCTGAAAACCCGCATGATCCAATTGGTTTTATTAATTTTGGGAATGTCCTTGCAGCTGTTCATGATAGTGAAAAAGCCGAGAAATTTTATCAAAAAGCGATTGCGCTTGATGAGAATGCGGCAGCTGCTTATTATAGCCTTGGAAATCTGTACTACAGCGATGAAAAATTTGCTGAGGCAAAGAGCCTGTTTGAAACCGCTATGAAAAAAGGACTGGAAACAGCCGACAATTTTTTCATGCTCGGAATGGCGCTTATCCAGTTAGAGCAAATTCGTTTTGCTTTGCCCTATTTGCAGAGAAGCGTTGAATTAAATGGCGAGGATGCTGAGGCGCGTTTCCAATATGGCTTATGCCTTGCCCAGCAGAACCTGATTGACGAAGCGATTGTCCAGTTTGAAAAATGTCTTGAAAAGGACCCAAACCATGCTGATGCCTATTACAATTTGGGGGTTGCCTGGGGTTTTAAAGAAGAGCCGGCAAAAGCGCTCGAACTGTTTACGAAGGCGCTTCATGTTCAGCCGGACCATACCCTTGCAGGCTATGCAAAAAAACTGATGGAACAAGGCGGTTAATTGTTCAGAAAATGATGGAGAAAGGAGGAAGGCAAGTGGAGGAGCAGCATTCATTGGATTTGTTCTCAGAGGAAGGGAAATTTATCAAAGGAAAGCATCTGGTGACCATTTTTCGCAATGATCAAAATTTCTACTCTGTCCTACGGATTCGAGTAGAAGAGACAAATGATCAATATGCGGACAAAGAAGCGGTGATTACTGGTTATTTTCCGAAAATTCACGAACAGGAAACGTATATTTTTTACGGTGAATTTAAAGACCATCCAAAATTTGGATTGCAGTTTCAGGCCAGTCATTTCCGAAAAGATATCCCCCAGACAAAGCAGGGAATTGTCAATTATTTATCAAGTGAAATGTTTAAAGGGATTGGAAAAAAGACGGCTGAAAATATTGTTAATACCCTTGGAGAAAACGCGATTTCAAAAATTTTGAATCAACCATCACTGCTGGACGCCGTCCCGAAACTTTCTCCTGAAAAAGCAAAGTTGCTCTATGATACTCTGATGCAGTATCAAGGACTTGAACAAGTAATGGTGGCTTTGAACCAATACGGATTTGGTCCGCAGCTGTCGATGCGGATCTATCAATGCTACAAAGAAGAAACGCTTGATATCATCCAAAAAAACCCTTACAAGCTGGTTGAGGATATTGAAGGAATCGGCTTTGGACGAGCCGATGAGCTTGGTTTTCAGCTAGGCATTTCCGGAAGCCACCCGGATCGAATCAGGGCTGCTTGTCTGTATACCCTTGAAAACGAGAGCATGCAAAATGGCCATGTATTTATGCAAGCTGAGGATTTGTTAAAAAAAGTAAAGAACTTGTTGGAAGAAAACGAGCGCGATGAAATTGAATTTACGTCCATTTCAAATGAGATCATTAAGCTGGATGAAGAAGGCAAATTGATCATTGAGGAAAAACGCCTTTATTTGCCTTCACTCTATTTTGCCGAAAAAGGCCTTGTAACAAGTATTAAAAGGATTCTTGAACAAACTGAATACGAAAATCAATTTCCAGAATCGGAGTTTTTGCTCGCGTTGGGCGGATTGGAAGAACGCTTAGGTGTACAATACGGACCGACCCAAAAAGAAGCGATACAAACGGCATTGATGTCGCCAATGATGATTTTAACAGGCGGTCCCGGTACAGGGAAAACGACGGTCATCAAAGGGATTGTCGAGCTTTATAGCGAATTGCATGGCTGTTCGCTTGACCCGAAAGATTATCATAAAAAGGATGAAACGTTTCCGTTCATCCTTTGCGCTCCAACCGGAAGAGCCGCAAAGCGAATGAGCGAGTCTACCGGACTGCCAGCGGTTACGATTCACCGCCTGCTCGGCTTTAACGGAACAGAAGGGTTTGAACACGATGAGGCAAGCCCACTTGACGGAAAATTGCTGATTGTTGATGAAACTTCAATGGTTGATATTTGGCTTGCCAATCAGTTGTTTAAGGCCTTGCCGGAAACGATTCAAGTCATACTCGTTGGAGATGAAGATCAGCTGCCATCTGTCGGGCCTGGTCAAGTATTAAGGGACTTGTTAAGCTCCAAACGGGTTCCGACCGTCAGCCTTACCGATATTTACCGGCAGGCAGAAGGATCCTCCATAATTGAGCTTGCCCATGATATTAAAAATGGAATACTGCCGGATAATATTGCGAAACAGCAGCAAGATCGTTCGTTTATTAAATGCCATTCAAACCAGCTTGCCGAAGTAGTGGAAAAGGTTGTACTAAATGCCAAAAAGAAGGGATACTCAGCCAAAGACATTCAAGTGCTGGCGCCGATTTACCGGGGACCTGCCGGAATTGACCGCTTAAACTTCCTGCTGCAGGAAATCTTCAACCCGAATCCGGACGGGGCAAGAAAAGAAATTTCTTTTGGCGAGGTGAACTATCGGATTGGCGACAAAGTTCTTCAACTTGTAAACCAGCCGGAGAGCAATGTCTTTAATGGGGATATTGGCGAGATTGTTTCGATTTTTTATGCGAAAGAAAATACTGAAAAACAAGATATGGTGGTGATCTCCTTTGAGGGAAATGAAGTTACTTATACACGGCAAGATTTAAATCAAATTACTCATGCCTATTGCTGCTCTGTTCACAAATCACAGGGAAGCGAGTTTCCGATCGTGATAATGCCTATCTCCCGCGGGTATTATCGAATGCTAAGAAGAAAGCTGATATACACCGCCATTACTAGAAGTAAGCAATTTTTGATTTTATGCGGTGAAGAAGACGCACTAAGAATCGGCGTGGAGCGGGCTGATGAAGAAAACCGGCAAACTACCTTGTGCCCAAAGCTGCAGGACGCGATTCCTGCGCGAAACAAACATACAGAAAATGCAAATCAAAGGGTATCGATAGAAGAACGATTGATGAATACGGACCCGATGATTGGAATGGAAAACGTTACACCTTATGATTTTATGATGAGTGAAGAACACTAGTAATGTTCGGAAAGGTGGGATCTTCTTTGCGGACATTTTCATTATTAAAAGGTTTGCCTGTTTTTCAGCTAGCAAATGGGGATAAAATTGGCGAAGTGGTTGACCTTTGCATTGGCAAAGACGGCCGCGTTAATGGGTTGCTTGTAAAAAAAGGCGTTTTTTTAAAACACCATTTTTATCTGCCGATCGACCAGGTGAATTCCTTTGGGAGCGATGGGATTATGACGGAACAGGGTGAGCAGCTGGAAAAATGGAAGGATAAAGAATTGCCTGAATATACCTTTTCCCATCAGAATGCCCTGGAAGGAAAGCTGCTGGTTTCCACAAGCGGTGACTCGCTGGGATTGTTAAAAGATGTATATTTTTCCGAAGAGTTGGGCACAATCGTAGGGTATGAAGTTACAGATGGCTTCTTTACAGAGATCACGGAAGGTAAGCAAGTGATTGAAGCGGAAGCTCCCCCTGCGATCGGAAAAGACGCCATCATTGTCGATGTAAATGTTAGGTGAGGTGTCTTTTCCATGTTTAAGTGTCCGAATTGCCAAAGCAAAGATATTGGCAAAATTGGCATCAACCAATATTATTGTTGGAACTGTTTTATTGAACTGTCGGTTACGAAAGGGCTGATCCACACCCATCAAGTTGAAGAAGATGGAACGTTAAGTTCTCTCGACGACTTGTTTGAGGAAGAGGATCGCCGCTTTACAAGTTGATATTCAGCAAATCCCCCGTCAATCGGGGGATTTTTATCTGTCAACCCGATTCCTCTGTACATAATTCCAGCCATTTCCCCGAAAACTAAACAGGAAGGAGGAATGGTGTTGGATATTCAAGTAAAGTGGTATTACCGGATTGGATTTATACTTCTTTTGCTGCTAGCTATTTATTTTTTTGTCAAAATCCGCTTTGTTTGGATGCCGATTTTAAAAGTTGCAGCTGTTATTCTGCTTCCGTTTTTTATTGGCGGCTTCATTACGTATTTGCTGCATCCGATTGTGGAAAAATTGCACGAAAAAGGGCTGCATCGGGGGCTTGCGATAGTTTTGATTTATGTTCTTTTTTTTGGCGGAATCGGTTTTTCTTTGTACAAAGGAATACCCGCTTTTATTAAGCAGCTGAGAGATCTTTCTGAAAATGCCCCGATTTTTGCCGAACAGTACCGCAGTTGGATTCAGCAGCTTCAAGCGCATACCGCTGAATGGCCAGATGGATTGCAAGGAAAAATGAACGATGGGATTAATGCATTTGAACAAAAGTTGGATGCTATTTTAACGCTGTTTATCGGTTTTTTAGTTAATTTTTTAAATTCGGCAATTGTCTTAATGATGATCCCTTTTATTGCCTTTTATATGTTAAAGGATTTTCACTTAATTAAACGGGCAGTTTGGTACTTGACACCGAAAAAATGGCGCAAACAGGGAATTCGCTTTTTGCGGGATGTCGATGAATCCCTTGGGAGCTATATTAGAGGCCAGTTGCTTGTTTGTTTGATTCTTGGTGGAATATCTGCGCTGTTTTTTTGGATATTTCACTTGAAGTATCCACTCCTGCTTGGCATGATTGTTGGTCTGACTGATTTGATCCCGTATTTTGGCCCAATTATAGGTGCTGTTCCAGCAGTCATTATTGCAGCAACCATGTCGACAAAGCTTGTGATCATCACCATTGTGATTATTTTTGTGATTCAGTTTCTCGAAGGGAATATTTTGTCACCCTACATTGTCGGGAAAAGTTTGCGGATGCATCCATTGATGATTATGCTTGCAATAACTGCAGGTGGAGAGGTTGGCGGACTGCTTGGTTTGATTTTGGCGGTACCGGCGCTCGTTGTCCTCCGGGTTGCGGTTTTTCATGCGAAAAACCACTTTATTCGTGGGCGAATAAAGCCCACATCTTCACAATAAATTGACAAACGATGCTAATCTAGCTATAATTCGGCTATAATCGATTAAAGGGAAAATGATGAAGGATCAAGTATGTTATAGTCCATCTTGAAGAGAGGAGCTTCCGCGGCTGAAAGAGGCTCTAGATGAAGGATCAACAGAACGCTAATCCAGAGTGCAGCTAATCCCTGCCGATGTCCCGCGTTAAGGGGAATTTGAGAGATGGATATAAAGAATTTTTGTATCCATAATCAGGGTGGTACCGCGAGTTTCGCTCCTCGTCCCTGTAAGGGATGAGGGCTTTTTTGTGTTTATTTTTCTAAAATAGCTATTGATATCAAAGGGAGGTCTATTCATGAAAAAATTAACGGGATCACAAATTCGCAGAATGTTTCTTGATTTTTTTAAAGAAAAAGGACATGCCATTGAACCGAGCGCTTCGCTTGTACCACATGATGATCCGTCCTTGCTGTGGATTAACAGTGGTGTTGCAACACTGAAAAAATACTTTGACGGCCGGGTTATTCCGGAAAACCCAAGAATAACGAACGCGCAAAAATCTATCCGCACAAATGATATTGAAAATGTCGGAAAAACCGCACGCCACCATACTTTTTTTGAAATGCTCGGCAATTTTTCCATCGGCGATTATTTCAAAGAAGAAGCAATTGAATGGGCATGGGAGTTTTTAACGAATCCAAACTGGATCGGCTTTGAGCCGGAAAAGCTTTCCGTTACCATTCATCCTGAAGATGGGGAAGCGTTTGAATTGTGGAATAAAAAAATCGGCATTCCTGAAGAGCGAATCATTCGGCTGGAAGGGAATTTCTGGGACATTGGGGAAGGCCCAAGTGGTCCAAATACTGAAATTTTCTATGATCGCGGCCCGGAATACGGGAACGATCCTGAAGATCCGGAGCTTTATCCGGGCGGAGAAAATGACCGGTATCTTGAAGTCTGGAACCTTGTTTTCTCACAATTTAACCATAACCCGGATGGTACATACACGCCGCTTCCAAAGAAAAACATTGATACAGGGATGGGTCTCGAACGGATGGCATCCGTTGTGCAAAATATGCCAACCAATTTTGAAACCGATCTGTTCATGCCGATTATTCAGGCAACCGAAGAAATTTCCGGCGAAACATATGGTGTCGTAAACGAAAAAGATGTCGCATTTAAAGTTATCGCCGACCATATTCGAACGGTCGCCTTTGCAATTGGTGATGGTGCCCTGCCGTCGAATGAAGGCCGCGGATACGTGCTGCGCCGCTTGCTGCGCCGTGCCGTTCGGTATGCGAAAAAAATCAATATCAACCGGCCGTTTATGTATGAACTCGTTCCGGTTGTCGGCGAAATGATGAATGATTTCTATCCGGAAGTTCAAGAGAAGAGCGATTTTATTCAAAAAGTAATTAAAACCGAAGAAGAACGTTTCCATGAAACGCTGCATGAAGGTTTAGCTATTTTAGCCGAAGTGATCAATAAGGCAAAGGAAAACAGCAGCAATCAAATTGCTGGCGTGGATGTCTTCCGCCTTTACGATACGTACGGATTCCCTGTTGAATTAACGGAAGAGTACGCTGAAGAAGAAGGCATGAAGGTTGACCACGAAGGATTTGAAGCGGAAATGGAGCTTCAGCGCGAGCGTGCCCGGGCAGCTCGCCAGGATGTCGATTCCATGCAAGTTCAAGGCGGCGTTCTTGGTGAAATCAAACTGAAAAGCGAATTTATTGGCTATGAGAAACTCGAAACGAATGCGAAAGTTTTGGCAATCGTGAAAAATGGCGAACTGACTCCTGAAGCTATTCAAGGGGAAGAAGTTCAGCTACTCCTCGATGTCACGCCATTCTATGCAGAAAGCGGTGGCCAGATTGCCGACCGCGGTACACTGGAAGGCGATGGGTTCAAAGCTGCGATCAAAGATGTGCAAAAAGCGCCAAATGGACAAAATCTTCATAAAGCGATCATTGAGGAAGGTCGTTTACGAACGAATGATTCCGTTTTGGCGAAGGTTGATGCGGCAAATCGCGCAAAAATTATTAAAAACCATACAGCTACCCATCTGCTTCATGAGGCATTGAAAGAGGTTCTTGGCCGGCATGTGAATCAAGCGGGTTCACTTGTTGAGCCAGATCGCCTGCGTTTTGACTTTTCCCATTTTGGGCAAGTAAAGCCGGAAGAACTTGAGCAGGTCGAAAAAATTGTCAATGAACAAATTTGGAAAAACATACAGGTCGATATATCGTTAAGACCGATAGCGGAAGCAAAGGCAATGGGTGCAATGGCTTTATTCGGCGAGAAGTACGGAGAGATTGTCCGCGTTGTCCGCGTTGGTGACTTTAGCCTTGAGCTGTGCGGCGGCTGTCATGTTCCGAACACAGCTGTTATCGGTTTGTTTAAAATTATTTCCGAAAGCGGGATTGGCGCCGGAACAAGACGGATTGAAGCCGTTACAGGGGAAGCTGCATACCAGCTTTTAAATGAACAAGTCGGCTTGTTAAAAGCGGCTGCTGAAAAGTTAAAAGCAGGTCCAAAGGAAATTGTAAGCCGGATTGACAGCATGATGGCAGAAATGAAGCAGCTACAGCGCGAAAATGAGTCGCTTGCTGCCAAGCTTGGAAACATTGAGGCAGGCAGCCTCGTTTCAAAAGCGAAAGAAGTCAATGGTGTCACCGTTTTAGCTGCCAAAGTGCAGGCCGCTGATATGAATGGCTTAAGAAACATGGCCGATGATCTCCGGCAAAAATTAGGCTCCGCGATTCTTGTCTTAGGCAGTGTGAACGATGGCAAAGTCAATCTTATTGCTGCGGTAACAAAAGATTTGATTGAAAAAGGTTATCATGCCGGCAAGCTTGTTAAAGAGGTGGCAGCCCGGTGCGGCGGCGGCGGCGGCGGACGCCCTGACATGGCTCAAGCGGGCGGGAAAGACCCGAACAAGCTTGAAGAAGCGTTGCACTTTGTCGAAGAATGGGTAAAGAGCATTTGATAAAAGAGCAAAGTAGTGTAAAATGAAGGTAACGTTTACACTACTCTTCTCTAAAAGATGGCGAGGTGCAATAATGAGCTCATTTGACAAAACGATGCGATTTAATTTTTCCGAAGAGCCTTTTGAACATGATGTGAATGAAGTATTGTTTCAAGTATATGAAGCGTTAAAGGAGAAAGGGTACAATCCTATCAATCAAATTGTCGGCTACCTTTTATCAGGTGATCCTGCGTACATTCCGCGCCATCGGGATGCACGAACGATCATTCGCAAGCTTGAGCGCGATGAAATTATTGAAGAGTTGGTAAAATCCTATTTAAAACAGCAGCGAGAGGGTTAACGGATGCGCATTATGGGACTGGATGTCGGCTCGAAGACGGTTGGCATCGCCCTCAGCGATGAACTTGGGTGGACAGCGCAGGGGCTGAAAACTCTTAAAATCGATGAGGAAAAATCGGAATTTGGTTTTGATGAAATGGAAACGATCATCAAAGAATATGATGTTGGCCGAGTTGTAATCGGATTGCCGAAAAATATGAACGGAACGATTGGCCCCCGAGGGGAGGCAAGCCAGCAATTTGCCGCAGAAATCGAGCGGCGATTTTCCCTGCCTGTAGTGCTTTGGGACGAGCGTCTTACAACGATGGCTGCCGAGCGCGTTTTGCTGGAAGCGGACGTCAGCCGGAAGAAACGGAAGAAGGTCATTGACAAAATGGCTGCTGTACTGATTTTGCAAGGCTATCTTGATAGTAAAAATGGATGAGGTGACCAATGAACCACGGAGAAAATCATATTACCGTAGTAGATGAACATGGAAACGAGCAATTGTGTGAAGTTCTTTTCACATTTGATTCCGAAGAATTCGGCAAATCATATGTGCTGTATTACCCAATTGGAGCTGACGATGAAGAAGACGAAGACATCGAAATTCACGCTTCCGCTTTTCTTCCAAATGAAGAGGGAGAAGAAGGCGAATTGATGCCAATCGAAACCGATGAAGAATGGGACATGATCGAAGAAATGCTCAATACATTTCTCGACGAACAAGAAAACGAAGACTAAACCGTGCAAAGGGGATGTCCTAAAAGGATAACTTTTAGTGGCACCCCCCTTTTTTGTTTATTTGACAAATTTCGCACTGTGTGCTCAAATAATTACGATAGCCACATCGAATAGATGTTTTTTTGAACAATAGAGAACGACCCTGTTTATTGAGGGGAGAGGGATGACAATCGACGGGAAAAAGAGTAAAAAAGAACTGATTCAAAAAAAATTAATCGAGCAGCAAATGGAGGCGAGGGTTGTCAGACGAATTGTCTTGATTATTTCTCTTAGCATCCTTCTTGCAGCAGCATTGGCTGCCGGTGGTGGGTACCTTTATATAAAATCAGCCTTAAACCCACTCAAACCGGGAAGCAAAGAACTGAAAATGGTCGAGATTCCGATTGGTTCATCAGCAACCAAAATTGGACAGGTTCTTGAATCAAAGGGAATTATCAAAAGTGCAACCATTTTTAAATATTATGTAAAACTGAAAAATGAATCAGGCTTTATGGCTGGAGAATACCAATTCAGCCCATCAATGAAAGTATCCGAAATCGTGAGCCGATTGAAATCCGGCAGGCTGACGGAAAAACCGATGGTTAAAATCACGATCCCTGAAGGGAAACAATTAAAAGAAATTGCCCACTTAATGGCGAAAGCAATTAAAAAGCCGGATGGAGAAGTATTCAATCAGCTGAATGATAAAAATTATATTAAAACACTTATGGCGAAATACCCGAATTTATTAACTAGTGACATCGAAAACACGACAGTTCTGTATCCACTTGAAGGTTATTTGTATCCGGCAACGTACTCTTTTTATAAACCAGCTCCTTCGGTAGATGAAATTGTGACAGCCATGCTGGACAAAACGAATGATGTCATTTCTCAGTATGCCGAAGAAATCAAGCAAAAACAGGTTTCGGTTCATAAGCTTTTGACGATGGCTTCCTTAATCGAAGAAGAAGCAACGAGCAAGGCGGATCGAGCAAAAATCGCAAGTGTTTTTTACAACAGAATTCAAAAGGGAATGCCGCTTCAGACCGATCCGACCATTCTTTATGCCCAAGGCAAACATAAGGATCGCGTACTATATGAAGACTTAAAGGTAAACTCGCCATACAACACCTACAAAAATCCGGGGTTGCCGCCGGGACCGATTGCAAATGCCGGAAGGATCTCCATTGAAGCAGCCTTAAATCCGGCCAAAACCGATTATTACTATTTTCTTGCAGCACCGGACGGCAGTGTTATTTTTACAAAAACATTGGCAGAACACAATCAAGAAAAAGCAAAGTATATTTCCAGCAAAAAATAATCTAATGAAAAGGGGAAAAATTCGCTTTCCCTTTTTATTTATGTTAAAATAGTTCAAGTGTTTTAAAGGATAAGCGATAGCGTACCCGACAGTTTTGCAGGGAGAGCCTTTTACTCTTACTCCCTAGATTGCGCAAGTCCATCTTCATTTCAGACTATGCGCACGTTCTGTGGACGCTATTTTTTCTTGCCCAAAGATGCTTTTTAAGGATAGAGGTGACGGCAGCTTGCAAAATGAAAAGCTGCATTCTTATATTGAAAGCTTGATTCCGAAGCGGGATCCGCTGCTTGACGAGATGGAGCAATATGCGAAAGCGCAAAACGTTCCGATCATGGAATTAGCCGGTATCGAAGCAATGCTGCAAATTTTACGGGTTCAAAATCCAAAAGCCATTCTCGAAGTGGGAACCGCGATCGGCTACTCCGCGCTTCGCATAGCTGCTGCGGTCAGTACGGCGAAAGTGGTGACGATTGAGCGGGATCCAGAGAGGATCGAGACGGCAAAACAATTTTTCAAACGGTCTGGAAAAGAGGACCAGGTGCTGCTGATCGAGGGAGACGCACTTGAAACAGCGGAACAGGTGGAAAGTTTTGGACCGTATGATGTGATTTTCATAGATGCGGCCAAAGGGCAATATAAAAAATTTTTTCAGCTCTATGAACCATTTCTTCGTTCGGAGGGGTTGATTATTACTGACAACGTTTTGTTTAAGGGGCTTGTCTGCGAGCCTGAAATCGAGTCAAAGCGAACAAAAAATCTTGTCAAGAAAATAGATGAATATAACCGCTGGCTGATGCAGCATCCGGATTATGTTACGACAATTTTGCCAGTTGGCGATGGTGTGGCAATTAGTAAAAAAAGAGGTGACCGAGAGTGAAAAAGCCTGAATTAGTAGTGACTCCAATGTCCGTAAACGACATACTGCCTTTCATTGAAGCAGGAGCAGATGCGTTCGTGGTCGGAGAACAACGATACGGGTTGCGCCTTGCCGGCGAATTTTCCCGGGAGGAAGTAAAAAAAGCAATTGACCTTGCTCATTCGAAAGGCAAGAAAGTTTATGTTGCAATGAATGCGATCTTTCATAATGAAAAGGTGGAAGAATTAAAGGATTATCTACGTTTTGTAAAGGATGCCAATGCGGATGCGGTTATTTTTGGTGATCCGGCTGTTTTGATGACCGCAAAAGAAGTGGCACCAAATATGAAGCTTCACTGGAGCACGGAAACAACCGGTACCAACTGGTACTCTTGCAATTATTGGGGACGGAAAGGGGCAAAAAGAGCTGTCCTTGCCCGAGAAATCAATATGGATGCGATCGTCGAAATAAAGGAACATGCGGAAGTGGAGATCGAAGTACTCGTTCACGGAATGATGTGCATGTTCCAATCGAAGCGGTCGCTGTTAGGCAATTACTTCGAATACCAGGGAAAAGCAATGAAAATAGAAAATCACCAAGCCCGGAAAAATATGTTTTTGCATGATAAAGAGCGCGGCAATAAATACCCTATTTTTGAAGACGAAAATGGGACGCATATCATGAGCCCAAATGATGTCTGTATTATCGATGAATTGCAGGACATGCTTGAAGCCGGAGTCGATTCCTTTAAAATTGACGGCATTCTAAAAAGCTCTGAATATATTCAGGAAGTAACAAAAGCGTACCGGCAGGCCATTGATTTATATTTTGAAGATCCCGATCGGTACGATGATAAAAAAGACGAGCTGCTCGCGCATTTGGAAGAGATTCAGCCATCAAACCGCCCGCTCGATACAGGATTCTTTTTCAAAGAAACGGTTTATTAAAGCTCATAGCTGATTTTATTATTTGGATTGAAGCGGAATTGAATAAGAAGAAAATGTAAAAGGAGGTTTTTGACCGTGAATGCAGTGAAGAATAAGATTTCCGAAGTCGTTAACGGAAAGCGCGTAATTGTGAAAAAACCGGAACTCCTTGCACCGGCAGGAAATCTTGAAAAATTAAAAATCGCTGTTCAATATGGAGCAGATGCTGTCTTTATTGGTGGCCAGGAATATGGGCTTCGCTCAAACGCCGACAACTTTACGTTTGAAGAGATGAAAGAAGGCGTGGAGTTTGCAAAAAAATACGGTGCAAAAATCTATGTAACGACAAATATTTTTGCGCATAATGAAAATATTGACGGACTTGAGGACTATCTGTTTGGTTTAAAAGAGGCGGGAGTAGCCGGTATTATTGTTGCGGATCCACTGATCATTGAGACATGCCGCCGCATTGCTCCAGAAATTGAGATCCATCTAAGCACCCAGCAATCGTTGTCAAACTGGAAAGCCGTGCAATTCTGGAAGGAAGAAGGGCTGCAGCGCGTTGTCCTTGCCCGCGAAACAAGTGCTGAAGAAATTCGTGAAATGAAGGAAAAGGTTGATATTGAAATCGAATCCTTTATTCATGGAGCAATGTGTATTGCTTATTCTGGACGCTGTACGCTTAGCAATCATATGACGGCAAGGGATTCAAACAGGGGCGGCTGCTGCCAGTCATGCCGTTGGGATTATGACTTGTACGAGCTTGAAGGCAACACGGAAAAAGTGTTGTTTGCGGAAGATGATGCACCGTTTGCGATGAGCCCGAAGGATCTAAATCTCATTCAATCCATTCCGAAGATGATCGAACTGGGGATTGACAGCTTAAAAATTGAAGGACGGATGAAATCGATCCACTATATTGCAACCGTTGTTCGTGTGTACCGAAAAGTGATTGATGCTTACTGCGCTGACCCGGACAACTTTGTTATCAAGCAGGAATGGCTCAAGGAGCTTGATAAATGTGCAAACCGGGAGACGGCACCAGCATTTTTTGAAGGGGTGCCAGGGTATAAAGAGCAAATGTTTGGAAATCATAGCAAAAAGACCAGTTTCGAATTTGTCGGTCTTGTGTTAAATTATAATGAGGAAACGCAAATGGTAACGTTACAGCAAAGGAATCATTTTCGACCGGGAGATGAAGTGGAGTTTTTCGGTCCGGAAATAGAGAACTTTACCCATGTAATTGATAAAATTTGGGATGAAAAAGGTCAGGAACTTGATGCTGCACGACATCCGTTGCAAATTGTTCAATTTAAACTGGACAAACCTGTTTATCCAAACAACATGATGCGAAAGGAGAATTAATTCGATGCGCAAGCCTGTTGTGATCGGGGTAACGGGTGGTTCCGGCTCTGGAAAAACAAGTGTGACAAAGGCGATATATGATCAATTTAAAGGGCATTCAATCTTAATGCTTGAACAAGATTTTTATTATAAGGATCAAAGTCATCTTCCTTATGAAGAAAGATTAAAGACGAATTATGACCATCCGCTTGCATTTGATAATGATTTGCTGATTGAACATATCGAAAAACTTTTAAAGCGTGAACCAATCGACAAACCGGTTTACGATTATTCGATGCATACCCGCTCGCAGAAAGTCATTCGCGTTGAGCCGAAAGATGTGATTATTCTTGAAGGGATTCTCGTACTGGAAGATGAGCGGCTTCGCAAGTTAATGGACATTAAATTGTATGTCGATACGGATGCGGATTTAAGGATTATCCGCAGATTGATGCGTGACATCAAAGAGCGCGGCCGGACGATTGATTCGGTGATTGAACAATACGTGAATGTTGTTCGGCCGATGCACAATCAATTTATTGAGCCGACAAAGCGCTATGCGGACCTGATCATTCCGGAGGGTGGTCACAATCATGTTGCGATTGATTTAATGGTCACTAAAATTCAAACAATTCTTGAACAAAAATCATTTTTATGAAACAATAGCAGTAAAAAAATAGCTGAATGATACCAATGAATGTTGCGCGCCCTTTCAAAAAGGACGCGCTGCTATATATTCATGTCTTAGAAGACATAAAACTACATATAAGTAAATACACAATTCTAATGGGGGATTGTGAAGACTAGAAGGAGTGAAGGGTTTTGGCTACAGAGAAAGTATTTCCAATGACACAAGCAGGGAAAGAAAAATTGGAGCAGGAAATTGAGTATTTAAAAACGGTAAAAAGGAAAGAAGTCGTTGAACGGATCAAAATTGCCAGAAGCTTCGGAGATTTATCCGAAAATTCTGAGTATGATTCCGCCAAGGAAGAGCAAGCGTTTGTTGAGGGGCGTATCACAACGCTCGAAAATATGATCCGCAATGCGAAAATTATTGAAGAGGATGAAATGGCTAGCGACACTGTTACTTTGGGCAGATCCGTCACCTTCATCGAGCTCCCCGATGGCGAAGAAGAAACGTACACCATTGTTGGCAGTGCTGAAGCAGATCCTTTTGAAGGGAAAATTTCCAATGATTCCCCAATTGCCAAAAGCCTGATGGGAAGAAAAGTTGGCGAAGAAGTGACCGTTCAAACTCCAGGAGGAGAAATGAGCGTCCGGATTGTCTCTATTAAATAGAATGAAACAAATGGGTTCACATCTGTTTGAAATCAAGGCGCCTCGTCAAAACTTTTGATGAGGTGTTTTTATGTGGAAAAAAAGAATGCTTGGCTGGCTATTCATCACCATGTTTGGCTTTTTACTGCTCGGTTTTCGCTTAATGCAAATTCAGCTTTTCACAACAGAATCTTTCTCGAAACACCAGATTAACTTAATTGAGGAAAGTGTTAAGCAGCGGTCGCAGGAATTTGTGGTTGATAATGGAAGGGGTCTTATTTTGGACCGAAATGGCAATCTATTGAACGGGAAAAAAGTCTATGTTCTTGTTCTGTTCCCGTTTGTAAAAAATACCGACTGGGATCGCGAAAAAGTGGCCCAGCTTTCCGGAATCCCACGTACAATGCTCGATAATGCAGTGAACAGGGCGAAGAAACCGTTCGTTTTTGGCCAGACGGACCCATTTACCCTGACGGATACACAAATGAAGCAAATCAATGCTTTAAACATCCCCGGTGTTTTTGCTATTGCCAAAAGACAGGATCGCGCAGACTTCGCTGCACAGCAATTGATCGGTCTAACAGGGGAAAATCAGAAGGAATTCATGAGGCGCTATCCAGATAAAGCGCGATCATCGCAAACATTGATCGGCGTTTCCGGACTTGAACAAAGTTTTGATGAATTTCTTCTTCCTGAAGGAAAGGCAAAGCTCGTCTACCATGTTGATGGGAATGGTGCGCCACTTTTTGGTTTAACTGTACGCTATGCGGATCCGGCTAATCCATATTACCCTGTCAATATACGCACGACAATCGATAAAGCGATTCAAGATCAGGCCGAAGCCCTGCTGGATGGTTACCATATTCAAAAAGGCGGAATCATTTTACTCGATATTAAAAGCAATAGCATCTTGGCTCTCGCTTCTCGCCCAAAGATCAATCAAAAATCGCCCTATATGGGTATTGGCATGACCAATACGATGGTCAAGCAGCAAATCATCGGTTCTGTTTTTAAAACCGTTGTGGCAGCCGCCGCTATTGATGCAAATTTAGATACTCCAAAGAGGCAATTTGATTGCAGTAAGAAGATTAGTGGTGAATCAGATGAAACGTACCGGTACGGGATGCTGAATTTTGCCGATAGCTTTGCCAAGAGTTGCAACAATACGTTTGGCCAGCTTGCATGGGAATTGACAAAAAATAGACCCAATGTGCTGAAAGACTATGCAGCAAAATTGTCTTTAACAGGTCCAGTAGGCTGGCAAGGGAGGGTTTTTCATTCCAATGATTTCAAACAGCTTAGCGATGAAGATACTGGCCGGGTTTTTTTAACGGAAGCGGATCAACAAGACGCAAACGATGTAGCAATGGCAGGAATCGGTCAACGCGAAGTCCGGGCGACCCCTTTAGCGGTGGCGAACATGATGGCAGCAATCGCAAGGGGTGGTCAAGCCAAAACGGTTCGGGCCGTTTCCAAAATTGAGTATAAAAATGGCGCCACAATGTTTGAATTTAACGAAAAAAACTTGCCAGATGCGGCAATTTCTCCTTATACAGCGATGAAGCTGCAAAAATTGCTGCGGTCGGTTGTTATCCACCCACAGGGGACAGGCAGATGGCTGCAAACTTTACCGTATGAGGTGGCCGGAAAATCTGGAACAGCAGAGACAGGAAAGTTCAAAGAGGGGAAACAGCTTCACAATAAATGGTTTGCAGGCTATTTTCCGTATCATGATCCTAAATATGCACTTGTAGCGGTTAATTTGGATGTTTATGACCGTGAAGGCGGCGTAAATTCGCTTTTCGCTGATATGGTTCGAATTGTGTACGATTTCGATCACCGTCAAGAATGATTTAACTGGCTCTGGGTAGAATTGGGCGATTCCACTTCAAGTTTCCGGCAACTCATGATAGAATGTTGACATCCTTTAATTTAGGAGGGAAAAAAATTGAATCACGATTTTCAAGACAATTCGCGTTCGCACTATCGTTCGAAAAGAAAGAAAACGAACAGGATCTTAAATAGTTTAATCATTATTGTTCTCTTACTGATCGCTGTTGTTGCCTATTCGATTTTTTCATCGGGAAGCAATAAAACCGCTTCGAAAAAAAGCGAACCAAAAACAGCAGTTGAATCTGCTCAAACGAAAAATACGAATCAGAAAGAGAAAAACAGTAATTCGAATTCGAAAAATCAGAGTGAGGCAAGTTCGAGCACGAATCAGGACAGCAATGCAGCAAATTCAACTGTTGATTCAAATGGGACTGATAATACCAATGCGGTTGTCACCCAAGGAGGAAGCTCGCCAAATGTAAATCAAACGATTGAAAACCCTGATTGGAAGCCGGTAGGGACCTCCCAAACAGGGGCGCATACGGTCGTGTATGACTCTAATTCGACTGACTGGCAAGAGATGTTAAAAGCGATCTCCTATGCAACTGGTCTTGACCAAAGCAATATGACTGTCTGGTTTTTAGGCAGGGATAAAAGCACGGCAAACGGTTCTGTAGGAACAGTATCATCAAAAGATAAACAGCAAAAATACCGTGTATACATCCAATGGGTGGATGGCCAAGGCTGGAGACCGACAAAAATTGAAAAACTGTCTGAGGTCAGCCAAGATCATTAAGGGATACCCATTTTTAAATCGTAACAGAAAGAGGTTGAATATGAAAATTGCAATCATCGGAGCGATGGAAGAAGAAGTGGCTCTATTAAGAGAAAATATAAACGATAAAACGGAAGACACCGTGGCAGGCTGTGAATTTACTTTTGGTAAGATGCATAGTGCCAATGTGATTTTGCTAAAATCCGGGATTGGAAAAGTAAATGCAGCGATGTCCACAACGATCTTGCTGGAAAAATATAAACCGGACTGCATCATCAATACCGGTTCAGCTGGGGGATTTCATCCAATGCTGAATGTCGGCGATGCTGTGATCTCAACAGAAGTTCGCCATCATGATGTGGATGTAACAGCTTTCGGCTATGAATACGGGCAGGTTCCGCAGCTGCCACCTGCCTTTACAGCGGACGAAAAGCTCGTGGCAGCCGCAGTGGAAGCCGCGAAGGAAATCGAAGAAATTCAAATCGTAAAAGGCGCCATTGCTACAGGTGACTCCTTTATGAGCGATCCTGAAAAGGTGGCATTTGTCCGGGAAAAGTTTGCTGACTTGCAAGCAGTTGAAATGGAGGCTGCGGCCATTGCTCAGGTTGCTTATCAATTTGCTGTTCCGTTTGTAATTATTCGCTCTCTTTCGGATATTGCCGGAAAGGAATCGAATGTATCATTTGACCAATTTTTGGATCAAGCTGCACGCAATTCTGCAGAACTGGTCATGAAAATGGTCGCTCTCTTGAGCTGATGTTTTGCCAGCTTTGCTACAATTTACAAGAGCCATCACCGCTTTTTTTATGGTAAAGTAGGTTCGTAGACTTTAAGAAGGCGGGTGATTCTCTTGAAAAAGGAAGCAAAGCAATTGTATGAAAAAATGGTTGATTTTAAACGTTTTGCTATCACTGTCTTAGCCGCCGGAGTGTTTTTTTATTTAGGCTCCATTCTTCCATCCGAAACGAAAACGGCGATGGATGTAACGATCATGACCTTTTCATCATTTTCTTTTTTACTCGTTTCAATCGGTTTGTTCACGCGCTCAAAACAATACCGCCAGAAACTGCTCGAACTTGATGAAGGGGAAGAATATTTGCTAAGAAAATAAGCACTCCTCCAATGCAGAGGAGTGCTTTTTTTTACCTGTTAATTTCCGTTTGAGGTGGTTCAATGTTTTTTTACAAAAGCGTGACGTGGAAATAATTACATACAAATAAAATCGTTCGGACAGACACAATCATTCTCCGTTTTTCATAGGAATTAGGTATAGGCGATAGTCCTAAAGGAAGGCGGGGGTGGATGTTCATGTCTGGCATCTTGACTGCACTTGGTTATTTTGTCAAAGAGTTTTTATTCCTTGTTTCTTATGTAAAAAATAATGCTTTCCCGCAACCGCTCTCAAGCGCGGAAGAAAGAAAGTATCTGCGCCTAATGGCGGAAGGTGATTCACATGCCCGCAACATGCTGATTGAGCATAATTTGCGGCTTGTTGCCCACATCGTCAAAAAATTTGAGAATACAGGAGAAGAAGCGGAAGATTTGATCTCAATCGGAACAATCGGCTTAATTAAAGCGATTGAAAGTTATTCCGAAGGGAAGGGAACGAAACTGGCCACATATGCAGCCCGCTGTATTGAAAACGAAATTGTAAAGTCAATAGTGTTGCGTATCACTTCGAAACAATCATTTCAAAAATATTTCCTCTTAACGTCACAATAACCGTTTTCACACAACACATTTAATTGTGAAGCAACCAAGAAATTGAAAACGGGAGGGACGACACCAATGAGTAAAAAAGGTTATATCTCCGCAAGTAAATTTCACTCCGAATTCATAAGAAGCGACGCAACCGACCGACTAATTGCTAATTGCTATAACGCAATTAAAGAAAAAATTAGAAGGGAACGACGGAACAATGATTGCACTATACGCACGGGTATCAACCGAAGAACAAGCTAAAAGCGGGTATTCACTTCAAGACCAAATTCGCCAATGCCGTGAAAAGGCGGGCAAAAATGCGGAATGTATTGAATACGTGGACGACGGCTATTCGGGGGGATTCCTTGAACGTCCGGCACTTTCAAAATTGCGGAATGACCTTCGGGAAGGACTAATTGACAAAGTTATTGTCTATGATCCCGACCGTCTATCACGGAAACTTGCGAATCAATTGATTGTTACGGAAGAAATCGAAAAACGGGCAAAATTAATCTTTGTCAATTCCGAATACAAGAATACACCCGAAGGAATTTTGTTCTACCAAATGCGGGGGGCATTCTCGGAATTTGAAAAGGCGAAAATCAAAGAACGTATGACTAATGGAAGACGTGCAAAGGCTCGCAAGAACAAAGTAGTCAAAGACGTCAAGGTTTATGGATACAAGTTCAACAAGGAATCGCAAGAACTCGAAATCTATGAACCCGAAGCAAAGATTGTTCGATTGATTTTCGAACTATTTACCGACCCACGGGGGCGGGTACAGGGTATAAACGGAATCGCCCACTATTTGACCGACAAAGGTATTCCGACCAAAAAACGAAAAGGCGTTTGGCATAGGCAAGTAGTCCGCCAGATTCTTATGAATGAAACCTACACGGGTGTATTCTATCACAACAAATGGAATACGGAAGGAATGCTCGTCAACAAATACAAGGATTCAGACGACGAAAAGGTTTCAATGACCTTACGACCTAAAGAAGAATGGATTCCCGTCGAAGTTCCTGTGATTATCGAAAAGGAAACATTCAAGTTTGCCCAAAAGTTGTTGAAGGAATCACGACGTCGTTGGGCTGGTACTTCAAAGAACAAATATCTTCTTTCGGGATTGGTTCGCTGTGGCGATTGTGGCAATACCATGACGGGGCGACGGGCGAAGAATTGGGGAACTTACGTCTTTGAATATTCCGACGCCAAGAACACCGCAGGGGCAAAGCATAAGGGTTGTGGCAATCGGGTCAAATGCGAAGACCTTGACGCTTATGTATGGAATCATTTTGTCAATGTCATAACAACCGAAGGGGAATCGGCATATTCCGAAGTCGCCGCAACAACCGAAACCCAAGATTCAATTCCATTCGAAGAATCGGAATTACAACGCATTGAAGCCGAACTCATTCGTATTAAATTGGGTCGGAAACGTCTTCTTGACTTCATGACAAACAATGCCGATATTGTGGACGAAGAAGATATTCGCAATCAATTGAAAGAGTTAAAAGAAAAAGAAGATCACTTGTTGAAGTTGAAGGAAGAAACCGCTGCTTTACTTGAAGAACGGAAAAACAACGAAGTCAATGACGAAATTCGGGCAAAGGCGGTTGAACGATATTTTGAAAACGAAAATCCCGAATCTATGTCGATTGAAGAAAGGCAAGAACTACTTCGAATGTTATATCGGGAAATTCGGGTATATTCAAACGGAAAAATTGACTTCATTTCATTGTAGGACGTTCCAATTAGAGGAGCGTCTTTTCTTTCGAACAAAAAACCGCCTTTCGACGGTTCAAAAAATCAAGTATAGCCCCTGTTAGTTGAAGATAACCCTACATATCTGAAATAGGTCTAATAGAAATATTCACATCATCAATGTCATTTTCGTTAGATACCATTCCGAATATCCTACAATTACCGCATTTTTTACATTCAAACATATATCTGATTTCCTCGTTATACTCATTTCCGTTTTCTTCGCTTTGAAATTCTATTTTTAGAGTGCTTTTATGCCATTGATTATCGGAACATAAATCACATTTAAATTCCTTACCCCAAATTTTTACTTCGTATAGCATTGAAAAGACACCTCTCAATTTTTAACAATCGCTTATAAGTTCAGATAATTCAGATGGTTTCATTCATTCTTATTGAACTCAAGCACCCGTTAGTTTAAGTGTATTTATTCACAAACTTAAGACCTTATTAGACACCTGCCTGTTTCCTTTCTATACGTCCGTCCTTTATTTGTTGGTATAAATTTAAATGCGGTTACAGATAATATCCCTATAACAAATTAGGGGGTTATGAAATGGAAGGAGCAACCACAAGTAATAATGGAATGAGCACTTCTAATAAACTAAACCTTTCAGGTCTTGGTGTTGGAGCAATTGTACTAACCACTCTTTATACTGCTGTTTTAGCTTCGCAGTTAATGGCTACCAAACATAAAGTCGATTACCTTTATTACAAAGAAATAACACAAAATAAATAGCTTATTATAGGCGGTGTTTTTTCACCGTCTTTTATTATACATAAAACAGCAATTTGAGCTAAACTGCCCTGTTAGTTGAAGAAGAATGTCTAATCTGGTGAAAAAACTCTACTTAGACTCTATCCTACGGTTATTCAACTAACTTCGAATAACCTCGTTTCCCCTTGACGACCCTTTTGTCGTCCTTTCTTAATCCCCACATAACGTGATTGATCTCACCAAAGCGGATGCCGAATTTCTCATATATGTAATCAGAAATTTCTTCGTGTGATACTTCCACACCTTTGCCTTTCTGCCGCATGAACTCAATTATTGCGGGTTGGATTTCTTCCTTTCCAACCGTTTTTCTTCCATTTAGATATTCGTTCTTTGGCATAATGGACTCCCCTTTCATATTTTTGTAATATTATAACATATCCTATCTACGATTGGTCGCTCGTTTGAAGGACGTTCCGTGACGTGTAGTGACCCGATATTTCAAAATTGTTGTGTATATTCTGAAAGCGTCTTCCTCCGCCAAAAAGACCCCCCGTCCCCCCGTGGGTGGGGTCGAATATTCCGTCCATTTCTTTCTGTGCTTGTGTGTAAAGCGATTGAATTCATTCCGAATAGTTATTGTCTTGGGATTAAATGTCGTTGACCATAAGGCTTATGTATGGTCTTGCAAAGATATAGCAATCGTTGTATAAACATACGGAAGACAACACGTCATTACAATTACTATCTTATGGACAAACCTATTGCTATTCGTCATATAATACAGATTACACGACCAATCGTATTTTGACGTTTTCAACAAATCCCTATAAACAAAGGGTTTGTCGATTTCGATTCGTCGTATATCAAAAATGTATTTTTATCATTCGTCGTATAATGCGAATATGTCCACTTGTATCATTACAAAAACGGCTGAATCCATTACGACTGAAAGTATTTTGCCGATTCCTTCCCGTGTAAATTTCGGACATTTCGGAACGCATAAAGCAATGTTTACGAAGGAATCAATCCCTTTCGTTCGGTTCACTTTGTATTGAAAGCAATGTCACTTTTGGTATTCGTGTGACATGGCGAAAAGCCGTTCAATCCCTTGTGCGCCAACACTTTAATACAGTAAAGAAATGAAGCGAGATTTCTATAATCGGACATATAACGACAGGTTTGCGGCTATTTTACGAAATCAATCTACACCGACTTCATATGTATTAGGAACGACGTTCTTGTCGTCCCAAGTTCAATTTAAAAATGACCTTTCGATTTCAACCAATTCATTCGTATTTGTTCCAATCGCTTTAATTCCGCCTTGACCGCTTTGACGTATGCTGCACGGGCATCTGATTCTGTTTCAAACGTCCCAATATGCTTTCCACAAACTCCAACCTGGTATTTACCGCTTGACGTCTTCGTAAATCCTTTTGCATGGTTCAATTTATATTTCAAACAATTCTCACGGTCGGTAACCACTTCAAGGTTTTCGTCCCGATTATCAAGAGTTTGTTCGTTTTTATGATTGACTTGAATTGACATTCCCGTTTCTTCGAAAAATCCGTTGTATTTGGCAAGTTCCTGACGCATGATGAATCTATGCAATTGTTCCTTTCTTCGAATTCCTTTCCCAACGGCGATATTTGCGTAAATTCCATTGTTCCCTAAGAAAGCGGCGACTTTTCCTTTCTGCAATACTTCCGACAATCTATGCTTCGAAATTAGTGTTTCCCGCCCGTCCTTCAAGAATATTGTGACACTTCGGTCGTCGTTGAACTTGAAGTCATTGAATCGGCGACAACCGTGCAAACCGTTCTTTCTCTTAATATAATTCAACAATTTGACCTCGTTTTCATTTATTGGTTCAAATCTAATATTTCCATCAGCTTCAACAAACATATTGATGACCTCCTATCCCAAGTTCGTTTTGGTGTGTTCATTTTGACCAATCAAAAAGACGCCCCGAAGGACGTCCTTACATCTTTAATTCGATTGTTGTTAATTCTCCACTTTTTTCACGTTCCTTCTGCTGGCGGATCTGCTCGTCGTACATTCCAATTGCAATTAAACAAATTGGTGGAAGATTGTGTCCTTCATTAAGCAATTTACGCCAATACTCAATTTGCTCGACGTTATGCTTTTCATTTTTCTTAGCTTCCCCGACTATCTTCTTTGACTTCGGACTTTCCGCATAACCTTTCGCAATTTCTTCTAATGCTTTACGTTGTGAATATGCCATATTAATTCAACCCCCTTTTATCTCGTTCAAGACGTTCCTTTGCCCGTTCCAATCCCTTAGGTCGTGCGATACGGACTTCGGTTGTAGATACGCCAACTTCTTTCGCAATATCTTCAAGCGACTTACGTTCACGTTTCATGCGAAGAATCATATCAAGCGTTTTCACTTCATATTCAGTCTGTTTCACTAACATTTCGAGTGCCGTCATTTCGATACACCACCAAAATGTTTTTCAATTATGACCAATGACCAAACTGCAATCAAAAAATGAATCATTGCAAGAACATTCATAATTACTTCACCCAAGCGGGAACACGACCGCTGGAATATGCTCTTTCTTGCGTTTCAGTTTTTAATCCAAGACAAAATTCTTCGGGAGTATAATCCTTTGGTGAATAGACTTTTCGTTCATTAATAGTTCGACCATACTTTTCGGTAGGAATCCCTAAGTCAAACAGCGTTTTGTTGTATTCTTGATTTACATTCCCGATTTCGTTCTTAATTTGACCAAGTTCGGCTAATTGCTTCAATAATTCATTTCTTGCAGCAATCACGGATTCAACCTTTTTATCATATCGGGATTGGATTTCCTTCAACCGTTTTTCACGGTGTTCTTTTGCGAAAGGAACAAACTTTTCAACCGCTAATTTTTTGCGGACTGCATAGGCACGTTGAAGAAGTTCGGTTGTTTCGGCAAGTTCAGATTTCTTTTCGTTCAACAATTCCTTTGCTTGTTCAACGTCCGATTCTGATACAATCCCAAGAAGTAATTGTTCGGTTGAATCTTCGATTGCTTGCGTTAATTCTATTACTTGATTCGTCAATTCGTCTTGCTTGTTTTCCAATTCTTGAATTTTAGACTTGACCGCTTCCAATTGTTGCTTTGACATAGATCAATTCCCCCCTTTGATATACGGGACGTTTTGTCCCGATTAAATTTTTAGTTCAATTTTGATTTTTTTCATTCACTTTCAAACCTACGCATGATTTTCAAATTGCGAATTGCTTCGATTTCTTCTGGCTTAACGTTGAATCGGTAAATGATTCGTTGTTTAAGTCGTTCGGAAATTGGCATTTTGTCTGATTCAATAAGCGAAATCATTTGTTGAGATACGCCAACTTCACGGGCAAAATCGCCTTGATTCAGTCCAAGATTCGTCCGCAATGCTTTGACAACAAATCCTTCCATACGTTCAACCTCCTTTTAAATTAGTAAAAAACAAGTTCTTGACCAAAAAGAAATGTCCCGCCAATAAGACGGGCAATCGCACTACTGCACGCTGCTTCGATAGGTCAAATCGAACTTGGGTCGGCGACCAATATTCAGTTGTAAAAAAGCGGATTCCCCCGTTAAAGAACCCGCTTCTAATTATCAATTGTTCTAAATCGTCCCTTGTAAGTTACAATTGGACTAAATTCGTAAAAAACAAGATAGAATGTATAAAAAAATGCGACGGTCACGGTAAAAAGCTCGCAACCAATCGCATTTTCTCAGAGGAATAACCGATTGTATGTCAATGCCGCATACGGAAACGGCAAGGATTAATTTTATGTATTTTCGTTTAATCTTCTTTGACGTCTATTTCGTATTAACGTTTACTTCGTAATTTGCGACAATATTATCGAATCTATATTGCGAATATCTTTGTCGTTATCTAATTAACTTTGTCACTTATGTTCCAAAGTTAAGCAAGCTTTGCTTGCACCGTTCTTGAGGAACTTGATTTTTAGTTCCGAAAGAATGGTTACTATCAAGCGAAGTATTGTATCGAAGTTTCGTTGAAACTAACGAAATACTAACGTTATCTAAGCGACTTCTACTTCGTAATTCAACCGCAAAATCCCTTGACAAGCGTCATAAATACGATTTAACACAATTTTAATATTTCTGTAACATTTTTGTAATATTTATTTGCATAACTTCGAAAAACTTGTCCTTGACTATGCACGCATTTGACATTAGAATCGAAATTTTAATGCATTTGAGGGCTTTGAAGAAAACGAAAAAAGATGTTTCATTGCATGATCCGATCGGCCAAGATAAAGAAGGCAATGAAATATCACTCATCGATGTTCTGAAATCAGAGTCAGAAGATGTAATTGACACCATCCAGCTAAATATGGAACTGGAAAAAATTAAACAATACATTGATGTATTGGATGAGCGGGAAAAAGAAGTGATTATTGGCCGATTCGGCCTTGACTTGCAAAAAGAAAAGACCCAGCGGGAAATCGCCAAAGAACTCGGAATTTCAAGAAGCTATGTTTCAAGAATTGAAAAGCGGGCGCTCATGAAGATGTTTCATGAATTTTATCGGGCGGAAAAGGAGCGGAAGAAAAAAAATTGAGCAGGACTCATTCCTGCTCCATTTTTCCGTCCTTAACTAAATTCACCCAGCTTTTTCCGCCATCTGTTGATTCGTAAATATCATTTTTATAGGTTGAAAAAGCAAGGCGGTTAGTATTTTTTGGATCAACCGCAATATAGGTTACGGGATTATCGTAATCAAGAAAAGGAAAGCCGACTGGCGCCTCGGCACCCGTTTTCGGGTTCAGCCGTTTTAAAAGGATTTTTTTATCCACCACACTTGAATAGAGCAGTTGATCCCCCGTAAACGTAAGCGCTGTCACCATTACCGGAGCAGATACAAGCTTCATGGTATCACCGTGATTTTCGGAATAATAAATGCCTGTTCTTGTTGCCATCGCCATTATCTGGCCGTCATTTGGATGAACCGCCATCATTCCAAAGGAATTTGCGGCAAACTGCTCCAACTTGGTTTTACTCCAATTTTTGCCGTTGTCGTTGGAATAATAAATCCCCGGATCCCATTTGCCATTTTGCTGTTCGTTGATCACATAGATTCCATTTGCCGAATAACTGGAAGCCATATAGTGAAAATCACTCTGTCCGTAGAATGCCAGTTTTTTTACTGTTTTCCCTTGGTCCAAACTCTCAACAAGTCCAAGCGGATTTTTTAAGGTGCTTCCGTTTTCAGGATGACCGCTTGCCTGAAAACCAGTAGCAATGGCTTGAAAACCCATATAATCATGATGATTCGTTGTTGTTTCATACCATTTTGATCGTTTATACATGCTTATACCGTCATGGGCAGCCACGTACAATGCTTCATCGTTGCCTGGGTAACCGATTCCATGAATATGGTCAAGTGTTTGGCTTTTGCCAGGAACGATTTGAAACGGTTTTACTGCAGTTTGTTCGATCCTTGACTTTGTGTTTTCTGCCTTTTTTTCGCTATTGCTAGCACAGCCTGAAGTGAACACAAGCACACCCGCAAAAATGGAAATAGCAAGTCTTTTTTTGTAAATCACTTTCATCCCCCTGATTGTTTGTTGATTTATTTTTTAGAACATTAAGACTCCTTGTCCACCCACTTATACCCTAATCCCCACACAGTTGTCAAATATTCGTCAACTGGAAATCCTGCTTTTCGCAATTTTTCCCTTATATTGCGGACGTGGGAATCAACTGTTCGGTCTTCTGTTGCTGCTGAGTATCCCCATATAGATGTAAGAAGATGTTCACGTGTGAACACTTTATTTGGATGCTGCAGAAACAGGCCGAGCAGGGAAAATTCCTTTGGAGTTAACGGAACCGGCCGAGTGCCATAGGATAATTCAAACGAATCTTGCTTGTACATCAGGCCGTTGCATTCGATCGTTTTTGCTCCGCCATGTTTTCTACGTAAAATAGCCTCAATCCGTGCTGTTAATTCCGCTTCATCAAATGGTTTCGAAATATAGTCATCTGCACCCAGCTTCAACCCTCTGACCACATCCGCTTTTTCGCCCCTTGCCGTCAGCATGATGATTGGAATATCTGAAGCTTTTCGAATTTTGCTGCAGGCTGTAAACCCATCCATTTCCGGCATCATCACGTCCAGCAGCAGCAAATCCGCTTTATCCGTTTCAAGATAATGAAGTGCGGCTTCCGCCGAAGTCATTTTGATACAATGGTATCCCTTCGGCGTTAAATAGAGCGACAATAAATCAAGCATTCTTTGTTCATCATCGACCAATAAAATTTTGTGCATTGCATCCTCCATTTGCTTATCTCTTGATGTCAAAATTATACTATAAGTTTCGAAAAATAGCAGTGGAACTTGAACAGTTAGCAAGGGAAGAATAGAAATTTTTAGAAACTACACTTATAATGAAATGGAATCAATAGTAAAGTCCTGCGGTAATATGTCAAGCACAAAATAATTAGTTATTTGGTTATCAAGGATCAAATATCTGAAAAAAGGCAGCACTAAACTAAACCAGTAAAATTTTGGGATTTACTGGAATTAGCAAAAGGATTTATTAGCGCATATGCGTCATATATTTACGCTCCTTTTCGGCGTGTAAATTTGGTGATTGCGTAGTAGCGCATCGACCAAACGCACAAATTTTCTTGCGGTTAGAACGAGTGCTCTTTTGTGCTGATGTTTCGGTACTTCTTTGTATTTCTTCGCGTAGTATTCTTGATACTCGGGAATGTGCCTTCTTACTGAGTTGGCGGCTTCAACTAAGTAATATCTTAGGTATTGATTTCCGTTGCGTGAAAGGGAAGTATCATCCGCAGTAAAACGTCCAGATTGGTGTTTTCGCCAGTACAGACCTGCATATTTGGCTATTTTCGTTTCATCTTCAAAACGGTCAATTTGACCGATCTCAGCGATAATACCAGCTGTGAATACAGGTCCAACACCAGGGATGGATTGAAGAGTCTGAGTCTCTTCTAAGCCAGCCATAATGCGTTCGATTGCCTTTTCAATCTCCTTTACTTGTTTTTGAAGTGTTCTAATCACTTCAATGGATGTACCAAGGAGAACGTCGATTGAATCTTCGACTACCTTATCTAAGCGATACGAAGAACGTACGGCCTTTTGGATGGATTTCGCTACACATTCTGCGTCATTGAAACGGTTTTTTCCTTTTTCCTGAAGAAAACCGGCCAAATCTTCTAACGGCATTTGTGCTAGTTCATCTAGGCTGAACTTTTCTGAGAACATTTCCATCATGGCGTTCCCAAAAACGGATGAATCCACCTCTTGAGAAAAGGTATTACATTTAAAATTCAAGTGTTGTAAGAAATGTTGTTTCTCTTTAGTCACTTGATGGATGAGTTGGTAACGAGAACGAGTCAATTGTTGTAAGGCAATATACTGTTCTTCCTTTACCACGGACATGGAATTACGCCCAAAACGAAGATAGTCAGCTATCACAAAAGCATCAATCTCATCTGTCTTATCCATATCCGAATAGCTTTTCTTAAAATTGGCAATCTGTTTGGGATTCATGACAAAAACCTTGGCACCAAGGCTCTTTAGTGATTCATCATTATGCAAAAACATGGATGGGTGAAAACTATAAACGGACGTAGATTCTAATCCAATTTTTAATGCTTGAACATTTTTGTTCATGGTGCAATCTAGAATATGATCTCGCAGTTGCATGGCGCCTGGAAGATCGTTAGAGACGGTAAAGGATGTAAGCTTTTCTCCTTCATCGTCCAAAATACAAACTTTAATATCAAAAGAACTAATATCTAAACCAACAAATAATTTCATGGGTTGTCCCCTCCTTTCAAATTAGAATCATTGGTGTTTTTCTTGGATGCCCTGAGATATCTCTAGTGTGAACGCCGACCAGCAACCTCGTGTATCAGAACTTGCCCTGATTCGAAAGCCGCCCTAGAGCTACTATCCTCTAGGTTCGAGATTCAGGGAGAACAGCCTGCGAGTAGGAAGCACCGCACGTACACTGAGAAACAGTCTTAAAATGTGGTTAAGCCCACAGGGGGAAAAAGAATTGTCCCAAATGATCCTAATCTCATTATCTAGAAATATCTCGGGACACCCAAGAGATTTGAATGAATTATTACAGGAAAAGTAGGAAATTATGGGCTCTTAAAAAAGGGCCTAAACATAATATACGAGGGGGAAGAAAGATGGCAAAAGCTAACTATACATATGTATGGGATTTAGATAGCCTGTTCCAAGGTGGAAGCAATTCGGCTGAATTTGCCAACCATTTAGCAGAAACGAAACAGCAGATTTCCCTGTTTCAAACAAAAGTTCAGCAATGGAACCCGGGAAATTTGGACAACGACCGCCGCTATTTGCTTGAAATTTTAGCGGCATTTGAAAAAACGGCAAAAAAATTGCGGCAGGCAGGTGCGTTTGTCGGCTGTCTTCAAGCACAAAATACGGCTGATCGTAATGCACAGCAGCTTGAGGCCGAACTTTCCAGCTTCCGGGCCGATTTTCAGACAGCGCTTACGGCATTTGACCAACTTCTTGCACTGATTGAAAATCCCGCCTGGGAACAGCTTTTGTCCAGTCCAGAATTGGCCGAGCTTTCCTTTGTTTTATCCGAACGGCGGGAGCTTGCAAAAGAAAAATTGTCCGAAAAAGAAGAAGCGATCATCAATGCTCTAGGAGTTGACGGCTACCATAGCTGGGGCCAGATGTACGATTTGATCGTTGGAAAAATCACGATTCCAGTCACGGATAATGGCGAGGAGAAGCAGCTTTCTGTCGGCCAGGCGTTCAATCAATTTTCCAGTCCAGACCGGGCCGTTCGGCAAACCGTTTTTAAAGCCTGGGAAACAAAGTGGTCCGAACAGAGTGATTATTTGGCAAAAACATTAAATCATTTGGCCGGCTTCCGCTTAAAGGTATATGAACTAAGAGGATGGAAAGATGTTTTGCATGAACCACTAAGAATTAGCCGGATGAAAAAACAAACGCTGGATACGATGTGGCAAGTTATTTCTGAAAACAAACAGCCGCTCATTGATTATCTGAACCGGAAAGCAAAGCTTTTAGGAATCGAAAAAATGAGCTGGTTTGATCTTGAGGCACCGCTTGGAAAGTCAGATGCAAAAATTTCTTATCAGCAAGGCGCTGAATTTATCTTGAAACAGTTTTCCCAGTTCGGCGGTAAGCTCGCTGCATTCGCTGAAAAAGCTTTTAGGGAAAACTGGATTGAGGCTGAAGATCGCCCTGGAAAAGCACCAGGCGGCTTTTGTACCGATTTTCCAGAAAGCGGCCAATCGCGTATTTTTATGACCTATTCTGGCACACCGTCAAATGTGTCGACGCTGGCTCATGAACTTGGTCACGGCTATCATTCTTATGCAATGCAGGGCGTGCATTATTTGAACCGCAACTACGCGATGAATGTTGCGGAAACGGCTTCTACTTTTGCCGAAATGATTGTATCAGATGCTGCTGTGAAAGTCGCGCAAAATGAGGAAGAGAAGCTTGCACTGCTCGATGACAAAATTCAGCGGACGGTCGCATTGCTGATGAATATTCATGCCCGCTTTCTGTTTGAAACAACGTTTTATGAAGAAAGAAAGCAGGGGATTGTCCCGGCACAGCGATTAAATGAGCTGATGCTTGCGGCTGAAAAGGAAGCGTACGGCGATGCGTTGGAGGAGTATCATCCGCTGTTTTGGGCATCGAAGCTTCACTTTTTTCTCACGGATGTCCCGTTCTATAACTTTCCATATACGTTTGGCTATTTGTTCTCTCTTGGAATTTATGCAAAGGCGCTAAAAGCAGGAAAGGAATATGAAGACAACTACATTGCACTGCTGAAGGATACAGCTTCGATGACGGTTGAAGATCTGGCTGCAAAGCATCTTGATGCAGATCTTACCGGAAAAGATTTCTGGGAGAAAGCAGTTGGATTGTGTCTTGAGGATATTGCCGAATTTTTACGCTTAACAGCTGATAAGTAGTCGATGTGAAAAGCAGCGGTTCCTGTAACCGCTGCTTTTTCTTCATCGCAATTAAATTTTTTTCAGTTTAAATGAAGCAACCATTAGGAAAGATAGAATCATGATTAGGAATAAAAATGTCTGCGGCGGAAAATATGGAATCGCAAAAAAGCTTAAAGTGGCGAGAACGCCAGCGGCTGTAATTGGCAGGCCGGTAAAATATCCATTGTTTTCCGAAATATTAAAGCGGGCGAGACGGAAAGCGCCGCAGCCGATGTAAAAGACAGTAAAAAAGGTTCCCGGACCGCCAAATTCGTGCAAAATTCCTTCGTATAACAATAGTGCAGGAGCCACACCAAATGATATAATATCACTCATGGAATCCAATTGCTTTCCGAGGTCTGACTCAATGTTGAACCGTCTAGCAACCATTCCATCAAAACGGTCGGCAAGGGCTGCTGTAAAAATAAGCAGCAAGCTTAATCGTAAGTTGCCATGAATGCCGAATACAATGGCAAAACCGCCTAAAGACAAATTGGTTAATGTAATTAAATTGGCTGTTTGCGATTTTAATTTTTTTAATGTTTGATCAAAAACTTCCAATAAAAACAATGAATCCTCAACTCCTTATGTTTAGCAGGATGGACAATAAATTTCTTTAGGTTTATTTTATATTATTTAATTTTAAGCGTTTTATGCTAATTCGTAAAGAGTATTTTTACACTTTTTGGAGGTAAGTACATTGAAGGAAACTCTCTACCGCCTGCTGATCGAGCTGACGAATGGCCGTTTGACATCCTTGCTGTTAAAGCGTTTTGCCCGCTCTCCGATAAGCAAGATCATCGTCCCATCTTTCGCGAGGCTGTATCATTTAAATCTTGATGAAATGGAGAAAAAGCTGGAAGAATTCCCTACATTGCACGATCTATTTGTCCGGAAGCTAAAAGCAGGTGCCCGGGAAATTCACCCTGATGCCGCGACCGTAACAAGCCCTGTAGATGCGGTGTTGGAAGATAGCGGGAAGATTAATGATACATGCGAACTGTTTGTGAAAGGGAAGCGTTACGCTGTAGCCGAGATGCTTGGGGATCAGTCCGCGATAAAAAAATATATAAACGGAACATATCTCATTCTTTATTTAAGTCCTAGCCATTATCATCGGATACACAGCCCGGTAACAGGGGTGGTGGAAAAGAGATGGACGCTTGGCAAAAAATCTTTTCCAGTCAATAAATGGGGACTACAGTATGGCAAAAGCCCCCTTGCGAAAAATTATCGGATGATTACAGAAATCAAAACGCAGTTCGGTTTTGTTGCCGTTGTAAAAGTCGGGGCCATGTTTGTTAACTCCATCGAAGTATCCCATCTTGGCGAAAGTGTTAAAAAGGGGGAAGAAATGGCTTATTTTAGCTTCGGATCAACTGTCGTTTTACTGTTTGAAAAAGACATTTTTCAACCCGAATCAGCCCTTGAGCCGCCAGTTGAATTAAAAGTAGGTGAGAAGATCGGCTATTTCTCATGTTAAACGAATGAACATGCAAAAGAAAAAGCCCTTATAGGGGCAGGAATAATTAGGAAGAGATTTTAATTTTCGTCGTTAAAGAGCGGCGGTGGATCTCTGTTTCGATCAGACGGATAAAATCGGCACTTAAATTAAGTTCTCTTGCTTTAAAGTAGGATTCAATCAGTAATTCATCTGACAGTTTGCGCATATTTGGCTATACCTCCAATTGTAAGTTAGATGTTCTAACTTATAAATGTTCGACATAAACTAGTAGGTACAAGGTGTGTACCCTTAATCTACCAAAAATAAACGAATAGAACAACCGTTCTCTTATCCACAGGTGTTGGTGGATAACTTGTGATTAATCTGTTTATAAATGAGTAAAAACAACTTAAATCAAGGGGTACAATGTGAATAAGTTTATCCACAATTGCTGAAACTGCGATGGATTTGTCGAAAAATATTTTTAGACCTATAATATGGAGTAGATTTTCGACAGATACCTTACTACTTTTGTGGAATTTTGTCGTTTTTTGCATATACAAGTATCCTGCCTGGGAAGGGACTCCTTCATTCGAAGAATTCTTTGAAACCCAGGGGGAAATTGGGTATGATGAATAAAAAGCAAAGATCAAAATGATCGGCCGTTTTTATAAAGGTGATCCTCTTTTGGCAGAAGAAAACAAGATCTAAACAAAATATAATGAGGTGTACTCTTTTGTTAAAGTATTTTTTACCGGATGAACATGTTAAAAGCATTTTGGATATTTCACCTGAACATTTAAAGAGCAAAGGAATCAAAGGAATTATAACCGATTTGGATAATACATTGGTTGAATGGGATCGCCCAAATGCAACACCGCAATTGATCAAATGGTTTGAAAATATGAAGAAACACAGCATCCTGGTGACCATTGTTTCGAATAATCGGGAAAACCGAGTAAAAGCTTTTTCGGATCCATTAAGCATCCCTTTTATTTTTCAAGCGAGAAAACCAATGGGGCATGCCTTTCGTAAAGCAATTTCCCAAATGAAATTACAAAAAGAAGAGACGGTTGTCATTGGCGATCAGCTCTTAACAGATGTACTGGGCGGAAATCGCAGCGGCTTTCACACGATTCTGGTTGTACCGGTGGCCCAAACGGACGGGTTCGCCACAAGGATAAACCGCTTTGTGGAACGAAGGATTTTAAATTGGTTCCGAAAAAAAGGAATGATTCAATGGGAGGATTAATTTCGTGACTGAACAAGAACAGGTATGCATGGGCTGCGGAGTAAAGATTCAAACGAAAAACCCAAATGAACTGGGATTTGCACCGGCTTCAGCGTTAGAAAAAGATATTGTGATTTGCCAGCGCTGTTTCCGTTTAAAGCATTATAATGAAGTCCAAGATGTCAGCTTGACGGATGATGATTTTTTAAAAATTTTAAATGGGATCGGTAAAGCGGATGCCCTTATTGTGATGATTGTCGATATTTTTGATTTTAATGGCTCCTGGATTCCCGGAATGCATCGGTTTGCTTCCGATAACCCGATTTTGCTTGTTGGCAACAAGGCAGATTTGCTGCCAAAATCAGTTAAAAGAAACAAGCTGATTGCCTGGATGAAACAGCAATCTAAAGACCTTGGGCTGCATGCTGAGGATGTATATCTTGTTAGTGCAGCAAAAGGGCATTTTATTAAAGAAACTGCACGGGCAATTGAAGAATACCGCAATGGAAAAGATGTGTATGTCGTAGGCTGCACAAATGTCGGAAAATCAACGTTTATTAACCGAATTATCAAAGAAGTGACCGGTGAAGGGGACGTGATTACGACCTCGCATTTCCCGGGAACAACATTGGATATTATTCAAATACCTCTTGATGACGGAAAATTCTTGATGGATACACCGGGGATTATTAACCATCATCAGATGGCTCATTTTGTCGCTAAGCAGGACTTGAAAATCATTACCCCGAAAAAAGAAATTAAGCCAAAAGTTTTTCAGCTGAATGAAGGACAGACATTGTTTTTTGGCGGGCTTGCGAGATTCGATTACGTCAGCGGCGGCAGACAATCATTTGTTTGTTATGTATCCAATGAACTTCAAATCCATCGGACGAAAATGGAAAATGCAGATTCACTGTATGAAAATCATCTTGGTGAATTGCTTTCACCGCCAGGACCGGAACAATTACCTGCATTTCCCGAACTGGAAAAGCAGGAGTTTCTTATAAGGGAAGCCAAAACGGATATTGTTTTTTCAGGTCTTGGCTGGATTACGGTTAACGACCCTGGAGTAAAAGTGATTGCCTACGCACCAAAAGGGGTGCAAACATTGTTGCGTAAATCACTAATTTAAAGAGAATAAAGGATTGGGGAGAGTGTTTTGAAAAAACTTTTTGCCGTTTTGGGTGATCCAATTGCCCACTCTATGTCGCCGGCAATGCATAATGATTTGTTCGCCCATTATCGCTTGGAGGCGGAGTACCTCCCGTTTCAAGTGCAAAAGGAAAATTTAAAAGATGCAGTAAAAGGATTAAAAGCGCTCGGTGCAGCCGGCTTTAATGTTACTGTGCCTCACAAGAGTGCCATTCTGCCATTTCTTGATGAAATCGATGAACTGGCATTATCGATTGGTGCTGTGAATACAGTTGTAAACCGATCCGGAAAGCTTGTTGGCTATAATACAGACGGATTAGGCTTTATTAAAGGCTTAGAGACTTTTTTACCCCAATTGGCAAATAAAAAGGCTCTTGTCATCGGAGCTGGCGGTGCAGCTCGGGCAATTTATTTTTCCCTTGCACAGCTGGATTGTTTGACAATTGATCTAGCCAACCGGACCGTCCAAAAAGCGGAAGAACTGATCCGGGATTGTCCGTTTACGAATGCGTCTCGGGCATTTTCGCTTGATGAAGCAGCTGCCAAATTAGGGGATTATGATTTACTGATTCAAACCACTTCAATTGGCATGCATCCGAATAGTACGGAGCAGCCCTTACGTCTTGACCGGTTGGGAAACAAGGCAGTTGTATGTGATATCATCTACAATCCTTTATATACTCAATTTTTACAGCAAGCAAAGCAAAGAGGAGCCACTGTTCAAAATGGACTTGAAATGTTTGTCTATCAAGGGGCGCTCGCTTTTGAAAAATGGACAGGCATTTTCCCTGATATTCAACGAATGAAAACGAATGTTTTACAGCAACTAAGGAGGACACTAAATGTTAACAGGTAAACAAAAACGATTTTTACGTTCAAAAGCACATCATTTGGATCCGATTTTTCAAGTAGGAAAAGGCGGCGTGAATGAGAATATGATCAGGCAGATCGCAAATGCCCTTGAAGCAAGAGAATTGATGAAAATTAGTGTTTTACAAAATTGTGAAGATGATAAAGCTGACATCGCCGGGCAGCTTGCAGAAGGGGCCGGTGCTGAATTGGTACAAATCATTGGCAACACAATTGTTCTTTATAAAGAATCTGTGGAAAATAAACAAATGATCCTCCCATAAAATGACTGGACCTGAAGGAGGCTTGCTGCATGAGAAAAGTTGGGATATTGGGAGGAACGTTTGACCCGCCCCACTTTGGTCATCTTTTGATTGCCAATGAGGTATTGTCCACCCTGAGCTTGGACGAAATTTGGTTCATGCCAAACCAAGAACCGCCCCATAAAAAAAAATCGTCGGCCATCAAAAATGAAGACAGGTTCTCAATGCTGGAACTGGCGATTGAAGGGAATGGGCAATTCCGGATCGAAACGATTGAATGGCAACGTCAAGGCCCATCCTATACGTATGAAACGATGCGGTTGTTGAAAGAACAACATTCTGATATCCAGTTTTATTTTATTATCGGTGGGGATATGGTTGAATATTTGTCAAAATGGCATAAAATTGACGAATTGGTGAACCTTGTTCAATTTGTTGGTGTTGAGAGGCCTTCATATCACTGCCGCAGCCCTTACCCTATACTGTATGTTGATATTCCGGCAATGGATATTTCATCTAGCATGATTCGCAAAAGATTAAAAGTTGGAAGAACCATCCGTTATTTAGTACCGGATTCAGTCATCAGCTACATAAAGGAGAATCACTTATATGAAACGTGATATCGCATTGGAAATAGTTAAGAAACAAATGCCGGAGCATCGCTATTTGCATACACTCGGTGTGATGGAAACAGCAATAGGGCTGGCGAACCAAAATGGGGTAAATGAAACACAGGCAGAACTAGCTGCAATTTTTCATGATTATGCCAAATATCGTCCAAAGGCGGAAATGGAACAGCTGATCCGCATGAAGGATATGCCGGCGATTTTGCTTGAATTTAATTCGGAATTATGGCATGCCCCTGTTGGTGCCTATCTTGTCGAGCATGAAGTGGGGATCACCGATGGAGCAATTTTAAATGCGATCCGCTATCACACATCGGGAAGAGTCGGGATGACGAAGCTTGAAAAAGTGATTTATTTAGCGGATTATATCGAGCCGGGCCGGCATTTTCCAGGAGTCGATGAGGTAAGAGAGCTGGCCAAGAACGATTTCGATCGGGCGCTGATTCAAGCAGTCCAAAACACAATCGTATTTTTAATGAAAAAAAATCAGCCGATCTACCCGGATACTTTCCATACCTATAATGATCTCGTACTAAATTTACAGAAAAAGGATTGATTAAATGGACAATCAACAGTTATTAAAACTTGCCGTAAAAGCAGCTGACGATAAGCGTGCTGAGGATATTGTCGCCCTCAACATGAAAGGAATTTCTTTGATCGCCGATTATTTTATTATTTGCCATGGGAATTCGGATAAACAAGTGCAAGCGATTGCTAGGGAAATGAAAGAAAAAGTGGAAGAAAGCCATTTCGAGGTAAAAAGAATGGAAGGATTTGATGAAGCAAGATGGATTTTAATCGATATGGGGGATGTTGTTGCCCATGTTTTCCATCGGGACGAGCGCAGCTATTATAATTTGGAACGACTTTGGGGAGATGCCCCGCAAGAAGATATCCGCGGTGTTTTGCCTTCATGAGCTATGAAAGGTTTGCTTTTTTATATGATGAATTGATGGCTGATGCTCCATACGATCAATGGGTAGCCTTCACAAAAAAGAAGCTTGCTCGCTTTGATGTATCAGGCAAACGGATGCTCGATTTAGCTTGCGGCACAGGCGAATTATCGGTTCGGTTTGCAAACGAGGGGTTTGCGGTCACGGGGGTTGATCTATCGGCTGAAATGCTTAGTGTCGCCAGAAAAAAAGCGGAAGATTGCGGTTTGACCATCCCGTTGTATCAGCAGGACATGGCTGAACTGGAAGGGCTCGGGCCATTTGATTTTATCGTTATTTATTGTGACTCGCTCAATTATTTGGCTGATGAGAAACAAGTTCAGAAGACACTTGCCGGCGTTTTCCGCTTTCTAAAAAAAGGCGGTGTACTCTTATTTGATGTACATTCGATCGATAAAATCAACAATGGTTTTATCAATCAGACTTTTACGCTGAACGAAGATCATATGGCCTATATTTGGAATAGCTTTCCCGGAGAGTTTCCGTACAGTGTTGAACATGAGTTGAGTTTTTTTGTCCTTGATGAAGAAAGCGGTAAATACGACCGCGTTGATGAGCTTCATATACAGCGGACTTTTCCGATTCATGCGTATTCCCAGTGGTTAAAAGAAGCAGGTTTTGAAATAATCGAAGTGAATGCCGATTTTACCGAAACGGCTCCTCAGCCCGAATCAGAAAGAATCTTTTTTAGTGCCCTAAAAAAATAAAGGAAGCCGTCTTTTAAAAAAAGATGGCTTTTTTGGCTAATCAGAATTTATATGGATAAATTCTGAACGCATACATTCAACTACGCCTCTGTCTTCGCTAAAGGCTCGTCAATCGGCGAGTTTTCTTTATAATATCAGATTTATATGTTGACCCTTTTTTACGATTGCCGGAAGAGTAAGATATGGAGTCTACTATTCTGAAACGAATCTTTTTTGACCAAAATCATGAATCCGTGACATGAAAAGTATACATGCAAGGAATTTATTCCATAACCGGGGTGTTTTGTGGTTGTTTGATCTCCGCTCCAGGCGGCTTCGCTTTCCGCGGGCGTGCCGGGGAGCCTCCTCAGCGCTTTGGCGCCTGCGGGGTCTCCCCTGCCCCGTACTCCCGCAGGAGTCTTCGCCGCCTTCCGCTCCAATCCAAAAAGTGAGCGGAATCAACCATAAATAAAATGATAGCGGTTCTTTGTCAATTTTCTACGATAATAAGCTTTTTGGATTGTCAAATAGGCTTGTATTAGGTCTTTTCAGGCTATTCACTTGCATGGTTATGGTTAAAAATGTGAGATATACTTACTTGGACATCTTAAATAAGTGTATATATTTCCCAAATTTTAACGATATCAATCTTGCATGCTTCACCATTTTGTAAAACGGTCTTACTTCTTCCGAAGAACTATTTTTTCAATGAGTCTCCTCAGCCATTAGCGTTTCTTGATCGACATAAGATATACAGAAATAGGGGCATATCCGTTGTAACCTTTGTGAGAATGGCTACCCTTGGTATTACAGTTAACAAATGACGATTTCCGAAAGAGAATTTGTGCCAAGGAATAAAGAGTCAAACTGGTAAAGACCCGATGGCCTAATCAATGTGCTTATGTTTGTAAGAGTACAAGAGATGATTGCGTATTTCATCATTCCCAAAGTAATGGAAATAAGCGAAGAAGTGTACTATAAAGGGAGTAGATGGCATAGAGTACAAACTATCTGATGTCCTTTAGCAAAAGAACGCTAAGAATCCTAGGAATAATTCGTTTATGGCACTCTGTTGATTGGAGCGGAAGGCGCCGACTCCTGGGGGATTAGCGTTACAGGCGAGACCCCGCAGGAGCGTTAGCGACGAGGAGGCTCGGCGAACGCCCCCCGGAAAGCGAGTGCCTGGAGCGGAAATCAACAGACCCCGTTTATCCGCCAAACTAAAAAGGACCGGGCGGTTTTTGCCCGGTTTTTCTTATAATTCGGAGAAGGATTTTTTTAAAAAAAGGCGAATGTAAATAGTTAAGAGAATTGCTGTCTTGTTTTTTCCAGATCTTCTGCGAATTTTTGGTTGGTTGCCTCAAATACATGCTCGAATATATCGCCTAATTCTCTTTCAAGCACATCGATCCCTTCGCCTGTAATTCCGCCTTTTACGCATACTTTCTCCAGCAGTGTTGGCAGAGTATAATGACCTTGTTTTAATAATTCACCAAAGCCAATGATCATTTCACTTGCCAATTTCGTTGCGATATTTTTGTTAATTCCCGTTTCGTTTACCGCGCCAATGATAAACCGCTGCAGCAAGTAGCTGAAAAATGCCGGTCCACAGCTGACAATGTCAGATGCCACCCTTGTTATTTTTTCATCGATTTCCACAGGGATTGAGATTTTCTTGAATAAAAGATCGGTTTCCTTTTTCCAGCTATTTTGGCAGTTTACCCCATAAGTAATGAGTGAAACGCCGGCAAGAGCCCGATTTGTGATGCTGGGGATCGCCCGAATAACAGAGCAGGCAACATACCTCTCCAGTTGGTCTGTACTAATTGGGCTTGTAATGGAAATTAGGCATTTCTCAGCAGTTAAATGCGGCTGGATTTGCTGTAAAATCCCGATAACATCCAATGGTTTTACACAAATAAACAGCAGCTGGGAATTGGCTGCTACCTCGTCAGCATTTTTTCCAATCTGAATCCCGGGATATAGATCTTTTAGCCTCTGTGCCTTTGAGAGAGTTCTATTTGTAATCATCATGGCAGTAGGGGGTACAGCATGACTATCCATGATGGCCTCCACAAGAATACTCCCCATATTGCCTGTACCGATGATCCCGATGTTCATTGTCGCAACCCTCCTTATCGCAAATATTCTCTTCTAACATTATGTAGACGGCTTGCCATTTATACCATTAGGAAGGATGAATCAAATGAAACAATGGCTTATGGAACACAAACTGTATTTTGTAGTCCCGGTATTCATTATTTTAGGCACTGTATATTATTTTTTTAATCAAAAACCGCCTGAATCCAATGCGCAATTCGCCCAATTGGAAAAACAAAGTGCTGAAAAGGTAGAAGCTAAGGAGCAAACAATCAAACCGCTGCCAAATGAACAGAAGCAGCCGGCAAAAACGGAAACGATCTTCGTGGATGTAAAAGGGGCAGTGAAAAAGCCTGGTGTTTATCAGGCGAATGAGAATGAACGGGTTAACGATATCATTCTTCGGGCAGGTGGCTTAGGAGAAACGGCAGATGCCAGCCAAGTCAATTTTGCTGCCCGAGTACAAGATGAGATGGTCATTTACGTACCGGTAAAAGGTGAAACCAATCCGCCGGTTCCACAAGCATCTGCGAATGCATCCCCACCACCGCAGCCAGGAAGCACAACGGGCAGTCAACCGGGAAACGGAAAGGTAAATTTAAACAAAGCGAATGAAAGCGACCTGGAAACACTGCCAGGGGTGGGGCCAGCGAAAGCTGCAGCAATCATAGAATACCGAAAGCAAAATGGTTCATTCCAATCCCCGGAAGATTTGAAAAAGATTAGCGGAATTGGCGATAAAACGTTTGAGAAGCTTAAAGATTTGATTACCGTTCAATAACCACTTCGGAAGCGTTTTTTAAATCTTGACCAGTTTGTTCGATCGAAAGTACACTAGATAGGGACGAGCAGGTCAATCGAAAGGAGCGTGTTGACAAGTGGAACGAATTTCTTGGGATCAATATTTCATGGCACAAAGCCATTTACTCGCATTAAGAAGCACTTGTACAAGACTGGCAGTTGGCGCCACCATTGTGAGGGACAAACGGATCATTGCCGGAGGATACAACGGTTCCATTGCCGGTGGAGATCATTGTATTGATAAAGGCTGTTATGTAATCGACCATCATTGCGTACGAACCATACATGCGGAGATGAATGCATTGCTGCAATGCGCAAAATTCGGTGTGCCAACGGCAGGGGCTGAAATATATGTAACGCATTTTCCTTGCCTTCAGTGCACAAAGGCGATTATTCAGGCCGGTATCAAAACCGTTTACTATGCAAAAGATTATAAAAATCATCCGTATGCTGTAGAGCTTTTTGAACAGGCAAATGTTCAAATTGAGCAGGTGGAATTAAAAGAACAAGTTATTGATTTCAGAAAAATAGCTGAATAGTTGAAAGCCGCCGGTTTCGCAGCCGGCGGTGCATTGAATGAAAGGGAATGATTATGAGTGGAAAATATCTTTACTTTGCACTAGCAGCATTAGTGGGCGTCCTTTATTCGTTTTTACCGATTTTGCCTTTTCTACTTCTCACCGTTCTTTATTTCGCGGGCATCTTTTGGTTCAAGAAGTTTTCCAAAAAACAGTCGATCGCTATAGTGATCGTATTTGTCCTCTTTCTGAGCGCTGCAAAAATTCAGTTGATAAAAAATCAAACCAAGATCGACCCCTCGGCCACAGACTTTTACCTTCAATTTACCGACAACCCGGTGATAGATGGGGACAAATTTCAAATCCGCGCAAAAGAAATCCGCAATCAAGAGAACCTTTTACTACGTTACCAGATAAAATCAGAAGCTGAAAAAACCATGCTGCAACAACTCGATGTCTTTAAATTGTCGTGTAAGGTTTCAGGCAAGCTAGAAAAACCGAGAGCTGCGAAAAATGAAAATCTCTTCGATTATCGCAACTACTTACAAGAAAAGAAAATCCATTGGGTCTTGGCAACTGAAGAACCACCGCTGAATCAATGTGTTGAAAACAATTCAGGTTTGGTGAGGGTGTTGAAGGAGATCCGTTTTTCCGGTATCCGCTATCTTGATGAACATTTTCCCGGCAAAATAGCCGCACTGGCTTCTGCGCTAATTTATGGGGATCGAAGTAGCATGGAACCAGAGCTTTTAGACAGCTATCAAAAGATTGGCATCATCCATCTATTGGCGATTTCTGGCCTGCATGTTTCCCTTTTCATCGCTGCTCTCTATTATTTTGGCCTTCGCTTTGGCGCCACGCGGGAAAGGATGACTGAGTTGATTTTAATGATCCTCCCGGCCTATGCGGTTCTTACTGGAGGATCTCCATCAGTGATTCGAGCAGTATTGATGATTTTTCTTATCCTGATCTCGGAAAAGTGGAAGAGAAAAATAAGGCTCAGGCCAGTTGATGCGATTAGCCTTGCGTTTGCGTTCTATCTTTTTCTTAACCCATCGGTGTTAGTTGATCCGGGTTTTCAGCTGTCTTTCTCTGTTAGTTTCGCAATAATTGTGTCCGCACCGTTTAGTTTAAAGCGATGTCGTGGCACTATTTCCACGATGATCGCCGTATCGCTTGTAGCACAACTAGCGGCTCTGCCAATTCTCCTCTATCATTTTTATGAAGTCTCACTTCTCAGTATTGCTGCTAATTTGCTGTTTATTCCGCTTTATTCTTTTGTATTTCTTCCAGGTGTTTATTTGCTTTTCGTTTTGCAGCTCGTATTTGGTTCGGTTCCCGCTTGGCTTCTCCAAATTTTCACCACTTTGTTGGATATTTCCGGTGATCTCGCAAAGTTTCTTGCTGAAATTCATTTTTTTCGCTACACTCCCGGACGGCCAGGCTTAGAAATGCTTCTCGTTTACCTCTTTACCATCCTCGCCCTTTTCTTTTTTTGGGAAAAAAGGGACTTGAAAAAGAATCGCTATCGAATATGGGGACTTCTTCTTTTTTTGCTGACGTTCCAAAATCTGTTGAATCTGTTGAATCCACTTGGAGAGGTAACTGTCATAGATGTTGGCCAAGGTGATAGCATTCTGATCCATCTTCCTTTTGCCCGAGGGAATTATTTAATTGATACGGGTGGAAGTATGTCCTTTCAAGAACAAGATTGGCAAAAGAGGGCAAAGGAATTTGAAGTCGGAAAAAATATTGTTGTTCCTTATTTAAAAAGTAAAGGAATTACGAGGATTGATAAATTAATTCTTACGCATGGAGATATGGATCATATCGGCGGTGCACAGGCAATTATTAAAGAACTGAATGTAAAGGAAATCGTCATTCCATCAGTAAAAGAGCTATCCAGCCTTGAGGTTGACATTCTTCGAGCAGCAAAAAGCAGGAATATTCCTGTTGTGAAAGCTGCAGATGGAGCTGAATGGAAAAATCGTGACAGTGAATTCCGGGTTATTTCACCGCTTGCAAATTATACAGGGGATCGAAACAGAGGGTCGCTAACGATTTGGGCATCGATTGGAGGACTGCATTGGTTCTTCGGCGGAGACCTTGATCAAGCGGGTGAAGACAGCGTTGTGGAGCGGCATCCCAAGCTTTCCATTGATGTGTTAAAAGTTGGACATCATGGAAGCAAAACCTCAAGTTCACCCGTTTTCCTGGAACATTACAAGCCGAAAGTAGCGCTTATATCAGCAGGAGAAAAAAATCGGTATGGACACCCACATAGCCAAGTTATCGAGCGTTTAGACCGCATTCAAGCGGGGATTTACCGAACAGATAGACAAGGAGCCATAACCTACCGCTTTAATCGAATAACTGGAACCTTTTCAACTTTCCTGCCATAGAATATACCAGCAAAAGCCAAAAAAAAAGACCGCGGTTCGAATGCAGTCTTGAAAATGGCCAGACTCTTTGACAAGACGCTGCCGCTTTCGGGGTTCCACTAAATGGCATCTTGTTGCTAAAACGCTGGCCAGATGGTAAAACAGCGCTTTCACTTTTCTGTTAGGAACCGAGAAGTTTTACGATGGTTGCAATGATAAACATGGTCGCAAAAAAACCAAATGAGACAAAAAATCCTACAGCGGAATCAATTGCGTCATTGCGTTTGCTTTGGACGTTTTGTTCAAATTCATTCACAGTCAACCCCTCCTAACCTACATTTAAGTATACGTGATAAAATGTGAAAAATCTAGCTTCCACTGAATGCCTTCCTTTAATGACAAGAGTTTACACAAATAGTTTGGCTAATTCGAGCCAAACTAACAATATCAATCGCAATTCCGTCGGCTCTTCAAGTACCTAGGGCTTGCAACTGCCGGCGTTTATTATAGATAGGGAATTGGCGCTTGCGAGCAAACCAATTCCCTTTGCCCACTTGTCAAAACGTCCAAGCTTCATTACGATAAGAATAGCATTCATAACGAAGGGGCGAAAGACGGTTGGTAACAGACGTATGGAAACAAATTAAACAAAAAAAAATTGCTCCCGTTTATTTACTATACGGAACAGAATTATTTCTTATGAATGAAACAAAGCAATTGATAGTAAACACTATTTTAGAGGAAGAGGAGAAAGAATTTAATTTTTCCGCATACGATTTGGAGGAAATTTCGATAGAAGAAGCACTGGAGGATGCTGAGACGCTTCCGTTCTTAGGAGACAAAAAAGTTGTTTTTTTACATAATCCGGTATTTTTAACATCAGAGAAAAAGAAAGAAAAAGTGGAGCATAATGTGGCAAGGTTAGAAGCATATCTTCGAGAGCCTGCTCCCTTTACTGTATTGGTTTTTTTCGCACCTTATGAAAAACTGGACGAGCGAAAAAAGATGACAAAGGAACTAAAGAAGCATGCAGTGACGGTTGAAGCGAAAAAGTTAACGGAATCGGAATTAAACAACTGGATTCAAAGCAGAGCAAAGGTAAATGGAGTGGAAATAAATCAAGAAGCGATCGACTTGCTGCTGACACTTGTTGGTCCAAATCTTTTTATGCTGACGAGTGAAGTTGATAAATTGGCCTTATATGCAAGCGGAAAAGAAACGATTGATACACATTTAGTCGAAATGCTTGTTTCCCGTTCCCTTGAGCAAAATATTTTTACTTTAATTGACAAAGTTGTCCAGCGAAAATTGGATGAGGCGCTAAGAATTTATTATGATTTGGTAAAACAGAATGAGGAACCAATCAAAATTTTATCCTTAATTGCCGGTCAGTTCCGCTTACTCTATCAGGTAAAGGAGCTGTCGCGGCGCGGCTATGGCCAGCAGCAAATTGCAGGCTTTATCAAAGTCCACCCGTTTCGGGTTAAATTAGCTGCAGGTCAGGCAGGAAAATTCACAGATGAGGAATTAACAGCGTTTATGAAAATGCTGGCAGAGGCCGATTACCAGATGAAAACTGGCAGTATGAATAAATCGTTAGTGGTCGAAATGCTGTTATTTAAATTGAAAAAAAACGATTCCTAAGTAGGAATCGTTTTTTTTACACTTTTTATTATAGTGCGTTGATTTTTTTCATCAGACGGGATTTTTTACGAGCAGCTGCATTTTTATGGATAAGACCTTTTGCAGCAGCTTTATCAAGGTTTCTTGCAGCGTTAGCGTATACCTCTTTTGCAGCAGCGCCGTCGTTTGCAGTAACTGCAGCTTCAACTTTTTTAACAGCTGTGCGCATTGCAGATTTTGCAGCAGTATTTTGAGCGTTGCGTGTATCACTTGTTTTTACACGTTTGATTGCAGATTTAATATTTGGCATTCCGTTCACCTCCTAGAAAGAATCGAGACTATATGAACTCGACTAAACATTCATAAACGATTATGAAGAACAAGAGATATTCTATCAAACCAAGGCATACATTGCAATACTTGATTGATTTTCGAACGGAAAATCATGTGAATGTTTTTTAAAAGAGGGGGAAAAATAAGGAAAAAATTTGAGTATCGACAGAATGGAGCGGATAGAGATGAAAGAAGAAATGGATTTAAGCCACTATTCCGTTAGAACCGACCTGGCAATCGAAGCAAGGGAAATGGTGTTAGCGGAAAAATCGGTTCAGCAGGAAGAAAACCTTTCGCAGCTTGAAGGGGTTATTATCAAAGAAAAGGAAATTGACGATATAAAAATTTCGTTGGTTGAAATTACCAAAGAGGGTGAAAAGCAATTAGGTAAAAAGCCTGGACGCTATTTAACGATCGAGGTTCAAGGGATACGCCAGCAAGATACAGAACTTCAGCAAAAAGTGGAAAATGTGTTTGCAAACGAATTTTCCCATTTTCTTAAAGGGGCGGGGATTAAGAAAACGGATTCCTGCCTTGTTGTCGGTTTGGGGAATTGGAATGTCACGCCGGATGCACTTGGTCCGATGGTTTGTGAAAATTTGTTGGTGACACGCCATTTGTTTGAACTGCAGCCTGAAAATGTTGAGGAAGGATACCGCCCTGTCAGTGCGTTGGCGCCCGGAGTAATGGGATTAACCGGAATTGAGACGAGTGATATTATTTTTGGGATTGTGGAAAAGACTAAACCCGATTTTGTCATTGCCATTGACGCACTTGCCTCACGATCAATTGAACGTGTCAATTCAACGATTCAAATATCGGATACAGGTATTCATCCCGGTTCGGGAGTCGGAAACAAACGAAAGGAATTAAGCAAGGAAACGCTTGGTATCCCGGTGATTGCCATTGGCGTTCCGACGGTGGTCGATGCGGTTTCGATTACAAGTGACACAATTGATTTTATCTTGAAGCATTTTGGCAAGGAAATCCGTGAAGGGAATCGGCCATCGCGAGCATTGGCGCCGGCTGGAATGAACTTCGGGGAGCGAAGAAAGTTGACGGATGAAGATCTTCCAGAAGAAAAGCACCGCAAAACGTTTCTTGGGATGGTTGGAGCGCTTCCTGAAGAGGAAAAGCGAAAGCTCATTTATGAGGTTCTCTCGCCGCTTGGACATAATTTAATGGTGACACCAAAAGAAGTTGATGTTTTTATCGAAGACATGGCCAATTTGATCGCAAGCGGTTTAAATGCGTCCCTGCACCATGCTGTTGACCAGGACAACGCCGGATATTATACAAGATAATGGCACATTCAAATCCAATGGGGTTTTAAGGACTGGAATACGAAAGAATTTCGGATCACCCTTTCAATAAAATGGTTCTATCAATTCTAGTAAAGTCATATGATTTACTAGAATCGTTAGTGAGGTGGAACCATGAAGAATCAAAGGGCTTCCGGAACTTTTATGATCGTCCAGGGGACAAGCCTGTTGAAAAATAGTCTATATGTGCTGCTGTTTTTATTGCTCGTTTTTGCCATCAGCGGTTTATTAACTGCATTAAAACCGGGATATCGTCCAGTATCGTCTTCCGTCAATCAAGCTGCCAATGTGATTAGCGGGAAAATGCTTTATCAACTGATGGGCTGGGAAAACCATCATTTTCTTTCAGTCAGCAAAGATTTGGAAACAAGCCCTAAACTAACGAATTTAGTTTTTAAGCTATCCACTAATATTAATTTGAACGACCCGCGCAGCCTGCTTGGGAGGGAACTACCGGGATTTTATCAATTTGACGGGCAAATTGTCGTTGCCGGTGAGGGAACAAATTATACAAATATGCCGATTGAATCAGCGCCGCCGGTTGAAATTATGAAAGCTGAACGCGAAGCATCGCTGCAAAATGTGGAAAGCCTCAACCAAGCAAAACCTAAAGAAACATTACCGCCGCCAAAACAAACAACAGGGGGGCGCAAAGTTGTCTATCTTTACTTCACCCATAATAGGGAGTCGTACTTGCCGTATTTAAAAGGCGTCACCGATCCAAATTTGGCCTATCATTCGCAAATCAATGTAACGAAAGTTGGTGACGAAATTCAAGCGCGACTGGCAGAAAACGGGATCGCAGCCGAAGTGGACAAAACGGATATTATGGGAAAAACAACGATGCCCAAAACGTACCAGGAGTCAGGAAAAGAAGTCCAAGCCGCGCTCGCTTCCAACCATGATTTGAAATACTTAATTGATATTCACCGTGATTCGCGCCGAAAGCCGCAGACAACTGTTGAAATCAATGGTCAATCCTATGCAAAGATCGCCTTCGTGATCGGCGGCAAAAATCCGAATTACGAAAAAAACTTGAAGCTGGCAACGGATCTTCACAACCTCATCAAAAAGAAATATGGGGACGGTTTGAGCAGGGGAGTAATTGTTAAGCAAGAACCGGGATCAAACGGCGTGTACAACCAGAACTTGTCCGACAAGGCGATTCTAATCGAATTTGGCGGAGTTGATAATACTTTTGATGAACTTGACCGCTCAGCAGACGCTCTTGCAGATGCTTTCAGTGAATATTACTGGCAGGCAGAGAAGGTAAATCAAGGTACAAATCAGCCGGCTTCCCCACAATAAGGAGTTGAAGAAAGAAATGAAGATGTTTATGCTGAAAAGTTTTGCGATTGCCTCGATTATGTTTATTTCTGTGCTGGCAGGCATCCAAATTGCCAATAACGGCTTGAATAAATTAAAGGGGCAGCCAGTGCAAACTACGATGACAAATCCGCCTATAAAAAGTAATAACGCCAATAGATCGACGGATCTTACGAGTCATAACCTGGAAGCGAAAAAACAAAAGCTTGAAGAAATCAATGGTCAAAATCTTTTTTCGGAAATGGGGAAAAAGGTGGCTGACGGGGTAGCAAACACCTCCAAGTCGCTGATCAACTCGATTACAAGCAACAACTAAAATGCGGCGTCCAAAGCGGCGCCGTTTTTCCATTTCTGCATTCTCCAGTTTTCGTTGAATCTTTGTGCCGCTATTGCTATAATCAAAAATAGTGCACATGGGCGATTATAGTAGGAGTGAACCACATGAACAGAGAACAAAAATTAACGAGACAAGCTAAAATACGAAATTTTTCGATTATTGCTCATATTGACCACGGAAAGTCTACGCTGGCTGACCGGATATTGGAAAAAACCAATGCGCTTTCCTCCCGCGAAATGAAAGATCAACTCCTTGATTCAATGGACTTGGAACGGGAACGCGGAATTACCATCAAGCTAAATGCGGTTCAATTAAAATATAAAGCAAAAGACGGTGAAGAATACATTTTCCATCTGATCGACACGCCGGGGCATGTAGACTTTACTTATGAAGTTTCCCGAAGTCTTGCTGCCTGTGAAGGTGCAATTCTAGTCGTCGATGCTGCTCAAGGAATTGAAGCCCAAACCCTTGCAAACGTCTATTTGGCGCTAGATAATAACTTGGAAATTCTTCCGGTAATCAACAAGATTGATCTGCCAAGTGCTGACCCTGAAAGAGTTCGCAGTGAAATTGAAGAAGTCATTGGCCTTGATGCGTCTGAAGCAGTACTTGCATCGGCGAAAGCAGGCATTGGGATAGAAGAAATTTTGGAACAAATCGTGAAAACCGTTCCGGCACCTTCAGGGGATCCGGACGCTCCGCTGAAAGCGTTGATTTTTGATTCGCTATATGATGCATACCGGGGTGTCGTAGCCTATATTCGGGTAATGGAAGGAACAGTAAAAGTCGGCGATCGAATCAAAATGATGGCAACGGGCAAAGAGTTTGAAGTCAATGAAATCGGTGTCTTTACACCGAAAGCGGTTCTTTGTGATGAATTAACCGTTGGCGATGTTGGCTTTTTAACAGCTTCAATTAAAAATGTCAGCGATACGCGTGTCGGCGATACGATTACAAACGCAAAAAATGGAGCAACAGAGCCGCTTCCAGGGTACCGAAAATTAAATCCAATGGTGTATTGCGGGTTGTATCCAATTGATACCGCCAAGTTCAATGATTTAAGAGAGGCGCTTGAAAAGCTGCAGCTAAACGATGCTGCCCTCCAATTCGAGCCCGAGACTTCCCAGGCTTTAGGTTTCGGATTCCGCTGCGGCTTCCTTGGTCTCCTTCATATGGAAATTATCCAAGAGCGGATTGAGCGGGAATTTACTATTGACCTGATTACAACGGCTCCAAGCGTTATCTACCATGTGATCATGACTGATGGAACCGAAATCCGGGTCGACAATCCTTCCGATATGCCAGATCCGCAAAAAATGGATCGCGTGGAAGAGCCATATGTGAAAGCAACCATGATGGCGCCAAACGATTACGTCGGTGCCATTATGGAGCTTTCCCAATCAAAGCGCGGGAATTTTATCGATATGCAGTACTTGAGCGAAAACCGCGTTTCGATCGTCTATGAAATTCCGCTTGCCGAGATCGTGTACGATTTCTTTGATCAATTAAAATCGAGCACGAAAGGATATGCCTCATTTGATTACGAATTAATCGGCTACAAACCTTCACAGCTTGTGAAGATGGATATTTTATTAAATGGTGAAAAAGTTGATGCGCTCAGCTTTATTGTTCACAAAGACTTTGCATATGACCGCGGCAAAGTCATTGTTGAAAAATTAAAGGAATTAATACCGAGACAGCAATTCGAGGTGCCAGTTCAAGCTGCCGTCGGCCAAAAAATTGTTGCTCGCTCCACGATCAAAGCGATGCGTAAAAATGTATTGGCCAAATGCTATGGCGGTGACATCTCCCGGAAACGCAAGTTGTTGGAAAAGCAAAAAGAAGGGAAAAAGCGCATGAAACAGGTCGGTTCTGTTGAGGTACCGCAAGAAGCGTTTATGGCTGTTTTGAAAATGGACGACAACAATCCAAAAAAATAAACAAATGGGAGGTTGAAGATGCCTGATATGGGTGACTTCTGCCTCCTTTGTTCTTAAGAAGGTGAAAACATGGTTAAAGCCGCATATCTTCATATCCCGTTTTGCGAGCATATTTGCCATTATTGCGATTTTAATAAGGTGTTTTTAAAAGGGCAGCCTGTTGATGCGTATTTGCAGGCTATTGATCAGGAAATGAAGCTGACCGTTACAAGACGTCAAAGCGAACCGCTGAAAACAATTTTTGTCGGCGGTGGAACGCCTACATCGCTGAATGAAAAACAGCTTTATACGTTTTGCGAAAGCATTCTGCAAAACCTGCAAAAGGAAAAGCAAACAGAGTTTACCTTCGAGGCGAACCCTGGCGATTTAACAAAAGAGAAATTGCAGATCATGCAACAGGCAGGAGTCAACCGGCTCAGCCTTGGTGTACAAACTTTTAACGATGAACTGTTAAAAAAAATCGGCAGGGTGCACCGCGCAAAAGATGTTTTCACCTCGGTAGCCAATGCAAAAGAAATAGGATTTGAAAACATCAGCATCGATTTGATTTTTAGTTTGCCAGGACAAACCATTTCCGATTTTAACGATACGCTTGCCAAAGCATTTTCTTTGAACGTGACCCATTATTCAGGCTACTCGCTCATCATTGAGCCGAAAACAGTTTTTTATAATTTAATGAAAAAGGGAAAGCTCCATACGCCGGGGGAAGATGTGGAAGCAGAAATGTATGAATTGCTGATGGAGCAAATGGAATTAAATGGATTACATCAATATGAAATTAGCAACTTTGCCAAGCCGGGTTTTGAGAGCAGGCATAATTTAACTTATTGGAACAATGATCCTTATTATGGATTCGGTGCCGGTGCCCATAGTTATGTAAATGGATGGCGCCGTTCAAATATCGGTCCGTTAAAAAAATACCTTGATTCCATTCAAAGGGGACAGCTCCCCATTTTTGAAGAACATTTTGTAACGAAGCCAGAACAAATGGAGGAGGAAATGTTTTTAGGATTGCGGAAAACAAAAGGGGTTTCGATTGAGAAATTCCATGAAAAATTTCAAATGAACCCGCTGGATCATTTTCAAGCTGAAATTGAACAATTAAAAGAAAAAGGCTGGATTGAAGTTGCCGATGGTTTTATTTATTTGACAAAAGTAGGAAGGCTTTTGGGCGATGAAGTATTTCAATCATTTTTAGGTGCCTAATCATTGACACTCACGGCCTATTTTGATAATTTATTAGTAGATTTAGCACTCATTAACAAAGAGTGCTAACAGAGGTGATGCAAATTGTTAACAGCTCGTCAATTGTTAATTCTTCAAGTGATTGTTGATGACTTTATTCAATCTGCTCAGCCCGTTGGTTCAAGAAGTCTGTCGAAAAAAGAGGAGATCTCATTTAGTTCAGCAACAATCCGAAATGAAATGGCAGATTTGGAAGAGCTTGGGTTTATCGAAAAGACCCACACCTCATCAGGACGGGTTCCGTCTGAAAAAGGGTATCGCTATTATGTGGATCATTTGCTTTCTCCGCAGACATTGAATCGGCATGATATTGTGAAAATTAAATCCATTTTTGCTGAGAAAATTTTTGAGTTTGAAAAAATTATTCAAAAATCAGCGCAGATCATGTCGGAGCTGACCAATTATACTTCAATTGTTCTCGGCCCAGATGTCGGTGTCAATAAATTGAAGAAAGTCCAAATTATTCCGCTAAATAAAGAAACAGCTGTAGCGATTTTTGTGACAGATACCGGTCATGTGGAAAATCGAACTTTCCATCTTCCTCCCTCGATTGATGCGAGTGAATTGGAGCGAATGGTCAATATTTTAAATGAACGTCTGGCAAATGCTCCGCTTGAAGAACTAAACAATAAAATTTATAAAGAAGTAGCTACATTGCTGCGCCAGCATATTCAAAACGTTGATATTTTGATGCACACCATCGCCGATGTTTTTAAAATGCCGGTGAACGAAAAATTGTTTTTTGCGGGCAAAACCAATATTTTAAGCCAGCCGGATTTCCATGACCTCTCAAAAATCCGGACATTGATGAACATGATTGAGCATGAAGAGTGGATCTATGACCTGATTAAAAAGAACCCTGCTGGAATCAATGTGAAAATTGGCAGGGAGAACAACAATTTGGCAATGGAAAATTGCAGTTTGATTACGGCAACGTATTCAATTGGTACAGAAAAAATAGGAACAATCGCGATTTTAGGCCCGACGCGGATGGAATATTCACGGGTAATTAGTTTGTTGCAGTTTTTAAGCAAAGACTTAACCGCAACCCTTACGAAATTGTATCAAAATAATTAACGCTGGGGATATTGTTAAGGGTGACTGCCGATAGGATCTTGAAGAAGATTATTCCGATTCATTATATAGATATCTTTTAAGGGAGGTGAGTAAGTTGACAATCGAAAAAGATCAATCAGTAGAAGAAGCAGCAGAGATTCAATCCGCTGAACTTCCCGAAAACGAAAGTGAGAATGAAACAACTGTTTCAAGTGAAGCGGAAGCTGTTAAGGAAGAACAAATAGAGCTTTCCATAGAAGATCAGCTGTCCGTATTGAAAGAGAAAAATGCTGAGCTTGAAAAGAAGCTGGAAGAGGCCGATAACCGCTATCTTCGATTGCAGGCTGATTTTGATAATTTCCGCCGCCGCACTAGATTGGAAGCTGAAGCGAGCGAAAAATATAAAGCACAAAAATTAATTACCGAATTGCTGCCGGCAGTTGATAATTTTGAACGTGCTTTAAAAACAGAAGTTGATCATGAGCAGGCAAAAGCATTATTGCAAGGGATGGAAATGGTCTACCGCGGCCTTTTAGATGCTCTTACAAAAGAAGGACTGCAGGCCATTGAAGCAGTTGGAAAAGACTTTGACCCGCATCTTCATCAGGCAGTTATGCAGGGGGAAGATGAAAACTTTGCATCAAATACAGTTATTGAAGAGTTCCAAAAAGGGTATATGCTAAAGGATAAAGTCATTCGTCCTTCGATGGTAAAAGTCAATCAGTAAGGACTACATAGAAAGATTAGGAGGAAAAGGCTATGAGTAAAATTATTGGAATCGACTTAGGAACAACCAACTCCTGTGTTGCTGTTCTTGAAGGCGGAGAGCCAAAAGTAATTCCAAATCCAGAAGGAAACCGAACAACACCATCGGTTGTTGCATTTAAAAATGGCGAGCGCCAAGTAGGTGAAGTTGCCAAGCGTCAGGCTATTACGAACCCGAACACGATTATTTCGATTAAGCGCCATATGGGTACTGACTACAAAGTGGAAATTGAGGGGAAAAAGTATACTCCACAAGAAGTTTCGGCAATTATTTTACAATATTTGAAGTCCTATGCCGAAGACTACCTTGGCGAGCCGGTAACAAAAGCGGTTATTACCGTTCCGGCCTATTTTAATGATGCAGAGCGCCAAGCTACAAAAGATGCCGGTAAAATTGCCGGATTGGAAGTAGAACGGATCATCAACGAGCCGACAGCAGCAGCGCTTGCCTATGGTTTGGATAAAACCGAGCAAGACCAAACCATCCTGGTTTATGACCTTGGCGGCGGTACATTTGACGTTTCAATCCTTGAACTGGGCGACGGTGTTTTTGAAGTTAAAGCAACTGCAGGGGATAACCGTCTAGGCGGTGATGATTTTGACCAAGTCATCATTAACTACCTTGTTGATGAATTCAAGAAAGAAAACGGCATTGATCTTTCGCAAGATAAAATGGCGCTGCAGCGTTTAAAAGATGCGGCTGAAAAGGCAAAAAAAGACTTATCGGGTGTTACCACTACCCAAATTTCCTTGCCATTTATTACGGCAGGTTCTGCAGGCCCGCTTCACCTTGAAGTCTCTTTATCAAGAGCAAAATTTGATGAGTTGACTGCCCACCTTGTCGAACGCACAATGGGGCCGGTTCGTCAAGCGTTAAGCGATGCTGGTTTAAGCCCGGCAGATCTTGATAAAGTCATCCTGGTCGGGGGGTCAACGCGGATTCCGGCAGTACAGGAAGCAATCAAAAAAGCGACGGGTAAGGAGCCGCACCGCGGTGTTAACCCTGACGAAGTTGTTGCAATGGGTGCAGCGATCCAGGGTGGTGTCATCACAGGCGATGTCAAAGATGTTGTCTTGCTTGACGTAACACCTCTCTCCCTTGGAATTGAAACGATGGGCGGGGTATTTACGAAATTAATCGAACGCAATACAACGATTCCAACATCAAAATCACAAGTGTTCTCAACTGCAGCTGATAATCAAACAGCGGTTGATATTCATGTTCTTCAAGGGGAGCGCCCAATGGCATCCGACAATAAAACGCTTGGCCGTTTCCAATTATCGGATATTCCACCGGCACCACGCGGAATCCCGCAAATTGAAGTAACCTTTGATATTGATAAAAACGGTATTGTAAATGTGCGTGCAAAAGATCTTGGCACAAACAAAGAGCAGCAAATTACGATTAAATCATCAACTGGCCTTTCAGATGAAGAAATTCAAAAAATGGTAAGAGAAGCAGAAGAAAATGCGGATGCGGACAAGAAACGCAAAGAAGAAGTGGAGCTTCGCAACGAAGCCGATCAGCTTGTGTTTACAACCGATAAAACGTTAAAAGATCTTGAAGGCAAAGTGGATGCAGCAGAAGTCGCAAAAGCTAATGAGGCAAAAGATGCGTTAAAAGCTGCCATTGAGAAAAACGATTTGGAAGAGATTCGTTCGAAAAAGGATGCACTCCAAGAAATCGTTCAAACCTTATCGGTTAAGCTTTATGAAGAAGCAGCCAAACAAGCTCAAGCGCAGCAAGGTGCAGAAGGCCAAGGAAACACTGGCAAAGATGACAATGTAGTCGATGCGGAATTTGAAGAAGTGAAAGACGATAAATAATCGCCGCCCAACTTGGAGAAAGTCAAAGTCAGTCTAGAGGCTTTGGCTTTTTCTTTGGACTGGAACAATGGCGAAACTGTCAAACTCGCATCGAATGTTCAATATTGCAAATAACATCCTTTGGATGGTAGAATAATCTTTATGTGACAGATTCGGGAGTGGTAATCATGAGCAAGCGGGATTACTATGAAGTGCTTGGTGTAAGCAAAAGCGCTTCTAAGGATGAAATCAAGAAAGCTTATCGCAAACTTTCAAAAAAATATCATCCGGACATTAATAAAGAGCCGGATGCGGCAGAAAAATTTAAAGAAGTGAAAGAAGCATATGAAACATTAACCGATGACCAAAAACGGGCGCACTACGATCAATTTGGCCATACAGATCCAAACCAAGGTTTTGGCGGCGGCGCTGATTTTGGCGGATTCGGCGGCTTTGAAGATATTTTCAATACGTTCTTTGGCGGCGGAGGATCGAGAAGGCGTGATCCGAATGCACCTAGACAAGGTGCAGATCTGCAATATACCATGACGCTTTCATTTGAAGAAGCAGCATTTGGCAAAGAGACAGACATTGAAATTCCGCGTGAAGAGACATGTGAAACATGTAATGGAACCGGAGCCAAGCCAGGGACGAAGCCGGATACATGCCAGCATTGCCATGGCACAGGGCAGTTAAATGTGGAGCAAAGCACGCCGTTTGGTAAAATCGTTAACCGCCGTGTCTGCCATTACTGCAACGGAACTGGAAAAGAGATTAAACACAAATGTTCCACTTGCGGAGGCACGGGCAAGGTGAAAAAGCACCGAAAAATACATGTGAAAATCCCTGCCGGTATCGATGATGGCCAGCAGCTTCGCATGGCAGGACAAGGGGAAGCCGGAACAAATGGCGGGCCAGCCGGTGATTTGTACATTGTCTTTAATGTTCGATCCCATGAGTTTTTCGAACGGGATGGCGACGATATATATTGTGAAATGCCGATTACCTTTGTTCAAGCTTCATTAGGTGACGAAATTGAAGTGCCAACATTGCACGGTAAAGTAAAACTGAAAATTCCTGCGGGAACGCAAACGGGAACAAGATTCCGTTTAAAAGGAAAAGGGGTTCCAAATGTTCGCGGCTATGGTGTTGGCGATCAGCATATTCAAGTGCGCATTCTCACTCCAACAAAGCTTTCCGATAAGCAAAAGCAGCTGTTAAGAGAATTTGCGGAAATCAGCGGAAAAGCACCGATTGGCGAACATGAAGAAAGCTTTTTTTCAAAAGTAAAACGAGCCTTTACAGGCGAGTAAGGATTGGAGTTGGTAGAAATGAAATGGTCTGAAATCAGCATTCATACAACAAACGAGGCGATCGAACCCATCTCGAATATTTTGCATGAAGCCGGGGCAAGCGGCGTCGTAATTGAGGATCCGTTCGAGCTTTCGAAGGAAAGGGAAGATCGATTCGGTGAAATCTACCAACTGAATCCCGATGATTACCCTGAAGAAGGGGCTATCGTAAAGGCTTACTTGCCAGTCAATAGTTTTCTTGGCGAGACAGTAGACGCGATAAAAGACTCCATCAACAACCTTATCCTATACAATATTGATATTGGATTAAACAAAGTAACGATTTCTGAAGTAAATGAAGAAGAATGGGCCACGGCGTGGAAGAAATATTACAATCCTGTTAAAATATCGGAAAAATTTACGATTGTTCCGACATGGGAAGAATATACGCCAGTCTCAAGCGATGAATTAATTATTGAGCTCGATCCGGGAATGGCGTTTGGGACAGGTACACACCCAACAACGGTTATGTGCATTCAGGCTCTTGAAAAATCGGTTAAGGCTGGAGATGAGGTAATCGATGTCGGAACGGGTTCAGGCGTTTTGAGCATCGCCGCTGCCATGCTTGGAGCTGGACATATTCGCGCCTATGATTTGGATGAAGTAGCTGTGACCCAGGCAAGATTGAATGCCAAGTTAAACAAAGTTAACAGTAAAATCGACATTGCTCAAAATAATTTGCTCGACGGTGTGGAAGACAACTCAGCAGATCTTATCGTCGCCAATATCTTGGCTGAAGTGATTTTGCGTTTTACGAGTGATGCAGCAAAGGTCATTAAACCTGGAGGCTGCTTCATTGCTTCGGGAATTATTCAGCAAAAAAAAGAACAGGTAAAAGACGCTTTGCTTTGTGCCGGATTCGAAATTGGCGAAACGATGATGATGGAAGATTGGGTTGCAATCATTGCGAGGAAAAAATAACTTTGAAGGGGCTTCTTGAAAAGCCTCCCTTTTTTTTAGTAAAATAGAGAGTAATCTTTTCGAAGTAGGTGCATTTCGTGCAACGTTATTTTGTGAACACGTCTGCTAACGGCGGGCGCTTTATGCTAAGCGGAGAAGATCGAAATCATATCCGCAATGTGATGCGGATGCAGCCGGGAGATTCGATCATCTGTGTGGATTCTGAGGGAAAAAGCGCTCTTTGCAAAATCACAGCGTTGACTGAAGAGCAAGTAATTGCCGAAGTTGTCAAGAAGCTGGATGAAGATACAGAACTTCCTGTCCGAATTACGATCGCTAGCGGCCTTCCAAAAGGAGACAAGCTTGAATGGATCATCCAAAAGGGGACAGAGCTTGGAGCACATGCATTCATGCCGTTTGCCGCTGCTCGCTCGGTTGTAAAATGGGACGACAAAAAAGCCGCAAAAAAAGTGGAAAGATGGCTGAAAATCGCGAAGGAAGCGGCAGAACAATCCCACCGGACTTTTTTGCCAGACGTATTCAACCCTGTCAGCTTTAAAACAATGCTGGAGTTAAGCAGTCAGTATGATTATAAATTGGCAGCTTTTGAGGAAGAGAGCAGGAAAGGGGAGACTTCCACTTTTGCAGCTACTCTTAAAAAAATGCAAAAGGGAGAATCGCTTCTGTTGCTGGTTGGTCCAGAAGGCGGATTAACCGATGAAGAGATTAATCGTTTAAAGGAAAAAGAGTTTGCCATATGCGGGCTGGGGCCGCGAATTTTAAGAGCGGAAACAGCGCCGCTTTATATGCTGGCAGCGATTTCCTATCATTTTGAATTATTGGGGTGAGGAAAATGCCGAATGTAGCATTTCATACACTTGGATGTAAAGTCAATCATTACGAAACTGAAGCGATTTGGCAGTTGTTTAAGCAGGAAGGATACGAACGCGTTGACTTTGAAACAACTGCTGACGTCTATGTTATTAATACATGCACGGTGACCAATACTGGCGACAAGAAAAGCCGCCAGGTGATTAGAAGGGCTGTTCGGAAAAATCCGGATGCGGTGATTTGTGTAACGGGCTGTTACGCTCAAACATCGCCGGCTGAAATAATGGCGATTCCGGGTGTCGATATCGTCGTAGGTACACAGGATCGCATGAAGATGCTGGATTACATTGAGCAATTTAAAAAAGAACGCGAGCCGATCAACGGTGTTCGCAATATCATGAAAAACCGGGTCTACGAAGAGCTGGATGTCCCTTCTTTTACCGATCGCACACGTGCTTCGTTAAAAATTCAGGAGGGTTGCAACAATTTCTGTACTTTTTGTATTATCCCCTGGGCGCGCGGGCTGATGCGTTCACGTGATCCAAAAGAAGTTATCCGCCAAGCACAGCAATTGGTGGATGCTGGATATAAAGAAATTGTTCTTACTGGGATTCATACGGGCGGCTATGGCGAAGATATGAAAGATTACAATTTGGCGATGCTTCTAAGTGATTTGGAAAGAGAAGTGAAAGGGCTGAAACGTCTGCGCATTTCTTCTATCGAAGCAAGTCAAATTACCGATGAAGTCATTGAAGTGATAAAAGTATCCAAAATCATTGTGAGACATTTGCATATTCCGCTTCAATCCGGATCCAATTCTGTTTTGAAACGGATGCGCCGCAAGTATACAATGGAATTTTTCGCAGAGCGTCTTGACCGACTGAAAGAAGTGCTGCCGGGTCTTGCTGTTACATCCGATGTGATTGTTGGTTTCCCAGGTGAAACGGAAGAAGAATTTATGGAAACCTATAACTTTATTAAAGAACACAAGTTTTCGGAACTGCACGTTTTTCCTTATTCAAAACGGACGGGCACACCTGCGGCAAGAATGGAAGATCAAATCGATGAAGACGTGAAAAATGACCGCGTCCACCGGTTGATTTCGTTGTCAGACCAGCTTGCGAAAGAGTATGCGTCCCAATTTGAGGGGGAAGTGCTTGAAGTCATTCCGGAAGATCGCCATCACGAAGGGGATCAGAAAGGGCTTCTTGAAGGCTATACCGACAATTATTTGAAAGTTGTTTTTCCTGGAAATGATGATTTGATTGGCAAGCTCGTGAAAGTTAAGATTGCCAAAGCTGGCTACCCATATAATGAAGGTCAGTTTGTCAAAGTAGAAGAAGATTCCTCGGCGAAAGAAGCAGCTAAAGCAGCTATTTAATTTTAAGAAAAACCGGGCAAAAACCGCCCGGTCCTTTTTAGTTTGGCTGATAAACGGAGGCTGTTGATTTCCGCTCCAGGCACTCGCTTTCCGGGGGGCAGAACGCCTGAGCCTCCCTCGTCGCAAGCTCCTCGAAAATGCATCCGCATTTCCTTCGTGCGATGTTATTTCTAGGAAGCTTATTCAAAGTCCTGCGGGGTCTCGCCTGTAACGCTAATCCCCCAGGAGTCGGCGCCTTCCACTCCAATCAACAGGGTGCCATAAACGAATTTACCCTTGAATTCGATGCAACCTAAACCAAACCATGCAAGTGAGTAGCCTGAAAAGACCTGATACATGCCTATTTGACAATCCAAAAAGCTTATTATCGTAGAAAATTGACAAAGAACCGCTATCATTTTACTTATGGTTGCTTCCGCTCACTTTTTGGAGCGGAGATCAAACAACCACAAAACACCCCGGTTATGGAATAAATTCCTTGCATGTATACTTTTCATGTCACGGATTCATGATTTTGGTCAAAAAAGATTCGTTTCAGAATAGTAGACTCCATATCTTACTCTTCCGGCAATCGCAAAAAAGGGTCAACATATAAATTCTTATATTTTAAAAAAAGACGGCTTCTGCCGTCTATTTTTTGTGCAGGAATAGGATGAAGTAGCCAAATTTTGTGGCGAAGGGGAGTGCAATGAAAGAAACGGCAACATTGAAAAGAACGCTGATATGTGCGAGTTGGACATCTTTTGCTTGTGCCATTAAGGGCGCCCATTCAGTGAGATATGGAATCAATGGGATAAACAGCAGGACGCCAAGAACATTCAGCCAAACATGGGCATAGGCGGCAAGCCGTGCCTCATGGCCGCCGCCGATTGAAGCAATAACAGCGGTAATGCATGTGCCGATATTGGCTCCAAACATAATGGCGATCCCGGCATCAAGCTGCAGCAAACCTGCTGATAAAAAACCCATGGCAATCCCGGTCATGGCGGTGCTTGATTGGATGATCGCTGTCAAAATGGCGCCAGCGAGAATGCTAAGGAAAATGCTATCATTCAGCGATAGCAGCAAATGCTTAACCATTGGGACGTCTGTGAGAGGCTTGGCAAATAATTCGAATCCTTTCATTGCCGTGAAAACGGCGGAAATCCCTAAAAGCAGCATTCCGATACTGCGAACTTTTTTATTCGTGAAAAAAATAAACAATGCGCCCGTAATCGCCAGCGGCACAATGGCCTGATCAATATCAATCGTGATCAATTCCGTTTTAAACGTAGTCCCAATGTTTGTGCCAAGGATAATCCCGATTGACTGTGGAAAAGTCATAATCCGCGATGAAATAAAGCCAATCGTAATAACCATAACGGCAGCGCTGCTCTGCAAAAGTGCGGTGGCAACCGTGCCTGTTAACATCCCTTTTAGCGGGGTGCTTGTCAGTTTTGCGAGATAATATTTCAAATTCTCAGCCGACAAGTTAAACAATCCAAAGCGGATCATTGTCATTCCGAAAATAAATAACCCAATGCAAAGCGTAAATAAGCCAATATACAGCATGTCCGTTACCCCCTGCTCCATTGTATGGCAATAGAGCCAAAAGCATGACTGAAAACGGCCATATAAAAAAAGAAAAGCTTGTAAGACGGTGTGAAATACAGTTGACCTTGGTTCAAGGTTATATTATAATTGCAAGGTACATGGATTGATGTAAGTGTGTTGTGTTTCGGAGGGAGGGAAAGAGAATGTCTAAAACCGTCGTTCGTAAAAACGAATCGCTTGAAGATGCTCTTCGTCGCTTCAAACGTTCAGTATCAAAAACTGGTACTTTGCAAGAAGCTAGAAAGCGCGAATTCTACGAAAAACCTAGCGTAAGACGCAAGAAAAAGTCTGAAGCTGCAAGAAAACGTAAATGGTAAGAGAGGGTGTAATCAATTGAGTCTTCTCGAGCGTTTAAACAATGATATGAAGCAAGCGATGAAAAACAAGGAAAAAGACAAACTTTCCGTGATTCGGATGGTCAAATCTTCATTGCAGAATGAAGCCATTAAACTCGGTAAAACAGAGTTATCCGAAGAGGAAGAGTTAACAGTCCTTTCTCGCGAATTAAAACAACGCAAAGACTCCCTCCATGAATTTGAAAAAGCCGGTCGTGAAGATCTGGCTGAAAAATTGCGTGCAGAGCTGGCAGTTGTTGAACTGTATATGCCGAAACAGTTATCGGAAGAAGAATTGGCTGAAATTGTGAAAGCAACCATTTCGGAAACTGGCGCAACTTCAAAAGCGGATATGGGAAAAGTGATGGCTGCAATTATGCCGAAAGTAAAAGGCAAAGCGGACGGATCACTTGTTAATAAACTTGTACAACAACACCTTTCATAAATAATCTGACACCAGGCCACAAGCAACTGCTTGCGGCCTTTTAATTTTGGGAAAAGGATGATGATAACACGATATTCCAGTCAGGACGAATTGGAAAAAGAAGTGCTAGAACTTTCCATCAAATCATATGAATTTGTTTTTTCTACGGGGTTATTAAAGCAGTTCGTTAATAACCCTCAAACTTTATAAGAATGTGTAAAATAGAACGGTTAGCCGCATCTATTTGAAAAAGTATCTTTATTTTTGGAAGGTCTTCTCATTTATTCATTTGCGTGGCTAAGGTCAAAAATGAAAAATATGTTTGCTTGAATGGGTTTCAAAGCTTCAATGATAAATGTCTTGATGTTTTACTACAGCATTAATGTCAAAACGAGGCTGACCCAAAAGGTCGTTAAAAAAACTTTTTAGGGGTCAGCCCTTTGTTGAATGATTAATTGGATTTTTTTAGAAGAAATTAGGGAAAAAGAGGGAAATTCTCTTTTTTATTCCGCTACTTTTTTTAGTTGTTTTTTAATGGTTGTTATTTCTATTTTTTCAAATTCTAGAGTGTTAAGGTAAGGAGTGATCACACATTAACAAATTTTTTATCTTCTTTTTTTAATTGCTCTTGAAACTACCCATATTACTCCTCCGATAACTGCTAGCCAGAATATGATTGGTACAATCGAGCCTGCCGTTTCCATAGATAAAACCTCCCAGTTAATGGTCTTTTAACATTAATTTATAATTTACTGGTTGTAATAATGGGAAAAATTACTATAATTACATTTTAATACAAAATGTAGGAATTGCCCAGTATCTTTACTACTACTGCACCGTACGCAGGAGACTATTACACTAGAACCTATTTGTATAGAATGGATATTGATCCTGCAGGAGCAGCCTATTTGCGTGTAATTTATTAATCATTAAGTGATAGAGCCTTGGCACAAGCCTTGGCTCTTTTTATATGTGTGCCTGGCATAGGTACAGACTCTAGGGTGCAAGTCCCGAACTGTGAAGGCAGTAATAGCAGTAACTTTTTAGGACTTTCAAATATATTCCAATGAGTTTGATTTTTATGGTTTTTGCAGTAGTGATAGTTGTTTATCCTCCAGAATAAAATTTCACGAGGACAATTATATCAAAGGGTTTATACATATATTTATAGATAATTTCATACATATGAGATGAAAGGGGGTTCTTTTTTTATGGCAAAAACATGGGGCCAGCGTGTTCGCAGCTGGATGGCAAAAAAGATGGATCTTCCTCAAGATGTCATGATGGACTTACCCCGAATAACGATGATTGGACAAATTCACATTTATATTGAAAATCATCGTGGATTGCTGACATTTTCGGACAAAGAACTCCGCTTGCTCTTAAAAACTGGGCAGCTCTTAATAAAAGGGAAATCGTTTGTCATTAAGACGATTTTACCAGAGGAAATTTTATTAGAGGGAAAAATTGAGCAGGTCATTTATATAAACGAGAATGCGGGAGGTCAATAATGAAGAACAAGTGGATGGACTATTTTTTTGGCCGGGTTACAGTAAAAGTTGCAGGGAAAGGGATTGAACGGTTTTTGAATGTCCTGATCCGCAATGGACTGTCTATTTCAGATGTCAAGCGGCACGGAACCGAGACCATTACGTTTAAAATCAAACTGGATGATGCGTTCAAAATCAGGCACTTCGCCCGCAAAAGCGGAGTCCGCCTTGCTTTTTTGCAACGGAGAGGCATGCCGTTTTTAGTTAAAAGGATGGTAAAAAACGGCGGTTTTTTCCTTGGCTCAGGACTATTTCTTTTGATTATTTTTCTATTATCCAATGTAATTTGGGGAATCGAAATTAAAGGGGCAAAGCCGGCAACCGAGTATCAAATTCGCAAAGAATTGGACAAGATGGGGGTAAAGATCGGGAACATTCAATTCTTTGTTAACGATGTCGAGACGATCCAGAAAACCTTGACAGACCATATTGGCGCGCTCACATGGGTTGGTGTCGAATTAAAAGGGACAACCTACCACTTCCAAGTAGTGGAAAAAAATCAGCCGAAAGAGCCGGAACAACTTGCACCACGGAATTTAATCGCGAAAAAGAAAGCAACGATTGTAAGCAGGTATGTTGAAAAAGGACAGCCTGTTGTCGAAAAAAATGACCAAGTGCAGAAGGGACAATTGCTCGTTTCTGGTTTAATTGGCAAGGAAGGGGAAGAAAAGCCGGTAGCCGCTAAAGGAGAGATCTGGGGCGAAACATGGTATCAAACCCATGTGGAGCTTCCGCTTACTACAAAATTTAATGTCTTTACAGGAAAGGAAAAGCGAAAGCACTCCCTTTTGCTTGGCAGCCTTAAACTTCCTTTTTGGGGGTTTGGCAAGCCTGCGTTTAGCGAATATGAGACCGAAACGAATACGCAAAAAATTCATTTTCTCAAATGGGAGCTGCCAATCTCGATTGTCAATGAAACGGTAAGACAACGGCAGGAAATTGTCCGTTCGTACACAAATGGCGAAGCGGTGAAAATTGCCTTAGATATGGCTAAAAAAGATATAAAAAGTAAGTTAGATGAAGATGCTATCATTAAAGAGACAAAAATTTTACACAAGGTAATTGTCAATGGTAAAGTAAATTTAGACGTATTTTTTAAAGTTTACGAAAATATTGCACAACCTCAACCGATTATTCAAGGAGACAAGAATGACACAACAAGTAAAAACAATTAATTTGCAGCTTGAAAACCCAGCTGAAGCCATTTCTTTATTTGGAAATGCCGATGCCAACTTAAAAATGATCGAAGCGGAGCTTGGCGTGGCGATCATTACAAGGGGGGAATCCGTCAGCATTACAGGTGATGAGGATCAAATTCTTCTTGCCAGCCAAATTTTGGAGCGATTGATGTTTGTCATAAAAAAAGGCATCAATATCGGCCAGCGGGATGTTCTTTATGCGATTCAAATGGCGCAAAAGGGAACATTGGATTATTTTGAGAATTTATACGATGTCGAAATTGCCAAGAATGTGAAAGGGAAATCGATTCGGATTAAAACGCTCGGACAAAGACAGTACATTGACGCGATTAAGAAAAACGACTTAGTATTCGGAATTGGTCCCGCCGGTACCGGGAAAACGTATCTTGCCGTCATTATGGCAGTCAACGCCTTAAAAAATGGTCAAGTCAATAAGATCATTTTGACAAGGCCGGCAGTTGAGGCAGGAGAAAGTCTCGGATTTCTTCCGGGAGATTTAAAAGAAAAGGTGGATCCATATTTGCGTCCGCTTTATGACGCACTTCACGATGTTCTTGGAGCTGAACATACGCAGCGATTGATCGAGCGGGGAACAATCGAAATCGCGCCGCTTGCCTATATGCGCGGCCGTACATTGGATGATGCCTTTGTGATTTTAGATGAAGCTCAGAATACAACCCATGCGCAAATGAAAATGTTTTTAACACGGCTAGGTTTCGGTTCGAAAATGGTGATTACCGGTGATCAAACACAGGTGGATTTACCAAAAGGGGTAAAGTCTGGTTTGATTGTAGCAGAAGAAATTTTAAAAGAGACAAAGGGAATCTCATTTATTTTCCTAGAGCAGAGCGATGTTGTCCGCCATCCGCTTGTTGCCCGGATTATCCAGGCGTACGAAAAAAGAAAGGAACCGACTTCCTGAGAGATATGGTAGGGAGATGATGAATACACGTACTAGAAAAGACCGTTCCAACACGAACGGTCTTTTCTTACTTGTAACACCTGATAAAAAACTGTTATGATTTTACATAAGAAGCTGCGACGCTCTTTTTGTCAAACATTGACTTCCGCCGCTTAAAAGAGCCAATCGGTTTAAAGGTAATTTATTGGGGGAGATCTTTTTGGAAAGACTTCAGCAGTATTTAGTCGCGATACGAAACACGTTGGATATTGCTTTTTTTCGAGTGCTTTTTTTCGTTTTGATTGGGATCGTTCTTTATGTAGCCATGTATAACAATGTTAAACCGGAGAAGCTTAATTTAAGTTTGTTTACCGTCGCCGATCGGACGATCCGATCGCCAAGTACGGTAGAAGACCAGCAAAGCACGGAAAAAAAGCGGAGAGAAGCACAGGATCAAGTTCAGGATGTTTATATTGTCAAAAAAGAATATACGCAAAACCGGGTCGATCTGATTACCTCTATTTTTGATTCGGCTCTGGAGTTAAATGATGAAATAAAGCTAAACGAGAAGAAACAAACTCCGGGGCCGAATGGCAAGGTATCCGAACCTACTGTACCGGAAAAAGTCGAAATGCTGAAGAAAAAATTAACATCCACAGTAACAAAAGATTTATCAGACATGGTTTTTACTGCTCTTGCTAGAGCAAGTGATGATGAATTGTCAATAGCCCAAGATTTAACAGTAACAGCGATCAATACCGTCATGACAAAAAGAATTCCAGCGGATGAGGTCGAAAATGCTAAAAAAAGGGTTGAGGAAGAATTGAAATATTCAGCTCTCTCCGACAACTTAAAAAGCGTCGCGATTGAATTGGGCAGGTATGCTGTTGTGCAAAATGAATTTTACGACCCAACCGCGACGGAAGAACTTCGGCAAAAAGCACTTGATAGTGTGGAGCCGGTTAAAATACTGCAAGGGCAAATCATTGTCGAAGAAGGGAAGTTGATTGACCGGGAAATTTTCCGTCAGCTAAAGCTTGTCGGGCTTCTTGACAATAACAGCACGATGAAGCCATTCGTTGGGTTAGCCATCTTTGTTAGTATCATTTTAGCATCTGTCTATTACTATTTTTATCAATTGAAAATCCAACCGGAAAAACGGCAAACCTACTTGTTGTTATTTGGAATGATCTTCAGTTTAGGAATTGGATTGATGAAAATCATCAGCAAGCTGCAAATTTTTGACTTTGCCGGAATCGGCTACTTATTTCCCGCAGCGCTCATTGGCATTCTTCTGAAAATTTTAGTAGAAGAAAAGCTGGCGATCCTTTCATCGATCCTATTAGCTGTCTGTGGAAGCGTCCTATTTAACGAAGGGGTGTCGAGCGCCCTTAATTTTTCAGAAGGAATTTACATCCTTTTTAGTGCATTGGCGGTCATTCTTTTTTTAAGCCATAACTCTCAGCGCTCAAAAATTTTACAAGCGGGACTGTTGGCTTCACTTGTTAACTTGGCAACAATTGGCTCACTGTTGTTTTTAGCCAATGGACAAACATCCGGAACCAGCTATGCATTATACTTTGTAACCGCATTGGTTTCCGGTATTGGCTCCGCTGTGCTCGCAATCGGGTTGCTTCCGTTTCTGGAAGGAAGCTTTGGGATTCTCTCGACAATGAAATTAATCGAGCTTTCCAATCCCAATCACCCGTTATTGAAAAAAATCTTGACAGAGGCCCCTGGAACGTATCACCACAGTGTGATGGTAGCCAATTTAGCTGAATCTGCTTGTGAAGCGATTGGGGCAAATGGACTGCTTGCCAGGGTAGGCTGTTATTACCATGATATTGGCAAAACGAAGCGGCCGAATTTTTTTATTGAAAATCAAATGAACCGGGATAATCCCCATGACAAACTTCCTCCAGAGAAAAGCAAGAATATTATTATTGCACATGCAATAGACGGAGCGACAATCTTAAAAAAATATGGAATGCCAAAGGAGATTGTTGATATTGCCGAACAGCATCACGGAACATCGCTCTTGAAATATTTTTACCATAAAGCGAAGCAGAGCGGGGCTGAAGTGAAGGAAGAGGAGTATCGTTATCCGGGACCTAAAGCGCAAACAAAAGAATCCGCTGTTGTGGGGATTGCCGATAGTGTTGAAGCGGCAGTACGTTCAATGAGTCAACCAAAGCCGGAACAAATTGAGCAACTTGTGAAAAATATAATTGCCGACCGCTTGCAGGATGACCAATTAATTGAATGTGACTTAACCTTAAAGGAATTAGACATTGTCTCAGAAACGCTATGTGAAACGGTAAAAGGTATTTTTCATTCTAGGATTGAGTATCCGGAAATAATCAGACAGAAGGTGAGACAAGCATGAGATTAGAAATTGATTTTGCTGATGAAACAAGCCAAATGACAGATAGACAGATGAAGGAAATTGAAAATATTTTAAATTTTGCTGCCTTAAAGCTTGACATTGAAGAAGGAAGCGAAGTGTCGATCACGTTTGTCAGCAATGAACGAATTCGGGAAATCAACCGTGATTATCGGGATAAGGATGCTCCAACCGATGTCATTTCCTTTGCGATGGAGGAACTGGGAGAGGGAGAAGTTGAATTAATTGGTGTGGACATACCAAGGGTGCTTGGAGACATTATCATTTCGACTGCGAAAGCGAAGGAACAGGCGGAAGAATATGGCCATTCATTCATGCGTGAACTTGGGTTTCTTGCCGTTCATGGCTTTTTGCACCTGCTTGGCTACGATCATATGACAGCAGAGGACGAAAAGAGGATGTTTACCCTTCAGAAGGAAATTTTGGATGGATATGGCCTTACACGATAATCGAAGAAACAGAAAGCAAAAGGCGTTGTGGAATTCCTTTCGGTATGCCTTTGCAGGGATCGGTGCAGCGATAAGGCGGGAACGGAATTTTCAAATTCATCTCTTGGCTGCAGGGCTTGTCATCGGATTTTCCGTCTTTCTTTCCATTTCAAAAATCGAGTGGTTGTTTGTGCTTGCTGCCATTGGCGGAGTTCTTTCCTTAGAACTGGTCAACTCGGCGATGGAGCGGGTCGTTGATCTGGTAACGGAAGAGTATCACCCGCTTGCAAAATTGGCAAAGGATTTTGCGGCGGGAGCGGTTCTCGTTTTCGCGATTACGACGGCTATAATAGGATTGATTATTTTTATGCCAAAACTGATCCAGTTGTTTTTCTAATTTACTCGCCTAATATTTGTGAGAAAATTCTAAAATTTTTATTACGATTTTGCTACAAGTAATGATTCTGCGACTCATTTGAGGTAAAATAAGAGTAACTCGTCGAATTGGCGAGACAAAAAAAGGAAGGTTCAATGTAAGCCTTTTGGTTTTACCGCTTTTTGAACCCGCTGCATCTTCCAGTGCCTTTGTTCCACTGGTACAATCGTGTCCGCACGCGCTTTTAAGTTTACAACATCTATTGAAATGGGCAGCAGCTGCGCAAGTTACTGATTGCTGACAAAAGATGTGGCCCCAAATGGAGCTGCGTTTCTATCGGAGGATATGCATGACAACCAATACAGATCGTTCACAAAACTATAAATCGGGATTTATTTCCATAATCGGCCGTCCGAATGTGGGTAAATCTACATTTTTAAATCGGGTTATTGGGCAAAAAATCGCCATTATGAGCGATAAGCCGCAAACAACCCGGAATAAAGTTCAAGGAGTATTAACAACAGAAGATGCTCAGCTGATTTTTATCGATACACCGGGTATTCATAAGCCGAAACATAAACTTGGCGATTTTATGATGAAAGTGGCTCAAAACACGTTGAAAGAAGTCGATTTGGTTCTATTTATGGTAAATGCTGAAGAGGGATTTGGCCGGGGTGAAGAATTTATTCTTGAAAAATTTCAAACTGTCAAAACGCCCATCTTCCTTGTGATTAATAAAATCGATCAAATTCATCCCGATCAATTGCTGCCGATTATTGAATCGTATAAAGAAAAACACCTTTTTGCCGAAGTTTTTCCAATCTCGGCACTTGAAGGAAATAATGTCCAGCAACTGCTCGAAAAAATCAAAACATACTTGCCGGAAGGTCCGCAGTTTTATCCGGCCGACCAGGTAACGGATCACCCGGAAAGATTTATCGTCTCCGAGCTGATTAGAGAAAAAGCGCTTCATTTAACACGGGAAGAAATTCCTCACTCGCTTGCAGTTGTTATCGATAAGATGGAACGCCGTGAAAACAAAAATATCATCCATGTCATGGCCACCATTATCGTTGAAAGAGATTCGCAAAAAGGCATCATTATTGGCAAACAGGGATCAATGCTTAAAGAAATCGGCAAGCGGGCACGAGTTGATATTGAAAACTTGTTAGGTTCGAAAGTATTCTTGGAGCTTTGGGTCAAGGTGCAAAAAGATTGGCGGAATAAAATGTCCCAACTGCGTGATTTTGGTTTTAATGAGGATGAGTATTAGCGATACAACCCTAACTAAAATATTAGTCAAATTTGTGAAATATGCATGGACAACATTAACAAAATTTGTGACTTATGATTTTAGCAAGACAGGCTATGATAATTGTATAGTTTGGGATAGAAAAGAAGGCTAGTCTAAATATTGAAAGGTGGGGTTTTCGATGTTGGATTTTACCTGGAAAGTATTTACCCAGACAGGTAATATTGACACATATCTTCTCTTTAAAGAATTGGAAAAGGAAGAAAAAGAAACACCCGGTATACTGGATGATGAACTAGCACAAATCGATTTTCCCGTTTCATAAGTTTGTCTTCGCTTACCTTGGATGGTGACGATGAATGCTTCAAAAGTGCGAAGGCATCGTAATTCGAACAACAGATTACGGAGAAACCAATAAAGTAGTCACATTGTACACGCGCGAATGGGGGAAAATTGGCGTGATGGCTCGAGGGGCGAAGAAGCCGAATAGCCGGCTTTCGGCCATCAGCCAGCTTTTTACGCATGGGAATTATCTCGTTCAAACCGGTTCAGGACTTGGGAGCCTTCAGCAGGGCGAGATGATTACATCCATGCGTTCCATTCGGGAAGATATTTTTTTAACGGCCTATTCAAGCTATATTGTTGAATTATTAGAGAAAAGTGTCGAGGATAAAAAGCCTAATCCTTATTTGTTTGAATTGCTTTATCAAACGTTACATTACGTAAACGAAGGCTATGATTACGATGTAATGATGAATATTTTCGAAATGAAAATGCTCAATGTACTTGGATTAAATCCAACGCTTAATCAATGTTCCGTTTGCGGCAGCACAGACGGGCATTTTTCTTTTTCCATTCGGGAAGGCGGGCTGATTTGCCATCGCTGTTTCGATAAAGATCCGTACCACTTAAAGCTTTCGCCGGCTGCTGTCAGACTCTTGAGATTGTTTTATTTTTTCGACTTATCAAGGCTTGGAGCGATTTCAGTCAAACCGGAGACAAAAGCTGAATTGAAAAAAATTATTTCGGCTTACTATGAGGAATACTCTGGACTGCACTTGAAAACAAAAAAGTTTTTGGATTCCATGGAGCAGTTTCGCCATCTTCTCTAGTGACCATTGACTTTTTTTGATCGTTTCGTTACTATTTGTGTAATATGAATAGTTGCCGTGAAGGAAAAGAGTACTTGGATGTCTCCATAAAAGCGAACCTAGGACGGTGGAAGCTAGGGTATGGGGTGCCGGGGAAGGGCGTTCTGGAGCAACAAATGGATGAAAGTGGCTGCCTTGATTTTTCTTGGCGGCAAATAGGGTGGAACCGCGGGTAACTCTCGTCCCTATGCTAAATCAGCATAGCGGCGGGAGTTTTTTAATTTTAAAAAAGGAGTTAGTGAAAAATGAGTGTTTCGATGGATCAGATTGTTTCACATGCAAAACACCGGGGCTTTATCTTTCCTGGATCGGAAATTTACGGGGGGCTTGCAAATACATGGGATTACGGTCCGCTTGGCGTCGAATTGAAAAATAATATCAAGCGGGCATGGTGGCGAAAATTTGTTCAGCAATCACCTTATAATGTCGGGTTAGATGCCGCCATTTTAATGAATCCAAAAACGTGGGAAGCCTCAGGTCATATTGGTAACTTTAATGACCCAATGATTGATTGCAAAAATTGTAAGGCCAGGCATCGTGCTGATAAATTAATTGAGAACGCCCTTGAAGAAAAAGGAATTGAAATGGTCGTTGATGGCCTTCCATTTTCCAAAATGGAAGAGCTGATCAAAGAGCATGAGATTGCCTGCCCTGATTGCGGCAGCCATGATTTCACCGGTATTCGCCAATTTAATTTAATGTTTAAAACCTTTCAGGGGGTAACGGAAACAAGCACAAACGAGATCTTTCTTCGCCCTGAAACAGCACAAGGGATTTTCGTCAATTTTAAAAACGTTCAGCGAACAATGCGAAAAAAGCTTCCATTCGGCATTGCTCAAATCGGAAAAAGCTTCCGAAATGAAATTACACCTGGGAACTTTACTTTCCGGACGCGCGAATTTGAACAAATGGAATTGGAATTTTTCTGCAAGCCGGGAGAAGAGCTGAAATGGTTTGAGTATTGGAAAGAAACAGCAGAGAAATGGCTGCTGTCCCTTGGTATGAAGAACGAAAACCTAAGGCTTCGCGATCACTCTAAAGAAGAGCTGTCCCATTACAGCAATGCGACAACAGACTTTGAATATAAGTTTCCATTTGGCTGGGGCGAGCTTTGGGGCGTTGCTTCAAGAACGGATTATGATTTAAAGCAGCATATGAAATTTTCAGGTGAAGATTTTCAATACCATGATCCAGATACAAATGAAAAATATATTCCATATTGCATCGAGCCGTCCCTTGGGGCAGACCGGGTGACTTTAGCCTTTTTCATTGACGCTTATGATGAGGAACAGCTTGAAGACGGCACGTCCAGAACAGTCATGCGTCTGCATCCGGCATTGGCTCCATTCAAAGCGGCTGTACTGCCATTATCGAAAAAGCTATCAGAAGAAGCACGCGAAGTGTTTGCTACATTGGCCGAGCATTTCTTAGTCGATTACGATGAAGCAGGCTCCATTGGCAAGCGATACCGACGTCATGACGAAATTGGCACACCATTTTGCATTACGTATGATTTTGATTCCAAAGAAGATCAAATGGTGACTGTAAGAGACCGAGACACGATGGAACAAAAGCGCATCCCGATTGCGGAGCTTGTGAACTATATTGAAGCGAGACTGAAATTTTAAGGCAAGCGAGTTGCCCGTTCCTTCATTATCAAAAGGTGCAGTAACCCTGCACCTTTTCGGTTTCGATTGGAATTATGGACTTTGCGTTGTTGCGAACGTTGGACAAGTTTTTCATTTTAGCGCTAACATTCTTTTTTGGCAAAAAGAAATAGTATATAATATTTTCATAAAAGTATGGCCTTATGAATGAGCGGAGCGGTTTTCTAGAATGGCTGTACAAATGCTGAGCGCTTACCGATGAACCAAAGGGTGGTGAGGACAATCGAACTGAACAAACGCCAGGAACAAATATTGCAGATTGTAAAGGACAACGGCCCGATTACAGGGGAACATATTGCGGAGCAATTAAATTTAACGAGAGCGACCTTAAGACCCGATCTCGCGATTTTAACAATGGCGGGATACTTGGATGCAAGGCCGAGGGTCGGTTATTTTTATACAGGGAAATCGGGTACCCAGCTGTTAACCGAAAACTTGCAAAAAATTTATGTGAAGGATTATCAGTCAATTCCTGTTGTCGTTAATGAAAATGTTTCGGTTTACGATGCGATTTGTGCAATGTTCCTTGAAGATGTAGGTACATTGTTTGTAGTGGATCAAAATTCTGTACTTGTCGGAGTGCTGTCGCGGAAAGATTTGCTTCGCGCCAGTATTGGCAAACAGGAGCTTTCGACGATCCCGGTGAATATTATTATGACTCGAATGCCCAATATAACAATGTGCGAGAAAGATGATTTGCTGATTGATGTGGCAAAAAAGCTCATCGATAAACAAATTGACGCGCTGCCGATTGTAAGAAAAAAAGACACGGGCTATGAAGTGATTGGAAGGATAACAAAAACCAATATTACAAAAGCCTTTGTAGCGCTTGGAGAAGATGCTTAGCAATTTAGATGAGGAGCTGGTCAGGGAGAATGAGTATGCCGGTTATATACGTCGTATCCGATTCAGTCGGAGAAACAGCAGAGTTGGTAACAAAAGCGGCCATTACTCAGTTTAATGGTTCCGGAATGAAGATTAAAACGTTCCCATATGTCGAAGATAAGGAAAATATTGATGAAGTCATTTCGCTTGTAAAGTTTGACAAAGGCATGATTGCCTATACATTGGTTAAACCGGAGATGCGCAAGTATATGCAGGAGAAGGCGGTCGAAGAGGACATTCGTGCGGTTGATTTGATTGGCCCATTAATGGATCAAATCCAGCTTTTTTGCGGTAAAAGTCCTTTATGTGAGCCTGGTCTTGTCCGCAAATTGGATGAAGATTACTTTAAAAAAGTCGAAGCAATTGAATTTGCCGTGAAATATGACGATGGCAGGGATCCGCGCGGTATTTTAAAGGCAGACATTGTTCTTATTGGGGTTTCCCGAACATCGAAAACACCGCTATCCCAATATTTGGCTCATAAACGCTTGAAAGTGGCCAATGTGCCGCTCGTTCCCGAGGTCGACCCTCCTGATGAATTATACCAAGTGCCTGCTGAGAAATGCTTCGGCTTGAAAATCAGTCCGGAGAAATTAAATCATATCCGCAGGGAACGGCTATTATCGTTAGGACTGAATGATCAAGCAAGCTATGCCAATATTGACCGTATCAAAGAAGAACTCACCTTTTTCGAAAAAGTCGCCGAAAAAATTCAATGCCCGGTCATCGATGTAACAAACAAAGCCGTAGAAGAAACCGCAAATGTCATTTTACATCATCTTAAAAGAAATTAATCACTCTCTCACATAATCATCCTTGGTTATGTGATTTTTCTTTTGTAAAATTATCAAGATAAATTCAAAAAAAATCGTAGCGAAATGAAATGAATTGTACTATAATAAAAAATTGTGATAAAAATATATCTTTTTAGGTTTAGACTTGCATAGGAACGAATAAACTATTTATTGTTAGATGTCAAGGGGATAGCCGTAATAAAATTCGACATGATTCTTTCCGACAAAAGTTTTCATTTGAAGAAGGAATATGTGGAGTGATGTAGAATTAATACTAATAAAATTGGTATACCGACTATTTTTGTTGATGCTGATTCGTGCCCGGTCAAAGAGGAAATTGTCGAAACAGCTGAATGCTGCAATGTCAATATTGTGTTTGTTGCTTCATATAATCATGTAAAGAGCGGAGCTTCAGACCAAAACTGGGTTTACGTTGATACCAGCAAAGAAGCTGCAGATCTCTACATCATGAACCATTGCTCAAAAGGAGACATCGTCGTAACGCAAGACATTGGGCTTGCTTCAACATTGCTACCAAGAGCGGTTTATGCCTTGTCTCCAAGGGGAACTTCATATGATGAAAAAGAGATCGTGGCTGCTCTCGAAGTACGTTATTTAAAGGCAAAAGCTAGAAAGCGGGGTATATATGGGAAAGGGCCGAAACCCTTCAGAGAAGAGGATCGGCAAAAATTTAAAAAAGAATTGACGAAAATTTTGTCGAAATTCGCAGGACTTTAAGCAGTGCGTAGCGAATACTTGTTAGGTAAATGGAGTTGTTTTCATGGTAGACCGCATTGCCGAAGAGAAAATCAATCAAATTCGTCAATCCGTTGATATCGTCGAGGTCATCAGTGAGTATGTCCAGTTGAAAAAACAAGGACGAAACTACTTCGGACTATGTCCTTTCCATGGAGAAAACACACCATCTTTTTCCGTATCAGCCGATAAACAAATCTTTCACTGTTTTGGCTGTGGCGCTGGCGGTAACGTGTTTACCTTTTTGATGGAGCTCGAAGGAATTTCCTTCCAAGAAGCTGCCGTCAAACTTGCCGGAAAAGCGAACATCGAGCTTCAGCTTCGCATGGATGCTTCCGTAAAAGAAAGAAAGCTGCCAAAAGACCTTCAAGATCTGTATGATGCACATGAGCTGTTACGAAAATTTTACCATCATTTGCTGATAAATACAAAAGAGGGTCAGCCAGCATTGGAATACTTGCTAAACAGAGGCTTTACACGGGAATCCATCGATAAATTCCAAATAGGTTATTCGCTTGATTCTTGGGACTTTGTTTACAAATTTTTGATAAAAAAAGGCTTTCGTATTGAAGTAATCGAAAAAGCCGGGCTGATTATCAAACGTGAAAGGGATGGATCGTATTTTGATCGATTTCGCAATCGGATTATGTTTCCGATTGATGACCGAAACGGAAAAACGATTGCTTTCTCGGGAAGAGCATTAGGGGCAGATGAGCCTAAATATTTAAATAGCCCTGAGACTGCAATCTTCAATAAAAGTAAAATTTTATATAATTTTCATTTAGCCAAACCGCATATACGCAAAATGCAAACTGCCGTTTTGTTTGAAGGATTTGCCGATTGTATAGCTGCTGATCGAGCCGGTGTAGAAAACGGTGTTGCGACAATGGGAACGTCTTTAACAGGCGAGCATGTTTCCCTTATTCGGCAAAACGCTCAAGCAGTCACGATTTGCTATGATTCTGATAATGCCGGGATCGAGGCCGCGTTCAGGGCAGGAAAAATGCTTACTGAGGCAGAATGCAGCATTAAAGTAGCACTGATGCCAGATGGATTGGATCCAGATGAATTTATAAAAAAATTCGGATCCGAGAAATTCCAAAAAGAAGTGATTGGCGCAAGTTTAACATGGATGTCGTTTAAATTCCTTTATTACCGTAGAGGAAAAAATCTGCAGATAGAAGGAGAACGGCTTGCCTACATCGAAGAAGTACTGCAGGAGATCAGCATGCTGCCGAAAGCTGTTGAAAGAGACCATTATTTAAGACAGCTTGCTGCCGAATTTTCGCTTTCTCTGGAAGCTTTAAAGGATCAGCAAAAACAAATCTTTTTTGCGAATAAAAAACAAGGAAAAACAAAGCCGAGTCCCTCTTTAAAGCTAAAGCAAGTTACTGAGTTGAAACCAGCCTATCATACGGCTGAACGGCGCTTAATTAACCATATGCTGAAAAACCGCGATGTCGCGTTTAAGGTTCAGGAGTTATTGCAAGGCAAAACATTTAATATAGATGAACACCAAGCAATTATTACGTACCTTTTTGGATTTTATGAAGAACATCCAGATCCTGCATCCAGTGAATTTTTAAATTATATTCAAGATGCGAAACTCCGAAGAATTGTCGCAGACATCGAAATGATGTCACTCAATGATGAACTGACAGATCAAGAGCTGTCTGATTATCTTAAACAGGTGTTGAATCATTCAATTTGGTTAAAGATAAAGGAAAAAGAGGCAGAAGAAAAGGAAGCCGAGCGCCAAAGCGATTATAAGAAGGCTGCCGCAATTGCGATGGAAATCATTCAATTGCGTAAAATGTTATAGATGTTTTTGGATTTTTGGAAGGAGGGGGACATATGACTGAAAAGTCAGCCCGTTCAAAAGAGGTTGAAAATGAACTAACCCTTGAACAAGTCAAACACCAGTTAACAGAACTGGGCAAAAAAACCGGCGTCCTAGCCTATGATGATATTGCCGAGAGAATGGCAAATTTTGAGCTTGATTCTGAGCATATGGATGAGTTTTACGAAACCCTTGGTGAGCAGGGAATTGAGCTTGTCGGAACTGCCGGTGAAGATGAAGAAGATCCGGACATCCACGATTTAGAAAAAGAAGACGAGGATGAATTTGATTTAAACGACCTCAGTGTTCCTCCAGGTGTAAAAATCAATGATCCGGTTCGGATGTACTTAAAGGAAATCGGCCGCGTTGATTTATTATCTGCTTCCGAGGAAATTGAACTGGCGAAACGAATTGAAAAAGGAGATGAAGAAGCAAAGCGGCGCCTTGCCGAAGCAAACCTTCGTCTCGTAGTCAGCATCGCCAAACGCTATGTAGGCCGTGGTATGCTGTTTCTTGATCTAATCCAAGAAGGAAACATGGGTCTGATCAAAGCAGTTGAGAAATTCGACTATAACAAAGGGTATAAATTTAGTACGTATGCAACATGGTGGATCCGCCAGGCGATCACCAGAGCGATAGCAGACCAGGCAAGAACGATCCGCATTCCGGTTCACATGGTCGAGACGATCAACAAGTTGATCCGCGTTCAGCGGCAGCTGCTTCAGGATTTAGGGCGTGAGCCATCACCGGAAGAAATCGCGGAAGATATGGACCTGACTCCTGATAAAGTAAGGGAAATTTTAAAAATTGCCCAAGAGCCTGTTTCATTGGAAACGCCGATTGGTGAAGAAGACGATTCCCATCTTGGCGACTTTATTGAGGATCAGGATGCTACATCTCCATCCGAACATGCTGCATATGAGCTTTTAAAAGAACAGCTCGAAGATGTGCTTGATACCTTAACAGATCGGGAAGAAAATGTACTCCGTCTTCGCTTTGGACTTGATGACGGCCGTACACGCACCCTAGAAGAGGTCGGAAAGGTATTTGGCGTGACCCGTGAACGCATTCGCCAAATCGAAGCCAAAGCGTTAAGAAAGCTAAGGCATCCAAGCCGCAGCAAACGCCTCAAGGATTTCTTGGAATAGAAAGGGAGAAAGAATAGTTTGCTTCTCTTGGAGGGAAGTGGACTATTCTTTTGTTTAGTTCGAATGCGCTTACCTTATTAGTTATTTTACTGAATTGTCATTTATTTTGCAAATGAACTTCGTATGAAAATGAACGAAATTTAGTTGGAGGAGCTACTAAAATAGCCCCATTTTTTAAATTTTCAAAATTAACTGTACGATTGTTTCGTAAAGTCTTTCCCTTCTCAATTTTTTCAAGTAAAATAGTACTTGTTGTAAGGTTAGTAAGGAAGACTTCTTACAAGGGGAGGGTGAGGGTATGAATCGAAATCCAATTGTACCTTTCGTTGTCATCATGGTTTTTGGAATCGCTTTAATGTTTGGGCTGTCTTTTAAAGGCAACAGCGATGCCAAAAGCGCCGCAAAGGAAAAGGGAAGCGGCGGGAATGCAAAGACAGAGACGGTTTCTGCCAGCAAGCCGGAAGACATTTACAAGAACACTTGTATCACCTGCCATGGGGATCAATATCAAGGGGTAGTGGGTCCATCATTAAAAGGAATTGGAACAAAATTGTCAAAAGATGAAATTAAGACAATCATCACAAAAGGAAAAGGGAACATGCCACCGAATCTTGTGTCGGCAGACAAAGCGGATGCAATGGCTGAATGGGTGTCAAAGATTAAATAACGATTTAGGATATGAAAAATACAAATGGTTGATTTTCTTACGGAATTGGTGATCGGAAATCTATTGCGAAAGAAAAAATCCATTGTTTAAAAAGGTCCTTTGCATATGCAAGGGACTTTTTCTATACTAGAATGGTGCCTATATTGAATGAGAATTGAGTGGTGGAAGTTTTTGAATACAGAAAAATTGTCAGACCGTCTTCATAAAGTTGCCCAATTTGTCCCTAAGGGGTCAAAATTAGCTGATATTGGATCCGATCACGCTTATTTGCCATGCTATCTGGTTAAAAAAGGGGTCATTCCGTTTGCTGTTGCCGGAGAAGTGGTTGACGGACCTTTTCAATCAGCAAAGAGACAGGTGGAAAACGAAAGATTGGCGGATGTGATCTCCGTCCGCTTGGGAGACGGGTTAGATGTAATTGAGGAAGGGGAAGTGGATTGCATAACAATTGCTGGTATGGGAGGTCCCTTAATCACCGCAATTTTGTCAAGAGGAAAAGAAAAACTCAAGGCTGTAAAGAGGCTTGTATTGCAGCCGAATATTGCCGCTGTTTCGATCCGAAAGTGGCTGGCGGAGCAAGGTTGGGAACTGATTGATGAAGAAATCATAAAAGAAGACGGAAAAATTTACGAAATACTGGTTGCTGAAAAAGGTGAGCCGTATAGGCTGTACGGAAAAAATCTAGAGGCAGAACTTTTTTTAGGACCGATTTTGCTGCGAAAGAAACCGGAAGTTTTTACACAAAAATGGAGTACAGAGCTAAAGAATTGGAAAAAGATTTATAGCCGCCTTGAACAGGCATCGCAAACAGTAAAATCTGCTGAAAAAAAGCAGGAGCTGGTAAAAAAAATTAACTGGGTTGAGGAGGCGTTGAAGGATGAAGAAAGTAAATGGTCATGAGATCATCCAGCTATTCGAACAGTTCTCCCCTAAAGGTCTGGCAATGGAGGGAGACAAAATTGGCCTGCAAATCGGCCGGTTGAATCAAAAGGTTGAACGGGTTATGATTGCCCTCGATGTCATTGAAGAAGTGGTGGATGAAGCGATTGAGAAGCAGGTTCAACTCATCATTGCCCACCATCCGCCGATTTACCGTCCACTGCAAAAGCTTGCAACAGAGACAGCACAGGGAAGAATCATTGAAAAATTAATCAAGCATGATATTGCCGTTTATGCCGCGCATACGAATCTTGATGTCGCCGAAGGAGGAGTTAATGATCTGCTCGCTGAAGCATTGGGGATTCAAAATGCGGAGGTGCTGGTGCCTACCTATGAAACAGCGCTGAAAAAGCTGGTTGTTTTTGTGCCGAATTCCCATGCCGAACAAGTGCGGCAAGCGCTCGGAAATACCGGGGCCGGATTTATCGGGAATTATAGCCATTGTTCTTTTTCAACAGAGGGAAACGGTCGGTTTTTACCGGAGGAAGGGACAAATCCTTATATCGGAAAGACCGGAAATCTGGAAACAGTCGCTGAAGTTCGCATTGAAACAATTGTTCCGGAACCGTTGTTGAAAAAAGCGATTACCGCCATGCTGAAATCCCACCCATATGAGGAAGTTGCCTATGATGTTTATCCTCTCGAACAGAAAGGTGCTCTTTTAGGACTGGGCAGAATTGGAACAGTTGAAGAAATGACGCTCGGTGAGTTCGCCGAACGAGTGAAAACAGCGTTAGAGGTGGAGCAGATCCGAGTAGTCGGCAATTTAACGGCGAAAATACGTAAAGTTGCTGTTCTCGGCGGTGATGGCAATAAATATTACAGCCAAGCGAAATTTAAAGGGGCAGATGTCTACGTGACTGGCGATATTTACTATCATACAGCACATGATGCGATGATGCTGGGTCTTCATATGATTGACCCTGGTCATAATGTCGAGAAGGTTATGAAAAAAGGTGTCGCCAATGTCTTGGCTAAAATGTGTATAGAAGCCGGATATGAAGTGGAAATTTTCCCATCTGAACCGAATACAGACCCGTTTCAATTTACCTAAAAAAGAACCAGAGATTCTGGTTCTTTTTTAGATCAGTTTTTAACTTTTGGTAAAATTTTATTTAATGGTACCTTTTTCTGCCGTTCCCATGTTTCCTCGTTTTTCGGATCGTATTGTTCAAGGAAGCTGATGACCTCTTTTGTAATCGGAGTTGGGGTCGAGGCTCCCGCAGTAACAGCAACTGCTTGTGCATTTTTTATCCAATCAAGGTTTAGCTCGGTAATATCGGCAATCCTGTATGCCTTTGTACCGGCAATTTCTTCGGACACTTGGGCAAGGCGGTTGGAGTTATTGCTTTTCGGATCGCCGACAACAATTAAGACATCGGCGTCTTTTGCCTGCTCAGCCACGGCTTCCTGGCGGATTTGTGTTGCCAGGCAAATCTCATTGTACGCCTCTGCTTGCGGGTATTTTTCCTGCACTCTTTTCATGATATCGGCAACGTCCCACTGGCTCATGGTTGTCTGATTGGTAACGATGATTTTTTCGTTTTCGAATGCCAGGGCATCGACATCACTTGCAGAGGAAACCAAATGAACAACTGCTGGAGCTACACCGACAGCCCCTTCTGGTTCGGGGTGACCCTTTTTGCCAATATAGATGATTTCATAGCCTTCTTTTTCCTTTTGCCGGATCAATTCATGGGTTTTGGTGACGTCCGGGCATGTTGCATCAATCGTAACTAGGCCCTTTGTGCGCGCAAGCTCCCGTACTTCCGGTGAAATGCCGTGAGCGGTAAAAATAACGGTGCCCGAATTCACTTTTTCTAAAATCTCTTTACGGTTGTTTCCATCAAGCGTAATAATGCCCTCTTCGGCAAACGCATCGGTCACATGTTTATTGTGAACAATCATACCCAAAATGTAGATTGGACGGGGCAAAGATTTATCTAAAGCCGCGTTTCGGGCAATGACCATGGCATCGACAACGCCATAGCAATAGCCGCGCGGGGAAATTTTAATCACTTTCATCAACTTGTCCTCCTGTTAAAGACATTGGCTAATAATCTACCTTTTTTATTATATAAGAATTATAGGAGGAATACAAAGCAGTGCTACATGCAGCTCTTTACACTCGAAACAATCGGAACGTGAGCGATCCAATGTACTTCAACAAAAATTCAAACGAAAAGAATGCTGTTTCCAGCATCCTCCTTAGATTTAAGATGACTCAAATATAAAGTTTTGGAATAGAGGCACCTTTTTCCCGATTCGTTGACATTTTTGTGTGAGTAGATGGCGATTTTTTTCTGGCCATTCCGGACTGGCTGCCCTGCCCTTTTTTTGATATTGGTTTCTTTTTTGCTGAAGAGGCAGCTTTATTATCACTGCTTTCTTCCTGATTTTCGTTTTTTTCGGTTGTTTCGGTCGCTTTTGTGTCAGTATCAGCTGTCGCGCTTTTTAACCCGCGGTAAAGTTTCCACATGGCGGGGAGATTTTTTACAATCGGGCCGTATTGCTGGATCATCGGGCCAATTGTTTGCGCTGTTTTGATAACTTGCTGGGTATTGTTAAGGAATCCGGAGATCCCAGCAGGGTTTGTTAAGTTTTGCAGAAGTGACCCGCCGCCGGTAGCTGCTCTTCCTGCATTTTGCATACCTGCTAATCCGTTCATCCCCATTCCACGGGCTCCTGTTCCTCTCCCAAAGAGCTGGGACAATAATCCCCCGCCTCTATTCATTTGTTGAGCTCCACGGAAAAGAGGGTTTGGAGGTGCCATGCGATTCATCCCCATTAGCCCCCCTCTTTGGAAGGGTCCTTGAGGCATTTTTGGCGATATAGGCATTCTTGGCTGCATTTTCATCCCTCCTTTCGCTGACATCTTCCTACTTTAAACTATGCATTTTTTTTATTTTTGTTTAGGTTGCCATCCTAGCGAGTGAGAAAATTGCTGATTTAAAAATCAGGAGAAGGAAAAGCTGATAATGAAATAGTGGAGATTTGCTTAAAACTTTACTATAATAACAGGATGGACAAGAGAGTGGATAAGGAGAAGTATATGACTGTTAACCATTTTGAAAAATATTCGTTTCAAGCCTTTATTTTAGAGGCGTTAGAAAAACTTGGATTTTATAAACCAACCGAAATACAAGAAAAAATAATCCCGCATATTTCGAAAAGAGAAAGTGCAATCGGCCAGTCCCAAACAGGCACAGGAAAAACCCATGCCTACATCCTGCCGATTCTTGATAAAATCGATCCGAAGCGTCAGGAAGTACAGGCGGTTATTACTGCACCAACAAGGGAACTGGCAACGCAAATTTACCAGCAAATTTTAAAGATAACCGCTTTTTGCCCAGCCGATGAAAGGATTCAAGCAAAATGTTATATTGGCGGTACCGATAAACAAAGAACGATTGAAAAATTAAAGGTACAGCCGCATATTGTCGTAGGCACGCCGGGAAGAATCAAAGATTTGATGAATGAAAAAGCGTTGCTGGTTCACACGGCTTCTGTTCTTGTTGTCGATGAAGCGGATATGATGCTTGATATGGGTTTTATTTTTGATGTGGACCAAATTGCAGCAAAACTGCCGGAAAACTTGCAAATGCTCGTCTTTTCAGCGACGATTCCGGAAAAGCTAAAGCCTTTTCTAAAAAAGTATATGGAAAATCCGAAATACATCCGGATACATGCACAGCAGGCTGCCGCAGAAAATTTGCAACATTATCTTTTACCTTCAAGGCACCGCAACAAAAAAGAACTTGTGTACGATGTTCTTCTGTATTTTAATCCTTATTTGGCGATTGTTTTCACGAACACGAAAAAAATGGCAGAAGAAGTGGCAGCTGATTTAACGGCAAGAGGATTGAAAGTCGGCCGGGTTCACGGAGATTTAACACCGCGGGAACGGAAAAAAATGATGAAGCAAATCCAGGATTTGGAATTTCAATACATTGTGGCAACAGATCTTGCCGCAAGGGGAATCGATATTGAAGGCGTCAGCCATGTCATCAACTATGAATTGCCGACGGATCTTGATTTTTATATTCATCGCGTTGGCAGAACAGCCAGAGCCGGTTTTTCCGGAACGGCATTAACCATCTATGATTTATCTGATGAAGATGCACTTAATCGCCTTGAAAAAATGGGAATACAGTTTACCCATGTTGATTTGAAAAAAGAAGAATTGATTGAACTGGGCGAACGCAATAAGCGGAAAGCGCGGAAAAGACATTCAGAAGAAACCGATCAGCATGCCAAAGCGATTGTTCGCAAGCCGGAAAAAGTAAAACCGGGATACAAAAAGAAAATGCAGTCGGAAATGGAACAAATCCGCAAAAGGCAAAGAAGATTAAAAAGCAAAAAGAAGTAAATAGGGGAGGAAAGATAATGTTGAAAATTGGTTCACATGTGTCCATGAGCGGCAAAAAAATGCTGCTTGCGGCCAGTGAGGAAGCAATATCCTATGGGGCCAACACATTTATGATTTACACGGGAGCGCCGCAAAACACGAGAAGAAAGAAAATTGAGGAGTTGAATATCGAAGCGGGGAAACGGCATATGGAGGAGAATGGAATCACTGAAATTGTCGTCCATGCTCCCTATATTATTAATATCGGCAATACGTCGAATCCGGCTACTTTTGAATTGGGAGTATCCTTTTTGCGCACTGAAATGGAACGAACGGAAGCGCTCGGGGCAAAGCAAATCGTCCTCCATCCGGGAGCGCATGTTGGCGCCGGAACAGAGGCCGGCATCAAAAAAATTGTTGAAGGTTTAAATGAAGTTTTAACAGGGAAAGAAAACGTGCAGATTGCCCTTGAAACAATGGCCGGAAAAGGATCGGAAGTTGGCAAATCGTTTGACGAGCTGGCGATGATTATCGATGGAGTTCATTACAACGACCGGCTCTCCGTTTGCTTCGATACTTGCCATACCCATGATGCAGGTTATAACATTGTCGAAGATTTTGATGGTGTTTTAAATGAATTTGATAAAATCATCGGTCTTGAGCGGCTTAAAGTTTTGCATATTAATGACAGTAAGAATTCGATTGGCATGCGAAAAGACCGCCACGAAAACATAGGTTTTGGTCATATCGGCTTTACTGCTTTAAACCGGATTGTCCATCATCCCCAGCTTGAGGATATACCGAAAATTTTGGAAACCCCTTTTGTTGGGGAAGACAAAAACAATAAAAAGGCTCCGTATAAGTTTGAGATTGCCATGCTTCGCGAGCAGAAGTTTCAAGAAGATCTCATCGATTTAATTATGCAATCATAGTGAAAAGCCCGGTGAAGCATACCGGGCTTTGTTCTAATATCAGAATTTATATGTTGCCCCTTTTTAACGATTGCCTGAAGAGTAAGACATGTATTCCAATATTCTGAAACGAATCTTTTTGACCAAAATCATGAATCTGTGACATGAAAAGGAACATCCAAGGAATTTATTCCATTAGTAGGGTGTTTCATGGTTGACTGTTTGATTTCCGCTCCATGCGGCTTCGCTTTCCGCGGGCGTGCCGGGGAGCCTCCTCAGCGCTTTTGGCGCCTGCGGGGTCTCCCCTGCCCCGTACTCCCGCAGGACATTGAATAAGCTTCTTGAATCATCACCGCACGAAGGAAATGCGATAGCATTTTCGAGGAGTCTTCGCCGCCTTCCGCTCCAATCCAAAAAGTGAGCCGGAATCAACCATAAGTAAAATGATAGCGATTCTTTGTCAAATTTCTACGATACTAAATTTTTTGGATTGCCAAATAGGCATGTATCAGGTCTTTTCAGGCTATTCACATGCATGGTTTAGGTTAAAAATGTGAGATATACTTGCGTGAATGTCTTAAATGAGGTCTATGTTTTTCAACTTCAACGATTTCAATCTTGCATGCTTCACCATTTTGTAAAACGGTCTTACTTCTTCTGTGAAACACTTTTTTTCAACGGAACCTCCTCAGCCTTTAGCAGTACTTGACCAACATAAGATATGTAAAAATAGGGGCAAATCCTTCGCAACCTTTGTAAGTACGGTTGACGCCTTCCTTATCGGTATTACAGTTATCAAGTGACGAGAATCGAAAGAGAAATTGGAGCCAAGGAATAAAGGCTCAGACTGGTAAGAACCCGATGGCCTGGTCAAAGTGCTTATGTTACTGAGAGCACAAGGGATGATTGCTTATTTCATCATTGCCAAAAGCAATTCGAATAAGGAAAAAAGTGTTCCGCAAAGGAGTACAAACGATCTGATGTTCTCTAGCAAATGATCGCTTCGAATCCTAGGAATAATTCGTTTATGGCACTCTGTTGATTGGAGCGGAAGGCGCCGACTCCTGGGGGATTAGCGTTACAGGCGAGACCCCGCAGGACATTGAATAAGCTTCCTAGAAATAACATCGCACGAAGGAAATGCGGATGCATTTTCGAGGAGCGTTAGCGACGAGGAGGCTCAGGCGTTCTGCCCCCCGGAAAGCGAGTGCCTGGAGCGGAAATCAACAGACCCCGTTTATCCGCCAAACTAAAAAGGACCGGGCGGTTTTTGCCCGGTTTTTCTTATTCATTTTGTAAACTGGATAAACAATTTGTTCACTTCTTTAGCTGTTTCGGGTCCTGCGACTTTTGCAATTTCTTTGATCAAGATCGCTCTTTCGGAAGGATTAAAAATATTAATTTGCTTTCCCCGCAAATAATCGGCTATTTTTTTTGCCTGCTCCCGGGTAACTGAGATATTAAATTGGCTGGCGTATTTTAACAGTTCGGCTGCGGTAATATTGCTAATTTTATGATTAATGATGTTTTCAAATATACTCACTCTCATCACTCCTCATCTTAATGTATGAAGGAGAAAAGAAGACGTGACAACAAATTTCGGGTATGGGATAAAAGCTCTACCGCTAAAAAACTTAAGACAACGGGAGAACTTTACTTTGCCTATTGATTGATGTATACTCATGATATAAATCGGAATGATTCTTAAAATTACAGGTAAAAGCACTGAATACGAAGATGGTAATTGAAAAATTTAGTATATAAAAAGGGAAACATAGGGGTAAGAGGCAATCAGTAGGGGTGAACGATATGGATATAAATATAGCCTTGAAAATCATGAAAGAAAAAGGGTTTAAGCATACTGGAAAGCGGGAAGATATGCTGGAATTGTTTGCGGAGAACAATAAGTATTTAACCGCAAAAGATGTGCTCGAATTATTGAAGGACAGGTATCCGGGCCTTAGCTTTGATACCATTTATCGCAATCTTTCTCTGTTTGTTGACCTTGGCATTTTGGAGATGACGGAATTAAACGGGGAAAAGCATTTTCGCTTTGCCTGCTCTAGGCATCAGCACCATCATCATTTTATTTGCCTTGACTGCGGCAAAACAAAAGAAATCGAAACATGCCCGATGGAAGATTTAAGCGAAAATTTAAAGGGATATGACATCTCTGGCCATAAATTTGAAATTTACGGGAGATGCCCCGAATGCACCCACTAAAAACAGCTTGTTTTGCAAGCTGTTTTTTTGTTTTCCATTCTGCAAGTGTTAATGGTTTGCATATTCTATATAATGCGTTTCTAGTCATTTCTACCCCAGCCATTTTTTTACCCATTCGTCTGCTTCGTTCCAATTGTAAATTCGAACAACCCCATTTGGAAGCGGATCACGGTTGTACGGTGTATCGAACAGCAGGACAGGAATTTGGCATTCTTCGTGAATCATCACGGCATTATCATGCTTATCCTCAAGAAAAAGAGCGACATTATGCTTCTTCGCTGTTTCCACTTTATCATGGGTTCCAATCAATTCAATATGATGAAAGCCCAGATTGTGTTCGTCAAACCATTTCTTTGTGACTTCCAAAAGATGAGAACCACGCGCACTGATAAAAATGAGGTCATGAACCTTTTGCCATTTGGAAAGAACGGTAGAAGCCCCTTGTGCAAGTGGCGATTTGGCGTAAATCAGCGGTTCATTCTTATAAAACCAAGCTGCAAATTCAGCTTCCGAAACATTGACAAGAGGATTGAGATCATATTGCGTAATATCGTCTAATGTAATATCTAAACCGAAATCCTTGTTTATGAATGGGATCATTGAGGCGGGACTAGTAACCGTGCCATCAATGTCGATACCAAATTTCTTCCTCATCTAAAAATCTCCTTCAATTTCAGCCTACCGAATTTTTTCGTGCAAATTAAAGCCTGATTGGTTTACCTAACAATCAGTGGGGGAAATGGAAGCCCCCCCACAGTTTCACTTTATTTTATCAAAAATAAACCGGATTCTAAAAGAAAATAGTATCGATGTTTGAAGCATGATCCTGTTATGACAATCATTAACATCTTAAAAAATAGGCAGTCTGTAAACACTAAAAATGCTCCTATAAATGAAAGTGAGGAATCGAAGATGGTCAACCTTGAAAAAGATGATGATGTAAAAGAAAAGACAAAAAGCGCTTATATTGGTGAAGATATACCGAATGATCCATCTGATTACCGAGAGGAAACGGCGGCTGAAATCGCTGCGCCTGTGCCGGTAAGAAGGCGCGGGTATGATGATTTAAGGGGGCGTTCAGAGGGAGCGACAAGTGCTGGGTATGTAGCTTTGGCGCTGTCGATTCTTTCTTTATTCGTTTGGCCAATCCTTTTTGGTGCAGCTGGCATTGTTCTCGGCATCTTCGCACGGCGCGGAGGTGCGGAAGGGCTTGGTGCCTGGGCAATTGGGATCGGTGCTGTTTCAATTATTATCGGGATCTTTATCCTGCCGTTCTTTTGATTTTTCAACGAATAGGGGCAAAAAACCCGGGAGAGATCCCGGGTTTCACTAAGTTTTATTATTTTGACACTGCTTCTTGTTCAGCCGCTTTTTTCTGAAAATATTCTTCAGCAAGCTGGTCAATTTCTTTCTTTAATTCTTCCACCATCTGGTCTTCCGGAACCTTCCGAACAATTTGCCCTTTTCGGAACAATAGACCTTCGCCTCGGGCGCCGGCAATGCCGATATCAGCTTCGCGCGCTTCTCCGGGTCCGTTCACTGCACAGCCTAATACGGCGACTTTAATCGGTGCTTTAATTTTTTCGATGTATTCCTCTACTTCATTCGCAATGCTGATCAAATCAATTTCGATCCGGCCGCAAGTTGGGCAGGAAATCAAGGTTGCAGCATTGGAAGTAAGTCCGAAAACTTTCAGCAGTTCCCTGGCGACTTTTACCTCCTGTACAGGATCCGCGCTTAATGAAACGCGCAGCGTATTTCCGATGCCTTTATTAATAATTGTACCAAGACCTGCAGCACTTTTAATTGTACCGGCAAACAGTGTTCCCGATTCCGTGATTCCTAAATGAAGCGGGTAGTCAAATGCCCTCGCCGCTTTGTCGTACGCTTCAATTGCCAAATTGACGTCCGATGCCTTCATCGAGACGATAATATCATGGAAATCGAGATCCTCCAAAATTTTAATATGGTGCAGTGCGCTTTCCACCATTCCATCAGCGGTCGGATAGCCATATTTGTCAAGAATCCGCTTCTCGAGTGAACCTGCATTTACGCCGATTCGAATCGGAATTCCTCGTTCCTTTGCCGCTTTCACAACGGCTTCGACTTTTTCACGTTTACCGATATTTCCCGGGTTAATACGAATTTTATCGGCACCGCCCTCAATCGCTTTTAAGGCTAATTTATAATCAAAATGGATGTCGACGACTAGCGGAATATTGATTCGCTTTTTAATGTCGGCGATGGCATTGGCAGCACGCTCGTCAGGACAGGCGACTCGGACGATCTGGCAGCCTGCTTCCTCAAGGCGTTTGATTTCTGCAACGGTTGCTTCCACATCATGCGTTTTCGTTGTTGTCATGCTCTGGATAATGATCTGATTGTTGCCGCCGATCGTTAAATTGCCAACCTTGATCGGTCTTGTCTTTGTCCGATGTATAATTTCACTCACGTGGAATTCGCTCCTTTAAAATGGGTTCGAATCAAAAAATAAGAATACGACCTTTATTTTACAGTCTTGTATTCATCTTGACAAGAACAACAGACTCCCTCGCGTTCTTTTACTTTGTATAATCAGGGAAACGATACGTTTGCCCAATTTGAATCTTTTCTGCATCTTTACCTGTATTTAATGCTTGAAAATCGCGAATCAGTTTGGAGATGGACACAGGGAGAGGTTTCTTGATTTGGTGTTCTACGATTGTCAAAACCGTTTCACCTGGTTCGACTTTTGCTTCAAAGTAAGGAATCGTGGTTTTAGGTTTTGTTGTTTGGATAACCGCATCCGCTTTTTGGGAGCTGGCTTGCGGGAGAGTTCCGGTTGTCAAATCAAAATAGATGGCGTATAGGACGATGAGTGATAGCAGAACACCAAGAAATTTTTTCATTGGACAAGCCTCCGGTTGATTCAAGTTTCTACATCCTATGCTTGTCCACTTTTGCTTAGAACAAAAAACGCGGAAATTAATTCCGCCGTTCTTCTGTGTTTTTTGGTGTTGGTGTTTCTTTTATGGCTAAAAATAAAACCATGATGGCGACAAACCAGTTGATGAAAAAACTGCTTGGCACATTTGTTTTAAGAGCGGCCATAATGGTAAAGAACATGGTTGGTAGTGTTTCGCTGTAGGCGGCCATTCGCCAAAGCTGCCGGTAGTTTAATTTTCTCCCTGCAAGGTTTCTCAATCCAAGACCGAATAAAGCTAAAATACTGACTTCAATAAAATTGGAAGCAGCTGAAAAAAAGTAAATGAGCAAGGAAACGAGGGGAATGATCATCCACTTTAATCCATTTACCATATCAAGAAAATCAAGTATATCTTGTTTGTTTAATTGCATGCCCTGGATCATTGAATAGGCATACGATTCGGTTTGTCCGCCAGCCATCAACACAAACTCATTTTTTAAGATCGCAAATGAATTATCGGTGTCTGACAATTTTTTAGGTGTGATCGCACCTGTTGGATCAAGAATAATGGTAAAATTCCCTTGGTCAATGGTAATGGGCACATTGGTATCTGCTTGCAGCTGACCGTTATTGATCGTAAACGAGGGCAGTTGGTCTTTTAAAACAGCCCTAGCTGAATCGATTCCGGCATTGATCGCCTGGCTTAAAAAATACACAGAAGGAAGAATGGAGAGAAGCGTAAGCAAAAAAACGTAAAGAATGGTTTTTCCAATTCCTTGAAAGCGGAATAGTGCAATATCCTTTGGCGAATAAATACTTTTGTAAAACTGTTTAAAAATGTTCATGGCAATCATCCTTTTTCATTTCATCTAATCGCTTTACTTAGGGTATAAGATAAGGAACGCCTTGGTCAACTACTATTTTACATGTGAAGGCCAGCTTTTCATAATTTAAAGAAGGCAGCAGAAAAACGAATGGAGGTATGTTTATGCTCGCACTATACTGGGGCATTATTGGAATTTTATTTGTCTTGGCTTTTGTAGGTCTCATTTATCCGATTCTTCCTAGCGCCCTTTTTTTGATCGGCGGATTTTTGGCATACGGCTTGTTTTTTGGTTTCTCCGCTTTAGGCTGGTTTTTTTGGGTGGTAGAGGCTTTCTTTTTTGTTTTATTGTTTGGCGCCGATACAATCGCCAATTTGATTGGGGTGAAAAAATACGGAGGGACAAAGGCTGGAATGTGGGGAAGCACCATCGGAATTCTCGTAGGACCCTTTGTCATCCCGATTGTGGGGATCATTGCCGGGCCGTTTATCGGAGCGGCACTGGCTGAGATGGTTGTCCATAGACGAAGTTTACCGGAAAGTCTAAAAGTAGGATTTGGCTCGGTCATTGGCTTTATTACAAGTGTCCTGGCTAAAATCATCGTTCAAGCCGTGATGATTGGGTACTTTCTTTTTGTCACTCTATGAACAAAACAGCCAGCCTTGTTCTGATGGCTGTTTTGTCTTCTATTAGTTTAATCCGCAAATTTCATATGGACAATTTTGACAGTCTACTTCCCGTTTTAAAAAGCTTAAATTTTTCACGGTGAATTTTTGCTGATGATAGGAAATGACATTCTGTTCCCGCAGTTCTTTCAATGTCCGCTGAATCACTTCGCGCGTTCCGTATGTAAGATTGGCTAATTCCTGATGGGTTAACGGAACATCGATTAAAATGCCTTCCTCTGTGATCATCCCGTATGAATGGCAGAGACGAATTAAGATGGAATAAAGTCCGCCTTTTTTTCCGTTCATAATTAAATCTTGGCATTTCATTTGTGCTTTTAAGTAGCTCGTGCTCAAGAAGGTGGCAAATGCTTCCATGGCGGCGGGATCATTTTTAATAAATTCTTCAAATTTATCTCTTTTTATTTTCAACAATTGACAATCCGTCATTGCTTTCGCTGAAAAATGATAGCGCGGATTTGGTGTGAATACCTGATATTCAATAATTACTTCCTTGCTCGCCGCAATTTTTAAAATAAGCTCTTTTCCACGCATATGCACTCTGCCGATCGAGACATTGCCATTAAGTAAAATATACATATATTCGACGGACTCTTTTTCCTGAAAAAGCACGGTGCCCGCCCGCACCATCTGAACTGGCTCATGGCTTGCAAAGAACTGTTCGAGAACCTCAAATAAAGAAAAGCTTTTCGTTTGCATTGTCGCCACACCCTTTTAGTTTGATTAAATGAAATTATATCCAATGTGTCAATAGAGGTTTTACATCATATGGAAAAAAATACAGCAACTATGACTTAAATCGTTGACAGCACAAGGGATATGAGATTCATGACAATTTAATGAATTTTTAATAGCAGAGGGGTATAAAATTTGCAAGGGAGGAAAATGTATGTAAGGTAACTCGATGCCTATGTGTAAAATATTTCTCGGGACCAATTGCTGGTAAAAAAAGAGAAGGCACTCTATCATAAATGTACGCTGACCAAGGCGAAATACATTTAGAAAGAGGCCTTCTCATGGAAAAAATTATAACAAAAATATACAAATTAATAAAGGAAAGTGAAAATCTAATAATCCTTGAAGAACGTCTTCAGCTTTTGATGTATGAGGTTTTTTCTCAACTCCTAGGGGAAGTATTTAATCATATGAACCAGGCAATTGTGAAGGAAAAACAGAAAGCGGATTGGAAAGTCGAACGAAATGATCCAAAGACTGTTCAGTTCACTTTTGGAACGATCCGATTTAATCATACGTTAATGCATGATAATGAAGGTCATCCAGTCTATCCTTTTGATGAATTATTGGGTTTGCGAAAACATCAGCGTTATAGTCCTCTGGTTGAGGTTAAGGTAGCTGAATTAGCCAGTCAAAACGCCTATAGGGAAGTGGCTCGAACCCTAAAAGAATGGACCGCTGTGACAATCAGCCATCAAACAGTGGGAAAGATGGTTAAGTCTGTGGGAGGAGCACAAGCGAAGGCGGATGAAGAATTAGTATTGGATTTGGAGGAAGCGGCCAGCTTACCAGAGGCAAAGAAAGTGGATTTTTTAATGGCTGAGGCGGATGGGGTATTTGTCCGAAGTACAAAGCGTAGAAAGAATATAGAGGTTCATCACGCCATTACATATGAGGGCTGGGATATCAATGGAAAACGTGTATCTTTGAGAGAGCCAAAGGTTATCATGACCACTCAGCGCACAGATGTGTTTTGGAGCCAAGTACAGGCCACTACGGCTCACCGCTATAGCTTGGAGAATACTCAAGTAGTGACCAATAGTGACGGAGGTCTGGGCTATACAGCTGACAAATTCCAAGGAGCCTTTTCACAATCTCGTTATAAGGTGTGGAATCAACTGGACTCTTACCATATTTCGCAATCACTAAATCGGACATTCGGGGTAAAAAGCGACTGGAAAGACAAGGTGAAAAAAGCCATTGACGATCATGATATGGATGCATTTACAGTGTGTTTAGACACATACGAAAGCACGCTTGAGGATTCAAAACAACTTGAGAAATTAAAAGCATTCCGTTGGTATATTGGTGGAAATTGGGATCGAATTTTTGATTGGAGAAATAAGGTTAAGAATCTGCCAGAGAATGCGAGAAACCTAGGAGCGATGGAGTCGAATCAGCGCCACGTCTCTTTTCGGATGAAAAAGAGAGGGATGCATTGGAGCTATGAGGGGGCTGAGGCAATGGTTAAAATTAAACAAGGTATTCTTAATCAAACCTTGAGAGAGGTATACCTTAAGCACCAGCATAAAAGCGCTAGAAAGCAGCGTGAAGTGAAGAAAGCGGTGAGAATGTCCCAGATTCTTCACCAGGCTACCCGGCCATCTATAGGAGCCAAAAACGGGAGAATCAGCTTACATGCCCCCCATTCGACCGCTATGGGGCAATTAGTTAAGAGTATGAGTTTATAACCTGCATGTTTTCATAAGGTTCGTGAGAACGTTATGAAAATGTGCAGGCCACCAAGCGGTAGCGCGGTAGGGAAGTCAGCGTACAAAAAGTGAGTGCCAGAAACCACGTGTCCAGAGCACTACCGAGAAAAACTTGACACATACACTCGATGCTTTTTATTTGAAACCATTAGCACAGTTTGGTAATCTTATTGTTGAAGGCATTAGAACCATTCTAATATCAGAACGATTCTAAAGCTGTTCATAAAAATGATTTTACATAGGAGGATGGAAAAAATGGCATTTGAATTACCGCAATTACCTTATGCTTATGATGCATTAGAACCGAACATTGACAAGGAAACCATGAACATTCACCACACGAAACACCATAATACGTATGTAACAAACTTAAACAATGCACTGCAAGGGAACGAAGAGCTTCTTTCTAAATCAGTTGAAGAAGTGATTTCAAATCTTGATGCCGTTCCCGAATCTGCGCGTACCGCAGTTCGCAACAATGGCGGCGGCCATGCAAACCACTCATTGTTCTGGCAAATTCTATCTCCAAATGGCGGAGGGGAGCCTGCTGGTGAATTGGCAGAGGCAATCAACAATAAATTTGGCAGCTTTGCAAACTTTAAAGAAGAATTTACAAAAGCAGCAACTACCCGCTTCGGTTCAGGTTGGGCATGGCTTGTCGTCAATAACGGAGAATTGGAAGTAACAAGCACACCAAACCAAGACAATCCGTTAATGGAAGGGAAAACACCAGTCCTTGGACTTGACGTTTGGGAACATGCTTACTACTTAAAATACCAAAACCGCCGTCCTGAATACATTACTTCCTTCTGGAATATTGTAAACTGGGATGAAGTAGCAAAACGCTATACTGCAGCGAAGTAACCATCTAGGGAAAAGGCAGCCAATCGGCTGTCTTTTCTTTTTTAGAATTGCTAAATAAATCGCATAAGATTTAGGTCCTTGTTAAAGACTACCCTTATGAAAAAGGGGAGTCGTTATGGCAAAAAAATTGAAACTGCTTGGAGATGTAGAATTAACGAAGGATTTGCTGCTGCTGCTCGTCATTGGCGGACTTTATTCACTGAGTGTGGCACTGTCCAATACCTTTGTAAACATTTATTTATGGAAACAAACTGGAGAATTTTCGGATTTGGCCTTTTATAATTTAGCAATTGTTGTCCTTCAGCCTTTGACCTTTATTTTAGCGGGCAGATGGGCAAAAAAAGTCGACAGGGTCATTGTTTTAAGAATTGGCGTTATTTTCCTGGCTCTTTTTTACGTCTTGGTTTTGTTTACTGGGGCGAACGCATCCAAATTTCTATTGCTGCTGGGAAGTTTTCTTGGGATCGGATATGGGTTTTACTGGCTTGCTTACAATGTATTGACCTTTGAAATTACCGAGCCGGAAACAAGGGATTTCTTCAATGGTTTCTTAGGAATCCTTTCATCAGTTGGCGGAATGATCGGTCCGATCGCGGCAGGAGTTATTATTACACGCCTCGAAAAATTCACCGGGTATACCGTTGTATTCGGATTATCATTAGCATTGTTCGCCCTTGCTGTTTTGTTAAGCTTTTCGTTAAAACCGCGTCCCGCAAATGGAAAGTATTGTTTTACCCGAATTTTGCAGGAGCGAAAACACAATGAAAATTGGCGCTTGATTACGAATGCCCATTTTTTTCAAGGTCTTCGCGAAGGAACCTTTGTTTTTGTCATATCCGTGTTTGTTTTTATTTCAACCGGGAGCGAGATGGCGCTCGGTACATTTGGACTTGTTAATTCCGGCATTTCGTTTATTGCTTATTATATAGCTGCGCGGCTGATTAAAAAGCATAAGCGGAAAAAAGCCATCTTAATTGGAGGCCTTCTATTATACGCGGCGATTTTGCTTATTATTTGGGATGTGAATTATGTAAAGTTAATCTTATATGCAGCGCTAATCGCCGTTGCCTACCCAGTTTTGCTTGTTCCCTACATTTCAACGACATATGACGTGATCGGCACAGGCTGGAGGGCAGCGGAAATGCGGATTGAATACATTGTCGTAAGGGAAATTTTCTTAAACGTCGGACGGATTGTATCAATTTTGCTTTTCTTAATGGCGATCACCTGGTTCAACGAACAAAAAAGCATACCGATTCTTCTTCTCATCTTAGGCGCCGGACATACTGTGATTTATTGGTTTATCAAACGTGTTCACCTCCAATCTGCCAACAATCCATCATAAAAACGAGAAAGTTCAATTCAGTCGAATTGGGCTTTTCCTATTGATTGGGACTTTTGATACGGATTAAAATTGGTAATGGTTCTTCATAGCCAAAATGGGAGATTTCTTATAAAATATTGTTTAGGTGAGAATCAAAAAGGAAGTGTGCGTGTCCGTTGAGTAAAAAGAAAAAAAAGAAGTCTCCTGTTCCGTTTCGCTTAAATGTTTTGTTTTTTGTTGTATTTGTTCTGTTTTCTGCATTGATTTTAAGACTGGGCGTTGTCCAGATTGTTTATGGGGATGATTTTAAGCGGGAAATTCAGCAAAACGAAGTCACACCTGTTAATACATCTGTACCGCGCGGACGAATATTGGACACAAATGGGAAATTGATCGTAGGAAATCAGCCACTAAAAGCGATTACGTATACAAGGCCGAAATACGTCACCCCAAAAGAAATGCTCAGCATTGCGAGAAAATTAGCCGCATTGATCAGCAAAGATTCCGCAGATGATTTTAAAGCAATTACGAAAAGAGATCGGCAGGACTATTGGCTGATGCTGCATCCGAAACAGGCAAAGGCAAAAATAACAAAACAGGATGAAGCAAAATTAAAGAAAAAAGGTTTAAACAGTAAAGAGTATGACAAAGAAATCTATAATTTAACAAGGGAAAGAATCACGGATGCCGAATTAAATTCTTTTTCTAAATCCGAACTTGAGGTATTGGCGATATACCGCGAAATGGCAAGCGGGACAGCTTTAACACCTCAAATTATCAAAAATAAAGATGTGACGGATAAAGAATATGCGGTTGTAAGTGAAAATTTGGATTCTTTACCGGGAGTCGACGCAACAACGGATTGGGATCGAAATTATATCTATAAAGATAATCAAGGCAACGGTCCCTTAAGCACCATTTTAGGGAAAGTGACGAGTTCCAAAGAGGGACTGCCAAAAGACCAGCTTGACCAACTATTAGCACAAGGATACAGCCGAAATGATCGTGTCGGAAAAAGTTATCTTGAATCGCAGTATGAAAATGTGCTTCAAGGACAAAAAGAAATTGTCAGAAATACAACCGACAATTCAGGGAAAGTGATCGATTCGTCAATCGTTAAAAATGGTGAAAGTGGCAAAGACCTTGTACTTTCAATTGATATTGATTTCCAGAAAGCGGTAGACCAGATTGTTCGAGATAAACTGGCTCAAGCAAAAGTAGGCCAGCCGTATATGGATCGGGCGTTTGTATCAGCCATGAATCCTAAAACCGGAGAAGTTCTGGCAATGTCAGGTGTACAATATGTTAAAAATACAAAAACAAATCAGACCGAGATCCAAGATTTTGCCCTTGGAAATATGATCACTTCCTATTCGATGGGATCAGCTGTAAAGGGGGCAACTTTGTTAACGGGCTACCAAACCGGTGCGATTAAGCCGGGTGATTCTCTCTATACCCAGCCATTGAAATTTAAAGGGACACCTGTGAAAAGAGACTGGAACAAAACAGGTTTTGGTTTGGTAAATGATTTATATGCATTAAAGAGATCTTCAAACACCTATATGTTTTTAACGGCAATGAAAATTGGCGGCCAACAGACATATGTCCCAAATGGTCCGTTAAGAATTGATAAGGTTGCGGCAATAAACAAATTAAGGACGAATTTTTCGCAATTTGGCTTAGGGGTAAAAACCGGCATCGACTTACCGGGAGAGCAGAGCGGATATGGCGCCGGTCAAATTCCTGGCGATGCAGGTAAAGTTTTGGACTTTGCAATCGGCCAATATGATACGTATACACCGCTGCAACTGCTCCAATATGTATCGACGATTGCAAATGGCGGTTACCGTGTTCAGCCGCATATCGTAAAAGAAATACGAGAACCGGATTACCGAACAAATGGACTTGGACCAGTCATTCAGGAGTTTGATCCGAAAATTTTAAACAAGATTGATATGAAGGATGAATGGATTAAGCATGTTCAAGATGGAATGAAACTAGTTGTCAATGATCCGCAAGGTACTGGATATGGATATATTACAAATAAGCAATACAATATTGCGGGAAAAACAGGTACGGCACAAGCATTGTATGACGGGCCGCTGCCGGTGCATCCAATGACATGGAATGTAACGTTTGTTGGTTATGCTCCATATGACGATCCTGAAATCGCGATATCGGTTGTTGTCCCGTGGTCGACAACCGATCAGACACATGTAAACTTGGAAATTGCCAATGAGGTTTTTAAAGCCTATTTTGATCTGAAGCAAAGCAGAATGAACCAAAGCGCAACTCCGGCTGTTCAGCCGCAGCCAGCACAAGGACAATAAAACAGCTTTCAAATGAACCTGTCTAAAATGGCAGGTATTTTTTTTGCGAAGTTTTGCAAACACTAATGAAGCAGGGCCCAATTGCTAAAAAAATAAACCCGATTTACAAAATATCGACACAGATTTACAAAAGCTTTACAATTCATTAAAACTCGGTTAACACTGAAACATTATGCTAATGATGTAGGACAAAACAACCACATTACGTAGGGGGAATTAAGGAAATGAAAAGTGTTAAGAAATTGAGCCTTCTTATGGTCATTGCAGCGGTTATGGTTATTGCAGCTGCTTGTGGAGGCGGAACTTCAACGGATAAGAATACGGCAAAAAACGAACCTGCAAAACAAACAAAGGAACTTTCTGGCCAACTTGTCCTTTCCGGTTCAACTGCATTACAGCCACTTGCATCTGCTGCAGCTGAACAATTTATGAATAAAAATCCAAAAGTCAGCATCCAAGTGAACGGCGGAGGATCTGGTACAGGTTTATCACAGGTTGCTCAAGGTGCTGTTCAAATCGGAAACTCTGACGTTTTTGCTGAAGAGAAAAAGATTGAAGGTCTTGTTGACAATAAAGTTGCAGTTGTTGGTATGACAGCAGCCGTTAACCCGAAAGTCGGCATTAAGGATATTAAAAAGGCTGATTTAATTAAAGTGTTTACCGGCAAAATTACAAACTGGAAAGAGCTTGGCGGACCAGATCAAAAAATCACACTTGTAAACCGTCCAGATTCTTCAGGTACTCGTGCAGTTTTCAACAAATTTGCTCTTGACGGTGCAACGCCTGCTGAAGGAATTACAGAAGATGCTTCAAATACGGTTAAGAAGATTATCAGCGAAACTCCCGGAGCAATCGGTTACCTTGCGCTTTCTTACTTCACTGATGATTCTGTAACAGCAATGTCAATCGATGGTGTTAAAGCAACTCCTGAAAACATTCAGTCTGGTAAATTCCCTGTATGGGCTTATGAGCACATGTATACAAAAGGTGAGCCAACAGAACTTGAGAAAGCATTCCTTGACTACATGACTAGTGACGAAGTACAAACGAATATTTTACCTAAGCAAGGTTATTTACCAGTAACAAAAATGCAAGTAGAACGTGATGCAACTGGAAAAGTAACAAATAAATAAGCTTGTGATTAACGGGGTAAATGCTCGAGAGCATTTACCCTATTATGACGTAATTTAGGGGTGTATTATTTTTTTATGGAAAAATTGGTTCCTGCAAAAGACAGATTGTTAAAATCTGAGAAAAATTGGATGAATGGTGAAGTAAGGGGTAAAATCCTTGTTTTTTTAGCAGCAATTATTATGATTGCGGCAACAATTTCGATTACAATTTTTATTGGACAAAAGGGCTTGCAGGCCTTTCTTAAGAACGGTGTAAGTCTTATTGAATTCTTAACCAGCAAAGTTTGGAACCCGACAAATCAGCAAAACCCGGCATATGGAGCTCTGCCATTTATTTTTGGATCCTTTGCTGTAACTTTTTTATCGGCGCTCATCGCTGCGCCGCTCGGTATTGGAGCAGCCATTTTTATGACGGAAATCGCCCCATCATGGGGTAGAAAGGTTTTACAGCCTGTCATTGAATTATTGGTAGGAATTCCATCTGTTGTTTATGGATTCATCGGGCTTACAGTGTTGGTTCCATTTATTCGAAACCATGTGGGGGGGCTTGGCTTTAGCTTGCTTTCCGGAATGATCGTCCTTTCGATAATGATTTTGCCGACGATTACAACAATTGCTACGGATGCGATGGCATCCCTGCCAAGCGCATTACGTGAAGGCTCGTATGCCCTTGGCGCCACTCGCTGGCAAACCATTCGGAAAGTATTGATTCCAGCCGCAACACCGTCTCTTTTAACAGCAATCGTTCTTGGGATGGCAAGGGCGTTTGGCGAGGCATTGGCTGTCCAAATGGTTATTGGCAATGTCAGCAAATTTCCGCACAGCATTACAGATGCATCTGCAACCTTGACGACGATCATCACATTAAACATGGGGAACACTGTCTTTGGCAGTGTGGAAAACAATGTTTTGTGGTCGATGGGGCTTATTTTGTTAATCATTTCGTTTATCTTTATTTTAATCATCCGTTATCTTTCAGCAAGGAGGAAGGTATAATGAACAGTAGAACAGCCGATCGGATTGCGACAGGAGTTTTTATTGCCATTGCAGCTATCATTATTTCCTTGCTGATTGGATTATTTTATTTCATTTTAGTAAACGGTTTGAAGCAAATCTCCGTGCAGTTTTTAACCAGACCATCAAGCAATATGCTAGCTGGGGGCGGCATACGGGATCAATTGTTTAATTCGTTCTATGTGTTGTTTATTACCATGCTGATTACGGTTCCACTTGGTTTGGGCGGCGGCATTTACATGGCTGAATATGCAAAGCCGGGAAAAGTGACCGATTTTATTCGTGCATGTGTTGAAGTGTTGGCATCCCTGCCTTCAATTGTAATTGGAATGTTTGGATTGTTGATGTTTGTTACCTTAACCGGATGGGGATATACGATAGTAGGAGGAGCTTTGGCTCTGACCGTCTTTAATTTGCCGGTGATGGTGCGCGTTAGTGAAGACGCGATTCGCTCGGTTCCGAGAGAATTAAAGGAAGCGAGCCTCGGACTAGGAATCACGCATTGGCATACGATAAAAACTGTTTTGATTCCGAGCGCTTTCCCATCGATTTTAACAGGGGCGATCCTAGCCGCAGGGCGTGTGTTTGGTGAGGCTGCCGCCTTGTTATTTACAGCCGGATTATCAACACCAAGACTCGATTATGCAAACTGGAATCCTTTTTCAGCAACATCACCTTTAAATATTTTCCGTCCGGCAGAAACGCTTGCTGTCCATATTTGGGCAGTTAACACGCAAGGACTGATCCCTGACGTAAAAGAAGTCGCGAATGGTTCGGCTGCAGTTCTTGTCATTTGTGTATTGCTATTTAATTTATTAGCCCGGGCTATTGGCAGTCTCGTTTATAAAAAAATGACGGCGACGAAATAAGGAGTGATGAGGAAATGGCTACATCGACGATGGAAAAACCGGTTACCGTAACACAATACCAAAAAGAGCAAATTTTAATAGTCAACAACTTGGAAATTTTTTATGGCGAAAAACGTGCTGTAAATGGCATCAGCATGGATATCGAAAAAAATGCCATTACCGCCTTAATCGGACCTTCCGGCTGCGGAAAATCAACCTTCCTAAGAAGCATTAACCGGATGAACGATTTGATCCCCAGTGCAAGAGCAGAGGGCGAGATCCTCTACGAGGGTTTAAATATACTTTCAAATGATATTAATGTGGTTGCTTTACGGAAAGAAATTGGTATGGTTTTTCAAAAGCCAAACCCTTTCCCAAAATCGATTTATGAAAACATTACACATGCACTGAAATTTTCTGGAATTAAAAAGAAAAGTCTGCTTGATGAGATTGTTGAAGAGAGTTTGCAAAAAGCTGCATTGTGGGATGAAGTAAAGGATCGTTTGCATAAATCGGCTCTCTCCCTTTCCGGCGGACAACAGCAGCGACTTTGCATTGCAAGGACGATTGCAATGAAGCCTGCGGTTATGCTTCTGGATGAGCCATCTTCCGCACTTGATCCGATTTCCAATGCGAAAGTGGAAGAACTGATCGTTGAATTGAAAAAGGATTACTCGATCGTGATTGTCACACACAATATGGGGCAGGCTTCCCGGATTTCGGATAAAACAGCGTTCTTCTTAAATGGGGACTTGGTTGAATACGATGAAACGGAGAAGATTTTCACCAATCCTGAAGAGAAAAAGACGGAAGAGTATATTTCAGGAAGGTTCGGATAAGGGGGAAAAGCAGTGACTGTTGCAACTATTTCGAATAAAGCATTTGATATAAATGATTTAAATTTGTGGTATGGCGATCACCATGCACTCAAAAACATAGACTTTCCAATTTACCAAAAGGAAGTTACCGCTATTATTGGACCATCTGGATGCGGTAAATCCACATTTATTAAAACGTTAAATTTAATGATTAACACAATTCCAAACGTAAAAATGTCTGGAGAGATCAATTTTGATGGAAAAAATATTTTAACGAATAAAATTGATCTTGTGGAATTGCGGAAGCGGGTCGGTATGGTGTTCCAAAAAGGAAATCCGTTTCCTCAGTCCATTTTCGACAATATCGCTTATGGGCCAAGAATCCATGGAACAAAGAAGAAGAAGGATTTGGACGAGATCGTCGAGAAATCATTACTGGATGTCGCGTTATGGGATGAAGTAAAGGATCGCTTGGACGCCCCAGCATTGGGTCTTTCCGGCGGACAGCAGCAAAGATTATGCATCGCCCGGGCACTTGCAACAAAACCGGAAGTGCTGCTAATGGATGAGCCGACTTCTGCTCTTGATCCTATTTCCACATTGAAAATCGAAGAATTAGTGTTAGAATTGAAAGAAAAATATACGATTGTCATCGTCACCCACAATATGCAACAAGCAGCTCGAGTATCGCATAAGACGGCATTTTTCTTAATGGGCGAATTAATTGAGTTGGATTCGACTGAGAAAATATTCTCCCGGCCATCTGACGAGCGAACAGAAGGTTATATTACAGGAAGATTCGGATAAAAAGGGGGATTTTTATGCACACACGATCAAATTTTGATAGCAATTTAAAGGAATTAAAAGAAATGCTATTAGACATGGCGCAAAAAGCTGAGTCTGCTGTAAAAGAGGCGATGCTCGCACTCGTTAATCAGGATCTTGAAAAAGCGAGACAAGTGGTAGACGGAGACAACATTCTCGACCGGATTGATCATGAAATTAACGACAAGGCATTGATTCTGATAGCGAAAGAATCACCAGTGGCAACCGATCTGCGCAAAATCATTGTCGCAATCAAAATCTGTACGGAAGTGGAGCGAATTGGCGATCAGGCAGTCAATATTGCGAAGTCGACTTTGCACATCGGCAAGGAAAAACAATTTAAAGAAATCATTGATATTCCGAAAATGATGGATCTTTCCTTGGACATGCTAACAGATGCGATGACGGCGTTTTATTCTGAAGACGTGGTTCTTGCAAAACGATGCGCCGAAAAAGATGACCAAGTGGATGAAATGTACGGAAAATTGATTCAAGAATTAATGGGCTATATCCCGGAAAATCCGAATGCAACAAACCAAATCACGCAGTTGGCGTACGTCTGCCGCTACATTGAGCGGATTGCCGACCAGACAACAAACATTGCCGAAAATGTAATTTTTCTAGTTACTGGAAAGCGTTATGATTTAAATGCATAATGTTTAAAAGCGATGATGCACTGGCATTATCGCTTTTAATTTGTTGTAAATTTTGTGTAAAAATATGATAAAAATGAATTATTTTCTGCTGAAATTTTTTATGATAGCTGTATGAAACAAGCATAAGTGGGGGACAGAAGATGGATAAACGTAAAAGACAGAAAAATTTTTTTGCCTTATTATTGAATCAAAAGACCCATTCTATAAAATGGCGGAATATCCCGATTCGCTATAAATTGCTGCTATCAATGGGTTTTAGTACACTGCTCTTCATTATTGCAACAATCTTGGTTATTATGTTGCTGCAAAATGTGAAAAAAGACATGCAATTTGTTAAAGATAAAGGCGAACAAGCCGTTCTTGTCTCCGATATTGATTCGCTGATGAATGCGAAGGACACACGGATTGCCGATTACATAACCTTTTTGAAAATGGATGATGTGAAAAAATATCGAGAATTAAGAAATGAAATGAACGACAAATTGGTTGTTCTGAAGAAAGGAACAGACAACAAAGCCATCTTTGCGTTAATGAATCAAGTTGAAGCAAACAATAAAGAAATTGACCGTCTATTTATCGATCAGGTGATCCCTTCCGTTGTCCGGCTTGATCATGACCTGTACACAAAGGTGCGGAAAAATATATCGGATCTTCGAGAAAAGAATTCAGCGATCTTAAACAAGCTTAGCAAAGAAATACGGGCGGAGCGCGACACAGCGATTGCAGATGCCGAAAACCGAATGGCAGTACTAATTTTTGAAATCATTCTCATTGTGGTCTTATCGGCGTTGCTAAGTGGTGTGCTTGTCTTTTTCCTGGCTCAATCATTGAAAAAACAGCTTTCGACCATTGTAACTACAACCAAACAAGTGGCTGCTGGCCAATTAAATGCTGAAAATCTATCTTATAATGGGGAAGATGAACTGGGTGAAATCACTACTGCAGTGAACGGAATGATCGCCAGTTTGCGGGAAATGGTAAAAGGTATTAAAATCGCTTCGGAAAATTTGTTTCACAACAGTGATCAATTGAAGGATTCGTGTATTGCTGTTAAAGACTCAAGCGAATCAACTTCGGACACGATGATCTTGCTATCCCGGGGTGCTGAGCAGCAAACTTCTTCAACCCTTCAGCTGTTTTCACATTACGAATCGCTAAATGGCGAGATTAGCCGTTCAACAAAAAAAGGGGCCGCCTTAAAGAAATCCGGTCACCAGGTTTTAGAGGCAGCTTCGAATGGAAAACAATTAATGGATAATTCTGTATTAAAAATTGAAAATGTCCATCAAATGATCGAAAATACGCTTGCTGATGTGGTGGTTCTAGATGAAGAAACACGCGAAATCAATCGTTTAGCAGATGTGATTAAATCGATTGCTGGCCAAACCCATTTGCTGGCACTTAATGCATCAATTGAAGCGGCAAGAGCGGGCGAGTTTGGCAAAGGTTTTGCCGTCGTGGCACAAGAGGTAAAAAAACTTGCCAGTGAAGTCGAGTCTTCTTTAAGTGAAATTAATGGAATTGTTCATTCAATTCAAAGCATGTCAAAAGGGATCATGGAATCATTGCACAAAGGCTTCGAAGAATTAACTTCTAGTAAGAATCAGATTAATCATACAGGCAACAGTTTTGACACCATTAAAACAGGTATCGAGCAAATGGTACGAAATGTTGAGGAAATAGCCAAGTACTTAGAGAATATATCTGTTGGCAGTGAAGAAGTAAAGGCCGCTTTTGAGGCCATTACTGGCACATCACAAACATTTAGTGCCGGAGCGATTGAAACATCTGCGACAATTAAGCAGCAAGATGAAGAACTAGAGAAGATTTTGGCGCATGCACAAAAAATGAGCAAAGAAGCAAGCATACTTGCGAATTTGGTTAAAAACTTTCAAACCGCTTAATGAAAAACAAATGGTAGAGACGATGAAAGCCTGCTGAAAAAACGCTATTCAGCAGGCTTTATTTTCGCAAAAATACAATATACTTATTCTTTTTCTGCATAGGCTTCGAGAATTTCATAAACCTCTTCGGTGGATAAGGAAGATAGGCTGGCGATTTGTTCAATCGGTTTTCCTTGTTGTGCAAGAGCCCAGACTTGATTTTTTATAATATCATGAATTTCCTTTCTTTTTTTGATTGGTGGTGAAGCCGGTCTTGGAAAGGCATCATCAGCAACAAGCAGTTCCTCTTCAAGAATGTTCATTTTCTTTTTTAACTGATACAGTTCTTGAACTTGCTGCATTGTAAACTGGTCAACTTCCTCCTTTAATTCCTTATAAGGGTCTTTTTGTAAAAAAGAAAGGATAAGGAAAAAAAGGGACAGACCAAATAGCACAAGCATCGTCATTTCCATAAATTGCACCTCAACTGTTCACTTACTAGTTGTATTTTACCATTATGCATTCTTTTTTTCGACACGACTGTTCAATAATATTGGACTTCTTTTTAGCTGCTCCGTGAAGCGATGTGTCGAAAAATGTTGGTTTCTATATAAAAAGCAGGTGTCGAATTTTCTTTTTTTCAGCAGTTGAAAAAAACATTTCGTTTTAATGCCCTGCTGGATAAGGGAAGGCGGGAAACGACAAATTGCGTTTATTGTACTGTTTCTTTGTGAGTGATACTATTAAAGTAGAAAAATTCATGAATAATGGAGATAAAAGTTGCATAGACTAAGTAGTTTGCGGACTGGAGGAAAGACATGCTTGATGAAATGATCAAACGAAGACGGAATGGTTTTTCCTTCCGGCAAGTTGCAAAGGGACTAAAGACAACGGCAGGATCTGTCCGCTATCGGTGGCATAAAGAGGTAAACAGCAACGATCACGAGAAGCAGTCGGCGGATCATGCAGGCTCTTTCGTCGCTGTCACTCCCGTATATACGACAGAACTTGTCATGAAACAAACGGATACTCAAAAGGTTGCATTAAACTGGCAGGCTGTTGAGCTTCCGAAAGCGGTAGTGAAACATTTTTTTCAAGCCGATTTCGATGATCTTGTTCAAGTGATTCGAATCTATGATGTTACGAAACGAAGCTTTATTGGCTCGAATGCTCATCATTATTACGAATTGGCCGTTTCGTATTCACATGAAAGCTGGAATGTAAAAGGACTTCCTTCTAATCGAAGTTATATTGCGGAATTGGGAGTAAAAATGAAGGAAAATGACTTTTTTCCAATTCTGCGTTCAAATTCTGTTCAGCTTGGCTGTGCAAACGAAATAGATGTAGAAATAGGCAGTGAAGCAAACGGAGAAACAACTCCCGTTTGGCTGGAACATGTGAGCACTTATAGCTATTACCAAGAAACATCGCAAAAAGAAATGGAGACTAAAAATGACTGAAGCTTGCCCGCAAAAAAGACAGGATGTTGAAAGTCCAAACGTTAAAATTCTTATGCTCACATGGGAATATCCACCAAATGTTGTTGGCGGCTTATCAAGACATGTACATGGTTTGTCAAAACATCTTGCCATGATCGGTGTAGAAGTGCATGTGGTAACCGCAGGAAATGGCGGACTGCCACCATATGAATACGCTGATGGGGTTCATATTCACAGGGTTAAACCATTAAAGGAAAATGATGAGCAATTTCTTCGATGGATAGCTGGTTTGAATGTTGCAATTGCTTCAGAAGCCGCAAAATTGGCTGCGAAAATAAATTTCAAACTGATCCATGCCCATGACTGGCTTACCGGTGCTGCAGCCATGGCCTTAAAAGATGTATTGGGATTACCGCTTTTGGCAACAATACACGCCACTGAATATGGAAGAAATGCAGGAATTCACAATGAAATGCAACGGGCCATTCATGAGCAGGAACAACATTTATTGAATATGGCAGACCATGTCATTGTATGCAGTGAATTTATGAGGGAAGAACTTTCACTCGTATTTGGATTAGACAAGGAGAGAATCTCGATCATTGCAAATGGAATTGATTGCATCGAAGCCCTACCGGAAAAAGAAATCGCTTTCCCCAAATGGGAAGGAAAAAAACGTATTTTTTCCGTTGGACGTGTCGTTTCGGAAAAAGGATTTGCGACCTTGATTGAGGCAGCTGCACTCGTCAAACAAGCCAATGAAGCCATCCATTTCTTGATTGCTGGCAAGGGTCCAATGCTGGAGACATATCGGCGTCAAATTATGGAACGGAATTTGCAAGAGTACATTACGTTTGTCGGCTATATCTCGGATGAAGAGAAGGATGCCTTCTACCGACAGTGTGACATTGCTATTTTTCCAAGCTTGTATGAGCCGTTTGGGATTGTTGTTTTAGAATCAATGAATCACGGTAAACCAACCATTGCTTCAAGAGTTGGCGGATTGCAAATGATTCTTCAACACATGGAAACCGGATTATTCATTGAACCGGGTGATGCAGCGCAATTGCTTGAACAGATTCATTTTTTACTTGAAAATCCACAAAAAGCGCAAGAAATTGGTTTACAAGGCAGAAAAATGGTGAAAAGTTTATATGGTTGGACACGAATTGCAACAGAGACAAAACGAGTAATGGAGGATCTTCTTCTCCAACAGCAAATCAATCCAAATGATGAACAATTGATTCGAAAATAAATTTTTAAAAAGGTGTAAAGAGAAATGGGAAAACTAACTGAACTTGATAAAGTAGAAGAAATTTCTTTTTCGTCAACCAAACTTGATTCTCTCCATTTTACTCCGGGCATATGGCTGAATGGAAATTGCCATTGGCTTCACGACGTTCGGGAAAAAGTAATGTATTCTGAAAAAATGACTGTCAAAGTAGTGCTCGAAAGGATTCATTCAAAAATTTGGTATTATCGGCTATTTGTCAGCAATCATAGTACGGAACCGAAAGATATGAAGGTTTTAGCTGCCCATTATCATCCCAATCTGCTTGAAAAACAGTTTTCATTTGCCTCGCCAACAGACCGAAATGTGTATCATTTAATCAATGAAGATGTTTATATGGTGAATGCCCGCTGCAATGGAAAACCTGCTAACGAGTATACGATTCAACCATTCTGGAATCTCATTTCCAATCAAATTTGGAATTGTGAGCACCTCGGCAGCCTCAAATATCAGCCGATGGTTAAAGGACCGGCCACAAGCATTTTAGCGTTGGATACAACGATTGGAGCCCGTGAAACAGTGCAAATACAGTCATGGGTAATCCACGGGAAAAGCAGGCAGGAAGTTGGGCTGCTCAATCATGTGTTATTGAATAAACAGCTGAAACGATAGTTTCAACCATTCCCAAAAGGCTGTTTGCTGAACTTTTAAAAACAGTACTAGCATTTCCCTTTGAAAGATGGTATTATAGAAAAGTCGTATGAACTTTACTAGCAAGTTTGGAGGGAAATGAACATGCGTGTGAATATTACGTTAGCTTGCACTGAATGTGGAGACCGTAACTATATTTCAACAAAAAATAAACGTAACAATCCTGACCGTCTTGAGCTTAAAAAATATTGCCCAAGAGAAAAGCGGACAACAACACATCGTGAAACAAAATAAAGCAGTAGGAGCTTCCTGCTGCTTTTTTTGTTAGGATAAATTACTGAATATTTATAAAAAAGATTGGGATGAAGGAGTAAATCAATGACGGATAAAAAAGTGATTCGCAAACAGATGAAAGCCAACTTATCAGACCTTTCCAAACCGATCTATGAAGATTTTTCTTACGAAATTGCGAAGCGTCTTTACGAACAGCAGGCTTGGATAGAGGCGAATGTGATCGGGATTACCCTCTCAAATCCACCTGAAGTCGATACATATCAAATCATTCGCAAAGCGTGGGAGCAGGGGAAACAAGTTGCTGTACCAAAATGCCACCAAGCTACTAAAACTTTAACGTTTCATGCACTATCGCAATTCTCTCAACTGGAATCCGTATTCTTTGGCTTGTACGAGCCAATTGAACAACAGACGGAAAAACTGGATGCCAAGGAAATCGATCTTTTGCTTGTTCCGGGATTGGCTTTTACCAAAAACGGATATCGGATTGGTTTCGGCGGTGGGTATTACGACCGTTTTTTACAGACCTACCCGGGTGAAGCCATTTCATTAGCTTTTGATTTTCAACTGATTGAGGAATTTGCGGTTGAAGCACACGATATTCCTGTCGCAAAAATCATCACGAACAAACAGGTACTTGATCCTAAATGATGCAAGGGAGTCTGTTTCTTCTTCTGATTGCTTCTACAGGTTTAGCAGGCTTTTATGCCAAGTCGCTTTCCATAAGCGGAGCTGTTGCAGCGGTTGCGGTTGGATTGGCAGTCTACCTTGGCTTTGGAGCTCAGGGGCTCGTTCTTTTAGGTGTCTTTTTTGCATCTTCCAGTTTGTGGTCAAAATACAAAGCATCATTAAAAAAAGAAATGGAAGAGAAATTGGCGAAAGGATCCCGAAGAGATTGGCGGCAGGTGTTTGCAAATGGCGGAACAGCCGCAATTGCCGCTTTCATTTATTCTTTTGATCAGATGCCGCAATGGCTGCTCATTTTTGTGGTGTCCATTGCAAGTGCCAACTCTGACACTTGGGCCTCCGAAATTGGCTCATTAAGCAAAAAAAATCCACTTGATATAAGGTCGTTTAAGCGGGTTGAAAGAGGAACATCTGGCGCTGTCAGTTTACTGGGCAGCGCAGCTGGTCTTCTTGGTTCTTTATTAATCGCGGGATTGGCGGGTGTTTTATTTTCTTTTGATCTAAAGATGACCGTGTATAGTTTTCTTTTTGGTTATTTAGGGAATCTCATTGATACGGTACTGGGAGCCTCTATTCAGCAAGCCTACCATTGTTCGGCATGCGGGTTAAAAACAGAGAAAAAGAGCCACTGTGGACAGCCGGCCAAACAAATCAAAGGCCTCCGATTGATTGATAATGACATGGTGAATTTCCTTTCAGGATTTCTCGCAAGTCTTTTGGCGGTATCAGTTCTGCGTTTTTTTAGCTAATCGAGCTGCCAGTGTATGTTACACGGGGGAATACGAAAAAATATAGTAGTATAAAAATTGCATTTTCGGGAGGAAATACATGTTAAATCGGGTAAACAAAGTCGCACTGATCGGCACCGGGTTTGTTGGTTCAAGTTATGCCTTTGCACTTTTAAACCAAGGCATTACAGAAGAACTTGTCTTGATCGATATCAATAAGGAAAAGTCTGAGGGGGACGCAATGGATTTGAACCATGGTCTTCCATTTGCACCTTCCCGAACAAAAATCTGGTTTGGGAGCCATAAGGATTGTGCGGATGCAGATCTTGTTGTACTGACTGCAGGAGCCAATCAAAAGCCGGGGGAAACAAGACTCGATCTTGTTGAGAAAAATATCGCTATTTTCAGTGGGATTGTGAAAGAAATTATGAACAGTGGTTTTGATGGCATTTTCCTTGTCGCAACCAATCCTGTCGATATATTAACATATGCCGTTTGGAAATTTTCCGGCCTGCCGAAAGAGCGTGTAATTGGATCGGGTACGATCCTCGATACGGCACGGTTCCGCTTTTTACTTGGTGATTATTTTGATGTTGATCCGCGCAATGTCCATGGCTATATAATCGGTGAGCACGGAGACACAGAGCTTCCTGTCTGGAGCAACGCGGATATTGCCGGGACACCCATCTCCCAATGGACGAAAAAGAACTCGGGTTTTGATCAAAAAGAACTGAATGAAATTTTTGAAAATGTCCGCGATGCGGCATACCAAATTATCGAACGCAAAGGGGCAACCTATTATGGAATTGCAATGGGGCTTGTCCGATTAACAAAAGCAATCCTAAGAAACGAGAATTCAGTGTTAACTGTTTCAGCCTACCTTGATGGCGAATATGGTCAAAGGGATATTTATATTGGCGTACCTGCTGTCGTCAACCGAAATGGCGTCAGGGAGGTTGTTCAGCTTGAATTAAACGAGGAAGAGCAAAGAAAATTCTCCTATTCTGTTGAAGTATTAAAGAAAACGATGGAGCCAGTTCTGAAAAAATGGCAGCAATAACGGCAAGTGGATGGATAAAAAGCGGACTGGCGACTCAAACTAGTAGTGGGAGGGATCAAAATGTCTCGTACATTAACATCCATTTTGCTAATTGGAACGATCGGGTATACAGCCTATCGCTATCGTTACCGTCTTTTGAATCTATTAATCGGAACAGGATGGGTTCGCCGAATTGCAGTAGGCTCATTTATGAGCCTGCCATTTGTTAAAAACAAACTAATACAATCCGTTTTTGGAGGACCATCTGCCTGGTGAAAACCACAGATGGTTTTTCTTTTTAGTCATATCCAATTGGGGATTTCGTTTATAATAGAAAAAAAGAGGAAAAAATGAAAAAAAAACATAAAGAAAGTAGGGGAGCCATTGAGCTCAAAAGAGGAGTATATTTTTTGGAGGTTGGCGCAATTTTTCATAAAAAACCGTGGTTATCGCATTGTCCAACGATCGGAAAGTGATAATGAGATCTGGCTTGAAAAAATCGAAAATAAACGGACACCGATTATCCGCCTCTTGTCCCATTCATTGGACTGGAGCAACCAGATGCAAAGAGATATTGAGTTTACTGCTGCAAATGGAGAAAGGATCCGCCAGCAGCTAAACCGAGGCGAGTTGAACCTTCTTGCTATTTACGTCAGCCCATACCCGCCCGTGGATGAGTATCATCAGCATACAAAGGAACCGTTTGTTTTGCCAAATGCTAAGAAAACAGCCGTCTTAACCGTGATCATGGCACAGGGGGAGTATGAACAAAGTTTTGAAAAACTTTCGCATTTATTTGATGCTGATGCGTCTTTTCCTATTCAGGAAACCTATTCTGAACAGGAGATCCTTGCTGTCAAACAGAGTTCGCTCGATTTTGCTGCGAAAAAGGCAAAAAAAGAAAGTGAGGCGTTTGCCAATGGCAAGCCGCTTTTCACGTATGCCTTTATCTTTGTTCAAGTCGCGATGTTTGTATGGCTCGAACTTCATGGTGGGAGCACGAATACGGCCACGTTGATTCGATATGGGGCGAAATTCAATCCGCTAATTTATCAAGGGGAATGGTGGCGGTTTATCACACCGATTTTTCTCCATATTGGTTTTCTTCATTTAGCCATGAACACGCTGGCATTATACTATATTGGTATTGCCGTTGAGCGGATATACGGGAACATTCGGTTTTTTTTCATTTATTTGGTTTCGGGAGTGACAGGCTTTATCGCTAGTTTTTTGTTCAGCTCATCATTGTCAGCGGGTGCGAGCGGCGCGATTTTTGGAGGATTCGGCGCTCTCCTTTTCTTCGGTGCCATCTATCCCCGACTTTTTAATCGTACAATGGGAATCAACCTTTTCGTGATTATTGCGATAAATCTGGCATTTGGATTTTCGGCAACAGGGATCGACAATGCCGGGCATATTGGCGGACTAATTGGCGGCTTTCTTGCTGCCGGAGTGGTTTTTTTTCCGAAAAAGAAAAAGCCGCTTCTGCAGGTATTGTTTTTTCTGATGGCTGCTGCGGCTGTTTGGAGCTCTTTAACATACGGTTTCAATGAAACAGTAAGGGCAAAGGATATTGGATCGAATCTGATTTTAGCCCAGAATTATATCGAAAATCGGCAATACAATGAAGCATACACCATTTTACAGGAAACGGAGAAAAATGCTCCGAAGCCGACAGCGCAGCTTTATTTCCTGCTGTCATTTTCTGAAATAAAAAAAGGGCTGCTGCCTGAAGCGAAAAGTCATCTCCAACAGGCGATTAAGCTAAAATCAAATTTCGATGAAGCCTACTATAATTTGGCGCTTGTTTACCTTGAAGAAAACAATCTAGTTGAGGCAAAAAAATATGCCGAAAAGGCTGCGAAGTTAAAACCGGATCAGAAAGAATATGGGAATCTTGTAAATGAAATCAATGTCCATATGCAATCATCTGGCGGAGGAGTATAGGTTCTCCTTTTTCTGTTTCTGTTAAAACAAGCAACTTTGTCCGATCCTTTGCAATCAAAATAAGCGGGATTGTGCTCCCATCCGGGGGTACAATCGTTCCATCCGCTTTTTTTATTCCGAGAAAATAATTTTTATAGAGCCCTTCCCATAAGTTACCAACCACTCTTTCGGTTTCTTCTTTTGAAAAACCGGGCAAAGTCTCGCGAGTATACAGTTGGGTTAACGGATACGCATTATAGTGGTTAAGCTGAATGGAAAACGTGCGCAGTCCTTTTTTCCAGCTTGACTGCAAAACTTCAGACGTTTTGTCATCAAGAATATTCTTCCATTTTGATTCTGCTTCATTCCCCGCTTGTTGAAATGTAAAAAGGGATTCAAACGGAGAGTTGACCACATATGTTGCGGCACTTGTCATCGTTTGGGCACTAAAAATTTCCGCTTCGTTATGATGAATTTCAGCATAATGGAAGGTCAACGCTTGAAGGAGGGCACTCTCACTTCCTACCATTTTTTTTTGCTGGATTATCTGTTCCGTATTCGTTTTCCACTTGCCCAATTTTCCAATTAATCTTCCGTTTGAAAACAGCAAGCCGACATCCTGCCGTAAGTAAGCGTTTCGATCCAAGGTAGACTTCGTTTGCCAGACATACGAGTACGTTCTTTTTTTTAATGGAATGAATTGGCTTAAGGATGTTGATGCACTTTGAAACGATACCGTTGGATCTATCGGGAAATACGTAATCGTTTCCTGAACCGGATCTGTTTTGACCTTGATCGAAACGAAGACAATGGAAATCAATAAACCAATTGCAATGAAATATTTGTATTTTTTCATTTGACCACAACCTCATGCCGTTATGCTAAAAATATATGGGACAAACATGCAAAACATGCCAAAAAACAGGGAAACAGATGAGGTTTGCTGAAGCAGACAAGTACGGAAGAGAATACTCTTGAGACAAGATGGTGTTTCGATTATACTTATAGTACACTCCACTTTTCTTATATGAGGATACCAATGAAAACGGTTTATGAGATTCAGCAGTTTTTGAAACAGTTTGGCACTGTCATTTATATAGGCGATCGAGTTGCGGATCTGGAACTAATGGAAGATGAACTGACAGAACTGTATCATGCCCAGTTGATTGACGTAAAAGAGTACCAAACAGCGAAATTACTATTAAGACATGAAATTCAGTTTTTAAAAGAAAAAAATCAGAGAGAAGACAGGTGAAGAGGATGCCGGATAAATGGTTGGTCGGTGTTGATCTTGGCGGCACGACGACAAAGCTTGCTTTTATTAATACATATGGTGAAATCATTGAAAAATGGGAAATTCCAACTGATAATTCTGAATTAGGAAAATACATTACGGTCAATATTGCCAAATCCATTGACCAAAAGCTGGAAGAGCTTGGCCAAATAAAACAAAATTTGCTGGGGGTTGGTATGGGGGCTCCAGGGCCTGTTCATTATGAAACGGGCGTAATTTTAAATGCTGTAAATTTGGGCTGGGAGGATAATTTCCCGCTTAAAGATCTGTTGGAAGCGGAAACTTCACTACCTGCAGCCATCGATAATGACGCCAATTGTGCGGCTTTAGGGGAAATGTGGAAAGGTGCCGGGAATGGCGCTAAAGATCTTGTCTGCATTACGCTCGGTACCGGAGTGGGCGGGGGCGTAATCGCCGGTGGAAACATTGTTCAAGGAGTTAACGGAGCAGGCGGAGAAATCGGCCACATTACAGCGATTCCTAAGGGCGGTGCCCCGTGCAACTGCGGAAAAACAGGCTGCCTTGAAACCATTGCTTCAGCAACTGGAATTGTCCGCTTGGCGAAAGAGGAATTAGCAAAAACGAATGCCAGTGGTGAATTAAAAGACCGGCTGGATCAAAATGGGTCCCTCACAGCAAAGGATGTCTATGATTGTGCCCGCAATGGCGACATGGTTGCAGCAAAAGTAGTTGACGAGGTGTCTTTCCATTTAGGGTTGACACTTGCCAATATCGCCAACACGCTAAACCCGGCAAAAATAGTCCTTGGCGGCGGCGTCTCAAAAGCCGGAGATCGTTTGCTCGAGCCTGTTAAACGCTATTTTGACCAATTTGCCTTTCGTCCGGTACGAAAGTCAACCGAGCTTGCACTTGCTACATTGGGAAATGATGCGGGTGTTATTGGTGCTGCATGGCTAGTTAAAAAGCATTCGGAACATTTATAGACAGTAAAGGGAAAGCTTGCGGGTACCCGCAAGCTTTTTTTGCTTTTCGAAAACATCTTTTTTTATTGCTCACATAGGCTTAATACTATCAGAATTCACATCTTTCTTTGGGAACTGGTAAGATTTCCGCTAAAATGGATAGAGGAGGATAAAGATGAGGTTTCAGCCTGTGTGTGTAAAAAATAGTTCGCCATGTGATTCTATGTGGCTTGACCAATGCATCCTCAATCTTGAAAAAACATATCCGTTCATCACCCGCTGTTCGATTGGTACGAGTGTTTTAGGCAAACCGCTTTGGGAAATCCAAATCGGAAACGGACCGAAGAAAATTCATATGAATGGTTCGTTTCATGCCAATGAGTGGATTACCTCCGTTGTGCTTCTGAACTTATTGGAACGCTACTTGTTTTTAGTCGCACATGGTTTGCCTTTCATGGGGTTTCCGGCTGTTGATTTATATCGGCAAACATCATTGTCGATTGTCCCAATGGTAAATCCCGATGGGGTCGACCTTGTGTTAAATGGCCCCCCAGATCAGTATCGTGATGCTGTTTTGGCGATTAACGAAGGCAGTGATGAATTTGTTCATTGGAAAGCCAATCTACTCGGGGTTGACTTAAACAAGCAATATCCGGCAAACTGGGAAATTGATCAAAAACGAAAAGCCCCCGATCGGACCTGCCCCTCGAGATTACCCGGGGAAAGCACCATTGACAGAGCCGGAATCGATTGCCATGGCTAACTTGGCTGCAAACAGCAATTTTGACAGGCTTCTTGCTTTCCATACCCAGGGAGAAGAGTTTTACTGGGGATACGAGGGTTTGGAGCCGCCAGAATCAGCGTTAATCGCAAAGGAATTTGAACGGGTGAGCGGCTATAAAGCGATTCAATATGTTGACAGCCATGCCGGTTACAAGGATTGGTTTATTCAAGAATTCAGACGTCCCGGATTTACGATTGAACTGGGCAAGGGAATTAACCCTCTGCCGCTTTCCCATTTAGAAAAAATAATCGTAACGATGGAAGGCCTGTTTTTTGCGGCATTAGCAATGTAAAATCGAGTTGTGATAAAAAAATAATAATGGAACCGTTTTCCATTCTTGTTTAAAACCTCTTTTCTTTATAAAATTAAATATCATTAAGAAAACTTTTGTTACACGAAATCCGTTAAAATGAAAAGCCGGTGTTTATACGGCTTTTTCTTTCATCTATCATTTTTTGGCGGAAATGAACCATCGGACAACTCGGGAAAAGGGGGGGAGTGAAGTGTTTCAACCATTTTTAAAAGGAATAAAGGGTATGGGAGCCTGGATTTTTTTGCTTGTCCTTTTGTTTTTTTTATCTGCTTGTTCCACTCAGCAAGGTACAAAATCTCAACCTGGAAAGCAGCAGCAAGGTAGTCAGCAACCGAAGGACACAAGTACTGGTTCCAGCAATCGTTGGAAAATCCCAATGGCCGTTTCGAATGGCGAATTTTTCAAAGGTGTTGGCTGGCTTACGAATGATACGGTTCTCTACATTACAAATCAAGGCCAAACATCTTCTGTTTATCGTTATCATTTTCCAACGGGAAAAAGCGAAATAGTATATAAAAGTGACTACCCAATTGTGACCGCGCAAATCAGCCCAGGTAAAAAGTACCTTTTAATTCACTCATCCCCGTCAACCTATAAAGGAACGATTACGGTGACGGATTTAAAGGGGCATGTGGTGTGGAGTGAATCCATACCTTCTTACGAGCTCTCGTTTGAATGGAACCCGTATAATGAATCAGAGGTTCTTATCTCAAAGTTTAATGAGGATTGGACGTTTCAAGTTTTTCTTGTCAGCCTTGAAACCCGCTCGATTAAACAGCTTTCTGTACCGCAGCCATTTCTGAAATGGATAGACAAAGGTCATGTTGCATATTTGAATTCAGATCAGGCAAATCCTGCATTGTTTGCACCACTTGTGGTAAAATCTTTGGCTGATCAGTCGGTCCATCCCGTTTTTTCAAACATTTATCAGTTTGCCGCCTTTAAAGAGAGGGTGATGACGATTACCGTGAAAGGTCAAGATCAATCTCAGGCCGTCTATACGTTTTTCGATCAAAAAAACCGCCAGTTGGCCGCATTTTCCATGCCGCAGCTCTCCCAGTATTCGGATTGGCTTGTCCCGTTTTATGACTATATTGGAGCAAAAGATCAGTTTCTTACTTTTCAGCCTGTAAAAAGTGGAGAAGCGGATGCGTACAACGATGGTTTCGAACTTGTTTCGAGACTGCTAACGGAGAAAAAATCGGCCGTTCTTTTTCAAAATCTCAAAAATGAACCGCTTAGCTGTTCTCCATCGGGGGAAACATGTTTATACGGCTCAAGTTTAGAAAAACTCATGGACCTAAAGGCCAAAAAAATTGTGAAATGGGCTAACGGGTGAGCCATTCGTTCGCTTTCTTTCAGCAGTATGGTAAAATTATTTTGGAAAACTTAAATTATAAAAATGAAGGTGAATGAAAATGGCTATAGTGGATGTTGCGATTATCCCGATTGGAACGGATTCGCCAAGTGTCAGCAGCTACGTTGCAAATGTTCATAAAGTTTTAAAAGAATATGAACAATCGGGAAAGATACGTTTTCAGCTTACACCGATGAATACCGTGATTGAAGGGGAGCTGTCCGTTCTGTTTGAAGTGATTCAAGCAATGCATGAAACTCCATTTAAAGAAGGGATCCAGCGTGTCGCTACCACGATTCGCATTGATGACCGCCGGGACAAAACGCGAAAAATGGAAGACAAAGTGGCAAAAGTCATGGACCTGCTAAACGAGCAATAAAAAAGGCTGCCGTGATGGCAGTCTTTTTTTTAGCTAATCAGGATAAGGCATTGCTGATGAGCGCTTTTCTTTATATCGTGCTTGTTGGAACGCCGTGATGAATGATCGTCATGATTGAAAACCATCCGAAAACTAGGACTGTCGTCATTCCCCAGAATACAGCCAAGAAATTTTTGCTTTTGAGTGAACAAAATACCCCATAAGCGGCCAGAATTGTAATTAAGGCAAAGATAAAGACAAGTCCCATTAAAAATGCCCCCTTAGCAAGTAATTGGTTCTCATTTTACAAACTTTGCGTTTCTAGATATAGTATTTAGTACATTCACTCATTATTTTATCGGGTTTTATCATGATTGTCGAGAGTTAGTTAGAATTATCTGAATTATTTGGTCGCTTTGAAAAAATAAGCAGGAAGATGGAGGAAAAAGAATGAAGTGGTCGCAAATTCCTTTAGGGATTATGCAAACGAATTGCTATAGTATTGAAAAAGAGGATGGCAGCTGTTTGCTTTTTGATCCCGGAAGTGAAGGAGAAAAAGTAATCCATTGGCTTGAACAAAAAAAGCTGCAGCCGCGGGCAATTGTCCTTACACATGCCCATTTTGATCATATCGGTGCTGTCGATGAAGTCAGGAAGTATTTTACGATTCCGGTGTACGTTCATGAAAAAGAAAAAAATTGGCTAAGTGATCCGATGTTGAATGGCTCAAACGTTTTCCGGCTGCAAAAGGCGATTACTGCAATGCCGGCGGACCGCTTTTTTACAACGGAAGAGGCAGTAAAGATTGAAGGTTTCGAGTTCGATTTACTTGAAACTCCCGGGCATTCTCCGGGTAGTGTTTCCTGTTTTTTTGAAAAAGAGGGATTTGTCATTTCCGGTGACGCCTTGTTTAAGGGGAGCATTGGCAGGACAGACTTGCCAGAAGGAAACCATTCGCAACTGGTAACTAGCATACACAATAAGCTGCTCACGTTACCAGAAGAGACGATTGTAATGCCTGGGCATGGGCCGGTCACAACCATCGTCGATGAAATGGACAGTAATCCTTTTTTAAATGGGTTTTAATTGATATCTCCTCGCTGGGTAATGAAAAACCCTTCTCAACTGAGAAGGGTTTTTCTGGGGGATGTTCTATTCATTAATGGGAGGGGATATAGTTAAGCTACTGAATATACAATACAATAAAGTTAACACTATGTCAATGTTGTTAATTAAAGGAGAGGCCTGGAATTGATTTCGTTTCTACGTCAGTTAATCGAACGCTCACCGTCAAACCTTATCACCTATAGTGACTATATCGGCACTGTTCTTTACAACCCGCAATACGGTTACTATATGAAAGAAAAACAAAAGATTGGCCGGGAGGGTGACTTCTTTACAACAAGCAATGTTTCGGATGTTTTTGGCAGAATCATGGCTAAATGGTTTTCCCAATTGATCCGGCGTCACCAACTCCCGCCTGTTTTTTGCGAAATTGGCGCAGGAAACGGCAGATTTGCCCGCGCCTTTTTAGAAGAATGGAAGGAGTCGGTTCAAACACCCCTTTCGTATCGAATAGTTGAAATGAGCCCATACCACCGAAAATTACAAAATGAATTATTGCAGTCCGATTTTGATGTTGAACAATATAAAAGCTTACTCGAAGTTCCATCGTTTGAAGGTATCCTCTTTTCGAATGAACTATTTGACGCCTTGCCTGTTCATGTCATAGAAAAAGTGGATGGCCGATTGTATGAAATCATGATTGGTTTTAAAGAGGGGAAGCTGTACGAGCAAAGAGTCCCGATTGAAAATAAAGCCATACAAGCATTTTTAAAAGAATCCGGATTGCATCTTGGCAATAAGCAGCGAATTGAAATTCCGCTCTCGATGCATGATATGCTGAAGCAATTTGCTGCCGTGTTGACAAAAGGCATCGTTATTACGGTCGATTATGGCTATTCGAATGAAGATTGGATGGAGCCAGCAAAAAAAAATGGAAGTTTAAGGGGATATTATCAGCACCAAATGGTAGAGAATGTGCTACTTCATCCAGGTGAAATGGATATTACCTCCCATGTCCATTTTGATTGGCTGCGGCAAAAAGGAGAAGAATGTCAACTGGAATTTGTCACACAATTGCGGCAGGATGAGTTTTTGCTAAAAGCAGGAATTTTAAAGGAATTAGCGGATCATTATGATCCCAATCCGTTTTCCGCAGTCAGCAAGCGAAATCGGGCGATCCGCAGTTTGATCATGCCATCTGGAATGAGTTCTTCTTTTCATGTTGTCGCCCAGCAAAAAAATATGAAACTCAAAACGGAGAAAGAACTGTTCGAAAATGAATAAAAAACGCTGGAATATGTATTCCAGCGTTTTTTAGATTCATTTTTTTCTCTTTCCATTCATTGATTGTTTATAAACTGGTTATGACTTAAAGCTGAAGTTGTACGTCCATTTTTGATAGCGGGTTATTGACTTCCACCTAACGGCATCATGAAAGTAGTCCAATATGTAAAGCCGGCAAAGAAAATGGTTAAATATGCTCCGAAAATATACAAATACATACGTTCGGACAGTTTAAGATAGCTTAGTAGAACAAAGAATCCCGTTTGCGCCAGGAACAGTAATGCTGTCTTCTCCATATGGCCAAGATAGAACATTACGGTAAAAATCCCTGTCCAGAACCCCAAAACTCTAAACATGCGATCCATATGCACCCCTCCTTTAACCCTGCAATCCCATCCACCTCTAATTATAAAATAAACGGAAATGAAATGTAAATATTGGTTTTTGGTTAATTTGAAACGAAGGCTTGGTAACTGCATACATCGCAGCCGGCAAACATATTTTCTTTTTCAATTAATTGAACAGAAGTAAAGAGGGCTCCAAACATTCCTTTAAGGAACTCATGGTGCATACTGCAAACCGCTTCCGTATGTTCAAGTGCAACTTCTTTAAAAGGACAATTAAAGATTTGAAAGTAAATTTTTGTTTGATCACCGCTAGCTTCAAACTCGGGGTAGAAGCCTGCGAGTGTAGCAGCACTTTTTAAAATGCGCAATTTCTCATCAAAGGAAAGTTCGTCTCCCGGCAGACCTTGTTTTGCCAATTCTTGTTCAATCAATTCCACCCCGAAACGTTTTCCTGTTAAAAATAAGGCTTTTCTGCCCTCTTCACCAAGCGACATCATCGTTTCAATCGCCACTTTGGATAAAAGCATGTAATCACGGAAAGGGAAATGCAGTTGAATAACATCTTCTGAAAGCCGGTATAAACGACTGGGTCTCCCGCCTTTGCCCGTCTTCTTCGTTTCTGATGATAGCATGTTCACGTCTTCAAGTTTTGATAAATGTAGTCTCGCAACATTTGGATGGATATTAAAATTATCCGCTATTTCTTGAACGGTTACTTCCCGATGCCTTTTCGTAATATATTGATAAATGTAATACCTGGTAGGATCTGATAAAACGTTTGTAATCTTTAGCGTTTGTTCCATATTTATCACCTCGGCCCCCCATAATTTACTCCATTATAATACAGTGTTCAACCCATGGGAACGAGGTTAACAATGTTAACACTATATGTTTAGAAAATGTTCACAATTCCCCCAGATTTGCTTGTTTTCTAAAAAAATCATATTGCTTGTTTTGTGAATTCGTGGATGTTTAGCGCCGCCAGTTTCGTTTTTTTACCTCGGTATAAACGACATATGGAAGAATGCCGAACCAGCGGTACCAAAACGAGGCGCGCGATTCTTTCCGTTCTTGCCGCATTTTTTTTCTGGATTCCTTTGGCTGATCCATATATTGGACAAATGTTTGCGTTATATATTTCACATAGTCATTCGTTTTCATTGTTCATCTGCCTTTTTTTTACTCATTCTTTCCAATTTTAACTTTTTTCAACCCATTTTGTGAGCATTTTTAAATTCGTGTCATAAAAACCATATCCATTGACAGTTTCCCCCGACTTTAATTTCAAAGTGAGTGTGAATTTTTGAATGCTTCCACTTGGAGGATCGATTTGGTAATTGATTGTTCCGTCACGATATGAAAATGAACCGGATGTTGTGGTTCCATCCCCCGTTTGAAGGATTTTTTCCACTTTTTTTGCTGTTGTCAGCATATAGTATTCCTGCACAAGCGATATCTTTGTATTGTACGTAAATTTACGCTCGGTCAAAAGCTGGTCAACGCGTATCGAAAAGAAGATGAAAAAAATAAGCAGCAATGACAATGTCAGCGGGTAAGTAAATCCTTTTTGGCTATGAATCATGGGGAATCATTCCAATCTAGAAAAGAATACGCGACAACGCGAAAGATTTTTCCAGTCAAATCGGTTACAGTGATTTCGATTGCATTTTTGACTGGACGAAAGGATACCGCTGCTACATTTTGCAGCAAAATTTCATGCCCTGTACCATTTACTTGCCGGCGAAGCGTTTGATTGTATTTTTCATATGTAACGGAACCGGCCTCGGATGTAAAAATAACAGTTGTCTCATTCGGAGTAACAGCGTTTGAAGTCGAATGGATTTCTCTCTTGATTTGGTTGGAGAACACATCCCATTCCATCTCTTGTAAATGGCGATTAAGGTCTCGTGTTGGTAACATGATTTGAAAGAGAGGCAGAACAAAGTAAACAATGGTCGCAAAAACCGAAAGGGCAAAAAGAGTTTCAATTAAGGTGAAGCCTTGGTTATTCAGCAAACCGGCAAATGGTTTTTCCAGGTAAGCGCGCCTTTTTTTCAAGGGTGACACACACCTCCTTTTGATTCCCCGGGGAACTGCTGCCCCACGTGATCTTATACTCATTTCCATTTCGAAAAATAGAATGATTGAGGGAAGGGGTGCCATTGATCATGAGCGCGTTCAACTCTTCGAAAAGCAGTTGCTCCGCCAAGCTTTCCCGCTCTAGCTGTTGCGACTGGGCGTTTAAATCAGCCAGAAGTGGAACGAAAAACAAGGCGAGCATCAATAAAGCTGACAAAGACAGAAGCAATTCAATTAAAAAGAAGCCGTTACTTTTCCGTAACATAGAACCGCCCCTTCCCGATTAAAAAGGTCATGCGATACGTCTTGGAACCTGCTTCAATGGCAAGTGTACCAAATTTAGTAATATTCCCATCAGGGGTGAATTTAAAAAATAACGGCTGGGAAAGCGGTAGTACCTTGATATGATTCGAGTAGGTTCTCTGAACGAGTAGGGGCTGATCGAATCGAGTGCGTATATAGTATGAATGCTGATCAGCCTGAATATTGACCGTTGTTTCGATTTGATGGGTCAACGAGTACTGCTGGGCATAGTATAAATCGGTTTGAAGCTGGGTGAGAAAGGAATCGGCTTGCGCTTTTTCAAATTGAGGCTTAACTGTGAAAGCTGTAATGGAAGACACGATCATAAATACGGACAGCACAAGCAGAGATTCTGCTAAAGTGAATCCCCCTTCAGAACGGCTCATTACGGTGTACTCACTTTTGAAACCGTGCCATCCGCCCCGATGCTGACCGTTGTTTTGCCATCCGGACATTTGGTGGTATTTAAGTACTTTTCTGTGACGAGATCGTCTATACTTGCCGGATAGGCATTATGCTCTATTTCATAGGACTGTACCTGAGATTGAACCATTTTGACAAATGCCTCACAGCCCTTATTATTGATATTTGAATTGTGTTTCGTAATATTGGGAATGGTGATAATTAACAAAACAGAGATGACCAGCATGACGATCATCATTTCAATTAATGTAAACCCTTTTTCATTTTTCATTTACATTTCCTCCTTGTTTAAATGCCATCCATAAGATGAAACATTGGCAAAAGGATGGCTAAATACATTGAAACGATTAACAATCCAATCAATACATACAAAAGCGGCTGAATCATTTTTAAACTTTTTGCGGTCAACTCTTCTGCAATTGCCATGCAATGCTGGCTGTAGAAAAACAACTCCTGACCAAGTTTTCCATTCTCTTGTCCATGTTTAACAATCAAAGCAAATTCTTTTTCAAAAAAAGGAAACGACTGTAGAATAGTTTCTAATTTTTCCCCTGTTACGAGCCCATCTTTTAGCTTCTTTGCGAGAGTGGCATAAAATGCCTGTCTTGAGTTTGCTTCAAATAAAGCTAGCGCTTCTGCAACAGAAATGCCGCCCGTGATGAGAAAACTTAATTGAATGGAAAAGTAATGGGTGTAAACCAGTTTTAGAAACCGGCCAACAAGGGGAATCCGTACAAGCTGTACTTTCTGAAGGAGAATGGGTGTTTTTCGGAAAATGAATAAGTAGTAAATTGTGCTGACAGCTACAAGAGCGATAAGACTGACCAGGAAAATCGGAAAATTTTTACCGAAGCCATTGACGATTTTCATAAAGAAATTTTCTTCTAAATTCATCGATTGAAACAGAGTAGAAAACCGTGGCAGCAGGGATTTTTCAACAAAGATAAACATAAATCCCGTTAACATAATCAGCACAAGGGGATACTGGAGCAGATGCAGCAGTTTTTGCTTGTCTTTTTCTTTTTTTAACACGAGTTCGCTGCCTTGGAATAGTGCTTCTGCAAAACTCCCGTGCTGCTGGGCAAAATACACATAACCAATTAATTCTTCATGAAAGCGGAGCTCTGCCAATACGTCATGAAAGGCTAACCCTTTTTTTAAGCCTTCAAGCAGTTGGACGAGCTGTGGTTGCCGGCTGGCGGGCAATTGGAAGGAGAGTGATTCAATCGCCTCAGCAATCGGATAGCCCCTTCTTAACAATTCACCCGTCCGTTTTAGAAACTGAGCTTGTTCGAAAACCGGCCATTTAGTTTGTCTCATCATCATAAACCAAGCGATCGTATTCCGATTCCTTAATATAGCCGAGCGCTATCCCTTTCCGAATCACCTGCTTAAGGGTTCGATAGTTCAATATCACATTTTCGCCTTTTGCCCCTCTTAATGTTAAGCCTAAATTTTTTCCCGCTAATAGCTCAAACACGCTTGCCCGCTTCCATCTGCCGTATGAATAGCAATAAGGAGAACAATCACCTTCGCAAAAGGGACAAGTCAACTCAACGAGCCGCTGCGCAGTCACGGCAATAAGCGTCTGTTCAACTTCCAGCCAATTAACCCCAAATTCATGCAGGCGGTAGACGGCTCCCTTTGCATCCCTCGTATGCATGGTAGAAAGCACTAAATGCCCGGTTAGCGCGGCTCGCACTGCAATTTTCGCTGTTTCTGAATCCCTGATTTCCCCGACCATTATAATATCAGGGTCGTGGCGTAAAATCGCTTTAAGGCCAGCTGCGTACGTCACGCCTGCCTTTTCATTTACTTGTACTTGCAAAACGGAATCATAGTTCTTTTCGATGGGGTCTTCAAGTGTAATAACATTGCGGTGAAATAGATGAGCGGTTTCGTTTAGCAAGGAATAAAGGGTTGTTGACTTGCCGCTTCCAGTCGGCCCGGTAAAGATGATTAGCCCGTGGGCATGCTTTAGAAGAGCAAGCAGTTTGCGTGTCATGTCAGGGAATAATGAGAGCTGGTAAAAAGGGATTTGTTCTTGCTGGGGCAGCAGCCGGATGACGAGGCTTTCACGGTTGTTTGAGGGTAGGGTAGACAATCGCAGTCCGAGCAACTGGCCGTTAACTTCACTTATAATTGCGCCGCTTTGGGGTCTTCTTCGTTCGCCAATATCCATATTGGCTTCAAATTTAAAATGGGCAATAAGCTGATCGCATTCTTCCTTCGGCAATGTCAGCCTTGGGACGAGCTTATTGGATAAGCGGAGCTGAACCAGCGTATCCTTTTTTCGCGGCATAATGTGTATATCTGTCGCCTGGTTTCTTGCTGCATCCGAAACAATTCGATTTGCTAGCAACTCAATGGAACTAACAATAGGAAACACCACCTTTTTAATTTCTCACTTTACTTATTTCGACACGGTTCTTCGTTTTCCTTTCTTTTTTAAAAAAATTTTTAAAAAAAGAGGAGGACTGTCGACAAAGTTTTTAAAAAGCATTGTCAGTTAAATAAAAAAGTCCTCCATTTGTAAACGATATCTGGATTTTTGGTTCATACTGTTCCTGCAGTGCCTGCTTTTCGATTTCGTAATTTTCTGTTTTATCCTCCTCATTTTCATAAAAATGATTCAGCAACTTCAAATCTTTGTTCCATCGCTCAATCGCTTCATTTGCCCACGTATCCTCTTCCGTTTCAAGCTGTGATTTTAAATAGTTTTCCACACGGACAATCCCGCTTTTCGGTTTAATCAACGGTGAGAGCGTAAAAGAGTAATCCGGGATCTTTGGGGTTAAATTCAATTTCACTAAATGATCATGAAACTTTTCGACTAGCTGGCCGTTGATTAACTGCAGGCCGATTGATTTAAACACATCCCGTTTACGATCGCATTGATAGGAAATCTTGACATTCAAACAGAGCCATGGAAACAAGGGCGTTTGTTGCTGGAAAAGCGGATTATTTTCATATAGCCGGATAAACCGTGCCAATTTTTTCGTTGACTGAAAAATTTGGTGGAGCCTTGGAGAGCCAAAATAGATTGTTTCTCCTTTTAGGTGCTCCGGCACCGTATTTTGGTCAGTAATAAATGTCAATTTCATCGGGTTGGGTACTCCGCCTGTTTTCTCAAGATAATGCCAATAAAATGGCCTGTTCATTAGCTCCTTGTCAAGATCAACTGTCAGTTGAACTGTTAAATACCCGGCAGTATTTTCAAGGATTTCGCACTCGTTTGCTTGGAAATATCGTTCCAGAAAATCATGGATTTGCGGCTGCTGCATGGGAATCTCCTTTCTTCATTTGATTGGCAAACTCAATCATTGATGTGAGGTTTTCCATTTTAATCCGCATTTCTCCTTCTGTGGAGCTTCCTCCGAAAATATCGATCAAATGATCTTCAAGATTGCCGAATTCTAGTTTTGTCAAAATATCATCCAATTCACCGATTACTTTTTCAAATAGATGGATTTTTTCATACAGCAATTTTAAAATATGTTCCTCAAGTGTACCTTTGATTGCAAAGTTGTAGATCATCACATCTTTTTCTTGGCCAAGCCTGTGAATCCTGCCGATCCGCTGTTCCAGTCTCATTGGATTCCATGGCAAATCAAAATTAATAATATGGTTGCAAAATTGCAGGTTGATCCCTTCGCCGCCGGCTTCTGTCGCAATCAGCACTTGAGCATGTTTTTGAAAAAGCTCGCGCATCCAATCTTTTTTTCCCCGCTTAAAACCGCCGCGAAAGGGAACCGATGTAATTCCATGCTGGCGGAGAAACCATTGCAAATAAAGCTGTGTCGCCCGGTATTCCGTGAAAATAATGACTTTATCATTTATGTGTTGGATCAGTTCGAGCGCTTTGTTGGCTTTGGAGTTTTGCTGAACCGCCTCGACCTTTGAAATTAAAAAATGGATTTGCTGCTGAAACAAGGTGGTTGGATTTTCTTTGCGGGTAAGCATGTTTTTAAGCGTATGATAGACTGCCTCTCTGCTGCTGCATGCCTCCCGCTGCAATGTCATGACCGAAAAAGCACTAGATGCCAGCCAGTCGACTTCATTTTTCAACTCCGTAACTGCCTCGTAAAGCTCTCTTTCTTCTTTTGAAAATTCAATTGGAATGGTCTCAACCTGCCGTTTTGTCCACTCGATTCCTGTATCTGCCCGGCGATTGCGAATCATGACTTTATTGACGAGTTCTTTTAAATGCTCATCATCATTCAAGGACCTTGAATCACGTTTGTATTTTTCGTAGAATGCGGTTTCGCTTCCCAAATGCCCGGGTTTAAGAAGGGAAACAAGGTTGAAAATTTCCTCCACCCGGTTTTGAATGGGAGTGGCAGTCAGCAGTAAGCAAAATTTCTTTTTTAAATTTTGAACAAATTCATAGTTTTTTGTTTTATTGTTTTTTAGTTTATGGGCTTCATCAATGATAATTAAGTCATAGTCTTGTTTATAGATGATCTCTCGGTGAGGCTGCCGTTTTGCTGTATCAATAGATGATACAACAACATCATACTGATCCCAGACATAGCTTTTTCTCTGTGTCATTGCCGGGATAAAGAATTTTGTATTTAATTCGGAAGCCCATTGGGTTACAAGAGAGGCTGGTACAAGAATCAGCACTTTTTTCACAAGCCCGCGAATCATATATTCTTTTAAAATCAATCCGGCTTCAATTGTTTTTCCCAGTCCTACTTCATCTGCCAGAATCGCTTTTCCGTTCATATTTTCAATCACCAGTCTGGCTGTTTCCAGCTGATGCGGGAGCGGCGTTAAATGCGGTAAATAGTTTGGTGCCAAAAGACCTTCAAACGTTGGAACGGCAAGATGTTTTTCGACATCGACGGCAAGCTTAAAAAGATCCCAGTTGCCCCACGGACCGTCTTGTTCAATCCGGTGAAAAAAGTCGTCCTGCCACGCACAATCAAATACAATGTTTACCACCCTTTTTTCAGCTCCTTTTTCAGCAAAATCATATTGCCCGATTGATTGCTTTAATGGTAGGATGATAATAGCTTAGAAAGTTTTAAATTTTGTAATAATCATCTTTGTTTTTTTTTAGTATGACCAAGATTCAAAAAAATATATATGCGGATGAGAACAAGGGGAGAGACTGCATATCGCAGCGCCGAAGGAGCAAGCAAATACTTGTGAATCTCTCAGGCAAAAGAACTCTTGTTTGACGCAGCTCTGGAGAGTGCGGCACTTATACGTTCGCCACCAAAGGGGAAAGCTATTCTGGGGAAACTCTCAGGTGAAAGGACAGAGACCTTTTTTATGTTTAAGGAAGGTTTCTGTCCTTTTCTATTGGAAAAATAAGGGGGATTGTAAATGGCAGAATTGAAACGCACGCCGCTATTTGAAATTTATCAAGAGTATGGCGGGAAAATGATTGACTTTGGGGGCTGGGAGCTTCCAGTACAATTTTCAAGTATTAAAGAAGAGCACGAAGCGGTCAGGACGAGAGCAGGTTTATTTGATGTTTCCCATATGGGTGAGGTGAGAATTTCCGGTTCAGACAGCCTTGCGTATTTGCAGAAAATGGTTACGAACGATGTTTCAAAAATACCTGTCGGTGGTGCCCAATATACGGCCATGTGCTATGAAAATGGCGGTACGGTCGATGATCTGCTTGTATATAAGTTCGATGAAGAGGATTACTTGCTCGTAATCAATGCGTCAAATATTGAAAAGGATGTCCAGTGGCTGAAAAAACACCTTGAAGGCAATGTCCAACTTGAAAACCTTTCTGAAAGAACAGCTCAATTAGCACTTCAAGGCCCAAAAGCTGAGAAAGTGCTGCAATCACTTGTTCCTGGCGCGGATTTAAGCAAAATCGGTTATTTTAAATTTCAGCAAAAAGTTGCAATCAACGGAAAAGAAGCCCTCGTTTCCCGCACCGGATACACCGGAGAAGACGGCTTTGAAATTTATTGTGATGCTGCGGATGCTGTTGATCTTTGGAAAGAAATTTTAGCAGCAGGGAAGGAAGAAGGGGTTGTTCCATGCGGGCTCGGCGCCCGGGATACGCTTCGATTTGAAGCAAACTTGGCGCTGTATGGGCAGGAGCTCTCACCTGAAATCAGTCCGCTAGAAGCGGGGATTGGTTTCGCAGTTAAATTAAATAAGGCAGCTGACTTTATCGGCAAAGAAGCGCTAAAACTGCAAAAAGAAAACGGTGTACCGAAGAAGCTGGTTGGAATTGAAATGCTGGATCGGGGAATTCCGCGACATGGCTACCCGGTTTATGCTGGCGAAGAGCCCATCGGTGAAGTGACAACCGGAACGCAGTCGCCAACGTTAAAGAAAAATATTGGACTGGCTCTTGTGAAATCAGCTTACGCAGCACATGGGCAGGAAATGGAAGTGGAGATTCGCGGCAAGCGATTAAAAGCGAAAGTAGTGCCAACACCTTTTTACCGTAGAGAACAGATTTAGGGGGCGAACGAAAATGAAGCAACATCGCTATTTACCAATGACAAAACAAGATCAAAAGGAAATGCTTGAGGCGATTGGTGCGTCCTCAATTGACGACCTTTTTAGCGATATTCCGGAAAAAGTGAAATTTAAAGGGGAGTATCATCTTAAGCCGGCAAAATCGGAAACAGCGTTAATGCGGGAATTGTCGCAGATGGCATCACGCAATGCCGATTTAAAAACAAATGTTTCGTTTCTGGGTGCAGGCGTCTATGACCATTACATTCCGATAATTGTCGATCATGTCCTTTCTCGTTCAGAGTTTTATACAGCCTACACTCCGTATCAGCCAGAAATTTCTCAAGGAGAGCTACAAGCCATTTTTGAATTTCAAACGATGATTTGCGAATTAACAGGAATGGATGTCGCCAACTCCTCAATGTATGATGGCGGAACAGCTTTGGCAGAGGCCGCAATGCTGAGTGCCGGCCAGACTAAAAGAAAAAAAGTATTGATCTCAAAAGCCGTACATCCCGAATCAAAAGATGTAGTCAAAACGTATGCCAAAGGGCAATTCATTGAAGTGATTGAAATTCCTGTCAAGGACGGAATGACGGACCTCGAGGCATTAAAAGGGCTGGTAAGTGATGAAATTGCCGCTGTAATTGTCCAATATCCAAACTTTTACGGAAGAATTGAATCGTTAAAGGAATTGGGAGAAATAACTCATGCCAATAAATCGCTGTTTGTCGTTTCAAGCAACCCGCTCGCTCTTGGCGCTTTAACGCCTCCTGGGCAGTTTGGCGCTGACATTGTTGTCGGCGATGCTCAACCTTTTGGAATTCCAACTGCTTTTGGCGGCCCGCATTGCGGTTATTTTGCCGTTACAAACAAATTGATGAGAAAAGTGCCGGGCAGACTTGTTGGCCAGACGGTTGATGAACAGGGGCGCCGCGGTTTTGTTTTGACACTGCAAGCACGCGAGCAGCATATCCGCCGCGATAAGGCAACATCGAATATTTGTTCAAACCAAGCGTTGAATGCATTGGCAGCATCCGTTGCCATGACGGCGTTGGGTAAAAATGGCGTGCGCGAAATGGCGCTGGCAAACATACAAAAAGCACATTATGCAAAAACCGCACTGAAACAGATTGGATTTGAAATAATTCATGAAGGTCCTTCTTTTAATGAGTTTGTGATTAAGCTTGCCAAACCGGTCAAAGAAGTAAACAAGCTCTTGCTTCAAAAAGGAATCATCGGTGGCTATGATCTCGGACGTGATGATCCTGAATTAGCAAACCATATGTTAATAGCCGTAACCGAACAGCGGACAAAAGAAGAAATTGATACTTTTGTAAAAGAATTGGGGGATTTCCATGCATAGTCAAGATCAGCCGCTTATTTTTGAATTAACGAAATCAGGACGCGTTGGTTACAGTCTCCCTGAAATGGACATACCGGAAGTACCAATTGAACAACTGCTTCCAGATGAATATGTACGTAAAGATGCAGCGGAACTTCCAGAAGTTTCGGAACTTGATATTATGCGTCATTATACGGCTTTATCCAAGCGAAACCATGGAGTGGATTCAGGTTTTTATCCGCTCGGTTCCTGCACAATGAAGTATAATCCGAAAATGAATGAAAATGTTGCCCGCCTTAACGGTTTTTCTCATATCCACCCACTGCAGGATGAAAGCTCGGTTCAAGGTGCTCTTGAGCTTATGTATGATTTGCAGCAGCATTTGATTGAAATCACGGGAATGGATGAGGTAACACTCCAGCCAGCAGCAGGAGCTCATGGTGAATGGACGGGCTTGATGCTGATTCGTGCTTTTCATGAAGCAAATGGGGATCTGAACCGGACAAAAGTGATTATTCCTGATTCGGCGCACGGCACGAACCCGGCTTCGGCAACCGTTGCCGGTCTTGAAGTCGTAACCGTGAAATCAAATGAAAAAGGCCTTGTCGATCTCGATGATTTACGAAATGTTGCCGGTTCGGATACAGCCGCATTAATGTTGACAAATCCAAATACGCTTGGCTTATTCGAAGAAAATATTCTGGAAGTCGCAGAGATTGTTCATGACGCAGGTGGGAAAGTTTATTACGATGGAGCAAACTTGAATGCGGTATTATCCAAAGCCCGTCCTGGCGACATGGGATTTGATGTTGTACACTTAAATCTTCACAAAACTTTTACCGGACCACATGGCGGCGGCGGACCAGGTTCAGGTCCTGTCGGAGTAAAAGCGGATTTAATTCCATTTTTACCGAAGCCTGTTGTTACAAAACAGGGGGAAGAGTATGTATTGGATTATGACCGACCGCAGTCAATTGGCCGAGTGAAGCCTTATTACGGAAATTTTGGGATTAATGTCCGTGCATACACCTACATTCGGACAATGGGTCCTGACGGTTTGAAAGCTGTCACTGAGTATGCGGTATTAAATGCAAACTATATGATGAGAAGACTTGCTGAATATTATGATTTACCGTTTGACCAGCACTGCAAGCATGAATTTGTTCTCAGCGGCCGCAGGCAGAAAAAACTGGGTGTGCGGACATTGGATATTGCGAAGCGTCTGTTAGACTTTGGCTACCATCCGCCAACCATTTACTTCCCATTAAACGTGGAAGAGTGCATTATGATCGAACCAACCGAAACGGAGTCTAAAGAAACGCTCGATGCATTTATCGATGCCATGATCCAAATCGCGAAAGAAGCGGAAGAAACGCCCGAAATCGTTCAAGAAGCGCCACACACAACAGTTGTCGGCCGTCTGGATGAAGCAATGGCAGCAAGAAAGCCGATCCTCCGTTACCAAAAAAATTAAGAATGAAAAAAGGCTGATTCTAGTTGTTGAATCAGCCTTTTTTCTATATTACTTTTTAGCTTTGATCTTCCCACTCCAGCCTTTAAAACCGCCTTTGAGCTGTGTGAGGTCTTTATAGCCTTTGCGGTATAGAAACTGGGCAGCGCGGGCGCTTCTGCTGCCGCTTTGGCAGTAGAGGTAGACGGGTTTATCAGGACGAAGCTCCTGCATCCGCATTCTTAATTGTGACATTGGGATATTGCGCGCACCCAATATATGTCCCGCTTCAAATTCATTTGGTTCCCGAACATCGATAAGCTGCGCTTTTCTGTAGCCGGCTCGGAACTCCTCTTCAGCTACCGTTTTCACAATTTTTCGCTGGTAAAGCCATATGAAAACGTAATAGATGGCAATAGCAACAATAGCAATTAACAGACTGTAAATAGTGTTCACTTCGTTCTTGCTCCTTTCAAGCTATACTGCACTAATATTTATTATAGTAGTCAAGCTTCGTTTCAGTAAAGATTATTCATGAAATTTCCTGTATGAATCATGTTAAAATTATTTGCACAAAACATCATTCTTTTTTTTTGGCAGCGATTTTGTTAGACTAAAAAACGCGAAGAGCATTTAAACAACAAAAAAATGAGGGTTAACTATGGACAAAGAAATATGGCGTTTTATCGATTCGGGTTACAGTTCACCATCCTTTAATATGGCGCTTGATGAAGCTTTGCTTGATTGGCATAGTGAAGGCAAAATACCGCCGGTGATCCGTTTTTACGGTTGGAATCCGGCTACATTATCAATTGGTTATTTTCAAAAAGCAGAAAAGGAAATTGACTTTGATGCACTCAAGTATCATCAGCTTGGATTTGTCCGCAGGCCGACTGGTGGCCGCGGCGTTTTGCATGAACACGAATTAACCTATAGTGTTATTGTCTCCGAAGATCATCCGGAAATGCCAAAGACCGTCACGGAAGCCTATCGCGTTATTTCTGAAGGGATTTTAAAAGGTTTCCATCATTTAGGGCTGGAAGCTTATTTTGCAGTACCCAAAACATCGGATGAACGGGATGCGCTCAAAAATCCGCGTTCCTCTGTTTGTTTTGATGCGCCGAGCTGGTATGAACTCGTTGTCGAAGGCCGAAAAGTGGCCGGCAGCGCGCAGACGAGACAAAAAGGCGTCATTTTGCAGCATGGTTCGATTTTATTGGATCTTGATGAAGACAAGCTGTTCAGCCTTTTTAAATACCCGAATGAGCGGGTAAAGGAAAGGATGAAAAATGCATTTAAAAACAAAGCGGTGGCGATTAATGATATAAGTTCGCGCAAGATTACGCTTGAAGAAGCGAAAGAAGCTTTTTATAAAGGCTTTGCCGAAGGACTTAATGTTGAACTTGTCCCGTATGAATTAACTGAAGACGAATTGGCATGTGTTCAAACGATTGCGAAAGACCGCTATGAAAGTGACGATTGGAACTTTAAAAGGTAAAAGGAGGATGCGGCAAATGCCGCCTTTTCTTTGGCCGAAAAGGCATTCGTATCTTCCGGCAATTAAAAGCGCAAATGTTGAATTATGTTGAAATTGGTTGTTTTTTAACGAATATCAATTGATTCCCTCTATTTACTCTTAAATCTATTCTTTTTTAAGTTTGACAAAAAAATAGTTTTTTGTCTCGTATACAATATATAGTGGTGTCGAAAATATTTTATGTACTATATATTGATTTTTGGTGTTTCAATATGATAACGTTAGGGTAATCCATTTACTAACTAGATCTAGTAAAAAATCTACTAGAATCCAGATAGGGTAAGATTGATTTTGAAGGAGATGTTTCCATGGCTGTTGGTTTAAGACAAAAACTGAATATTGATTTTGAAAGATTAAACGAGGACATCGGTTTGTTCCCACAAGTACACCCTGTGACGCCAGATATGAAAATGACGCACAAGGGTGTTTCTCGTTTGGTGATGATTGACCGTTATTCGTTTAAAGACACAGAAAAAATTACGCTCACAAATGGTGACTTCGTTGTTTTAACAATAAAAGAGGATCCAAAATTTCCCGCACGCGGCCTTGGATACATTACTGAAATCGACTGGGAAAACAAAAAGGCAAAGGTTTTAGTGGAAGAGGAGTTCAGAGGAGTGCTGGACGATCCGGCAGAAGCTGAAACGGGGATTGTTTTCCGCTCTTTAGATGTAATCGAAAAGCCGCTGGAGATTTTTTATGAGCAAATCGCAAAGCGGAATGCAACCGGGCTTGCTGCTGTCGAAGAAACAGAAGAAAAGCGTCAGGAGTGGTTTGAAAAGTTTTACCAGGAACTAGTAAACTTGAATTTTATTCCTGCAGGCCGTGTGCTTTACGGCGCAGGAGCAGACACGGACGTGACCTATTTCAACTGTTATGTGATGCCTTTTGTTGCCGACTCCCGCGAAGGCATTTCCGATCATCGCAAGCAAGTGATGGAAATTATGAGCCGCGGCGGGGGAGTTGGGACGAACGGTTCTACATTAAGACCGCGCAACACCCTTGCGAAAGGGGTCAATGGCAAATCTTCCGGCTCCGTTTCATGGCTGGACGATATTGCAAAACTGACCCATTTAGTTGAGCAGGGCGGATCCCGTTAATTGCTCCAACGGCGGGATTAAAATCTCGTGAATTGCTGGAACACCCTTAGAGCTTTATCAACCACAACGTGACTGGCAACGGTGAGCGTGATGGTTTGAAAATGATAAGGATTGGGCAATCAGCAGCGAAGCATCTTTGGAAACGAAGATGAACGTTCAACGACTATTGAAACTCCCTAAATTCTTACCATTATAAATAAAAAGGTGTGTGATTAAAATGGTAGACAAGGGAGGAGTAAACCATGACAAACGGCAACGTGGTTATGGGGCACGAGACAAAGAAGAAATTATTAATTCGATTATTAAACTCCATGCAGAAGGGTATAGCCAAGTTGATATAGCTAAAATTCTAAAGATAAGCCGTGGAACCATTAAACGTTGGAATGATGATCTTCACTTTATCGAAGCAAGAACCCCAGGTGAAGCAGGAAAACTAAAAAATAAATTCTATAAATACGATCAAGATTATTTTGAAGTCATCCAAACACCTAATCAAGCTTATATAGCAGGATATATCACCGGAGACGGAACTGTTTTCGACCGAAAGAAATCTAAAAGATTGGTTTTAACACTGGCGGAGGAAGACAAACAGCTGCTATACGATATTGGAAGAGAAATGAATATAGTAGATGCTATCAAATTTAGAAAAAGAAATGCCGAAAATGAGCAGAACAAATATTCATTAACAATCAATTCAACAAAAATGTGTAATGATTTGATTTCTCTAGGAATAGGTCCAAGAAAAACTGGAAAAGAAAAATGGATTGATTTCAATGACAGCAAAATTCAATGGGCATTTCTTAGAGGCTTCTTTGATGCAGATGGGCATATAAGAGTTTATCTGCGAAATGGTTATCGAAAGGCTAGATTAGGTTTCACGGGTAATCCGGATATGTTGATATCGATCCTGGCATTTTTTAAAACTAATGGTTTTGCTAAAAATGTCCATTCAATCTCACATAAGCAAGGATGCTCTGACTTATATCTAAGCAGTGTAAAAGAAATTAGAGAAATTGGAAAAAAGCTATTCCAATATGGAGATATAAAATTAAATCGAAAATATGAAAAATTTTCTTCTTTGATGATATAGTCTGATCTCATATGAAAGTATGAGAGCTAGGCAGAAATGTCCTAGCCACTCGAAAAAAAGTGTAACAAAATAGCGTGGGGCCCAGATGATTATGCTGGCGGATTGGCATCCAGATATTATCGAATTCATTATTTCAAAGATGCAAAATCCGAAAATTTTGCGTTTCTTGATTGAAAATACAAATGATGAAACAATTCGCAGGCATGCGAAGGCTAAGTTGAAATTCATTCCTTTAACAGAGCAGGAAAAAGCGATGTATCAAGGAATTGTAAATTACAAAGCGATACCGGGATACGGCGGCTTTAGTGAAAAAATTATTGCCGATGCCGAAGAAAAGCTTGAAATTGGCGGTAATTTTGCAGTTCATAATCCTGAGTTCCTAACAGGGGCGAATATTTCTGTTACTTTAACAAAGGAATTTATGGAAGCTGTTGAAAATGATGGGGATTATGAACTTCGCTTCCCTGACGTGGAAAGCTATGATGAAGAAATCATGAAAATTTATAACGAGGAATGGCATAAAATCGGCGATGTCCGCGAATGGGAAAAGATGGGGTATAAAGTGCGCGTTTATAAAAAGATTCGTGCGAAAGAACTCTGGAACCTGATCAACATCTGTGCAACATATTCAGCCGAACCAGGTATTTTCTTTATCGATAATGCCAACGACATGACCAATGCAAAAGCATATGGACAAAAAGTCGTTGCGACAAATCCGTGTGGTAAAGTGGCTTAATTTGCCTCACGTTAAAAATTGCGGAATGAAGCGGGAACCCTGAGATGGGAATCCGAACCGAAGGCCGGTGTAAAAAACCGGTCAGGGGCAACGCATAGATCGTGAACCTGTCTTTGGCAGAATATAATCGATCCACGAGGCCGCAACACTAATTCTACTTAGTGAAAAGCTATGCTGAGCTAACGGGAAGTGAACCGTTAGAACTAAAGGATAAAAAGCCTTTAGGATAACAAATACTGGAACAGCCACTTGCACCGTTTTCTGTTTGCAACCTTGCAGCTGTGAATCTTGCCGAGATGGCAGATAAGGAAACGAAGATGGTTGATTACGAAAAATTAAAGCAAACTGTCGCAGTAGGCGTGAGGATGCAGGACAATGTGATCAATGCGACGCCTTACTTCCTTGAAGAAAATAAAAAGCAAGCACTAGGCGAACGCCGTGTTGGTCTTGGCGTTATGGGACTGCACGATCTGCTAATTTATTGCGAAACAGAATACGGTTCAGAAGCAGGAAATAAACTCGTTGACAAAGTATTTGAAACCATTGCGACAACCGCCTATGAAGCATCAGTAGAGCTGGCAAAAGAAAAAGGCAGCTTCCCATTCCTAATCGGAAGTACAGAAGAAGAAACCCAAAAATTACGCAATGCTTTTATTCATACAGGATTTATGAAAAAAATGCCTGAAAAAATCCGTCAGGAAATTTTACAATATGGCATTCGGAACTCACACCTATTAACCGTTGCTCCCACTGGATCCACTGGTACAATGGTCGGAGTTTCCACAGGATTAGAACCCTATTTTTCCTTTTCTTATTTCCGAAGTGGACGTCTTGGAAAATTTATTGAGGTAAAAGCGGATATTGTTCAAGAATACCTTGATCAACATCCCGAAGCAGATCCGAACAATCTGCCGAGCTGGTTTGTCACCGCAATGGATCTTTCACCAGAAGCCCATGCGGATGTGCAATGTGTCATCCAGCGCTGGGTTGACAGTTCCATCAGCAAAACCGTTAACGCACCAAAAGGCTATAGCGTAGAGAAAGTCCAAAAAGTATATGAGCGCCTATACCGCGGCGGTGCAAAGGGAGGAACGGTTTACGTCGACGGTTCCCGCGATTCGCAAGTGCTGACATTGAAAGCCGAGGAAAACAGCGATACAACCGAGACAACTGTTAAAGAAAAAACAAAACAGCATGTAGTGCTCGTTGATACGATCAGCGATCTTCGTTCAACCGATGTAACCATTGGCTCCGAAGTTGGCAACACTTGCCCGGTTTGCAGAAAAGGGAAAGTAAAAGAAATTGGCGGCTGCAATACGTGCACAAACTGCGGTGCCCAATTAAAATGCGGTTTGTAACTTTTAGCATTAGCATCAATCGTAACTTTGAAATAAAGTCATACCATTTTAAAAAAGATGTACCGTTTGAAACAAAGTTATACTGTTTATAAAAAGTTGCACTGTTTTACCCCTTTGGATAAAGTTGTCTAAAGGGGTGTTTTTTTATGTCTAAAAGAACGAGAACATTCTATTGGCGCCGGACATCATGTTGGCAATATAATCGAATATGTTTTATCCAAAATTAATTCTCTTCTTTCGTTTCTCGAAAAACCAACCAATTGACTAGTCCAAAAAGTGCAAGGGGCAAAATAATAACCAGAACAAGAAAAGTTGGATTTTTACCCCCTTGGAACAATTCCTTCGTTTGTGGAATCCTTAATAATAAACCAAAAACCCCTAAACTGACAATATAAGCAAGGCTCCCATAGAAGTCTCGTTTCTTCTTGAATAAAACATAAACAATTGCCATAATGAGAATAATAAGAATAGCCATCCAATCAAATGGAGAACCTATTTTCACAATGCCTTGTTTTGGTGCATACAAATTAATTAGGATAAATAAGCCAAATGGAATCATGACTAAGATCCACGCAACGAAAAATTTTATTAATTTTGGAAATTGTTTTTTTATATAAATACTCCAATGTAACAACTTAAAGGCCCAATAAACCAATGCAATTGATAGAATCCCATCCATTAATAGAATAAATACATTTACTTGTAATGTCGGTGCAATAAAGCCTCCGCCAATAGTGTAAAATGAGCTTATTAAAAATATCAAACCACTTATTTTAAAAATTGATTTCCATGAGGGTTTATCAAATTGCTTGGTTAGTTGATCGACGATTTCTTTTGGATTTTTACCAAAATACTCTTCTGCCGATTCCCCATGCTTTTGCGCTTCTAAAATATCTTGCAAGATCGTCATTAAATGTCGTTCGGTTTCTAATTCTTCGTGGAAAATTCCGAATGTGCGCATATATACAAGAATATCCTCATAGTACTCTTTATTTTCAGGGGTTAGCTGTTGTCGATCCTTATTATTTTGTTCTATTAATTGTTTGGCTGTATTATTTTTCAACCCACTCACTCTCCGTTCTTTTCTAAAATCTGATTCACCTTTACAATCAACATACTCCATTGTTCTTTAAAATCGTCTAATTGTTGTTCTCCTTCAGGTGTAATGAAGAAGTATTTTCGATTCGGTCCATCGGGTGAAGCTAACTCCATGCTTTTAATTAGCCCTTGTTTTTCTAACTTTTGCATGAGAGGATAAATCGTTCCACCTACTATTGTTGTAAAGCCATAATTACGCATCAATTGCACCAGTTCATAACCGTAAATACGTTGCTCTTTAACAATTGATAGCACACAACCTTCAAGTACGCCTTTTAATAACTGCGTCTCCTTCATTTATTCACCTCGCTAGTATGTAAAACATATTAGTTGATGATATTGTACCATGCAACAACTAGTTTGTAAAACACACTAGTTGAATATTTAGCTCTTGACATATTTAATTCTCGGTAGCAAATTGTTAAATATTTCAGTTTTAATGATCATGACGACAGATATAAGGTAATTGTTGCAGAACTTTGTCCCAATTGTAATTAATCTTTGTTCCACAAACGGGTCAGCATGGTATGTAAAAAGAACCCATTTTGATCTATTTCACAAAATGGGTTCTTTTTGTTTATCGGAAAATACTGGACTGTGAATCATGTGTAATATATAATTTACATTTAGTAATATATATGTTACGTTGTATATGGAGGATAAGCTATGAAAAACAACGTAAGGCTTGCCCGTATAAAAGCGGGATTAACACAGCAGGAGCTTGCCGATACGGTAGGCATTACTCGGCAGACAGTAAGTTTGATTGAAAAAGGAAAATATAATCCATCATTAAAATTGTGCCTGCAAATTTGTTATGCGGTGAATGCCAAATTGGATGAGATTTTTTGGATTGATAGGGAGGGATTCGAATGAAAAAAATCCTAGATGAACGGCTGATAGTACAAAATTTACAACATATAAAAATAGCATTTATAGTACAAACAATAGGGATTCTCTGTATTCTTGGCTATGAGGCCTATAAGGGCGGAGTAGAAGGAATGATCAAGAACCCATTATGGATAGTTTTCATGCTTACTTCCGTTATCTTCGGTTATCTAAATCTGAGTGTTAGTGTGGAGCATGAAAGGAAGCCGAAAAAGCCAGTAAGGGCGTTTAATATTAGTCTTATTGTAGTAACGATCATTGCGATTGCTTTTGCCACACTTACGTCCATTACCCCGAACTTCAACTGGGGCGATGGCTTACTGGTAGGTGGGATTATAGTCGTTTGCGGAATCATCCCTGTTACTTATGTGTACCGTCTAAGGATTAAAAAAGAAAAAGATCTGGAGGAAGATGACTAATTATACTAAACATTCTGGCGCGATTTCAAAAGATAACGCGCCTGTTTCATGTTTGGCAATAGAATCGAATAGGTTGTATCCAAAATTAATTTTCTTCTTTCGTTTCTCGAAAAACCAACCAATTGACTAGTCCAAAAAGTGCAAGAGGCAAAAGTCAAAAATCATATTGTATTTAATGAGAGCTTAGTGAAAAAAACATATGTATTTGGGATAATTATATTTGTGAAAATATAGAACGTTTTATTAAAATATATGTTATTATATTCCATAAGGATGTGTATATATGGAGTTACTAACACTAGACACTTTATTTTATATATCAATTTTCATATTTATAGGTTTCTTTTTGAATGCTGCTCTTATTCTTTCTGAATACAAAGTAAACCAACACGTTGGTTTACAACAAAAAGATTTGTGCATTGCGCAAAATGTCAACGCTAATCTTTTACACCTGATGTCAGAGATATCAATAAAGATCATTTCATGTACTTTTTTATTGATGAAGTTTTTAAGGGGACAAATACAATTGAGAGGATTGCTGCGGCTGAATCAGTTTTAAATTATTTAAGTGATTGTAATGAAACAAGAATTATGGCAGCAACGCATGATTTGGAACTAACTGATCTCTTATCAACAAAGTACGATAATTATCATTTTCGAGAACAGATTATAAATGATGAAATTATTTTTGACTATTTAATTAAGGCAGGTCCTTCTAAAACAAGAAATGCAATTGAATTATTGCGGATCACGAATTTTCCGGAACAAGTGTATCATCAAGCTTTACGTAAGTCCAAGGAACTTATTGGTTAGAGTTGCATTGTAAAGGGCGGACTTGTTGAAGATTGCAGTTATAAATCAACCTTTTTTATGAAATTTGTTCAATATTTTACAAATAAAGAACCCGTTTTGATCAATTTTTTTCAAAACGGGTTCTTTACATTAATATAAGATGTGGGTTTGTGATGTATTTTTTAAAACAACATCAATTAGTTCTATATTGTAAAATATCAGTGCGGGGAATTATTGCCAGGCTATTTTCATATTAGCGAAAGCAGGGTTAAAAAATGGATTATTTAAATCACCAGTTGGCACAGGAAATTGTTGATCGGACGATGCAAATTATTAAGCGAAATATCAATGTGATGAATGAAAAAGGCGTCATCATCGGATCTGGGGATAGAAGTAGAATCGATTCAATTCATGAAGGAGCGCTCAAAGTCATTGAGGGACAAACCGGTTTTGAGATCAATGAAATGGAAGCCGAGGAACTTCATGGCGTGAAAAAAGGCATCAACCTCCCAATCATGCTTCACGGGAAAATCGTTGGGGTCATTGGCATTACCGGAAATCCTGATGACGTCTCAAGCTTTGGCGAACTCGTTAAAATGACGGCGGAAATGATCATTCAGCAAGCAGTTCTGATGGAAGAACTTCAGTGGGATAAACGGCTGAAAGAGGAACTCGTCAGCCAGCTTTTGCATCAGCCGGCACAATTGGATACGTTTTTTTATGAGAGGATCAACCGTCTCGGAATCAATTTAGAAACACCGCGAGTCCCCATATTGTTTATTGCTGAGGATCGTTTGTATTTTTTTAAAAAAGTGACCGAGAGACTTGAACCACACGATCTGTACGTCATGGAACAAGAGCAACTGGTCATTTTAAAACCCGTCTTTTCAAAAATAGATACAATTGTAAATTGGATTGACAGCTTGCTGAACAGTGGTATCCCATTTAAGGTATCTGTTGGCAGTATTTGCAATACCGTAAAAGGCTTGTCTGAATCTTATGCGGACGCAAAAATAACCTTGATGGTAGGAAAAACGCTTCATCCTGAAAAAAACATTTATCGATTTGATGACTATCACATCCCTGTATTTCTGGCAAAGTCAGCCCAAAACGGGACTCCAAAAGTCGGAAAGTATTATCACCAATTGAAACAAAGTGATGGGAAAAATGGAGAATTAATTGAAACTTTGCTCGCCTATATTGAAGAAAATGGTGATATTCAAGCAACAACGCAGAGATTATTCATCCACCGCAACACATTGCGCTACCGCTTGGAAAGGATCGCAGCGATAACCGGGAAGAATCCGCAGAAATTGAAGGATCTACTCGAGCTGTATCTTTCGATTTTACAAGAGAAAGTTCATTGTGCAGATGCCTAAAAATTTTTAAGGGTATCTGCACATTTTTTGTATAAGTGAACAATGAAACCCCTTCCAAATGCGCTTACAATATGGATAAGCCAAACAAGGAGGAACTCAGATGAATGCACATGTACAAGTAAGCGCTTTAGGTGCCATTGCAGCACTCGTCATTGCCATATTTTTGATTTTAAAAAAAGTCTCCCCTGCTTATGGAATGATTGCCGGAGCACTCTTCGGCGGTCTAATTGGTGGAGTGGATATTCCAAATACCGTGAATTTGATGATGGAAGGCGCAAAAGGGATTATCCCGGCAGTGCTTCGCATTCTTGCTGCCGGCATTCTTGCAGGTGTTTTAATTGAATCAGGTGCTGCGGCTGTCATAGCAGAAACGATTGTGAAAAAACTCGGAGAAACACGGGCATTATTGGCACTTTCGATTGCGACATTGATTCTGACTGCCGTTGGTGTTTTTATCGATGTTGCTGTTATTACGGTTTCGCCGATTGCTCTGGCAATTGCAAACCGGGCTGGTATCTCCAAAACAGCAATCTTGCTTGCGATGATTGGCGGCGGTAAAGCGGGAAACATCATGTCGCCCAATCCGAACGCAATTGCTGCATCGGATGCATTTAAAGTACCGCTGACTTCTGTTATGGCAGCAGGGATCATTCCAGCTGTTTTTGGGGTTGCCATTACGTATTTGTTAGCAAAAAGGCTTGCAAAAAAAGGATCCAACGTTGATCAAAATGAAGTTCAAACACATCATGGCGGCAAATTGCCCTTCTTCTTACCTGCTCTTGCAGCACCGATCGTTGCGATTGTTTTACTGGCATTACGGCCACTTTTTAACATTAATATCGATCCAATGATAGCCCTTCCGGTGGGAGGGATTGCCGGTGCGCTTGTGATGGGGAAAGGAAGAAACCTCAACGAATACGCTGTCTCAGGACTTGGTAAAATGGCAGGTGTGGCCATCATGCTGCTCGGTACGGGAACATTGGCAGGTATTATTGCAAACTCGGGATTGAAGGATGTTTTGATCGATGGCTTGAACGCACTCGGCTTGCCGGGATACGTACTGGCACCTGTCTCAGGAATCTTTATGTCAGCAGCAACCGCCTCAACAACTGCCGGAACAGCGGTTGCCAGTCAAGTTTTCAGTTCAACCCTATTAGGAATGGGCGTATCCGCTTTAGCAGCCGCTGCCATGATTCATTCAGGTGCAACTGTCCTTGATCACTTGCCGCATGGAAGTTTCTTTCATGCAACTGGTGGAAGCGTCAACATGGAAATCAAGGAGCGATTAAAAGTAATTCCTTATGAAACACTTGTGGGACTTACGCTGGCTGTCATTTCAACCTTGATTTTCGGAGTATTTCATCTCTTTGGTTAACAAGATAGAAAAATAGATGGGAGTCGAGAGATTATGAAAATTGTCATTGCACCAGATTCATTTAAAGAAAGTTTAACTGCGATGGAAGTTGCGGAAGCGATTGAAAAGGGGATGAAGCAAGTTTTGCCCGACGCTGATTATGTTAAAATCCCAATGGCTGACGGGGGTGAAGGAACGGTTCAATCGCTCGTAGATGCAACGGGAGGACAAATGGTTTTCCAAACAGTGACTGGACCGCTTGGTGAACGGGTGAATGCTTTTTTTGGGATGCTCGGAGACGGAAAAACAGCAGTGATTGAGATGGCAGCAGCCTCCGGCTTACATTTAGTTCCTACTGTAAAAAGGAACCCGCTGTTGACAACGACAAAAGGTACTGGAGAATTAATTTTAGCTGCATTGGATCATGGTGCACAGCATATTATTATCGGACTTGGCGGCAGTGCAACGAATGATGGCGGTGCTGGTATGGCAAAGGCGCTTGGAGTGAGGCTTCTCGATGAAACCGGAACGGAAATTGGCGATGGCGGCGTTTCTCTAAATCAATTGAGAAAAATTGATTGTACCACAATGGATCCGCGCTTAAAAAACATCAAAATCGAGGTTGCTTGTGATGTGGATAATCCACTTACAGGAGAAAGAGGGGCATCTGCGATTTTTGGCCCGCAAAAAGGGGCAACACCTGAAATGGTTGCGCAGTTGGATGCAAATCTTGGCCATTTTGCCGAAATTATTGAGCGAGATCTTGCAAAAAAGATCAACGATGTAGCTGGTTCTGGTGCGGCAGGCGGACTAGGCGGCGGATTGCTGGCATTCTTGCCGGCGCAACTGAAACGAGGGGTGGATATTGTCATCGAGGCAACAGGTCTTGCCGAAATCGTAACAGATGCCAATTTAGTTATTACCGGTGAGGGGAAAATTGATCGGCAAACAATCTTTGGCAAGACTCCAATTGGCGTAGCTAAAATAGCAAAGAGCGCTGGGGTTCCAGTCATTGCCATTGCAGGAAATATTGGAGATGACAGCAAGATCGTCCATGAACATGGAATTGACGCCTTGTTCAGTATTGTCCCGGGAATTGTTTCATTGGAAAATGCTTTCGAAAACGCAGGCAAGTATGTGGAAAATACAGCAGCGAACATTGCCACAGTTTGGAATTTAAATCGGTAAGTGTTCCCTGTTCAAAAAAAGAGTTCCATGCGAAATGAACAAAAAATTTATAGCCTGTTCGGGTACTATTTTTTAAAGCTCCCGCTTAAAGATGTATCAATGAATACATCAATGGGAGTGGCGGCAATGAAGATTGACGGCGTATTCTCTGGCGGCGGGATCAAGGGATTTGCACTGATTGGGGCCTATGAAGAAATTGAAAGAAGAGGATTGAGCTTTGTCAGAGTCGCGGGAACAAGTGCAGGTGCGATTGTTGCTGCCTTTATTGCTGCGGGGTATACAAGCAGGGAAATTTTTCAACTTGTGGATGAATTGGATATGAGAAAATTGCTTGATAACCGCAAAACGTTTCTCCCCTTCTCGCTAGCCAAATGGTTGCTGGCCTATTGGAAGCTTGGATTGTATAAAGGGAATGAATTTGAAAAATGGATCAAGGAGAAGTTAGAAGCAAAAGGCGTACGAACATTTTCCGACTTACCGCCGCAAACCTTGCGAGTTATTGCCTCTGATTTAAGCAATGGGCAGATGGTTGTCATTCCTGACGATCTTGGGAAATATGGAATTGATCCAGGCTCATTTTCGATTGCCAAAGCCATTCGGATGAGCTGCAGCATTCCCTATTTTTTTGAGCCGGTAAAAATTCGGTCGATTACAGGGGTTAATATAGTGGTGGACGGGGGAGTCTTGAGTAATTTTCCGATCTGGCTGTTTGATCAAGAGGATACCGTAAAAGTTCGTCCAGTTCTCGGAATTAAGCTTAGCCACAGCGAGTTTCAACATAGAAAACATCGGATTGCAAATGCTGTCCAGCTTTTCGCCGCTCTTTTTGAAACAATGAAAGATGCGCATGATGCCCGATATATCTCCAAAAAACATGTGAGAAATATTATCTTTATTCCAACGGAAGGCGTGTTATCAACGGAGTTTCAATTAACAGAAGAAAAAAAACAAGCACTGTTTCAATATGGAAGAAAATGCGCCGAAAAATTTTTCAAGAGTTGGAGTTATTAACAGAAAGGAAACGAAGGAAAATCGAGCCTAAAAAGAGGCTCGATTTTTCTTTTTGCTTTTTTTTCCGTCAATAACGGTCAGATGAGCAGGCGTTTTCTTTTTTGTCTTTGATGATTTTTTCAATGGTGCCAATGTTCCGGAAAAGGGATTTCGCATTGGCGATTCCCCTCCCCGCTTCTGCAACCTTTTTTTCGATTGTCTAGCGGCTTTAAGAAATGCACGCTGCTCTTTTTTCTGAGGATTTGCTTTAAATATGAGCCGAACAACAAAGTAAATAGCCGCTACAATGAATCCCATGACAGCTATTTTCTGAAGAAAACCAATTGGATTTCCTATAAACATACCAGTAATGCCAATCAATGCAAGAATCAAAAGCCCAGCAACAAGAAGATTTGATGTCCGATTTTTCATGAAAGCCACCTCCCTAAGAGCATCATAAGCATTTTTTTCTTCTTTTAAACGCGGATCAAGTAAGGTTTAGACAATTTCTTCCGTTTGCAATTGGTCTTCCGTTTCTTTCTCCATTTCCAATAATTTTTTGAAGGAGAGAATGGCCACTTCAATTTGGTCATCATTCGGCTCCTTCGTTGTCAAAAGCTGAAGCCAAAGACCTGGAAGACCTAAATATTTCAACACCGGAATGTCCTTTAATTTATTTGTCCATTGAAGAACTTCAAAGGATATGCCAAGAACAACCGGGATTAATGCCAGCCGGTCAACAACCCTAAGCCAAAGCGGATTCGTTGGTACAAGCATATAAACAAACACACCTACTACAACGGTAAATAGGATAAAGCTGCTACCGCAGCGGTAATGGAGCCGGGAATGGGCACGAACATTTTCAACCGTTAATTCTTTGCCGGCTTCAAATGTGTTGATCACCTTATGTTCCGCCCCGTGGTATTGAAAAACCCGTTTAATTAAAGGGGTTAGCGAAACGAAATATATATAGGCAAGGAGCAACAGAAGCTTAAAGAAACCCTCTACAAGTACTTGCTCAAAATCCGTAGGGAAAATGGGCTTTGTTAAAACAGCGAGAAAAATAGGAACCAATGTAAAGACAAATTTTCCAAACAGAAAGGAGATGACTCCAATTGCTGCCACACCCAGGTACATGGTGAGTTTGGAAACTTCTTTTTCTTTAATTGTATGATCCTCGCTTGGCTCAACATCAAAGCGTTCCGTAGAAAAGTTTAAATGCTTTGACCCATTTGCACTTGCTTCGATGATCGAAATAATTCCCCGAAGAAAAGGGGTTTTTTTCAATTTGGCTAAAGTAGGATCGACTTTGCGTGGTAAATGAAAGTACTCGATCGACTGATCCTTTCGGCGGACAGCGGTAACATAGTGATGTTTCCCGCCAAACATCACTCCTTCAACGACAGCCTGGCCGCCATATACGGGTTTTTGCTTATTCGACATTTTGTTACACCAACCTAATTCAAAGTTGCACATCAGCAAAATAAAAATCTGTATGTACTTACATTTATTCTACTAAAAAAGTGAAAAAACCTCTAGAAAGCAAACAATATTTCCATTTTTTATTTTATTGCAGGTTTTTTCTGCAAGGAAATGGGCTTGCTTGGGTATATTACAATTATGGGTTATGCCGGGAAATCATGTAAGCGAAATTCACTCTCGTTTTTAACAGAATATGTTAATCCGGAGGTTAAAGCAATGGGAAATCAGCAAACTGAGAAAAAACGGGATTATCCAAAACCGATGTCTTTCATAGTGCTAGTGTTTTGGACAGGCCTCTTTGGCGGAATTTTTTGGAGTTTAATGGGCTATATTGCCTATCTATTCAGTTTTACCGAACTGAGTCCTCGAGTGGTTTTGGAGCCTTGGGCTCTTGGTAATTGGAAAGAAGGCTGGCTCGGTACGATTATTTCCCTTTTAGTAATAGGGATTTTTTCGGTGGCGGCAGCTTATCTTTATTATGCATTTTTAAAAAAACGAAAAGGTATTTGGCCTGGAATTGGATACGGCCTGTTTATTTTTTTGCTCATCTTTTTTGTCTTGAACCCACTTTTTCCGAGTATTCGTCCCATTACTGATCTAAGCAGGGATACAATTATCACCTCTATTTGTTTATATGCGATATATGGTATGTTTATTGGCTATTCGATCAGTTATGAATACGAAAACAAACATGGCAAAAATCAAGAAGCAGCGGACTGATACAAAATTAGCCTGCATGATCCTTCATATGATAAAATGGATCCAGGCCAAAACGCGTTTAAACAGCACCATTCGCACTATTACATATGAAGATTTGTTGTAAGAATTGAGTTTGTTGCTTTATTTTCGTAAAGGATGATGGTTTGATACGCTGATGAAAAGGAAAGCTCAAGACTCTGGATTTGAAGGCAAAGGAGAGAAACAAAGTGGAAAAATTACAGAAATTAAGATCGAGTTTTGCAAGTGCGGGAATTGACGGCCTTCTTGTTACAAGTGCCTATAACCGCCGCTATATTTCAGGCTTTACAGGAACTTCAGGTGTTGTATTAATCAGCGGCGAACGTGCTCTTTTTATCACCGATTTCCGGTATGTGGAACAGGCAGCAAAACAATGCCAGGGATTTGAAATTGTCCAGCATACTGGACCGATTATCGACGAAGTGGCAGCACAGGTAAAGAATCTGGGTATCCAAAAGCTTGGCTTTGAAGAGGAGTATGTGACGTTTTCTGCATACAAAGCCTACGAAAAAGCTGTAAAGGCAGAACTGGTTCCTGTTTCGGGATTAATTGAAAAGTTACGCTTGATAAAGAACGATGCAGAGATTAAGATATTAAAGGAAGCAGCAGACATTGCGGACGCTGCATTTAAGCATATCATCGAATTCATTCGCCCAGGAATAACAGAACTGGAAGTTGCGAATGAACTCGAGTTCTTTATGAGGAAAGCGGGTGCAGCATCTTCGTCATTTGATACGATTGTCGCCTCCGGTCTTCGGTCTGCCCTCCCACACGGAGTAGCAAGTGACAAAGTCATTGAAACGGGGGATTTTGTTACCCTTGACTACGGTGCTTATTACAAAGGCTATGTTTCAGACATTACACGAACGGTTTCTGTCGGCCATCCCGATGATAAGCTAAAAGAGATTTATGCGATCGTCCTGGAAGCCCAGCTGCGTGGAATGGCAGGTATTAAGCCGGGAATGACAGGAAAGGAAGCTGACGCCCTAACACGCGATTTGATTGTTGAAAAAGGTTATGGCGATTATTTTGGCCATTCAACCGGACACGGCATTGGTCTTGAAGTTCACGAAGGACCAGCGTTGTCTGTTCGTTCTGATACAGTTTTAGTGCCTGGAATGGTCGTAACATGTGAGCCGGGAATATATATTCCAGGTTTAGGCGGAGTACGAATCGAGGATGATACACTGATCACGGCGGATCATAATGTAGCGCTTACCCATTCAACGAAAGAACTTATTATTTTGTAATGTACTAGGAGGATATAGTGGATGATCTCAGTAAATGATTTTCGTACAGGACTTACAATCGAGGTAGACGGCGGTATTTGGCGCGTCTTGGATTTCCAACACGTCAAGCCGGGAAAGGGAGCAGCGTTTGTCCGCTCAAAGCTTCGCAACCTTCGTACCGGAGCCATTCAGGAAAAAACGTTTCGTGCCGGTGAAAAAGTTGCCAAAGCGCAAATTGATAACCGTAGAATGCAATATTTATATGCAAATGGCGACCAACATGTGTTTATGGATAATGAATCATATGAACAGATTGAACTTCCAGCAGCAAATATTGAATATGAATTGAAATTCTTAAAGGAAAACATGGAAGTATCCATTATGATGTACCAAGGAGAAACATTGGGCGTTGAACTTCCAAACACTGTTGAACTCGAAGTAACGGAAACAGAACCAGGAATTAAAGGCGATACTGCATCTGGAGGCACAAAGCCGGCTACACTTGAAACAGGACTTGTAGTTCAAGTGCCTTTCTTTGTCAACCAAGGAGACCGTTTGATCATTAACACAACAGATGGAACATATGTATCGCGTGCATAACTTTTTTAGACCCAATTCGTTTAACAAGCGAATGGGGTCTTTTTGATTTATCCAACGGCACAAACCGAACAAGTAGTTGTGAATTTTATTCTTAAATCTTGTAAAAAAATTTTGCAGTAACGGCTGCTTTGATTATCAATTGGCCTGGTTCGATTTGAGTGGAGACTGCTCCTTTCACATATGAGCCGGGCTGGGTAATGACCGGACTTCCTGCCGTTCCCGTTTCTTTCACAGCGATGGGAACAGGATTTACATGTACTTTTAAAGCGGCGGAAATTGCCGTCGCTTTTTGCACAGCGTTTTTTACTGCAGCTGTCAGTGCTTGTTGATAGATGGACTCATTATTTTTAGACATAAATTGAACATTTGCTACATAGTTTGCACCGTGTTGAACAGCTGTATCAATTACCTCACCAATCCTATTTAAGTCGTCTATTTTGATTTGCAAAAGATGCGTTACTTTGTAACCAAGAAAGATCTGTTTACCATTTTCGAAATCATACTCAGAGTCAACTCGGTAGTCAAAAGTTTGCAGTTGATTTTTTGAGATTGCAAATTTGGTTAGCGATTGAATCACCTTTGTTATCACAGTGGCATTTTCTTGCTGCGCTTGCAGCACTGTCTTCCCTTCCGAAATCACACCCAAATGAATCGAGGCCAGATTTGGAGCAACAACCACTTCTGCTTCACCTGCCACCACAAGTAAAAAATCCCCTGGAATATCCTTTTTACCTCTGAAAGAATACGCCTGAAACATAACGATCTCCCCTTTATTCAAAAAGAATGGGTTTCCAACCTAGTTCCTTCTCTTTAAAAGTCATATTGTCTAGCGGCGAGCATACATTTTAACTAATGAGACAAGCAACAGAGGAGGTGCTCATTTGGAATCCATTCTGTCTATTTTACCTAAAACAATTGCCGAACAAATAAAGCAAATTCCTCCTTTTTTACAAGATGAAATAGAAGAAATACGAATCCGTATGAATCGGCCGATTGAAATTGCCGTTAACGGGAAGCCTAGATATTTATCATATGTGATTCAACCTGAAGATGCCTTTCATTTAATGAACAAAATCAGCCATTTTTCCATTTACACGCTTGAAGAAGAGCTGAAACGGGGTTATATTACCGTTTCTGGCGGCCACCGAATTGGTCTTGCCGGAAAAGTGATTTTGGAAAATGGATGTGTAAAGGCAATTCGTGATATTTCTTCTTTTAATATCCGAATTGCACGGGAAAAGATTGGGATTGCAGATGGCATTCTTCCCTTTCTTGTAAAAGAGAATTTGATGCATACAATGATTATTGGTCCGCCGCAAACAGGAAAAACAACCCTTTTACGAGATATTGCTAGAAGTCTCTCGATGGGAGAGGAAAAAAACAGCATACCCGCCCTTAAGGTTGGAATCGTTGATGAGCGTTCCGAAATCGCCGGATGTGTAAATGGCGTTCCCCAATTGACCTTTGGTTACCGAATCGATGTATTGGATGCCTGCCCAAAGGCAGAAGGAATGATGATGATGATTCGTTCAATGAGTCCAGATGTGTTGATAGTGGACGAGATTGGCCGCAAAGAGGATACGGAGGCAATCTTGGAGGCGGTGCATGCAGGAATTAAACTAATTATCACGATTCATGGAAATAGCCTTAACGATATCCGTAAGCGCCCATCTGTAAAGGAAATTCTGGATCAGGAGATTTTCCAGCGTTTCGTTGTTTTGACGCGCAAAAAAGGCCCGGGAACGATTGCCGATATTTTGGATCATCACGGCAAAGAGTTGTACCCGAAAAGGAGCGTGATTTAAATGCTGAAGCTGTTGGGCGCTGCATTTATCCTGGCGGCGACGACATGGACAGGGTTTGAAGCATCAAGGCGGTTTAGCGATCGTCCCAAACAGCTCCGCCTGTTAAAATCGGCCTTGCAATCACTCGAGGCGGAAATAATGTATGGACATACACCGCTGCATGAAGCTGCCAGAAGGCTCGCAGAACAGCTGCCAAACCCTCTGTCAACCCTTTTTGAGACGTTTTCGAAAAACTTGACTGACACGGAAACAACGGTGAAAGAAGCCTGGGAAGCAAGCTTAAAAAATGTATGGAAGCTAACAGCATTAAAACAAGGAGAATTTGAAATCATGAAGCAATTTGGAGAAACGCTGGGGCGCCATGATCGCTTTTCCCAACAAAAACAAATCATTCTCACCCTTACCCATCTGGAAAGGGAGGAAGCGGATGCCCGTGATAAGCAGGCAAAGTATGAAAAGATGGTAAAAAGCCTTGGCCTTTTGGCAGGCTTGTTATTGGTGATTATTTTATTTTAGGGGGAAAAGCAATGGGTTTGGATGTCGATATTATCTTTAAAATTGCCGGAGTCGGGATTGTCGTTGCCTTTTTGCATACGGTTCTTGATCAAGTAGGTAAAAAAGAGTATGCCCAGTGGGTGACCTTGTTCGGCTTCATTTATATTTTGTTTCAAGTTGCTACCATTGTAGATGATCTTTTTCAGAAAATAAAATCTGTTTTTTTATTTCAATAGAAAGGGGGGCTTGGCGATTGAAATCATCAAAATAGTCGGATTGGCTCTTATAGCCACCTTTCTTGCTCTCATTCTTAAAGAACAAAAACCTAATTTTGCTTTCTTGTTAATTGTATTTGTCGGCTGTGTCATCTTTCTGTTTCTCGTTGATAAAATTTCGGAGATTATCAATATGATTGAGAAACTGGCTACAGACGCCAAAGTAAACATGGTGTACGTAGAAACCATTTTAAAAATTATCGGGATTGCCTATATTGCGGAATTTGCTGCGCAAATAACTAAAGATGCCGGGCAGGGAGCAATTGCTTCCAAAATAGAGCTTGCAGGGAAAATTATTATTCTTGCAATGGCGATTCCAATTTTAACAGTCCTAATTGAAACGATTATGAAACTGATTCCAAGCTAATCTAGTTCAAATGAGGTGAAGCACCAGAATGAGGCAGAAGCTACGGTTTATACCAATGATTGTTCTAATGTTGCTTTTTTTATTTGATCTAAATGTCCAAGCTTCCGGAGATACACAAAATGCTTCAACTCCTCTTTCACCGACGGAATTGGTCGATAACCAGCTGAAAACGATGGATTTAACGGATTTAAAAAAATACTGGGAAGATGTCACAAGCAAGTATGGCGGTTTTCTTCCTGAAAGCCAAAAAGGAAGTCTTTATGATTTTCTCAAAGGAGAGAAAAAGTTTTCCTTTCAGCAATGGTCACAGGCGTTATTGAAATTTGCCTTTCAGGAATTTATTGCAAACGGCAAACTTCTTGGGTCATTGATCATGCTGACGATTTTCAGCCTGTTTCTGCAGTCATTGCAAAATGCCTTTGAAAAAAGTACAGTCAGCAAAGTGGCCTATGCAATCGTTTTTATGGTGCTCGTGATTCTAGCACTCAACAGTTTCCATGTCGCCATTACCTATGCAAATGAAACGATTGGAACGATGATTTCGTTCGTACTTGCGCTTATTCCATTACTGCTTGCCATCATGGCTGCCTCTGGAGGAGTGGTATCCGCTGCCTTTTTTCATCCGGTCATTTTATTTTTAATGAATACAAGCGGTGTCTTGATGCAGTATGTGATTTTGCCGCTGCTCTTTCTTGCCGCATTATTAAGCATTGTTAGTACCTTATCTGAAAATTATAAAGTAACCCAGCTCGCCCAACTGTTACGCAATTGGAGCATCGGGCTGATGGGACTTTTCTTGACGGTATTTCTTGGTGTTATTTCTGTACAAGGGGCTTCAACCGCTGTTGCAGATGGGGTGACGATTCGAACAGCAAAATTTGTTACCGGGAATTTTATTCCGGTTATTGGCCGAATGTTTACAGATGCAACCGATACGGTTGTAAGCGCATCGGCTCTTTTGAAAAATACAATCGGGATTGCAGGGGTGGCTATTTTGCTGATCATTGTTGCCTTCCCGGCAATCAAAATTTTAATGATTGCGTTCATTTATAAATTTGTCGCAGCCATTTTGCAGCCACTTGGCGGCGGTTCGATCATTTCCTGCCTCGATATTATTTCGAAAAGTGTTATTTATGTTTTTGCCGCACTTGGCATTGTATCTCTCATGTTTTTTTTAACTATTACTGTCATTGTTGCCGCAGGGAATTTAACGATCATGATGAGGTAGGGGATAGGGATGTCCTTTTTAATCGAATGGGTAACCAATATTATTTTGTTTATATTGCTGGCCACCGTTATTGATATGCTTCTGCCCAATTCAAGTCTGCAGAAATATGTAAAGATGGTTGTCGGCCTGCTATTGATTGCGATTATTTTAGCGCCAATTCTCAAATTAATTTCATCTGACTTTGAAACGGCTCTTTCATCTTTTCCTTCATATCAAAATCAAAGTGATAAAAATATAAAAAATGATATTGAATTGAAGAAAAAAGAAATACAAGCTGGGGAGCGTGCATATATTTTAGAACAAATGGCTGTCCAACTAAAAAAGGATGTCGCAGAGGAGTTGATGAAACAATACGGATTGGAAATAACGAAGATTAACCTAATTCCTGATGAAAACAGTCAAAAAACATTTCCGGAAAACCTTCAGAAGGTTTCGGTTCTATTAAAACAACCAGACAGCAAAGTGAACGCGGTTGAAGCAGTAGCACCCGTCATCATCAACACGAATAAACCTCTTTCATCAACAGATCAAACAGAGGATTCAAAACAAATTGCCGCATTTCTTTCGAATAAATGGAAAGTGAAGGAAACAACAATTGAAGTTTTGATCGAAGGGGGGAAAAATAAGCAGAATGGATGATCAACAAGGACCATTTTCAAAGATTAAAAAGTGGCTTTCCAACCCGGAAAAACCGAATAAAAAATCAGGAAAATACCAATATATGATTCTTGTTTTACTGATTGGCGCGGCTTTTATGCTGGCAAGCAATATTCTTTTTAAAAAACAGGCGGCAGCACCTGCTCTCCCAGCAGCTAAAACGACTTCTGCTAGTCCGAGTGATGTTCCGGCGTTTGGCATTAGCAAAAATTCAGGCGATAAATCCATTGCCGATTATGAGCATGAATATGAGACGCAAATGAAAGATGCACTTGATGAAATGCTAGGCGTAAAGGATGTCAAAGTGGTTGTAACGATTGATTCAACGGAAGCCAAAGTCTATGAAAAGGATCGGGTATCCAAAAATCAAACAACGGTTGAGACAGACCCGCAAGGAGGACAGCGGAAAGTTGAAGATCAATCGGTTGACGAAAAGGTTGTCATTATCCGCAATGGTGATAAGGAAGTGCCAATTGTTGTACAAACGAAAAAGCCAAAAATCCGCGGTGTGCTTGTTGTCGCCCGGGGAGCAGAAAACATTCAAGTGAAAAAGTCGATTGTTGACGCAGTTACGAGAGCACTAGACGTTCCAAGTTTTCGCGTTGCGGTAGTGCCTAAAAATTAAAAGGGGGAATTTGTCCATGCTATTGAAAAAACAAACGGTTTGGTTATTAACGATGCTTAGTCTTGTAGTGGTCTTGTCAGTCTATTATATTACAACACCACCGCAAAAAGGAAATGACCTCGCTTCTGTGGAACAAAAAGCGAAGAAGCAATTGGATCAAAGTAAGGCAGCCACAAGCAAAATTCAGGATAAGAGCGGCAAAACAGTCGTTTCCACGGTATCTGGCGATGATGCGTTTACTGCACTAAGGATGCAGCTTGATGACCAGCGCAGCCAAATGAAAGAAGAACTGCAGGCAGAAGTTGCCTCAACCGACCTTTCTGCTGATAAACGCAGTGCAGCGATTGATCAAATGAAAAAACTGGATGAAACAGCAAAAAAAGAAGAGGTTCTAGAAACATTAATTAAAACAATGGGTTATGAGGATGCGCTTGTTCGTGCTGATGGCGAAAATGTCAAAATCATTGTTAAATCCCAGAAAAAGCATACAGCTGCCCAAGCAAACGACATTATCCAACTAGCTAAAAAGGAAATTGGCGAAACCAATTACGTAGCAGTAGAATTTCAACCAGCAAAACAATAAGAGCTAACAGAAAAAGAAAGCCAATTCGGCTTTCTTTTTCTGTTTAAATTTCACTTGGAAGTTCACATTTTCTCAGAAAAATATTAAGATGAAGGAGTGTAGGCAAATGTTTTTTGGAGCATAGCATAAAAGAACAGGATTGAACTTTTGTTAAGAATTATCGTATAGTATTAATAGCTAGTAATAAGCATAGTGGACAAGGGGTGTAACGAAATGTTAAAAGTTCAAGAAATTCGCGAATTAATAAAACTCGTAGACCAATCGAGTATTGACGAGTTTGTTTATGAACATGAAGGTTCGAAGGTAAAAATGAAGAAGAATGGACCTGTAACGGTCACAGCTGCACAACCAGTTGTACAAGCAGTCGAAAGCAGCCCGGTTCATGTTGCCCAACAGGCTCCTGTCCAGCAAGCATCTACAGCGGTGGCGCAGGAAACGGCCCAGGTTCCAAAAACAGAAACTGCTAACCAAGCCGATACGGATAACCTACATAAAATTACTTCACCAATGGTCGGCACTTTTTACGCATCACCGTCACCTGATGCTGACGCATATGTGAAGCCAGGCTCCAAAGTTACCAAGGATTCCATTGTTTGCATCGTTGAAGCAATGAAATTATTCAATGAAATTGAAGCCGAAGTAGACGGGGAAATCGTTGAAGTTTTAGTGAAAAATGGACAATTAGTTGAATACGGGCAGCCGTTATTTTTAGTCAAGCCTGAATAAGGAGCGTAGCAGATGATCAAAAAACTGTTAATCGCCAATAGAGGCGAGATTGCTGTCAGAGTGATTCGCGCCTGCCGAGAAATGGGCATTGAAACTGTAGCTGTATTTTCCGAGGCAGACCGTGAAGCATTGCATGTTCAGCTGGCTGATGAAGCTTTTTGCATCGGCCCCACGCCATCAAAGGAAAGTTATTTAAATTTCACGAATATTATAAGTGTGGCCACCTTAACAGGATGTGACGCAATCCATCCGGGTTATGGATTTCTCGCGGAAAATGCCGACTTTGCAGAACTGTGCCGCGAATGCAATATAACCTTCGTTGGACCTAGTCCGGAAGCCATTACAAAAATGGGCACAAAAGATATCGCGCGCGAAACGATGCGTGCGGCAGGTGTGCCAATTGTTCCCGGCTCAACCGGCATTATTCAAACGATTGATGAAGCGATCGAACTTGCAAATAAAATCGGTTATCCTGTTATTATTAAGGCAACAGCTGGCGGCGGCGGAAAAGGAATCCGCGTGGCTAAAAACGAACAGGAATTAGTGAAAGGAATCAATATTACCCAGCAGGAAGCTGCAACGGCATTTGGCAATCCGGGCGTCTATATCGAAAAGTATATTGAAGATTTCCGGCATGTTGAAATCCAAGTGCTGGCAGACTCATACGGCAATACCATTCATTTAGGTGAGAGAGATTGTTCTATTCAGCGGAGGCTGCAAAAGCTTCTTGAAGAATCGCCGTCTCCTGCTTTGGATGGTGAGATTCGGGAAGAAATGGGGAATGCAGCGGTAAAAGCGGCCAAAGCGGTTGATTATACAGGCGCTGGCACGGTAGAATTTATATATGACTACCGCAATCGAAAATTCTACTTCATGGAAATGAATACAAGGATCCAGGTTGAACATCCTGTTACAGAAATGGTAACAGGAACCGACTTAATCAAGGAGCAAATTCGCGTTGCTTCCGGCGAAAAATTAACCCTAAGCCAAAAGGATGTTATATTTAATGGCTGGGCGATTGAGTGCCGGATCAATGCTGAAAACCCGGAAAAGAACTTTATGCCATCAGCCGGAAAAATTAAAATGTATTTGCCGCCGGGCGGACTGGGGGTTCGGATTGATTCTGCTGCATATCCGGGTTACACGATCCCGCCTTACTATGATTCGATGATTGCGAAAGTCATTGCGTATGGAAGCAGCCGGGATGAAGCCATTTCGAGAATGAAGCGGGCTTTAAGCGAATTCGTTATAGAGGGCATTCATACGACCATCCCATTTCATTTAAAACTGCTTGAGCATGAAAAGTTTGTAGAGGGACAATTTAATACGAAGTTTCTTGAACTGCATGATGTGATGAAATCTTAGCGAATAGCTGGAGGTGTTTCGAATGAGCGAAAACCAAGTTTTAGAAATGAATCAAGGTAATGATGGAAACGGCAAGGTGGAAATTGCCCCGGAAGTCATTGAAGTGATCGCTGGTATTGCTGCTTCGGAAGTCGAAGGGGTAGCCGGAATGCGCGGAAATTTTGCTACAGGTGTTGTCGAACGGCTAGGGAAGAAGAATCATGGTAAAGGTGTAAAAGTTGATATTTCAGAGACAGGGATAAAGGTAGAAGTTTATTGCGTTGTGAAATTTGGTGTCTCAATCCCGACAGTTGCCCAAAAAATCCAGGACAATATTCGTCAAACACTTCTGAACATGACCGCTCTAGAACCGGAAGAAGTAAATATCCATGTTGTCGGCGTCCAATTTGAAAGCCAAAAGCAGGAGCAGGAAGTCGATCAAGAAATCTAAAATAAAGAAAACCGAAGGAAACAATCCTTTGGTTTTCTTTTGTTTTGCTGCCGGTAAATGAGCTTGGTTGATCTCTGCCCATTTTAACAGAATGGTCAAGTCGACAATAAATTTTTGTTTTAAAGAAATTTGTCGAGCAGCAGTGCGATTTCTACTTAGTTATGCTATTATCTTTTTATGTACTAAAGCGGATGTCCTATCTTGTTGGGATTGTGGAGCGGACAAGCTTTTCCAACAATGCAATTAAACTATTTCTGAAAACTAAAGGAGTTAGCACAGTATGAAAAGAAGAACAGCGAGAGAAAAAGCACTGCAGGCTCTTTTCCAAATAGATGTGAGCAGCACGGAGCCTTCATCCGCCATCGAACATGTCCTTGAAGGCGCAGCAACAGACGAGTACCTTACAAATATCGTATACGGAGTTGTAAAGCATCAAACAGAGATTGACGGTATAATAAAGGCAAATCTTGAAAAATGGTCTATTGACCGGTTAGCAACAGTTGATCGCAATTTGCTGCGCATTGCTGTATATGAATTGAAATTTGCTGATGAAAAGGTTCCGGAAAACGTGGTGCTGGATGAAGCAATTGAAATCGCCAAACGGTTTGGTGATGAACAATCAAGCAAGTTTGTAAATGGTGTTTTGTCAAAAGTGAAGGACCAACTTTCCTGAAGACCCATTTGCTTCAAGCATTTTATATTTAGATAGGGGGATAAAAGAAATGCCAGCTAAAATCATTAACGGATTCGAGATTGCAAAAAGAAAACGAGTGGAAATTGCTTTAGAAGTCGAACAATTGAAAGAAAAAGGAGTTACCCCTGGATTAGCGGTTATCCTTGTTGGAGACAATCATGCTTCCAGAACATATGTATCCAATAAGCAAAAAGCTTGCCAGGAAGCAGGCATGTATTCTTTATTAGTGGAATTACCTGAAAGTGTACCTGAAGCAGAGCTGCTCGAAAAAATTCGCATGCTGAACACCGATGATTCGATCCATGGCATCCTTGTCCAGCTGCCGCTTCCCGGGCATATTGATGAAACAAAAGTGATCGATACCATTGCCCCTGCTAAAGATGTGGATGGCTTTCATCCAATTAACATTGGTAAAATGATGACAGGGCAAGACGCTTTTTTGCCATGTACTCCATATGGTGTAATGGTGCTGCTAGAGGATAGCGGAATTGACATCCCAGGGAAAAATGTTGTCATCGTCGGCAGGAGCAATATAGTCGGCAAACCTTCCGGGCAATTGTTTCTAAACAAGGATGCAACGGTTACGTACTGCCATTCGAAAACAAAAAACCTTAAGGAACATACGAGCAAGGCTGATATTCTTGTGGCTGCCGTGGGCAAGGCGAATTTTATTACGGCAGAGCATGTAAAAGATGGTGCCGTTGTGATTGATGTCGGAATTAACCGCAACGAAGCCGGAAAGCTTTGCGGTGATGTGGCATTTGACGAGGTTGCAGAAAAAGCAGGCTATATTACCCCTGTTCCTAAAGGTGTCGGCCCAATGACGATAACCATGCTGCTAGCCAATACGTTAAAAGCTGCTAAATCTGGTAAATAACCAAAAAGGTAGGCGGGCACGAGCGATAGATTCGTGATGCAGGGCAAGCAGCTGATCACTTCACGAGTCTATTGGATTGAACAAACAAGTCAGCATGAAAGAGGAGCAGTTTATGCTGGAGCAAAATTATTTAACCGTTACGGCGTTAACCAAATACATAAAACGAAAATTTGATGCGGATCCCCATTTGCATGACCTTTATATAAAAGGAGAAATTTCAAATTTTAAGCAGCATTCAAGCGGCCATATGTATTTTACATTAAAGGATGAAAAAGCGCGGATATTGGCTGTGATGTTCTCAAGTAATGCAAGAATGGTGAAGTTTTTTCCGGAAAACGGGATGAACGTTATCTTAAGAGGAGAAATTACTGTTTACGAACCGAGCGGTCAGTATCAAATCTACGTAAAAGAAATGCGCCCTGATGGTATTGGCGATTTATTTTTAGCGTATGAGCAGCTTAAGAAAAGACTGGAAGCGGAAGGGTTATTTGCTGCCGAAAAGAAGAAGCCAATTCCGCCGTTTCCGAAAACCATTGGTGTTATCACTTCCCCAACCGGTGCTGCGGTTCGCGATATCATCACGACGATCAAAAGACGTTTTCCGATTGCGCGAATTCTCGTTTTTCCTGCTCTCGTTCAAGGGGAAAATGGCGCATCTTCTGTCTCGGCTGCCATTGAAAAGGCAAACACGTTGACAGAAATTGACGTATTAATTGTTGGCCGTGGCGGTGGTTCAATAGAGGAATTATGGGTTTTTAATGAAGAACAGGTTGCACGGGCTATTCACGCGTCAAGAATTCCAATCATATCGGCCGTTGGACATGAAACGGATTTTACGATCGCAGATTTTGTTGCTGATTTAAGAGCCCCTACGCCAACGGGTGCTGCGGAGCTAGCAGTACCGCATATCGATGAAATGCTGGAGCGGGTTTTGCAGCGACAGACCCGTTTGTTAAGGGCGACGAGTGAAAAGCTGCGACTGGGAACCGAGCGGCTGTCCAGACTGCAAAAATCCTACGCTTTCCGCTATCCGGAGCGCTTATACGAACAGAAACTGGAGCAGCTTGATAGGATGACCGAAAGGCTTGTAAAAGGGGTCAGCAATTTTGCCGAAAAAAAGACAAATGAACAAGCTGCACTTTCACGCAGGTTGCTTGTTAACCACCCAAGGTTGCTTGTTCAGCAGGCAGATAGCCGTTTTGGCCGGTCGCAAAAGGATATTCAACGGGTAATGAAACAAATTATCATTAAGAAGCAGCATGAATACGACCGGATCATTGGCCAATTGGAGGCTCTAAGCCCGTTAAAAATTATGAAGCGAGGGTATAGCATCGTATATCAGGAGGACAAAAAGCTTGTAAAGAGTGTCGATCAGATTCGTCCAAATGAAACCGTAAGCATCCAGCTGACAGACGGAAGTTTGATCACCAAAGTACAAGAAATCAAGAAAGGTGAGTAATATGTCCGAAAAGAAGGAATTGTCTTTTGAAGAAGCAATGAGCCAGCTTGAAAAAATTGTCGACCGCCTGGAAGAAGGAGATGTTCCGCTGGAAGAAGCGATTGCGATTTACAAAAAAGGCATGGAACTTTCAAAGCTTTGTCACGATAAATTGAAAAATGTTGAAGAACAATTAACACAAATGATAACAGAGGACGGAAGGAAAGAGAATTTTTCCATTGCTGAGGAGGAGTAGGCTTTGTTCAATGTCTTTGCAAAAACATACAAACAATTGCTGGAAGATGAGTTGCAGACGTTGATTGCTCGTCTGGATGCTCCCCCCGTTATTAAAGAAGCGATGTTTTATTCGCTTAGTGCCGGTGGAAAACGAATTCGGCCGCTTTTACTTTTTGCAACAATGGAGGCGTTTGGCACCGATCCGAAAAGAGGGTTAATGGCAGCGGCTGCCATCGAAATGATACACACGTATTCACTTATCCATGATGATCTGCCCAGTATGGACAATGATGATTTGCGACGAGGAAAACCGACCAATCACAAAGTCTTTGGCGATGCGATTGCAACGTTGGCCGGAGATGCATTGTTAACCTATAGCTTTGAAGTGATGGGGAACATTCCTGAAGAATATACAAGCCCTGAGACAAAAATCAAACTAATCGTCGAGATGGCCAAAGCTGCGGGAACAGAAGGAATGGTCGGCGGTCAAGTTGCCGATATGTATGGGGAAGGAAAAAAAATCACAATTGAGGAATTGGAGTACATCCATATTCACAAAACAGGTAAAATTTTAAGCTTTTGTGTGACTGCTGGTGCTCTTCTTTCACGTGCGGTGCCAAAGCAATTGAACAACCTGGCTCTTTTTGCCCATCATCTTGGACTTGCTTTTCAGATTCAGGATGATATTCTTGATATAGAAGGCAATGAAGAGTTGATCGGCAAACCAGTTGGCAGTGATCGGGACAATCAGAAAAGTACCTACCCGCTGCTGCTTTCAATGGCTGGCGCAAAAAATGCCTTAGCTGAGCATATTCAAATGGCGAAATACTATTTAGCGAATACAAACTTGAAAACCACTATGTTAAACGAAATAACGGACTTAGTTGCAACTCGAGATCATTAAGACATTTGAGGCTGTTTCTAATTTATGTTATAATTTTATGAAGAAAACGTTAACAATGCTTGCCGTTATCACGTTTGTGTTAGCGGCTTCTTTTTCATTGAAGAACTGTATGAGTATACAACAGGGGAATATCAATTCACCCTACAGAAAAGTATGAAAGTGAGTGGTCCAACAATGGATCTATTGTCTATAAAAAATCCTTCCTTTTTAAAAGGGCTGACAAATAATGAATTGGAGAAGCTAAGCAAACAAATTCGCCAATTCTTAATTGAAAAGCTGTCTGTTACTGGAGGCCATATTGGACCGAATTTGGGGGTAGTGGAGTTAACAATCGCGTTACATAAATGCTTTGAAAGTCCAAAGGATAAAATTCTTTGGGATGTTGGCCATCAATCCTATGTCCATAAAATAGTAACGGGCAGAGCTGGCGAATTCGATTCATTAAGGCAGTTTAAGGGCTTGTGCGGGTTTCCAAAACGCCAAGAAAGCGAACACGATGTGTGGGAAACAGGTCATAGCTCCACTTCGCTTTCCGCGGCAATGGGGATGGCCATTGCAAGGGATTTAAAAAAAGAAAAATCCTATATTGTGCCGGTTATTGGGGATGGTGCTTTAACAGGCGGTATGGCGCTCGAAGCTTTAAACCATATCGGCCATGAGAAAAAAGATATGATCGTCGTGTTGAATGACAATGAAATGTCCATTGCGCCAAATGTGGGCGCTGTTCATAATATTCTTGGCAGACTAAGAACGGCTGGAAAATACCAGTGGGCCAAAGACGAGCTTGAAGTTTTGCTGAAACGGATCCCGGCAGTTGGCGGTGTTCTGGCTGCAACAGCAGAACGAATCAAGGACAGCCTGAAATACATGCTCGTGTCTGGGATGTTTTTTGAGGAACTTGGGTTTACGTACTTGGGTCCAGTTGACGGCCATAATTTCGAAGCTCTATTTGAACAACTGAACAATGCGAAAAAAACGGAGGGACCTGTCCTTCTTCATGTTATTACAAAAAAAGGAAAAGGGTATTACCCGGCAGAAAGTGATACAACAGGAACCTGGCATGGAACCGGCCCATATAAAATGGATACGGGTACATTCGTTAAGCCGGTCAACGCACCGCCGGCGTGGAGCAGCCTTGTGAGTGAAACAGTTCGCAAGCTTGCTCGCAAAGATGAGCGGATTGTTGCCATCACACCGGCGATGCCGGTAGGGTCAAAGTTAGAAGGATTTGCAAGTGAGTTTCCAGATCGGATGTATGATGTTGGTATTGCGGAACAGCATGCAGCAACAGTCGCAGCGGGTCTGGCAACACAGAATATGAAACCTTTCCTTGCCATCTATTCAACCTTTCTGCAAAGAGCATATGATCAAGTGGTCCATGACATTTGCAGGCAAAACTTGAATGTCTTTCTTGGTATTGACCGGGCAGGCCTTGTTGGAGCGGATGGTGAGACGCACCAAGGGGTATTTGATATTGCCTTCCTTCGCCATCTGCCTAATATCGTTCTCATGATGCCGAAGGATGAAAATGAAGGCCAGCATATGGTCTATACGGCGTTACAATATGACGATGGTCCGATTGCGATGCGCTTCCCGAGGGGGAATGGAATTGGCGTTCCAATGGATGAGAACTTACGGCAAATTCCGATTGGAACATGGGAAATCTTAAAAGAAGGTACGGATGCGGTGATTCTCACTTTTGGCACGACGATCCCGATGGCAATGGAGGCTACAAACCGCCTTGAAAAGCAAGGGATATCTGTAAAAGTAGTCAATGCAAGATTCTTAAAGCCTTTGGATGACAAGATACTGACGAAGCTTTTGGCAGATAATCTACCCATTTTAACAATCGAAGAAGCGGTGTTACAAGGCGGATTTGGCAGTGCTATTCTCGAATTTGCACATGAGCATGGGTATTATCATTCCGTCATTGACAGAATGGGAATACCCGATCAGTTTATTGAGCATGGAGATGTCAAATCGCTTCTGGAAGAAATCGGACTAACAGCAAATGAAGCGGTTAGAAGATTGACCATTCTCGCACATAAAAAACAGCAAAGGGCTTAGTTGGCTGATGAAAATAAAAAAAGAACGACTAGATAGTTTACTTGTTGAAAGAGGCCTAGCGGAAACGCGTGAAAAAGCAAAGCGGGCCATTATGGCTGGGCTTGTTTATACAAATGAAGAGCGCCTAGATAAGCCGGGTGAAAAAGTCAATGTGGATGTACCTTTATCGGTAAAAGGAAATGTTCTTCCATATGTTAGTCGAGGCGGCCTCAAACTTGAAAAGGCGTTAAATGTTTTTTCAATCAAAGTGGATGGTAAGGTAATACTGGATATTGGCGCCTCAACAGGCGGATTTACCGACTGTGCGTTGCAGAACGGAGCAAAAATGTCTTATGCTTTAGATGTTGGCTACAACCAGCTTGCCTGGAAGCTACGCCAAGATCCACGTGTCCGGGTGATGGAAAGAACCAATTTCCGCTATGTCACACCAGCTGATCTTGATGGGGAAATGCCGAATTTCGCTTCTATTGATGTTTCCTTTATTTCGCTGAAGCTGATTCTCCCGGTTTTAAAAACATTGTTGGTTCCTGGAAGTGACATTGTTGCCTTGATTAAGCCCCAGTTTGAAGCAGGCAGAGAGCAAGTCGGCAAAAAAGGGATTGTTCGCGATCCGAAAATTCATTTAGAAGTGATTGAAAAGATAATCGATTTTTCAATTGAACAAGGTTATTCAGTGTTGGATCTTTCCTATTCTCCAATAACCGGAGGAGATGGAAATATTGAATTTCTCCTCCATTTAAAGTGGGAAGGGGAGCGTCCCAAAGGAGAAAGCCAACTGCCTGTATTCCCCGAAAAAGTCGTCGCTGCCGCTCATGCAGATTTAAAAACAAAACATAGCCCTGAAGGATAAGCATTGTTGCTTATCCTTTTTGCTAAAAATGGAACGATGAAATTCGTGTACAAGCATGGCGAAATCAGCTAACATATGAATAGAACAATCTTTTACAGAAAGTGTTGGAACGCTTATGGAGGTTAAAATGAATAAGGGACAACGTCATATAAAAATAAGAGACATTATCGCCAATAATGACATTGAAACACAAGATGAATTAGTCGACGAGCTAAGGAACGCCGGGGTAAACGTTACACAAGCAACCGTTTCCCGTGATATAAAAGAATTGCATCTTGTCAAAGTTCCTTTATCGGATGGACGGTACAAATACAGCCTGCCCGCAGATCAGCGGTTTAATCCTCTGCAAAAACTCAAACGGGCTTTAATTGATGCTTTTGTTCGCATCGATGAGGCAGGACATTTATTAGTGATGAAATGCCTGCCTGGTAATGCAATGGCCATTGGCGCTTTAATCGATAATCTCGATTGGGAAGAAATTTTAGGAACCATTTGCGGTGACGATACGATTTTGATCATATGCAAAACCGAAGAAGATACAGACGTTATTAAAAACCGGATCCTTGAGATGCTGTAACACTGGGAGGGAGTTTACCTTGCTAAGTGAACTATCGATCAAAAATTTTGCCATCATCGAGAAGCTCTCGATTTCATTTGAAAAAGGGTTGACCGTTTTAACCGGTGAAACAGGTGCGGGAAAATCCATCATTATCGACGCGATCCATTTGCTGGTTGGCGGACGCGGTTCAGCGGAATTTGTCCGGCATGGGGAGGAAAAAGCGGAAATTGAGGGACTTTTTCAATTGGATAGCAAACAGCATGCCTGCTGTAAAAAAGCGCTGGAATTTGGCATTGAGATTGAAGATGGCATGATTGTGTTAAGGAGAGAAATTTCCCGATCTGGAAAAAGTGTCTGCCGCATTAATGGAAAATTGGTAACCATTTCAACCTTAAGAGAATTGGGCGGAACGCTAGTTGATATCCATGGACAGCACGAACATCAGGAACTAATGGATGAATCGAATCACTTATCACTATTAGATCAATTTGGATTTGAAGAAATTTCACCTTCACTTGCGGAATATCAGTCGGTCTATCATCGTTATGAGCAAACCTTGGCCAAATTAAAGCATTTAAGTGAGAACGAGCAACAAATGGCACACCGCCTTGATTTAATCCAATTTCAACTTGATGAAATTCAAAATGCCCAATTAAAATTAAATGAAGATGAACAGCTAATCGAAGAAAGGCGGAAGCTAAGCAATTTTGAAAAGACTTATGAGGCGATCCAATCTGGTTATTCCGCTTTGCAAGGTGAACAAAAAGGGCTTGACTGGATCGGGCTTGTGATGGGACATCTTGAGGCTGCCGCAAGCATTGATGAAACGTATAAAGACGTTTTTGAATCGGTGTCAAACAGTTACTATGTTTTGGAGGATGTTTCCAGATCTTTAAGAAATGAGCTGGATCAGCTTGAATACGATCCCATGCGTTTAAATGAAATTGAAGAAAGATTAACGGAATTGAACCAATTAAAGCGGAAATATGGACAAACGATTGAAGAGATTCTAGAATATGCTGCGAAAATTGAAGAAGAAATCGAGACGTTGCAAAACAAGGAAACCCATATTGGCAAATTGGAAAAAGAGCTTGCTTCATTGCAAAAAGATTTAACACTTGAAGCAAAGCAATTGACAGACCTTCGCAAAAAATGGGCAGACAAATTGACAAAACTGATTCATAAAGAATTGAAGGAACTTTATATGGCGAAAACCGTTTTTCAAATACAGTTCCATGTGAATCCGCATTTCACAAAAAATGGTGCGGATCAAGTTGAATTTTATTTGTCAACAAATCCGGGAGAACCTTTAAAGCCGCTTTCAAAAATTGCTTCAGGCGGCGAATTGTCGCGAATTATGCTTGCGCTTAAAAGTATTTTTTCCAAACATCAAGGAGTCACATCGATTATTTTTGATGAAGTGGATACCGGTGTAAGTGGACGAGTGGCCCAAGCGATTGCAGAAAAAATTTATAAAGTGTCAGTGGACTCCCAAGTGCTTTGTATCTCCCATTTGCCGCAGGTGGCTGCGATGGCGGATACGCATCTCTTTATTGCAAAGGAGATTAAAGGCGGCCGGACGAAAACATCTGTCACAAAGCTTGCAGAAGACGAGAAAATTAAAGAAATTGGCAGAATGATTTCCGGGGTGGAAATTACCGATTTAACAAAACAACATGCAAAAGAACTGCTTCAGCTAGCAAAAGAAAATAAATAAATTTGAAAAGCTTCCCATTTCCGGGGAGCTTTTTATGTAAACGCAAGTTATAAATGGCCAATTTGCAGGCAAAATTATAACTGTAGCCATTTTTCAAAGTAAGTGGACAGAAGCGAGGAGAGTGAAAAGTTTGAAGCTGGAACTTCTTAGAAAAATGATTGGTGGAATTCTCCTTGTTTCATTAGCAAGCCTACTTTCTTTACAGCCCTTTCAACAATACTTGAAGATTCCGAATCAGGTCACGGTTTTTAAAGGGCAGAATTACACAATACAAAAGGCTGCACCGGTTACAGCCGTTCTTTCGAATCACAATAACAGTATCTCACTTAAACAAAAATCGCATTCCGTCTCCATTCAAGCAGACGAGCAAGGTCAAAATGAAATGCTTCTAGAGTTTGCGGGAATACCGATTAAAAAGGTCGATGTAAACGTTTTAAGAAATTTTAAGGTTATACCTGGCGGTGAATCAATCGGTGTGAAATTAAACACTGCAGGAGTGCTTGTGGTTGGTCACCACCTCGTTACCACGGATGAAGGCAAAAAATCACCCGGAGAATTAGCAGGAATCAAAGTCGGTGATATGATCACTGAAATTAATGGAACAAAAATAAGCAAAATGGCCGATGTTGCACCCATTGTCCAGAGTGCAGGCCAAAATCATCAAGTGTTAAACATGGTCATAAACCGGGATCACGAAAAGTTTACAACAAAGCTGACCCCTTTAAAAGCAAAAGGGGAAGAGGTGTATAAACTGGGCTTGTATATTCGTGATTCCGCAGCAGGCATTGGCACAATGACATTTGTTCACCCCCAATCGAAAAAATACGGGGCGTTAGGGCATGTCATTTCAGATATGGATACGAAAAAACCAATTGTAGTTGAAAATGGAGAAATCGTACGTTCAACAGTAACCTCGATTGAAAAAGGAAGCAATGGAGAACCTGGCGAAAAGCTGGCGAGATTTTCCTCAGATCGGGAAATTGTCGGCAATATTCAAAAAAACAGTCCGTTTGGTATCTTTGGAAAGTTAAACAAGGAGCTAAAAAACGGAATCATGGATAAGCCGATGCCGATTGCCTTATCCAGTCAGGTGAAAGAAGGACCTGCGAAAATTTTGACTGTAGTGGACAGTGATAAAGTGGAAGCATTTGATATTGAAATTGTCAGTACGATTCCGCAAAAATTTCCGGCTACCAAAGGAATGGTGATCAAAGTTACCGATCCGAAGCTTTTGCAAAAAACGGGTGGAATCGTTCAAGGAATGAGCGGAAGTCCGATTATTCAAGATGGCAAGCTAGTTGGTGCTGTAACGCATGTGTTTGTAAATGATCCAACTTCCGGCTACGGTGTCCACATTGAATGGATGCTTTCAGAAGCAGGAATTAACATTTATGATAAACAGGCAGAAAAAGCGAGTTAACTGAAAAAAACAGGCCCTATGCCTGTTTTTTTCAGTTAGAAAAACCTTTTTTGCTGTCCTTAAAGAATTTTCGACAAAATCACGGGTGAAATTTCAAAATAAAACGAAAAAAGTCGAAACAAGGAGAAAACGAAAGAAAAACAAAGATTTATTAAACTTTTTAAGAAAAAATAAAAAAACGAGAGGAATTTATGTTGCATTGTCGAATTTGTAATTTAGAATAGAGAATAGAGACTTATTAGAGAGTATAATTGGAATTGAGGAGGAAGTTCGCGTTGAAGAAAATAAAAGTTTGTGTAGTGGATGACAACAGAGAATTGATCAACTTGTTAGAGGAATATATTGAAGCGCAGGATGATATGGAAATCGTCGGGACAGCCCACAATGGTCAGGAATGTTTGAATTTATTGGCTACTGTTGACCCTGATGTTCTTGTATTGGATATTATTATGCCTCATCTCGATGGTCTGGCGGTTTTGGAAAGGCTCCGCGACATGAAAAAAGGCAGCCTGCCAAATGTTATCATGCTGACTGCCTTTGGCCAAGAAGACGTAACAAAAAAAGCCGTTGAACTCGGGGCGTCCTATTTCATCCTGAAACCATTCGATATGGAAAACCTCGGTAACCATATCCGCCAAGTAAGCGGCAGTGCCAGCACGATGACCAGGAAATCTCCAGCAACAACTTATCGTCCTCATTCAGAAGCAAAACCAAAAAACCTCGATGCAAGCATTACCAGTATTATTCATGAAATTGGTGTGCCGGCACATATCAAGGGATATCTTTATTTGCGTGAAGCCATTTCAATGGTGTTTAATGACATTGAGTTATTGGGATCCATTACGAAAGTATTGTACCCGGATATTGCAAAAAAATATAACACAACTGCAAGCCGTGTAGAACGTGCAATCCGCCATGCGATTGAAGTTGCGTGGAGCCGCGGCAACATCGATTCGATTTCCTCTTTGTTCGGGTATACCGTCAGCATGTCAAAAGCAAAGCCTACCAATAGTGAATTCATTGCGATGGTCGCTGATAAATTGCGATTGGAACATAAGGCTTCTTGAAAAGAATAAAGAAACATCCGAAGCCTCCATTTTGAATCTGCAAAATGAGGCTTTTTCTATGGCATCCTTCGTAAACAGGTGAAGTGCCTAGCCCATTTTTAACTTTGAAAATACTTGATAAAGTTCTAGCAGTTTTTGCCTGGGAATATGCTGTTTCATGTAGAGGAACGATTTAAAATCGACTGGTGGAAATGCCAAAAGGGGGCGAGGTTATGACGCAAATAGTTGCACACCGCGGCTATTCTGCAGCTTTTTCTGAGAACACAATGACCGCATTTTTCGAAGCTGAAAAAGCAGGAGCGGATGGGATTGAACTTGATGTTCAATTAACAAAAGATGGCGAAGTCGTTGTCATTCACGATGAAAAAGTAGATCGGACGACGAGCGGCAGCGGCTTTGTGAAAGATTTTCCATATAAAGAACTGCGCAAATTGAATGCCAATAAAAAAGGAATAAAAAAGGAACCGATTCCTGCTTTAGCCGAAGTACTTGAATGGCTGAAGGGAAACGAGCTCATTTGCAATATTGAATTAAAAAACGGGATGTTCCGCTATGAAGGAATGGAGGAAAAAGTAATTGAACTGATTCGAAGATACGAGCTTTCGGATCGGATCATTTTATCGTCTTTTAACCATTATAGCATTGTGTATTGCTACCGGCTTGCCCCGGAGATTGAAACGGCACCGCTTTACGTGGAAGGCATTTATATGCCTTGGGTGTATGCCCAGTCCATCCGTGCCAAAGGAATTCATCCAAAACTTGCCGCTGCCCCGGATGAAATCATCCAAAGCGCGTTAAAAAATAATATTGCAGTAAGACCGTTTACCGTTAATCAGGAAGATGAGATGAGGCGGCTTTACCAAGTTAATTGTACCGCCCTGATTACAGATGACCCTGTAAAAGCATTGCGAATAAGAAAACAAGCTGCAAAGAGGCCGTAGGAGTCTCTTTTATTTTTTTTCCAAAAATCTTGCTTGGACTTTGTTTCTTTTTTTGTCCCGATGCAATATAAATCCGCCAACAAAGCCTAATCCGCCAATGAAAAAGAAAAGGCCAATTAAAAATTGCAGCCATAAAAAAGGAATGGGCGGCTGCTGGATGCCAAACACCATATCACGCATTAATTTGATTCCGTAAGCAGCCAAAAAGCCGGGGGCAACCAATATCAGTAGGGCAATAATACGCTTCATGACGCATCCTTTCCAATCGTATTTGGATAAGATAACGGTACTCTACAAAAAATGATAATCTATCGATTAAATTTGTCAAGAAGAAGAAAGAAAGTTACAATAAAACTGAAAAAAATTGCATATTATCTTTTGCGTTATGTGAAAACAATTTCTCAATCAAAGGAAATTCACTGAAGGAGCGGTAAAATGCAAAAGGTCATGATTGTCGGCGCTGGAAAAGGTGGAACGGCAATTTTAAAAATTTTAAAAGAATCTGAAGTCCTGCAAGTAAAAATGGTTGTTGATCGCAATATAGATGCTCCGGGAGTGCTGTTCGCCAGAAGCGAAGGGATTCAAACGGCTACAGATTGGCGGGGTGGTATAGCTGCAGACCTTGATATTATCATTGAAGTAACAGGAGATGAAGCTGTGTTCAAGCAGCTTCGGGAAGCCAAAAGCAAAAAAACGGTTTTAATTCCTGGAAGTGTGGCTTTTTTGATTGCCAAGCTGATGGAAGAAAAAGAAGAGTTGCTTCAAAAACAGCATAGTGAATCGTACATACATGATTTGATTTTCAATTCAACCGATGACGGCATGGTTGTTATTAATGAAAAAGGAACCATTATTTTGTTTAATACCCGTGCGGAAGAAATGATGGGGATTCCGAAAGCTGTGGCTATAGGCAAATACGTTTCGGATGTGATTCCGACAAGCCGGCTCCCGTATATTTTAAGATCGCGGAGAACGGAAGCCAATCAGGAAATGATTTTAGAAAATGGCCGGAAAATTATTACAACCCGAATCCCAATTATTGAACAAAATGGAACACTCATCGGTGCTTTTGCCGTTTTTAAAGATATTACAGAAGTGGTCAAGCTGGCGGAAGAGATGACTGACCTTAAAGAGATCAAAACAATGCTTCAAGCCATTATTCAGTCAAGCGATGATGCGATTTCTGTTGTGAATGAAAATGGACAGGGAATCCTTATTAATCCAGCATACACAAGATTAACGGGACTTTCCGAAGAACAGGTAATTGGTAAACCCGCATCTGCAGATATTTATGAAGGCGAAAGCATGCATATGAAAGTGTTGCAGACGAGACGAGCGGTACGCGGTGTGCCGATGAGGGTTGGCCCGAAAAAACGGGAAGTCATTGTAAACGTCGCCCCGATTATCGTGAAAGGAAAGTTGAAAGGAAGCGTTGGGGTAATCCACGATATGTCGGAATTGAAAAGCTTGAATCGCGAGCTGCATCGTGCCCGGCAAATCATCCGCACCCTTGAAGCAAAGTATACTTTTGAAGATATTATCGGACAATCCGAAGAGATGGTTATCGCGATTGAACAGGCGAAATTAGGGGCCAAAACGCCTGCAACTGTCCTTTTGAGAGGGGAATCTGGAACAGGAAAAGAACTGTTTGCCCATGCGATCCATAATGCGAGCGATCGAAAATACAATAAATTCATCCGGGTTAATTGCGCGGCCATCTCTGAATCATTGCTGGAAAGCGAGTTGTTTGGCTACGAGGAAGGCGCGTTTTCAGGGGCGCTTAGGGGCGGAAAGACAGGATTGTTTGAAGAAGCCAATAACGGCAGCATTTTTCTTGATGAAATCGGTGAGTTATCGTCCGGAACGCAAGCAAAGCTGCTAAGGGTATTGCAAGAAAATGAAATTCTGCGCGTTGGCGGCACAAAGGCCATTCCGATTAACGTCCGGGTCATCGCAGCAACAAATGTGAATCTTGAAAAGGAAATTGCGAAGGGAACCTTTAGGGAAGACTTATATTATCGTCTGAACCGGATGCCAATTCAAATACCGCCTTTAAGGAAACGGAAAGAAGAAATTCCATTGCTGTGTGAAAGGTTGATCCAGAAGATTAATCAAGACTATGGGCGGAATGTCGAAGGAATCAGTGAGGCTGCTTTAAAGCAGCTCTTGGTATACGATTGGCCGGGAAACGTCAGGGAGCTTGAGAATATTCTCGGCAGAGCGATGATTTTTATGAACTATGGCGAAACCCTGATTGACGTTCAGCATCTTCCAGAATTGAAAAATAAACAAATAGAAATACGTACATATGAAGCGGGGATAGAAACTATTGCTAAAGACAAGCCACTTTCGGAAATGCTTGATCAATATGAAGCCAGGATTATCCAACAAACATTGTCAAAGTTAAACGGCAATAAATCGTTAACAGCCAAAACACTTGGTTTGTCTGTGAGAAATCTATATTACAAACTGGAAAAATACAAACTTGAAAACATTGGCATGCAATAATTTTCATATTATGAAATTTTTTGCACGGTAAAACGAAGGTGAATGAAGCGTTTTCATGATTCTTAATTTGGCACGATTTATGCATTCGTTTTAAGTGAAAGTTTTTTAAAGTGAAATTTTTTGAAAAAAGGGGTTGAGAGGACGTTGTTACTGAACGAATTAGTGGATAGAGCAGCCCGTTACCCTTTAAAAACAGTCGCTGTGGCGGCAGCCGAAGATGAAGAAGTCATTGATGCAATAGCAAATGCCATCTCAAGCAACCTTGCCAAGTTTTTATTGTTTGGCAATAAAGAAAGAATCGTCCAACTATTGAAGGAAAAGAACCCAAATCTTTTGGCAGATGGGAAAGTGATACTAATCGACGTTCCCTCAAAAGAAACCGCAGCTGAATCAGCAGTTAAAGCCGTAAGCGGTGGAGAAGCAGATGTGTTAATGAAAGGAAATCTATCTACACCTCTTCTTCTTAAAGCCGTTTTAAATAAGGAATATGACTTGCGAACAGGGCGCATTCTGTCGCATACTGCCGTTTTTGAAGTGCCGGGATTTGAACGCTTTGTGCTGATTACAGATTCGGCAATCAACATTGCACCGAATTTGGAACAAAAAGGACAGATCATTGAAAATGCTGTGGCCATTGCGAAGTCAATAGGGATCGAACTACCTAAGGTTGCCCCCATTGCAGCAGTTGAGACGATCAATCCTGCCATGCCGGCAACGGTTGATGCGGCCGCTCTTACGTTGATGAACAGACGTGGACAATTAAATGGCTGCATGGTTGATGGACCGCTTGCGCTAGATAATGCAATCTCCTCTTTTGCTGCTGAACATAAAGGGATTCAAAGTGAAGTCGCCGGAAGGGCAGATATTTTGTTAGTACCGACACTTGAAGTGGGAAATGCTTTGTATAAATCGCTTGTTTACTTTGCTAAAGCGAAAGTGGGCGGTGTAGTCTCTGGTTCGAAAGTGCCAATTGTTGTAACATCTCGATCGGATACAGCCGAAAACAAACTCTGTTCACTGGCATTAGCATTAAGTTCTGTACAGAAATAAGGATGCATATGAGGGAGGCAATAAGAATGGAAATATTTAGCTATTTGGAAAAATATGATTATGAACAATTGGTTTTTTGTCAGGATAAGCAATCCGGCTTAAAAGCAATCATAGCGATTCATGATACAACATTAGGCCCTGCTCTTGGGGGAACAAGGATGTGGACGTACGAATCGGAAGAAGCAGCCATTGAAGACGCACTTCGCCTTGCCAGGGGGATGACGTACAAGAACGCAGCAGCCGGCTTGAATCTTGGCGGCGGGAAAACCGTCATGATTGGCGATCCGAGGAAAGACAAAAGTGAAGCGTTATTTCGTGCGTTCGGCCGTTACATTCAAGGGCTAAATGGCCGCTATATAACGGCAGAAGATGTAGGAACGACGGTAGCAGATATGGATATCATTCATGAAGAAACCGATTTTGTCACCGGTATTTCACCTGCATTCGGTTCATCCGGAAATCCATCCCCTGTCACCGCATATGGAGTTTACAAAGGGATGAAAGCAGCAGCGAAAGCCGCGTTTGGAACCGATTCTTTAGAAGGAAAAACGATTGCCGTACAGGGAGTTGGCAATGTTGCCTACAGCCTTTGCCGCCATCTTCATGAGGAAGGGGCAAACTTAATTGTTACCGATATTAACAAACAAGCGGTCCAACGTGTTGTAACCGAATTTGGTGCAAAAGCGGTTGATCCAACTGAAATCTATGGCGTTGAATGCGATATTTTTGCCCCGTGCGCGCTAGGAGCAGTGATTAATGATCAAACGATTCCGCAATTAAAGGCAAAAGTGATTGCAGGTTCAGCAAATAACCAGTTAAAGGATTCCACCCATGGGGATTTGATTCATGAAATGGGCATCGTTTATGCCCCTGATTATGTGATCAATGCGGGCGGCGTTATCAATGTTGCTGATGAGCTGTATGGCTACAATGCCGATCGAGCGCTAAAAAAAGTTGAGCTCATCTATGATAATATTGAGACGGTTCTTGCCATTTCAAAACGCGATGGAATTCCAACATATGTTGCCGCCGATCGCATGGCAGAAGAAAGGATTGAAAAAGTGCGCAACGCCCGAAGCCAGTTTTTACGGAACGGTCACGATATTTTAAGCCGGCGCCGTTCATGATCCAGATTAGGAAGGCTGTTGAATCAGCTTTATTAGCGTCTTTGCCTTTTTAGCTGGAGAGGAAAAGGGAGAATAACGTTAGCGGAGGTCAGAACGTGCCGGAATTAGAATATCGAATTCTTATTATTAACCCAGGATCGACTTCCACGAAGATCGGTGTTTTTGATAATGAAGTTTCCATTTTGGAAAAAACGATTCGCCATGATGCCGAACTTACCCATTCGTTTGAGAAAATGATCGATCAATATGAGTTTAGAAAAAAGACGATATTAGAGACTTTGGAAGAGAACGGAATCAATCTTTCGAAAATCAATGCTGTTTGCGGGCGCGGTGGGTTGCTGCGGCCGATTCCAGGAGGAACCTATACCGTGAATCAAGCGATGCTCTCGGATTTGCGATTCGGTTTTGCCGGCCAGCATGCCTCCAATTTAGGCGGTATTCTTGCATATGAAATTGCTTCCGGTTTAAACATTCCATCCTATATTGTCGACCCGGTTGTAGTAGATGAGTTGGAACCGATTGCCCGAATTTCCGGTTTTCCTAGCATTGAACGCAAAAGCATTTTTCATGCTTTAAACCAAAAGGCGGTTGCAAGGCGTGTTGCCCAGGATTACCAAAAGAAATATGAAGAAATGAACTTCATTGTTGCCCATATGGGTGGCGGCATTACAGTCGGTGTACACCAGCGCGGCAGAGTGATCGATGTAAATAATGGTTTGCATGGGGACGGTCCGTTCAGCCCTGAACGTGCCGGCACTGTGCCCGCAGGAGATTTGGTCTCGTTATGTTATTCTGGTGAATTTTACCTTGATGAAATGATGAAAAAGCTTGTCGGTAATGGGGGTCTTTTTGGCTATCTCGGCACAAGCAACGCTGTGGAAGTGGAGAAAAGGATTAAAAACGGGGACGAAAAGGCGAAACTGGTTTATGAAGCAATGGCCTATCAAGTAGCCAAAGAAATTGGTGCTGCAAGTACCGTCCTCTTTGGCAAAGTTGATGCCATTATTTTAACAGGCGGTTTGGCCTATGGCGCTCATTTTGTCAAAATGATTATCGACCGGATTCATTGGATTGCTGATGTGATTGTTCAGCCTGGTGAGAACGAGCTTCAAGCATTGGCTGAAGGTGCATTAAGAGTATTGCGCGGCGAAGAAGCTGCGAAAGAATATCCTGGTACTATCCAAATCACGAATCAATCGTAAATATTGCAATTGGGGGAATAAATTGTGGCACAAGAATATGATTTAGTCATTCTTGGCGGCGGAACAGGCGGCTATGTTGCCGCCATTCGTGCTTCCCAGCTTGGCTTAAAAACTGCAATCGTTGAAAAAGGGAAGCTTGGCGGCACCTGTCTCCATAAAGGCTGCATTCCAAGCAAAGCACTGCTAAGGAGTGCCGAAGTATTTGCAACTGCCAAAAAGAGTGAAGAATACGGTGTCGTTACAGGAGAAGTCAAAGTAAACTTTTCAAAAGTTCAAGAGCGCAAAAGCAAAATAATCGATACTCTTCATAAAGGTGTCCAGCATTTGATGAAGCAAGGGAAAATTGAGGTGTACGAAGGAATCGGAAGAATTTTAGGACCATCCATCTTCTCGCCAATGCCGGGAACGATCTCGGTTGAAATGAATAACGGTTCCGAGAATGAAATGCTTTTGCCAAAAAATGTGATCATTGCCACGGGATCAAGAACGCGCACTCTTCCTGGCTTGGAGATTGATGGGAATTATGTGATGACTTCAGATGAGGCACTCGCAATGGAGTCGCTGCCTAATTCCATTATAATTGTGGGCGGCGGAGTTATCGGGATCGAATGGGCCTCAATGTTGTCCGACTTTGGCGCAGATGTGACAGTCATTGAGTATGCCGATCGAATTCTCCCAACTGAAGACGTTGAAGTTTCCAAAGAAATGCAGCGGTTGCTGAAGAAAAAAGGGATTAAACTCGTCACCAGCGCAAAAGTTCTACCGGAAACATTTGTCAAGGACAACGGTGTTACGATTTCTGCCGAAGTGAAAGGAACCGAAAAAGAATTTAAAGCGGAGAAAATCCTTGTTTCTATCGGCCGCCAGGCAAATATTGAAGGCATCGGACTTGAAAATACAGAAATCCAAGTGGAAAAAGGCGTCATCGCAACAACTGAATTTTATCAAACAAAAGAGTCGCATATCTACGCAATTGGCGATTGTATCGGCGGGCTGCAGCTTGCCCACGTTGCTTCACATGAAGGAATCATTGCCGTCGAACATATCGCTGGTAAAAATCCTGCGCCAATGAACTATGCTTTGGTAGCAAGGTGCATTTACAGCAGCCCCGAAGCAGCGAGAGTCGGCTTAACTGAGCAGGAAGCAAAAGAAAAAGGCTTTAATGTGAAAATAGGCAAATTTTCTTTCCGCGCGATCGGGAAAGCCCTTGTTTTTGGCGAATCGGATGGATTTGTAAAAATAATTGCGGATGAAAAAACGGATGATCTTCTTGGCGTTCATATGATTGGCCCGCATGTCACTGATATGATTACTGAAGCAGGACTTGCCATGATACTGGATGCAACGCCATGGGAAATTGCTGGTACGATTCATCCGCATCCTACATTGTCAGAAGCAATTGGAGAAGCGGCCCTTGCTGTCGATGGTAAAGCAATCCATTCATAATCGATTGGCGGTTTTGGCAGTGATTTGGATGGCGTTACTGGGGTTAAACACGGAGCATTTCCATGAACATGTATAGGAGGTATATGACCAATGACTGAAAATCGTCATCATTCACTTGGTTTAAGTGATGAGAATGTGTTGCAAATGTTTGAGACAATGCTTTTGGCCCGCCGGGTTGATGAGCGGATGTGGCTGTTGAACCGCGCTGGGAAAATCCCATTTGTCATTTCTTGCCAAGGTCAAGAAGCGGCACAAGTCGGAGCAGCATTTGCGCTTGATAAAGAAAAAGATTATGTCTTGCCATATTATCGTGACATAGGTGTCGTATTGACATTTGGCATGACGGCAAAGGAGTTGATGCTTTCCGGATTTGCGAAAGCGGAAGATCCGAGCTCCGGCGGTCGGCAAATGCCAGGGCACTTTGGAAAAAAGCAAAGCAGAATTGTAACTGGTTCTTCACCTGTTACGACACAAGTTCCACATGCGGTCGGAATTGCACTGGCTAGCAAAATGGAACGAAAAGATTTCATTTCGTTTGTTACATTAGGCGAAGGATCTTCCAATCAAGGGGATTTTCATGAAGGTGCCAATTTTGCCGGCGTTCATAAGCTCCCTGTTATTATCATGGTCGAAAACAATCAATATGCGATTTCCGTTCCAGTTGAAAAACAACTGGCCTGCAAGCGTGTATCGGATCGGGCAGCAGGTTATGGCATGCCTGGATTTACAGTTGATGGAAATGATCCGCTGGAAGTTTATAAAACAGTTAAAGAAGCGGCAGAACGTGCACGCTGTGGCGAAGGGCCAACTTTAATTGAGACTGTATCGTATCGATTAACCCCTCATTCATCCGATGATGATGACCGCTCTTACCGTGCTCCCGATGAAGTTGCCACAGCCAAAACAAAGGATCCAATTAGTACGTTTGGCGCATATTTGAAAGAAACGGGTGTCATGAGTGACGAGCTGGAAAAAACAATGAATGACCGGGTCATGCAAATGGTGAATGAAGCAACGGATTATGCGGAAAACGCCCCATATGCTGAACCAGAAGACGCGTTGAAATATGTTTATGGTGACAGGTAAGGAGGAGGAAGTATGGCGGTAATTTCTTATATAGATGCGGTTACGATGGCGATTCGTGAAGAAATGGAAAGAGATCCGAAAGTTTTTGTGTTAGGAGAGGATGTTGGCAAAAAAGGTGGTGTGTTTAAGGCGACACAAGGTTTATTTGAACAATTTGGCGGGGAACGGGTACTCGATACGCCGCTCGCTGAGTCAGCGATTGCGGGTGTAGGAATCGGGGCGGCAATGTATGGAATGCGTCCGATCGCGGAAATGCAATTTGCCGATTTTATCATGCCAGCAGTCAATCAGATTATTTCGGAAGCGGCAAAAATTCGCTATCGTTCGAATAATGACTGGAATTGTCCACTGGTCATTCGTGCTCCATACGGCGGCGGAGTTCATGGTGCACTTTATCATTCCCAGTCAGTCGAAGCGGTATTCGCTAACCAGCCTGGTTTAAAAATTGTTATGCCTTCTACGCCCTACGATGTAAAAGGTCTGTTAAAAGCTGCAATCCGCGACAACGATCCCGTGCTTTTCTTTGAGCATAAGCGCGCCTATCGTTTAATTAAAGGTGAAGTACCGGAAGAAGATTACACTTTGCCGATTGGTAAAGCAGATATCAAGCGCGATGGTGAGGATATCACCGTGATCACCTACGGCCTCTGTGTTCATTTTGCCCTGCAAGCCGCTGAAAAATTAGCGAAGGACGGTATATCAGCCCATATACTCGATTTGCGAACCGTCTACCCGCTCGATAAAGAAGCGATCATCGCGGCTGCTTCAAAAACGGGGAAAGTGCTGCTGGTAACAGAGGATACGAAAGAAGGAAGTGTGATGAGTGAGGTAGCAGCGATTATTGCAGAGCATTGTTTGTTTGACCTCGATGCGCCGATCAAGCGCCTGGCAGGTTCAGATGTCCCGGCAATGCCCTATGCACCAACGATGGAAAAGTTTTTCATGGTGAATCCTGAAAAAGTGGAAAAAGCGATGCGCGAGTTGGCAGAGTTTTAATCATTATTTACCTTCTACAGAAAATCTTGTTGTGAGATTTTTAGAAAAAAGTGTTCGCTGTCAATAAGATCCGTTCATAAAGCCCATCAAGGTGTAAAAAGGGTATCGACGGTCAATAAGATTTGTATAGTTTTGAATAAGGAGGTCTACCCATTGGCAATTGAACAAATTAAAATGCCGCAATTAGGTGAGAGTGTTACCGAAGGAACAATCAGCACTTGGCTTGTATCCGTCGGCGATAAAGTTAATAAATATGATCCTTTGGCGGAGGTTATGACTGACAAAGTAAATGCCGAAGTCCCTTCCTCTTTTACAGGAGTAATTAAGGAATTGATTGCTAATGAAGGAGATACATTGGCAGTAGGGGAAATCATCTGTTCCATTGAAGTTGAGGGGACAGAGGATGAGATATCTGAGGCTATTGGTCAAACAGAGAAGCCAAATGCGGCCGAGCCTGAAGTTTTGGCTGCTGATCAGAGCAATAAAGCCCGGTACTCCCCTGCGGTTCTGAAAATTTCCCAAGAGCACGCCATCGATTTGAATCAAGTAAAAGGGACAGGGGCTGGCGGCCGGATTACGCGAAAAGACCTTTTGCGCTTGATTGAATCGGGCAATTTACCAAATGCAGTACAGGATGAAACGCCAAAGCAAGCGGATAGCCCACAACCGAAAACGGTTGAACAAACAGCAGTCTCTTCGAAACAAGAGGAACCAGCTCTAAGCATTCCGATTGCAGCTGGCGATATTGAAATCCCTGTTACGGGTGTTCGCAAAGCAATTGCAGCAAACATGCTGCGCAGCAAACATGAAGCACCGCATGCCTGGACGATGATTGAAGTGGATGCAACCAATCTTGTCGAATATCGTAATTCCCTAAAAGATGAATTTAAGAAAAAAGAAGGCTACAATCTCACTTTTTTCGCTTTTTTTGTTAAAGCAGTTGCACAGGCACTAAGGGAATACCCGCAAATTAACTCGATGTGGGCTGGCGATAAAATAATCCAGAAAAAAGACATTAATATTTCGATTGCCGTGGGAACAGAAGAAGCTCTCTTTGTCCCAGTAATTAAAAATGCCGATGAAAAATCAATCAAGGGCATTGCCCGTGAAATCACCGAGCTTGCCGCAAAGGTTCGGACAGGGAAGCTAAAGGCCGAAGACATGCAGGGGGGCACATTCACCGTCAACAACACCGGCACTTTTGGCTCTGTCCAATCAATGGGGATCATCAACTACCCGCAAGCAGCCATTCTCCAAGTTGAATCGATTGTAAAGCGGCCGGTCGTAATCAACAATAACATGATTGCCATTCGTGATACGGTGAATTTGTGCATGTCGCTTGACCACCGTATCTTAGACGGCATTGTTTGCGGCCGCTTCTTGCATCGTGTAAAGGAAATCATTGAGAACACGTCAAAATCGACTACTTCAATTTATTAAAAAAACACCCGCTTGCCAGTGTTGCTGGCTGCGGGTATTTTTTTACAGTACTATTGAAAACATGTTGAGATCTTTTTGAAACCTACATCCTTTTTAAAAATACATAGCTTACTTTATCATACGCCATTTTTTCTTCATAAAAGCGGTGGGCATCTAGCCGCTGCAGGCCGGATGAAAGTGAGACAATGCCATAACCGTTTTCCTTTGCCCAATTTTCGACAAAAGAAAGAAGCACCTTTCCGTACCCGTGTGAACGGTGTTGTACATCTGTTACCAAATCACAAACCCAGATGAACTCACCATTGTATAGTGTAATCATCGGCATAAAACCCGTGACGGCAACAACCTCGTTCTCAGTATATAAGGCGGCTATTTTGTAACCTTCTAAGCTTGCTGCTTTTTCCACCATCGTTAAAAATTCTTCCTCATTCAAATGAGTCCGCAATTGCTTCATTACCGGAAAGGCTTCTTTCCATTCTTCTGGATGATGTAATACTTTAATTGTAACTGTCATTTCATTTTCCCCCTTTTTTTTCATTGCTTTTCGCATCCGAACATATATCTTACTCCTTGATTTTGGTTATACTTATAAGCATTTTCTTCGTGCTCATATGGATAACTTCCTACAATGTTTGTTCCTGTGTCTTGATTATATCAAGACACAGGAAAAGTCGTATATATTATTGAAAAATTTTCTCTTTAATTATTTATGGTCTATAATGTATATATCAGAGTATATACGTTATAATAAGGAGGAAAAAGGGTGGAGTTTGAATGGGATAGGCATAACATAAGGCATATTCAAAGACACAATAGTACATCTAAAGAAGCTGAACAAGTTTTCTATGACCCTGACCGTTGCAAACATAATGCATATGATGGCAATAGAAAACTAATAGGAATGACAGAAGATGGTCGCATTTTGACCATTGTATATGAAAAAAAGAGTAATAAATTTAGACCTTTTACTGGGTGGGATTCAACTGAGTCTGAAAGAAAAGTTTACAGTCGAAGAAGGAGGTAATCAAGATGGAGGAAAACAAAAATAAAATTCCTAAAGAGCCTTTATATGATGAAAGAGGTAGAATCATTATTAATGACCCAATCGAAATTCCGAGTGGTATGACGGAAGAGGAAACGGTTAAATTCTGGAATACTCATGCTATGAGCGAAGAAATGTTGGAAGATAGTTTTATTCCAGAAGATGAGGAAGATGACCTTCCACCACCAAGAAAAACTTCATCCACTAAACAGGTTAATCTAAGAATCGAGAAAGATTTGCTTGACCGTCTACAAAATTTAGCCGCAATAAAAAATGTTCCTTATCAAACTCTTTTAAAGCAATTTGTAGTTGAACGTGTATACGAAGAAGAAAAAAGAGAAAAAGTGTTTTAAGCATTTTAAGACCAGCACACAAGCTGGTCTTTTGTCTGCTTAGCGGTCACTGAGGGAACGGCTCAAAGCCCGAAAGGTTCAAAAATCAAGCTCTACCGTCAATGGAAACGTGAATTCTTATTCTTATACCAAGACGCAAGCGGTTGCATGGGTTATTTTCATAGGGTAGTCTAGTAATAGATTGTTAATAAGTCATTTCGGGAGGGATATGTTATGCAAGACTTTGTTTTCCAAAATAGCACCAAGTTAATTTTTGGCAAAGAGAAAGAGCAGTTAGTAGGGCAAGAATCGGTTGTTTTTGGCAAAAAGGTTCTTTTGCACTATGGGGGAGGAAGTATTAAAAAGACTGGGTTATATGATCGGGTAGTTCAGTCATTACTTGAACAAGGAATTGAAATTTTCGAGTTGACCGGAGTCCAACCAAACCCTCGGGTAAGCCTTGTAAGAGAAGGGATTGCCCTTTGTAAAGAAAAATCAATCGATCTTATCCTTGCTGTTGGCGGCGGAAGTGTGATTGATTCTGCGAAGGCCATTGCAGCTGGTGTCAAATATGATGGAGATGTATGGGATTTCTTTGACGGAAAAGCGGAAGTAACCGATTGTTTACCAATCGGGGTTGTGTTGACCATTCCCGCTGCAGGAAGCGAAACAAGCGAAGGAACGGTTATCACGAACGGAGATGGATGGTACAAGAGATCGACAGGCCATCCAACCATGAGGCCTAAATTTGCAATCTTGAATCCTATTCTTACATATACCCTTCCTGCATACCAAACCGCGTGCGGGATTACCGATATGATGGCGCATATCTTGGAAAGATATTTTACAAATGAAAAAAGTGTGGAATTAACAGATCGCTTATGTGAAGCGGCGCTAAGAACGATTATCAATAATGCCCATACGGTACTGGAAGATCCGACTAATTATGATGCGCGTGCCGAGATTATGTGGTCAGGAACAATCGCCCATAATGATTTGTTAGGAACCGGCAGGATCGGGGATTGGGGCAGCCACGATATTGAACATGAAATCAGCGGCATTTATGACATCGCCCATGGCGCAGGGCTGGCAATTGTTTTCCCAGCCTGGATGAAGTATGTTTACAAACATGATCTTAACCGATTTGCGCAATTTGCGAATCGAGTATGGGATGTAGAGATTGATTTGAACAATCTAGAAAAAACAGCCTTAAAAGGTATCGAGAAAACAGAAGCATTCTTCCATTCGATTGGAATGCCAGTAAGGCTAACTGAAGCCAATATCGGGGAAGAACACCTGGAACAAATGGCGAAAAAAGGAACAGAGCGCGGCCCATTGGGCAACTTCGTTAAATTGCATGAAAATGATGTATTACAAATTTTAAAATTAGCTTTGTGAAAAAATGGTGCCTGCAAGGCTCTGCTTTCAGAAAATGAAATTCAGATTGCTTAAACCTGATCTTATCGGAGAATAATGAAAAACAACAAAAGATAGCCTTTTTTCCCCTTTTGCGATAAAAGCATACATAGGGGAGTTCTTAGGCAATTTTCTTAATAAAGTATGGCAAACCGTTTCGTTTTTGAAAAGTGTATGGTGAAATGATGTAGAATGACTTGGTGCTGCTGGGGATGGGACTTAAATTTCTAAATGATTATAGAGGTGAGCTTAGATGAGAAAAGCTGAGCAGAGTACGAAGTTAGATTTGGAAAGAATTATATTCATTGGAAGAACTTTCGAAGAATATTTGGATATGTTTTCTCTATCCATAGAAGCATTGAGGGGAAAGAAAATTCTTGATTGTCCAGCAGGAGCTTGTTCTTTCACTGCTGTTGGCAATAAGTCAGATTTAAATGTAACGGCTTGTGATATTGCATATGATTATTCAGGTGAAGACTTAAAAAAGAAAGGTCTGCGTGATCTTGAGCATGCGATGGAGAATATGGAAATAGCAAAAAGTAATTATAAATGGGATTATTTCAAGGATATAGAAGGCCTAAAAAAACATCGCTTAAGTGCCTTAATTGCTTGTACGGATGATATGGATAAATTTGGAATTAACTATATTTCTGCTGCTTTACCTTCTTTGCCGTTTAAAGATGAACAATTTGATCTCCTTCTTTCAGCCCATTTTTTATTTATGTATGCTAATCGGTTAGATTACCAATTTCATATCAAAACGGTAAAAGAGTTTTTAAGAGTTACAAAAGAAGAAATTCGGATTTTTCCATTAGTTGATTTGGAAGGAAAACGATATGAACATTTAGATCAATTACTTGCAACTCTTGTTGATCTTGGATGTTCCATAGAGGAAGCCAAAGTGGCATACGAATTTCAAACAAAAGCCAACACAATGTTAAAAATTAGAAAAAATAAGCAATGAGGGCTTTTATGGAAATAAGAATAGATGATTTAACTGGAACCGAAATTGCTGAATTGGTGAAGGAGCATCTACTAGGGATAGTGTGTTTATGACATTGGAAATATAAAAAAACCTCGCCGTTAATAAAGGGATTGGCGAGATTTTCCTAATTTGACGGGTTTAAATAAATCTCCTGACATTGTTGTTCCTGTTGAACTTGTAAATGGCAATTAAAAAGAACACAAGGGCGAAAGCGAATAAGGTTGCCAGGTTTAAAGATAGGCTGCTTAGTGAGTAGCCTTTTTGCAAATCTGCGATGGTGTCAAGCAGCCATCGTTGCGGAAGAAATTTTGCGATTTTTTGCGCCACTTTCGGCATGATTTCCACCGGCCAAAAGCAACCGGCCAACAAAGAGGTTGGGGTAATGATGAGATTCTGCAAAGCACCGGCGGATGTGGAACTAGGCGCAAAAGCAGTAATCACCAAGGACAACCCGACAGAAACGAGAGAAAAAAAACATCATAACACCGGTCATTTCCCAATATGGAATTCCTGAAGAGATGCCAAACACTTTTGTCATGACTGTCAAGGTGACAACGACCTGAATCGTCATGATAATCATGTTGACAATAACGTTGGAAAGCACAAATTTTCTCCCGTCGATCGGCGCCGACATGATTCGGAAATAGGTGAGATTCTCTTTTTCTTTTAAAATTAATTCAGATAATCCGGCTGCAGAGTTCAACATATCAATAACAGAAACCCAATCGTTTGGATTGTCATATCGTTGTTTTTGGAAGTATCTTTTAAATAACCCATTTGTTCTACACGGTTCAAAATGAATTCGACGCGATTTCACGGGAATTCGACGTTTTTTAAGAGGAATTCGACGCGTTTTGATAAGGATTCGACGCATCTCCACCTTAATTCGACGTCTTTAGAGGATAATTCGACGTATTTTAGAGGTAATTCTACATTTAGAGGGGAATCCAAATGAGCAATAAGAAAACCATTTCACTTGACCGCCTGATTGAAGAAGTAGATAAACTTTCGAAAAAACATACTTTACTGCTAATCGGCATCGACGGCTGCGGAGGTGCCGGGAAAAGTACGTTGGCACGCAACTTGGCCAAAAATTTTACAAATTGTACGATCGTTCATATGGATGATTTTTACCATCCTTCTGAAAAAATAATCAAGGCGGATCCTGCTGTAAAGCCGATCGGAGCAGATTTTGATTGGGAACGGCTCGAAAATCAGCTTCTTTTACCACTTACTCAAGGGCAAAACGGAAGCTATCAGCGATATGATTGGGACACGGATAAAATGGCCGAGTGGCATACTGTTCCTGCAACCGGCATTGTGGTGATTGAAGGAGTTTATTCGACCCGTAAGGAACTTTTTGGCTTCTATGATTTGACCATCTGGGTGAATACTCCAAGGGAAACTCGCCTGAAGCGGGGGCTTGAACGGGATGGAGAAGGGGCAAGAAGCATGTGGGAAGAGAATTGGATGGTTTCGGAGGATCTTTATGTAAAAAAGCAGCAACCTGATCAACGGGTGAACTTTATTGTTGATGGGACATACTAAGCCAAAAAGGCTGAGGAGTGAAAAATTTGGAAATTGTTAAACTTAATGATCGTCCTGACTTATTTGATGAAGCAGTTGATTTTTTTTGGCTGGAATGGGGAAATCCAGAAAATTTTCGCTTTTACTATGATTGCATGCTCAATTCTTGCAGTACTGAAAGCGATCTGCCGCGATTTTATATAGCCCTATTTGAAAATAAAATCGTCGGCTCTTATGCCTTGCTTCGAAATGATTTAATCAGCAGGCAGGACTTAACT
>NZ_JBNWEO010000019.1:0-183313 GCF_050496765.1 Neobacillus sp. SM06
AATAAGTAATTCGTCCCCTGTAAGAATAGCAAAGAAACAATATTATTTACTACCTTATTCCTCAAAACACTCATAATAGTACTCCTGACTTAAATTGACAACTAGTTACCTAGTTATTAAGCATATTCCCCATTTTTTGCTTGAAGCCATCGTTTACGGCTTTAAATAAAAATGTTGTTCTTTCTAATTTCCTGTTTTGGTTTTTGATAAATATTTTAATTAATTTCTTTAAAAGAATCGTAAAAATATTTACCAGAGAAACTGTTTTAATAAGTCCCTTTTGTGTTCTTAAAATCATAGCAATCAAATTTCTAAGTTGATAATAATCAACATATGGAGCTAAATTATTTTCTCCCCCAGAGGATATGGATACTTTATGATAAACAATCGAATCTGGCACATATCTAATGCCCCATCCGTTTTGCTTTGCCCTAATGTTCCAATCGGTTTCCTCAAAATATAGAAAATAGTCTTCATGCATAAGACCAATAGAATCTATTAATTCTTTTCGAAATAATAAGCTACATCCTGTAATGTAATCCACCTCGACATTTCGGTTATAATTACAAGAGTCTATTTCACCTATCCCAATATGTTTGGGGACACATGTGTATTTGTTAACTTTACCACCCGCAAACCAAATTTTATCAGTATTATGATAGTAAATTTTTGAATTCTAATAACGGAAATTGTGTCTGACAAATGTATCGGCGAAAAAGCCATTTACCATTTTATTTGTTGGTTCCGGCGCGGATCGCGGATCGGCTCAGATTATTGCGGCCAAACTGGAAGAAACGTTCGGAGGAAAGCTCGTAAAAACAGCAATCCAAACATCCGATCTAACATCGACTGAGTTTGTCGCCCAGAAAAAATCGCTCGAGATCGCCTCCGAGCAAGCGCAATTGATCCTTTTCGAACCGTTTCTTTTAAACGATAACGGCAATGTCGAAACAAAGACCGCGCTCGCAAATGTGTCGAAAATCATCGAAGACGTGAAAGCGGTGAACCCGGATGTGACCTTTATCTTGCAGCCATCCTATCCGTTATATGCCGCCAAGTACTACCCGCTGCAAGTCGATGCATTAAAGAAATACGCCAGCGACAATGGCATCACGTATCTCGATCACTGGAAAGCGTGGCCAGACTATCAAAAAGCGGAGTTGAAGAACTACTTGCTCGCAGACCAAAGCGGACCAAATGAAAAAGGGAATGCGATTTGGGCGAAGTTTTTGGAAGATTACTTGATTAGCAAATGATGAAAGTTCCTGTTTTTGCTGTTTTATCAAAATTCATCGATTGTTCGACGCGGGGAAAATCGTAATGCACATTCATATGATATACTAAAAGAAACAGTTGGGAGATGATGATCGTGGAAGAGATCTTAAATCAAATCCTACATGAATTAAAAGGTGTTAAGCAGGATTTGAACGGGGTAAAGCAAGATTTAAACGATGTTAAGCAAGATTTGAATGGCGTTAAGCAGGACATTAAAGATTTAAAGCAAGGGCAAGAACGACTGGAAACGAGAATGGCAAAACTCGAAGATGGACAAGGTCGACTAGAAACAAAAGTAGACAACTTAACATTGGAATGGCGCAGCAACTTTATTGATAACAAAAAAGTGTTTAATGTCGCTTCTGACGAGATAAAAAGCATTAAAGTAAACATTGATTACTTGGGCTCGAAAATGGGCAAACACGATATGGAGCTAAACTACATTATAACAAGACTGAAGAGTTAACTGAATGGTACGATCGTGTGCAAAGGGGCAACCCTTTGCATTTTTTATTGGCATCGAAATAAACGCGAATGGTAGTATTTCCCTAGTGGCGATTGATCAAGGTGACCATTAAAAACCTGCACCCCCACTACTTTATTTTAGCCATTTCCTGCTCCAGTTTAACTGCCAGCTCGTTTAATAGGGTGTTGTGTTTTTTTACAATTTTCAAATAAATGATCTTTGCCTCTTCTTCGTCATAGATATGAGACGTTTTATTGCGATCTTCCATCATACTGATCCATTCATCACCATTGTCAATTATTCCAGCGGCATAGGCTTCGCGAATGATTGCCCGCGGACTCCGCAATTCACCGATCCCTGTAAACTCTAAGTGCAGCTTTAGCAGCTTCCAGCTCAATTCAAAGGTAAATTCAAATCGTTGAATGACTCCATCGAAGACAATATCATTTACTGGTTCAAGCTTTGTGGCTTCGTCTAAACGTTTACAGGCACGCTTAAAATCATCAAGCTTCTCGTAAACCCGCTCCTTTTTCATAAATAATCACCCCTTCATTTAAAATATTGGATTTTAGTTTTGCTTTTGTCAGCCGGTCAAAAAACAACACATCTATTTTTAAAGGTGTGGACATTTCATTGATGGAATGGTGAATGACATTTTGCTGTTGATGTGATGCATGGTTGGTAAAAATAGCTAAATCAATATCAGACGTTTTTCGATAATCCCCTCTAGCCCTCGAACCAAACAAGATCACTTTATCTATCATAGTGTTTTCACAACAAAATTGCCGCAACTCCTGCAAAAACTTCAGAGAAATCCCAGTATCATTCCAATTACCAAACATTCCAATCACCTCATTTCATATTTTATCAAAAAAATAAAACGAAAGCGAACAACGGGACGGTTCTCTTGAAAGCAGACGAACCACCCCGCTGTGTTGTCACACGATTCGCTTTAAATCTATCTTCAATTCTTCTAAAAGTTTCGTTAATGTCATATTCTGATCGTTTTTACCATTTTCGTATGCTTTTCGAATGATTTCGGTAAAGTTTTCCTGGCTCTGTTTTTCGTCTTTATCACCTGCCATTTGACAAAAATCTCCTTTCTTCATTTCCTCCCATTTTAATCAATTGCAAATTATTTGTAAATATTTTGTTTTTTGTGATGAAATTTTGAAAAAACCTTGCTGCCGGGGCGGATAAATATGGTAAAATATTAGAAAAATAGGGACACCATTCACTTAGTGTTCCCGGTGTCTGAAACTACTAAACTTTTTAACAGAGGTGATGAAAAATCATGAAGAAAAAAGTCGTTACAGCGCTGGCGACAGCTGCGATTGCCTCAGCTGCCTACGCTGGAACCGCATCCGCCGATACATATACCGTTCAAAAAGGTGATACCCTCTCTCAAATTGCGAAAAAATATCAAACCAATGTTCCAGATTTGAAGAATTTAAACGGCCTTCCATCCGACTTAATTTTCATCAATCAAGTTTTGCAAGTTTCGGTTCCGGCAAGCCAGCCGGCTCCAGTTGCGCAAGCCCCGGCACCTACGGCGATTTACACCGTGGTAAGCGGAGATACTTTAAGCAAAATTGCCCAGCAGTTCGGAATTTCTCTCTCTGACTTGAAACAATGGAACGGCATCAACGGCTATCTTATTTTCCCAGGCCAAAAATTGAAAGTTTCAGATAGTGGTTCAGCAGCTTCAGCAGTTTCGGCTCCGGCCAGCCAGCCACCTGCCGCACCTGCGCCTGTTCAGTCCACGGCCGAGTATGTCGTTGTCAGCGGCGACACTCTTGGAAAAATTGCCCGCCAGTTCGGGATCGCGCTTTCCGACTTAAAACAGTGGAACGACCTTGACAGCGATCTAATTTTTCCAGGCCAAAAATTAAATGTTTCCGGCAGCGGATCAACGGCTGCACCTGCGCCTGTTCCTGTTCGTGCGCCGGCACCCCTGCCTGTTCCTGTTAGCGCTCCGGCACCCGCTCCCACGAAGCCAAGCGCTTCTGCAGATTATACCGTCACAAGCGGCGACACGTTGGGGAAAATCGCTGCGCTCTCTGGAATGTCCGTAAGCGAATTGATGAAACGGAACAACCTAACATCCAGTTTAATTTTTCCAGGACAAACATTGAAAGTATCGGGTGAAATGGCTGCCAGCACGCCCGTTGCCGCACCACAGGCGTCCTCGTCGGTTCTTGATGTTGCCAAAAGTGTGATGGGCGTTCCGTACGTTTGGGGAGGCAGCACGCTTTCCGGCTTTGACTGCAGCGGCTTTATTTACTATGTCTTCAATAAAAGCGGAAAGTCGATCGGACGCTACTCGGCCGCAGGCTACTTCGACCGCTCCTATTATGTGGACAAACCGCAGCCCGGCGACCTCGTTTATTTTGCCAATACGTACAAAAAAGGCATTTCCCATATGGGGATTTATCTCGGAGGCGGCCAGTTCATCCACGCCGACGAAAAGCGGGGCATCAGCATCTCCAACCTCGACAACCCATACTACAAAGCACATTTTGATAGTTTTAAACGATTCTATTAAAAATGAGGAGCCAGTCTCGAATGGTGATCGGGGCTGGCGTTTTATTTTATGTCATTCTATTAAATAAGAGAACCAGTCCTGAATCGCGGTTTGGTTGTCGTTTTTTGGTGAAATACCCAAAGGCTATATTAAAAAAGAGTGACAATCCCGAATAGTGAGTGGGATGGTATTTTTTTACAAAACGTTCTGCGACGTCTGGTGTATCTTATACGATTTTATTTTTTAAAAAAGTAACAATCCCGAATAGTTACTGTACTGGTATTTTTTTACAAAACATTCCGCGACGTCTGGTGTATCTTATACGATTTTATTTTTTAAAAAAGTAACAATCCCGAATAGTTACTGTACTGGTATTTTTTTACAAAACATTCTGCGACGTCTGGTGTATCTTATACGATTTTATTAAACAACCACCTGCTAAAGCAGGTGGATTTTGACATAAATGCCGGCGACTAAAGTCGCTAATATAGACTGAAGTCCACTTAAAGAGCCTAGGCTTAAGCATACTAAATTAGACTAAACTCATTCTTCAATCTTGAATATTTCGTTCTTTTCTTCATTGAATTGGTTTGCTATATAGTTTCTTATTATTTCTTCCGTCACTGTTCCAACTGTGGCACAGAAATAGCCTCTCGCCCACAAATGTTGCCCCCAATATCTTTTTTTCAATTCTGCAAATTCGTCCTGCAAAAGTCTTGATGATCGTCCTTTTAAGTACTGCAGAATTTTACTAGGTGCAAGACTTGGAGGACATGACAATAATAAATGAATATGGTCTTTCCCTACGCTTCCCTGCAAGATCGTAATGCCTCTTGCTTCACACCCTTGCCTTATTAGTTCCCTCGTTCTTATTGCAATGGGTCCATATAAGATTTTATATCGATATTTTGTTACCCATATGACATGATACTTGATGTTGTAAACATCATGACTACTTTTTTTATATCCATCCATACTCTCACCTCATTTTCAAGTATGGACATGGAATGGGAAGGCTAAAAGCGTATACCGTCTAAAGACGGTGGAGTTGGACCACGCATTTGTAAATTAAAAAGAGAGTGACAACACCGAATAGTGATTGTGTTGGTAATTTTCACAAAACATCTCGAGATGTCTGGTGTATCTTATTCGATTTTATGAAAAAGAGAGTGACAATCCCGGACGGTGATCGAGTCGACAATTTTAACAAAAAATTCACACACTTATGTCGCAATTTGTTGTATGGTTTAACTAGAAAGGAAGTGGAACATGGCTTACAAACTTCGTGTCGAAAAAGACGAGATCAAAATTTGGCGATTTCTAAATGCTCGAATGAAGTTGACAAAGGATGAAAAACAGCACTTTTTAAATCTAGAAAAAGGCTTTAAAGGCGAATTGATGTTTGATCAGCACACTGACAAACTTCCTGCTGGCCACCTCATTTTAAATGACTTGCTGCTCGAAGTGGACGGAAGAAAATTCCAAATTGACACCGTTGGAATCATTCAGGAATGGATTCATCTTTTTGAAATAAAAAATCTTGAAGGCAACTATATTTATGAAAATGGCAAAATCTGCAGAGTCAATCCGCGAAAGGAAATTAGCAATCCGCTCGACCAAGTGAAAAGAAGCGAATTCTTGTTGCGAAAGCTGATTGAAAGTTACGGATTCCATCTTCCCATTATCCAACATGTGGTGTTTATCAACCCCGAGTTTACCCTATATCAAGCTCCACTCGACGTGCCCCTCATCATGCCAACCCAAATCAATGCTTTTATGAAAAATTACAGCATGGCTCCATCAACATTAAATTCATTGCATTACAATCTGGCCGAGAAACTGGTTTCCTTGCATCAAATTGACGATCCCTTCCTCCGGGTGCGCCGCTATAGATTCGGCGATCTTAAAAAGGGCATCCTTTGCGGCACGTGTTATTCATTTATGTATTTAGTGAATGGGGGGGATAACCTGGTCTGTCCCTGTTGTGGGGCGCATGAAAAAATGGACTCCGCCGTATTGCGGAATGTAAAAGAACTCCAATTGCTTTTTCCTGATGCGAAAATCACCACAAATCTTGTTTTTGACTGGTGTGAGGGGATTGTGTCAAAAAAGGCATTCAGACGGGTTTTAAAGGGAAATTATCAAACTTTGGGAAATAAAAAATATACTTATTATGAGTGAAGGATTGCCATAGGGGACTGCGTATTCATAGTAATCGAAAAGAGGTATCCTCTTTTATTCGGTACTATGAATTTTTTTAGCGTTTAGTGGTACCCTATTAACTTTAGAAATCGGGGGAAATAAGAATTTTTTTATTGACTGTTGGCTTGTTTTTTCACTGTTGAAGGGCTCTATGAACGCTTCTTATTGACCTCTCTCCCCCTTTTTCATCACCAAAGGGCTCTATGAACGCTTCTTATCGACCTCTCTCCCACTTTTTCCTCACCAAAGGGCTCTATGAACCCTTCTTATTGACCTCTCTCCCCCTTTTTCATCACCAAAGGGCTCTATGAACCCTTCTTATCGACCTCTCTCCCACTTTTTCCTCACCAAAGGGCTCTATGAACCCTTCTTATTGACCTCTCTCCCCCTTTTTCATCACCAAAGGGCTCTATGAACCCTTCTTATCGACCTCTCTCCCACTTTTTCCTCACCAAAGGGCTCTATGAACCCTTCTTATTGACCTCTCTCCCCCTTTTTCATCACCAAAGGGCTCTATGAACCCTTCTTATTGACCTCTCCCTCCCTTTTTCATCGCCAAAGGGCTCTATGAACGCTTCTTATTGACCTCTCTCCCCCTTTTTCATCACCAAAGGGCTCTATGAACCCTTCTTATTGACCTCTCCCTCCCTTTTTCATCGCCAAAGGGCTCTATGAACGCTTCTTATTGACCTCTCCCCCCCTTTTTCATCACCGAAGGGCTCTATGAACGCTTCTTATTGACCTCTCCCCCCCTTTTTCATCACCAAAGGGCTCTATGAACGCTTCTTATTGACCTCTCCCCCCCTTTTTCATCACCAAAGGGCTCTATGAACGCTTCTTATTGACCTCTCCCCCCTTTTTTCATCACCAAAGGGCTCTATGAACGCTTCTTATTGACCTCTCTCCCCCTTTTTCATCACCAAAGGGCTCTATGAACGCTTCTTATTGACCTCTCCACCCCTTTTTTCATCACCAAAGGGCTCTATGAACTCTTCTTATTGACCTCTCCCTCCTTTTTTCATCACCAAAGGGCTTTATGAACTCTTCTTATTGACCTCTCCCTCCTTTTTTCATCACCAAAGGGCTCTATGAACCCTTCTTATTGACCTCTCTCCCCCTTTTTCATCACCAAAGGGCTCTATGAACGCTTCTTATTGACCTCTCCCCCCTTTTTCCTCGCCAAAGGGCTCTATGAACGCTTCTTATCGACCTCTCTCCCCCTTTTTCCTCACCAAAGGGCTCTATGAACCCTTCTTATCGACCTCTCTCCCCCTTTTTCATCGCAAAAGGGCTCTATGAACCCTTCTTATTGACCTCTACCCTCCTTTTTCATCGCAAAAGGGCTCTATGAACGCTTCTTATTGACCTCTCCCTCCTTTTTTCATCACCAAAGGGCTCTATGAACCCTTCTTATTGACCTCCAAGACTTTGAATCCCTATTGATATGCTCATAAACCATTCATTTCCGCTCCTAAAGTTTGCTTTTTCCGGAAAAATCTCTCCTTAAGTTTTTCTAGGCTTCCGAAAGAGACCCTTACATCCAGCAAACTGGCAATGAGAGGGGGTTTTTCGACTAGGGGTAATTGTTCTTGGTTTTGGATTTTGAAATCTGGCAACAACAATCGACAACAAACCGTTCCGCTGCACTATTACCGGCCTGTCAAAAACAATACATCCATTTTTAAAAAGGTAGACATTTCATTATTGGAATGCTTAATGACATCAAGCGAAAGCGAATAGCGGGACAATTCTCACGAAAACACGAAAACACGTGAACCGCCACCGCCACCCGTGTACCCCGGTGTTCCCCTCCGCCCCTCGCCGAAACTTCCATTTTAGGATATAATAAAGAAATATGAATTTTTGTGCGGTATGGGAGGTTGATGGTGTGAATCCAATGTTGGCGAGTACAAGTGAGGCACTGCGGGAGGTGCTGGACCCGTACCGGTCAGAGGATGTAAAGATGGTACAGTCAGGTTTGATGCTGTACCGACAAGGGATGGTGTCGCACCTCCGATTTATCAATAAAGATGTACTGGCAGCGACGGTGCAGGATGTGACGCCAGCAAAAGTGGAACTGGATTTGTCCTTTTTTCCAATGAGCGATTGTTCCTGTCCGACAGAAGGCGTATGCCGCCACCAGATTGCCGTATTTTTTGCGGCCTACGCAACCGCCAGAAGCGTCGCTGAATGGGTCGAAGAGTGGCGCGAGCCCGTTCGGGAAACAGCACAAATCACCAAATGGGGTGTCCAAAAGGCGAAAGACTTAGTAAAAGCAAACAATACCCTGCCAGCCGATTACAACCATTGGGTACAATCGTTTGCAGAAAGCTTTGACTCACTGCTGCGCGAAAAAGCAAACATGAGCCCCTACGTAATCGCTGAACTTTTCCAAATATACCGGCGCCGCATCAAAGCAAGTGCGCCGCTCGAGCAAAAATGGCGCATGCTCTATGAACTGATCGCCAATGTCCTTTCATTTCAAAAACTCGCAACCCTAAGCGAGGAACTCGGCCACACCGAAGAAGCCGTGAAACGTACCTATCTCCACTTGTTTCACCAGCTCACAGACGACACCGAACAACTCCTTGCCAAAATGGGCCACCAGGCACTGCCATTCGCCTTCGATGCCCATTTAGAACAATTCAAGGACGACGCCTTTGGCCTGCTCACATGCGCAACAAGCCTGTCGTACGAGCGCACGTCCCTGTATCAACTGTTATGGACCGATTTTTTTCGAAAAAATGCCTGGCGAACAGCTGAGTTGACACGGATTGAACAGGAACTGAGGCGATTGCATGAGCAAGCCAATCCCCTCCCGCTCCTAATCGCCGCGATTCATTTGCGAATGCTGACGGACGCAGATGAACAGGCACTCAAGTTACTGGAGGAAATAGAGGACGCCGTTGTAACCCCGTACATGCTGTTTTGGATTGATCTCCTGACACAGCAAAATGCGTGGAAGCGAGTCGGCCCTATGATTGAGTTGTTTTTGCAAAAAGTTAAAGGATATTTGCTTGCTCTTGAAAATTATTATGCGTGCACAAGCTTCACGCGGCTCGCGATCAAGGCAATTGCTCCATATTGCGGAGAAATGGGCCGCGCGGATTTGTATGAACGCGCATTGGGACAAATGCTCCCGTATTCGTTTTCGGAGTATGAGTATTTGCTGTTTCAACGCGGCCAGTACGACCGCTGGAGCGAGCTTTACGCGTTTATTGGCGTTGATTTTTCAGACTTGCCGAAGGATCGGGTGAAGATAATTGAAAAAGCACAGCCTGAGGTATTGTTCGGACTGCTGCATCAGTCGGCCCAACGCGCGATTGAGCTGAAGAACCGCCAGAGCTATCGGACGGCTGTTCGGTATTTAAAGAAACTGCGAACATTGTACAAGAAAGCCAAACGCCTCGACGACTGGCAGTTCTTTTTTGACCACTTGATTGACAAAACAAAGCGGCTGCGCGCCTTCCATGAAGAGTGCCGCCGCAGCAAACTGCTGGAAGAGTAAAAAAGGAGTATAGGAATCGATGCTCAAATCGAGATTTTTAAAATTGCGGATAAATGAATTAGAGGAGGGTAGCTACTTGCTTACGGCCCAGGACGAAAATGGCTATTACTTGCCGGCTGCCCAGTGGAAGAACCTTGTTTTCAGCCAGCATGAAGAAAGCTACTTTGGCACGGTACTGGAGGAGAAAACCGAAAATAATCTTGATGGTCTCGCGTTGAGTGGCTGGCAACTGGTCACATTATTCGCGAAGGAGTCCTTCAACCACTTTATTCAATGGGACTGGAGCGAAACGGCTGAGATTTGTCTGGCGGCCTCACATGCCCTCTATGAAGGAATTGTCGAAAACAACTGGTATCCAGATTTTGCCGTCTGGGAACAAGGTCACTTTCGCTGGCGTCTGCCCGAGCAGGTGAAGAATGAGTTCAGCGCTGAATTTTGGCAGCAGTCGCTTCCCTCCCCTTCCGAATCCGTTCAGCCGTTCCTTTTCAATTTGTACAACCGGGCGCTCGATGCGTATTTGACACGCAATCCGGCAATGAAAGAGCTGTTTGCACCCAAGCTTGAGTTGTTGAAAAAGCAAACGATTTCGGGCGCAGATCTGGCGCATTATTTTGATGAGGACAGCTGGCTTGAATGGGTGGGCATCAAGGATAGCGGAGCGCCTTTCACCATCGGCCTGCGTCTGGAAGAACCGATTGATGGCGCAGGGCCTTGGAGTCTCGAAGTATTTTTACGAAGCAAAAAAAATCCAGATGCAACGTACGGTCTTGATGATCGAAAACAGCCGGCAAGCTGGCGTCCGCATTTGGAGAAGGCGGACCGCGAGCAAGCGCGCTGGGCAAAGCTGATCCCGTGGCTGCGAGATGACGATGCCACCCGGCAGCTTGCGGACAATTCCATGGACGATGCTCCTGACCGGCTTGCATCCCATTCAACTGGTGGTGCCACCAAGCGGCTTGATTCCGTTTCCATTGACGGTGCTCCAGAACGGCTTGCATCCAGTTCCATTGACGAAGCTCCTGGGCGGCTTGCATCCAGTTCCATTGACGGTGCTCCTGGGCGGCTTGCATCCAACTCCATTGGCGCAGCACCTGACCGAATCAAGTCGCAGTTAACGGAAGAAGAAGCGTGGATGTTTTTGACCGAGGCGAGTGAAACGCTTGTGGCTTTGGATATCGAGATTCTCCTGCCTGCGTGGTGGCAGGAGATGAAGAACGCCAATTTGAAAGTGAAAGCGGCGTTGAAAGGGACATCGAGCCATCGGCCGTCATTTGTCGGTTTGCAGGCGATGCTTGATTTCAACTGGCGCTTTTCGATGAACGGCGTCGACCTGTCCGAGGAGGAATTCCGCGGACTGGTTGAGGAAAAGCGGCGGCTTGTCTACATTCGCGGCCGTTGGGTGAAACTTGATCCGCAGTTTATCCGGCAAATCCAAGAACTGATGAAAAAAGCGGAAAAAGAAGGACTGCATGTTCGCGATTTGCTGGAGCAGGAGCTTGTCGAAGCCGCTCCAACCGAGGAAGAGCTTGAAAATCCGAAAGCTTTTGCCAAAATTCAAATTGAACTGAACCGCCAGTGGAAACAAATGATCAAGCAGCTTTCCGAAATCAAGGAAATTCCGCTTCAGCCGGTGCCAGCCGGGCTGCACGGTGACTTGAGACCCTATCAGCAGCTAGGCATGAGCTGGCTCTGGTTTTTGCGCCAACATGGATTCGGTGCCACCCTTGCCGATGACATGGGACTTGGCAAAACCGTGCAGCTGATCTCCTATTTGCTGATGGTAAAAGAACAGCCCGCACCAGACGTTTTTGCGGAGATGAATGGCGGCGAACGGCCGCGGCGCAAACCCGCAAAAAAACGGGGAAAAGTCTCAATGGCGGCCGCTCCCGATTCAGCTGGCGGCAATATCGACCTTCAAGAAACCGTTGCTTCCGCCGAGCAAGCAGCAGACGGACAACACCAAGCAGCAAAAACACCAACAAAGGCCGCGCTGATTATTTGTCCAACATCGGTACTTGGCAACTGGCAAAAGGAGCTGGAGCGGTTTGCGCCTGGGATGGACGTCTATTTGCATTACGGATCGAACCGCTTGAAGGGCGTTTCTTTTGCTGAAAAAGCGCAAAATGCCGATGTTGTGCTTACCTCCTATGGCTTGAGCCATCTTGATACCGAGGAATTCGAGTCAATGCTGTGGAGCACGATTGCCATCGATGAAGCGCAAAATATTAAAAACCCGCAGACAAAGCAATCAAGGGCGGTAAGGCGCTTGCGGGGCGGCCATCATATTGCGCTGACGGGAACACCGATGGAAAACCGCCTTACTGAGCTCTGGTCGATTTTCGACTTTACCAATCACGGCTATTTGGGGAGCCTCGGGAATTTCCAGAAAAAATTTGTCATTCCGATTGAAAAGGATGAGAACAAAGACAAGGTGCGCCAGCTGCAAGGCTTGATTCGGCCGTTCCTTTTGCGCCGCACGAAAAAGGACGAAGAAGTTGCGCTCAATCTGCCGGATAAGCAGGAGCAAAAAGAATATTGCCCACTGACAGCTGAACAGGCTTCCCTATATGAGCAGCTTGTGCAGGACACATTCGCCGAGATTGAGAAACTGACCGGCATCGAGCGCAAGGGGTTGATTTTGCAGATGCTAAGCCGTCTGAAGCAGTTGTGCAACCACCCTGCGCTCTATTTAAAGGAAAAAGCAACGCAGCATTTGCTGGATCGTTCGAATAAATTGGAGAAGCTGATCGAACTCGTTGAGGCAGTGCTTGATCAAGGTGAAAGCTGCCTGATTTTTACCCAGTATATTGAAATGGGGCAAATGATCAAAGCCATTTTGAAAAAGAAATTTGGCATTGAGGTACCATTTTTAAACGGGAGTGTGGCAAAAACGCAGCGGGATGTGCTGATCGAACGGTTTCAGAATCATGAGTTTCCCGTGTTCTTGCTGTCGCTAAAGGCGGGTGGAACAGGGCTGAACTTGACGGCAGCCAACCACGTGATTCACTATGACCGCTGGTGGAATCCGGCGGTTGAAAATCAGGCGACCGACCGCGCCTATCGCATTGGCCAGCAGCGCTTTGTCCATGTGCACAAGCTGATCTGCACCGGAACGCTTGAGGAAAAAATTGATGCCATGCTTGAGAAAAAACAATTTTTAAACGATCAAATCATTCAAAGTGAAAATTGGCTGACCGAGCTGTCGACCGATGACCTGAAGGATCTCGTGCTGCTAGGTTCCTCGTGAGGTCTTGCTGGAATTTATCATAAATTCCAGCACGGAGCGATCTCGTGTTGCTAGGTCCTCATAAGGACAGTTGCGGTCACCGAAGCAGGAACGCCCCAATGGATCGGCGTTCCTGTTTTATAGAGTGAATCAAATCACCTATTTACAGCTTCTTGTGGTGGGAATGTTGGTATTGTCGTTTTTTCCGAAGGGCAACGATTTTGCTATTCGGGCCGTTGGCTAAAAATAAAATATGATCCTTCCTTTTTATTAAAAAATGCTTGAAAATTTTATAGGCACCCTCTTTTGACAGCTCGCCGTCATGGTCAATGAGCTCGAGTGCCTTAGGATGGATAAGCAATTCGACTGTTTCATCTTGGAAGTAAAATCGTTCGTGAAGGTTGTCATTGAGCGAAATCATCTGATAGGGGGGATTCTGGGGTGACAGCATCAAAAGGTGCAGGGCATCTGAAAAGCCAGGGATTCCACTCAAATTGATTTCCCGGGGATGCAGCATTTCCCCCAAATAGAAAAGGGTGTTCGCGTACAAACCGGAACTTTTCTGTTTCGAAAAGAGCAAATAGGTTTTTTTCTCCATTGCATAAAGGACCCTCCGAATCTTACATTTGTTTACATTTATAGATACTATTCGACCTTTTTTTCATTTTTCCTCTAAAGATACATTTCTGGATTTCCTTTACTGGCAAGGTTTTCACTACCGTCGTGCACAATTTCCTCATCCGTATTCGTGTATTTTATGCACATTTGGTCTAAAGGCTGCTTTTTCCCGTTAAGTTAAAAGCAACGATTTGTAACGGCGGTGAAAAGAATGGCATTATCTGATAAATTAAAAGAATTGCGTGAGGGGAAGAACTGGTCGCAACAGCATGTAGCGGATTTAATGAAAATTGACCGATCCACGATCAGCCGCTATGAAACGGGAAAGAGCCTCCCCTCCTATCAAACCATTAGTCAATTTGCGGAAATCTATCAAATTGACAAAGAGTATTTGGTTGCGGAGCTTGATAGTCTTCTTCCAGACCCTGACAGACCAGGCTACATCCTGAAAGAAACCGCAAACGATAAAGAGCTTGAGCTGATCATGCAATTGGTTAGCAATGAGCCCGAATTAAAAAAGATTTTATTGGAACTTCACTTCATGGGGCAAAAACGCAGAGGATTTTTTCTCGAAGTATTGAACGCAGCCGTTCGGCTTCAACACAAATATAAGCTGATGTAGCCTTTACCACTTGTTGAAGTCATTGCAGCTTCAGCATACATTGCTTCAATAAAAAGACTAGCTGATTGCAGGAAATTGTTGCGGCATTCGCCAGGGCTTCAGGTCACTTCAGCAAAGCTTTGCGCGGGTGACGGAATGCCCCCGATAGGAAAGCTGACCACAAAAAACTCCGGCGTGAGCAGCGCCGGAGTAAAAAGGGAGATTTTTGCGGGGAAACAATTGAATCTTTCTAAGGCGGGATTCTCGTGAAGTCAGGTGATACCTAAAGTTTTTTCCTTTTTGCAGCTGGGTAGGAAATGAACTGGAGATGGCTGTTTTGGGCGTCCCCCTGCTCCAAAACCATCCATTCCAGCTGACTGATGCGCTGCTGCAATTGCGCAACGGTTTGATTTGATTTTCCTACCATTTTAATGAGACTTTCCAAAAGTTGTTCCAAACTGGCGGCTGCATTCCGATTACACTCCAAGCGGCAAACCCTCCTGACTATTTGCTGGCGCGGGTAAAAGCGAACCAGCATATGGATTGCTGTTTTGGACTTCCGGTGCCGGTGCGGCAAACGAGCCGCTGCTCCGGGAATCCAACCCCTGGTCAGAAAATGACAGATTGCTTCCCGTGCCCGATCCCGAAATCGAGCCGGCGTTTCCCATTCCCGTTCCCGATCCCGGAACCGAGCCGGCGTTGCCCGTTCCCGTTCCCGATCCCGGAACCGAGCCGGCGTTGCCCGTTCCCGTTCCCGATCCCGGAACCGAGCCGGCGTTGCCCGTTCCTGGGGACGAACCGTATGACGGATTGCTTCTCGCTCCCGATGCTGGTTCCGCATGTGGCCGACTGCTTAGAAAACTGACATTTTCGGCAACGACTTCCGTAATGTACATTCTTTTTCCCTCATGACTATCATAATGACGGGTTTGAATTCTGCCGGTAATGCCGAGCACCGACCCTTTTCGGCAGTAGGCTGCTGTGTTTTCAGCTACCTTTCGCCAAAGGGTACACTGGACAAAATCGGCATCAATTTCGCCATTTTGGTTGCGGTAATGACGGCTGACAGCAAGGGTCACATTCGTTACGGGTGTCCCTTCCGTGGTCATTTTCAATTCCGGATTGCGTGTCAGCCTTCCCACAAGTGTCACCTGATTGATCATCTCATCCCTCCTTTCGCTTTGATGTTTTTATCATAGCGCCAAACCATTTCACTTGTAAAAATGGCAAAATGCCATTTTCAGGCGATTTCAGCTGCAAAAAAGGACAAATCTCTTGGCGAAAATTTGTTTTTTAAGAGATGCCCCCCAATTAACGACTGATTTTACCATTCTTCGTAACTATTTTTCGACAATGGTTTTACCAGCACAGTATGATATAATCGAAGTATAGAATTTCCAACGGTTTCCGCGTTCGGGAACAACTCTTGTCGAAATGAGTGGTTATGGAATTTACCATTTTACATTCCAAACAGCTTGGGAAGGAGAGTGATGTTTGCAAATGAAAACCTTTAAACTGATTGCATTAGAAATAATGGATGGGGATGAGGCCGTTAACGTGCCTCTAACCGATGGATTGATTATTAATAAAGAAGATGAACAGTCCACATGGCTGCTTGAAGCTTATACAGCCGCCCCACTTTATGATTTTTTTAAAAAAATTACCGATGAACAAAAAGAGGTAATCGTTCAAGCAGTCATCACCAAAAAGGACAATGACCCTGCTTTTTTCCAAACAAAAGTTGTTACCCTTACTCAATTCAAAAACCACATCAGCGTTCTGCTCGAAGGCCGCCTGCGCCGGGCAAGACGAGATTATTCCGAACTGCTCCTCGACAGCCTGCTGCAAAAAGGCTTTACCGGAAACGCCCTGCTCAACGAATTCAAAGAAAAGATGAAAAGCAAGCCGCGAATCAAATAGATGGAAGCCAGTTCGTGTACAAGGGACTGGTTTTTTTTTCGAGAAAATTGCACAATCTTCGACATATTCAGTGTAAAATGAAAGATATAGAGAAAGAAAGGAGTTCTACGATGACGTTTACCATTCGCAAAAAATTAATCGGCGGTTTTTTGGCTGTTCTGTTACTGCTCGGCACCATTGTCGCCATTGCCAACTATGAAATCAGCCGGATTGACAAATTGTACAGCAAGATGCTCGATGTGGATGCAAATCAAGTCAGCATGATTCAAAACTATAAAGCGGAACTGTTTAAACAAGCAAACGCAGTCAACGCCTACCTTTTGGCAAAAAATGCCGATTCCGTTTCGGACTATCAAATTGCTTTTTCCAAATTCACCAAACCGTTTGAAGCATTGGAAAAAGCCGAAACCACACAAAAAGGAAAACAGCTGTTGGCTGAAATGAAACAGGCACAAAATCAATTTTTGCAAGTCGTTAACAAAGAAATTGAATTAAAAAGTCAAGGGGATACAGAAGGATACATAACGCTTGCGACCACGGAGGCGAAGAGCACAAGTGATCACTTCCAAGCAGCCGCCGAGGCTGTGGTTCAGTATAAAACGGCGCAAATGAAGGAGCACCGCGCGGAGCTAATGGGTCAAACCAATGCCGTTAAACAAACGATCTTGCTGATCAGCCTTGTCGCGATCCTTGTTGGCATTGGGGTAGCCCTTGTTGTCAGTTTTATGATCTCCCGTCCCGTCCAGGCCGTTTCCCACTCGCTCAATCAACTGGCTCAAGGGAATTTAACCATTCCCGATGTTCGGGTAAAAAACAAAGATGAAATCGGCATTCTGGCAAATTCCTTGAATGAGCTTTTAAACCATTTGAAAGAACTGATTGGCAAAGTGGTCGATTCCGCTGCCAAAGTGGCGGCTTCAAGCGATCAGTTGCTGGCCAGCAATGAGCAGAATTCGCGCGCCTCTGAACAAATTGCCCAAAGCGTCCAGCAGACGGCCTCCGGAGCAGAGCAGCAGCTCAGTCTATTTGAGGAAGTTTCCTCTTCTGTCGGAGAAATGGCTTCCGGCATCCAGCAAATTGCCGAGTCAAGCGAACGGATGCAGCATTCGGCCGAAAACGCGACTCATTTAAGCCGGAAAGGAGCAAAATCAGTCGAGACCGTAGTCGATCATATGCGCGACATTACCGAGTCGTTTGAACAAACGTCAAAAATTGTGGCCATTCTCGGCAACCGTTCTTCGGAAATCACCGGAATTGCCGCGCTGATCACCGATATTGCCGAACAGACCAATTTGCTCGCCTTGAACGCCGCCATCGAAGCCGCCCGCGCCGGCGAGCATGGGAAAGGATTTGCCGTTGTCGCCGATGAAGTCCGCAAACTTGCGGTTCAGTCCAAACAATCAGCTGATCAAATTGCCCACACGATCCGCCTCGTCCAAGAGGAAACCGATCAGGCCATTGCCGCTGTTCACGCCGGCAACCAGCTTGTTGAAAAAGGTCTTCATTCGACAAAAGAAGCCGACCTCGCCTTCCGCGATATTTCCGGCTCCATCGAAGAAGTTTCAAGCAAAGTTCAAGAAGTTTCTTCAGCAGTCGAAGAATTAACAGCCCAAAGCCATCTAATTGTCGAAACAATCGGCCAGGTCAAAGCCATTGCCGAACAAGGCCTGCTGGCAAACCAAGACAGCTCCGCCGCTACCCAAGAACAAGTTGCAACCATGGAAGAAGTCACCGCCTCAGCTCAAGGTCTCACCCAGCTTGCCAACGAACTGCAAACCGCCGTCTCACAATTTAAATTATAGGATGGAGGCACTCGCAAATTGCGAGTGCTCTTTTTCGGTTCATTTTCACTTAATTTTTCAAGTGTATGGGTATTTTTGGTCTTTTTCTAGGTATAGTGAGCCGTTTCATCTGCCGCAGCTCCACCCTATCCGCGGGGGTTGGGGGATGTCCGCGGGGTTTTGGGGGGATATCCGAGGGGTTTTGGGGTTTATCCGTGAAATATAGTCGTTTATCCGCGGAGTTTTTGTGTTTATCCGCGAAGTTTAGTCGTTTATCCGCGGAACTTTTCCATTTATCCGCGGAATTCTCCTGTTTATCCGTATTTCCTTTATCTGGATCACCCCTAATTTCCAGTTATCGGTATTTTTGGTCCTTTCCTAGTAAAGAAATTTGTACTACCTACTGCGACTCCACCCTTTCCGCGGACTTTAGTGGTTTATCCGCGAAGTTTTTGTGTTTATCCGCGAAGTTTAGTCGTTTATCCGCGGAAATTTTCCATTTATCCGCGGAGTTCTCCTGTTTATCCGTATTTCCTTTATATGGTTCACCCCCTAATTTCCAGTTATCGGTATTTTTGATCTTTCCTAGTAAAGAAATTTGCACTACCTACTGCGACTCCACCCTTTCCGCGGACTTTAGTCGTTTATCCGCGGAGTTTTTGTGTTTATCCGCGAAGTCTAGTCGTTTATCCGCGGAACTTTTCCATTTATCCGCGGAGTTCTCCTGTTTATCCGTATTTCCTTTATATGGTTCACCCCCTAATTTCCAGTTATCGGTATTTTTGATCTTTCCTAGTAAAGAAATTTGCACTACCTACTGCGACTCCACCCTTTCCGCGGACTTTAGTCGTTTATCCGCGGAGTTTTTGTGTTTATCCGCGAAGTCTAGTCGTTTATCCGCGGAACTTTTCCATTTATCCGCGGAGTTCTCCTGTTTATCCGTATTTCCTTTATCTGGATCACCCCTAATTTCCAGTTATCGGTATTTTTGATCTTTCCTAGTAAAGAAATTTGCACTACCTACTGCGACTCCACCCTATCCGCGAAATTTAGTCGTCTATCCGCGGAGTTTTTGTGTTTATCCGCGAAGTTTAGTGGTTTATCCGCGGAAATTTTCCATTTATCCGCGGAGTTCTCCTGTTTATCCGTATTTCCTTTATATGGACCCATCCCAATTTCCAGTTATCGGTATTTTGATCCTTTCCTAGTTAAGAAATTTGTATTACCTACTGCGACTCCACCCTATCCGCGGAATTTAGTGGTTTATCCGCGGAGTTTTTGTGTTTATCTGCGAAGTTTAGTCGTTTATCCGCGAAACTTTTCCATTTATCCGCGGAATTCTCCTGTTTATCCGTATTTCCTTTATCTGGACCCATCCTAATTTCCAGTTATCGGTATTTTTGATCTTTCCTAGTAAAGAAATTTGCACTACCTACTGCGACTCCACCCTATCTGCGGAATTTAGCTATTTATCCGTGAAATTTCCCCTTTCATCCGCGAAACTTTTCCATTTATCCGCGAAATACCACTATTTATCCATTTACCCCTTTTTCTGGATCCCCCCGAATTTCCAGCTATCGGTATTCCCAGTCTTCTTCATTGTAAAAAATATTGTACCATTGGCTGCGATCCACACCCTTTCCGTGAACTTCCCCTTTTTCCCAGAGTCCACCTTCCAAAGAACTCACCTCACCTTCTGGCCGTCCAAGACATAAAAAAAAAGAAACCCCGCTCCCCTGCAAGGTTTCCATCCATTTACACCCAACAATATTATTTTTCCGCCTTCTCCCCTAAAGCAAACGTGATTTCCGCTTCGCAGACAAGCTCGCCCTCTACCGTGGCAACCGCTTTGCCTTTCCCAATCGAACCGCGAACACGCGTCATTTCTACTTCGAGCCGAAGCTGGTCCCCAGGAGTGACTTGCTTTTTGAAACGGCAACCATCAATTCCGGCAAAAAAAGCGAGCCGCCCGCGATTTTCCTCTTTGATCAAAATGGCAACCGCCCCGACTTGAGCAAGAGCTTCCACAATTAATACACCGGGCATTACCGGGTATTGCGGAAAATGGCCGTTGAAAAACGCTTCATTGGCCGTTACATTTTTAATCCCGACTGCACGCTTTCCTTCTTCTACTTCCAAAATTTTGTCCACCAGCAAAAACGGATATCGGTGTGGGATGATCTCTTTGATTTGCGTTACATCTAGCATTTTAGTACCTCCTACTAATAATAGGTATCCACCCTATTATACACAAAAACGACCATCCCCACTATTTTTCTTTTTCAACAAGATCGCGGATATGCGTCCAGGTTGATGGTTTGAAAACATCGGTCGCCTTGCCGCCGCCAATAGCCCCATACCCGACGAGCGCTCCAGCAGTTATGCTCAACGCAATCATCACAAGCAGCAAAACAAGCCGCAGCCAAATCGGAATCAAACGAACCCGGATCCACCCCGAGCCTGAAGCCGAATCATTCTCGGTCCGCTGCTGCTGCTTATATTCCGCACGCGTCTTCGCCTGCCATTCCTCCGACTGTCTTGCCCCCATCATCCATTCCCCTTTTCGGAAAAGTATCCTGCCGCTGATTTTCTCACCAATCAAAACCTTAGCGAATCCCGTTAATCAGCCCCATCATTTGATCCGCAATCGTTATCGAGCGCGACTGAAACTGGTACGAACGCTGAACAGTAAGCAAATCCGTCATTTCCTTCGACAAATCCACATTAGACTGCTCAAGCATCCGTTGGCCAATCGAAACCTGCCCCCTCTGCTGCCCCGTTAAATCCGTCAGCACATCCGCAGGCACAACCCCCGTGGCACCAGCCGCAAGCCCAAGCAAATTGCCGCCCTTTTGCTCAAAAAACTGCGGCTTATTGAGCTGGACAACACCTAACATAAAAGATTGGCTCGTCCCATTTGCCATCGTCACATTCATTTGCCCCGACTTCGTTACTTCAATTTTACCAACATCCCCAGCAACCGTAATCGGTCGATTCGCCTCATCCAGAACCGGATCACCAGAGCTCGTCACCAGCATCACCTCATTCGCCGACACAGGCGACAGCGAAAACGAACCATCCCTTGTATACTGAACCGAATTATCCTTAGAAGACAAAACCTTAAAATATTGATTCTCCGCCTGAAAAGCAAGATCAAGATCCCGGCCTGTTGACTTGAAACTGCCCTGTTTTGCCAACATTTGAACCTGATCCAGCCGCGCCCCGACACCTTGGCGAATCCCATTCGGCGTCAGCCGGCCAACCTCTGCCCGCGCATTCGGCTGATTATCCACCTGCTGAACCAGCAAATCCGTAAAACTAGCCTGCCTGCTTTTAAAACCCGTCGTATCCACGTTCGCCAAATTATTGCCAATCATATCCATTTGCTTCTGCAACTGACCCAACGCATTCGTTGCCGTAATCATTGTGCTATTCACATGAATCCCTCATTCTCATTCAAACCTTTTTTTGGAAAAAAACTTGCGGGTGACGGAGCTGGTGATCTTGAATTAACCGACTTTGCCGACCTCGTTGACTGCTTTATCCATACTCCGATCATAAGCCTGCAAAATCTTTTGGTTCGCTTCAAACGAACGGTAGGCCGTCAGCAAATCCGTCATCGACCGGCTGACATCAACATTCGAACGCTCCAAAAAGCCTTGCTGCAGCTTAAACTGGACGCCTGGCCGGGTACTGGCATTCACCAGCGCCGCTCCATTTCCCGCCCGGTACAAGCCGCTGCCTTCTTTAATCAGCTGCTCTGGATTGGCGGCAAATGCGATTCCCAACTGTGCCTGCTCGCCATTTGCACCGCTGATTTGCCCGCTATCAGTCAACGTAAACTGGTCGCTTGAAAGCTGAATCGGGTTGCCATTGGCATCCAATACGTATAAGCCGCCACCTGTTGTCAAAAACCCTTTGGCATCAAGCGTAAAATTGCCGTCCCTCGTATAGCGGGTTTGGCCATTTGGATCTTGAACGGTAAAAAACACGGAACCCTTTTGCCCATTTGTGACCGGCATCGTTAAATCAACCAATGCCATATCCGTTTTGTTACCAGTTTGCTGCATATCCCCCTGGATAAACTTCGGAATCGTTTCCTGCATGTACACACCCGTATTCACCGAGCCAACCGGTGTCGAAACCGCTGCCGCGGGAGCCGTTTTATCAAAGCGCTGCAACAGCATCTCCGGAAATGCCCTTAATGCCGCCTGATCTTCCTTAAATCCGGGCGTGTTGGCGTTTGCCATATTATTCGTTACCATTTCTGTCCGGCGCTGCTGGGCGAGCATGCCGGAAGCAACTGTGTAAAATCCTCTGAACATCGTTTCCACCTCATTTATCGATGGGTATCTATCCTTATTATAAGGAATTTTCCTAAAATACACATTAACTTTTTGTAGTTTTTTGTCTGAATTTGTTTTAAATACCCATCAAACGGAAATAATTGTTCATTTAAAGTCCACTTTCTTCAACTAGATCCTGAACTCCGGCTCGATTTCGATATTTCGCCTTCCAAGTGCGGAACTCCGGCTCGATTTCGATATTTCGCCTTCCAAGTGCGGAACTCCGCCTTGATTCAGTTTTTTCTACTTCATCCGAAACAACCCTGTATATAGCCCATTCACCACAATTTACCAAAAATAAAAAAGCCTGATGACGAAGGCTTGTCCGCCTTTTTCTTCAGACTTTTTCCCTATTAGACGATTTTTCTTTTTGGCAGGCGGTCGATGTTGTCGAGCATGACGCCTGTTCCTATTGCGACACAATCCATTGGATTTTCTGCTACCAGTACTGGCACTTTCAGCTCTTCGGCAAGAAGCAGATCAATTCCGTGAAGCAGAGCGCCTCCGCCTGTTAAAATTACGCCGCGATCGATAATGTCCGCTGATAATTCCGGCGGTGTCCGTTCGAGCACGGTTTTGGCCGCTTGCACAATCACGGCAACCGATTCGCGCAATGCCTCTTCGATCTCTTCTGAATGAACCGTAATCGTGCGTGGCAAGCCGCTGACCATGTCCCGGCCGCGAATTTCCATTTCCTCTGAACGCGATCCAGGAAAAACAGTACCAATGTTGATTTTAATATTTTCGGCTGTGCGTTCACCGATCAACAGCTTGTACTCGCGCTTGATGTAATTTAAAATTTCCGCGTCAAATTTGTCGCCGGCCATTTTTATGGAGGAAGAAGTCACGATATCGCCCATAGATAGAACTGCTACGTCCGTTGTTCCTCCTCCGATGTCGACGACCATATTGCCGCTTGGCTGAAAAATGTCCATTCCGGCACCAATGGCTGCTACTTTTGGTTCTTCTTCCAAATACACTTTTTTGCCGCCGCTTTTTTCTGCAGCCTCGCGAATCGCTTTTTGCTCAACGCTTGTGATGTTGGTCGGGCAGCAAATCAAAATTCTTGGCTTTGATAAAAATCCTTTGACATTCAGCTTATTGATAAAATGCTTTAGCATGGCTTCTGTTACATCAAAGTCGGCAATAACGCCATCTTTAAGCGGACGAATGGCAACGATGTTTCCTGGTGTCCGTCCAACCATTTTGCGCGCTTCTTCCCCAACCGCAAGAACGCGGTTTGTGTTTTTATCAATCGCCACAACTGAAGGTTCATTCAAAACAATGCCGCGGCCTTTAACGTGAATCAACACATTGGCCGTTCCTAGATCAATTCCAATATCCCTTGCAAACATTCTTTTCTCTTTCCTCCTTGATACGGAATCCACATACTGTCCTAATTATATATTCTAACACAACCAGGACTTTTTACATACAAAAAGTTGTAAATATTTGCAGAATCTTGTCAGATGAAAGGAAAAAGAATTTGCTCAAAGGAAAATGAAAGTTTGCCAGTTGGCGAGGCTGGCGTTCTTCGGATTTTCAAGTCCGGCCAGGCTGTTTATTTGACAACCTCTCCTTCTCTTTCTTCTTTTTGATATTTCATCTTGGTTGCTTCGCCACCGCGTAAATGGCGGATTGATTTATGGTAATCTAGAATTTCTTTCACTTCGTTTGCCAAATCTGGATTAATTTCAGGAAGTCTCTCTGTCAAATCTTTATGGACTGTACTTTTGGATACGCCAAACTCCTTCGCAATGACGCGAACCGTTTTTCTCGTCTCCACGATATACTTTCCAATCTTGATAGTTCTCTCTTTGATGTAATCGTGCACACCACTCGCCCTCCCTAAATTGGATGTGAGAAGTGTGAAATGAGACCCGCTTATCTTTGACGAATACTGCCACCGCATAAATAGATTCATGACCATGCGGCAGAAAGCATTGCTGCTTTCTGAATCGTACGATGAATAATCATGTCCGCAACTACTCCCCCGCTGTTACCAAACGACTCCTCACCTCAAACACTCTCTTTGTAAAGGTTTGTAAACATTTTATTAGCTTGGGTAACGGTTTATGACCATTTCAGGCAAACAGGACAAGGTTTTTGAGAAATTATTTGATAATTGGACATAAAATTGATCCGCTTTCATCTCAAGACAGTTCAAGCGTCTTTCATTTTTCCGGATGGGCTCCGCCATTTTTATCAATTTACTTTCAATTTAAGGAACTACGTGCGGCCAGTAAACCCCGATAAATGCAGCAAAATTCTTCTCTTTTTCGACAGGCTTTTCACGATAAAGTCGAATATTTCCCGAGAAATTTGTCATATTTTTGCATACAAAAAGGACTGCAGATGGTTGGCTGCAGCCCTTTTCTCATTACTTCATTTGGGTAAACAAATTTTTCACCTTTTCAACAGGAACTTGTGAACCGCCGCGTCCTTGAACGTTTTCAATCATCATGGCCATCATCAGATTGGGCGAATAGGCGACAAACCAGCCATTTTCGGTACCGGTCTCTCCCTGCTTCTGCTTGATTTCAGCTGTACCAGTTTTGCCTGAAATAGGATAGCCGGGAATCTCCGCGCGATGTGCCGTTCCATTTGGATCGGCGACAACCTTCCTCAGCATTCCAGAGAGCAAATTGGCTTGTTCTGCGGTGATCACTTGCTGCTTCCAGACCTGGCTTTTCGGATCGTCCTGAAGTAAAACCGGCTTCATCAGATTGCCGCCATTTAACAGCGGCGTGTAAGCAGCCATTAAATGGACGATATTCATTTGGATTTGCCCCTGCCCATAGCCGGAATCCGCTAATGCGATGTCATTTGCCAGCTGGCCGATTTGCGATGTCTCAAGCGGGAATGGATAGTCTAGCGTCTCGGTAAAGCCAAACTTTTTCAAGCCGGCGCTAAACGGTTCCTTGCCGATTTTTAAAGCGGCTTGGGCAAAATAAATATTATCGGAGTATACGAGTGCTTTCTCTAGGTCAACTGGACTTGCTTGATGAACGCGGGTGACAAAGTAGTTACCCCACGATTGATCTTTTTGCCATTTAAGACCGTTGATGGCTATTGCCTCGCCTGGATTTATTTTTCCAGTTGCAAGTCCGACTGATGCCGTGATTGGCTTCATGACCGAGCCGGGCGCATACACTTGTTTAAACCTTGTTGCCAGCGGCTTTTGCGGATTGTCTTGAAGGGCTTTCCATTCATCTGCTGAAAAACCGATCGCTGCCTGGTTTGGATCAAACGATGGACTGCTAACGAGCGCAAGCGTTTCGCCTGTCATCGGGTTCATTGCCGCTGCAGTTCCTGCTTCGCCGTTCATTTCGGCAAAAATCTTCTGCTGAACTGCCCCGTCGATTGTTAGGGTAATATTTTTTCCATCCTCAACGGGTTTTTCTGCCAGCGTTTCGTCGGTTCCGTTTTGTTTAATGACCGTGATTTTTACACCCCGCTGGCCTTTTAATTGCTCATCAAAGACTTGTTCCAATCCTCTTTTTCCAATTTCATCCTGGGCATTGTAGCCTTTATCTTTCAGTTTTGCCAGTTCATCGGCAGTTATTTGGCCGATGTAGCCGATCAGCTGTGCGGCAGCTTCTTTGTATGGATAAATTCGGGCAGTGACCTTTTTCGTTTGCACCGGCTCGAGCTTGATCAGTTCTGCAATTCTTGCCTGGTCGTCGAGCGCAACTTTTTTCAGGGGAACAAAGTATTCGGGCTTCACCCAGCTTGCGGTGATTGCCTTATTGATTTGCTCGGGGGTCATTTGCAGCAGGGACGCGAGCTGGGCAATCATTACGTCTTTTTGTTCACCCAATTTGCCAGGGACCACGCCTACTTCATACGCTTGGCCGTTTACCGCCATCGGATTGCCGTTGCGGTCAAGAATTTCGCCGCGCTTCGGCGCTGTTGTGCTAACCCCGACTCGGTCTCCTTTTTTTAATTGAGGAAAAATATAGCTTGTATCCCAATTGATATACCAGTCTTTATCTTCTTTTTTCAAATTGGCCTTATTCGTAAACTGGATTTTTCCGGCAATGCTGTTCATTTGTGCGCTATATGTATAGCTTGCCGTCGCCTCTTTTGCTTGTTTGTCATCTTTTGTTTTTTGAAAATCTACCTTCAGGTCGGTAATTTGCAGATCACGGTAGATTTTTTTATACCGGTTCACAAAATCCTTTTGACTGATCGATTTTTTCGCGTTAGTTGAAAGCAATCCATACATTTTATCAAATTTCTGCTGATTCCATAGTTTTACATATTCAGCTAATCGGTCTTGTGGTGTTGGATTGTTGCTGCAGCCAGCCGCTACGCTAACGAGCACGGCAAAGGTGAGTAAAAATGCGAGCCACTTTTTCAATGTATCTCCCTCCTTGCCCCTTATTCTACCATAGATAACGGTTTCCATCCTTTTTAAAAATTGAGGGTTTTGAGGACGATACAGAGCCAAAAGGTGGGAGCGCCTTGGTCAAGTGCTGGAGCTAGACCATAAAGAAAACTTGTCGATTGGCGAGCCTTTGGCGAAGACTGAGGCATAGTTGCCCTTATGCGTTCAGAATTTATGGATATAAATTCTGGTGTAGCTAAAAAAGAGAAGGGTTGCCCCTCCTCTTTGTTTCTTATGAATTTGGATTAGTGGTTGTGTCTGTTGATGGATTGGATGGATTTCCGTTATCCGTATTGGTATTTCCGTTATCGGTTTTGGCATTTCCATTATCCGTATTGGTATTGGCTCCATCGCTTGGATTTTTGCTCGAATCCCCATTGATTGACGACTTGCCGTTTGCATCTTTTTGGCTGTTGTCAATCTTTTGTTGCTCTTTCTTCGCATCTGGTATGCTGTTTGATTTGTTCACTTCAGCCAACGCGCTTACAGGCTTGTTAAAATAGCTTTCCGGATTCACAGCTACTCCGTCCTTGCGAATTTCAAAATGCAAATGGGTTCCTGCTTTTTCATTCAATGTGCTTTGACCAGCTTTGGCAATCGTTTGTCCTTGGTCGACTTTGTCGCCAACTTTGACAGCGATGTCTTTAACAGATTCATATTGGGTCACAACGCCTTTGTCATGTTCAATTTCAATGACATTTCCCAACAATGAATCTTCTTCCACTTTGGTAACCGTACCGCTTAAAGCAGCGACGACGTCAAAGGTTCCGCCATTTTTCATCGTAATGTCGATGCCGGTGTTCGGCGCGTACGTATTGCCATAGACAACAAGCGCTGCTTCCTGATCCGCTTTTTTGCCGGAGAAATCGTAGAATTTCTTTTCAATCATCGCTTCTTCAGCATTTTTCACGGGCATCGTGAAGTTTTCCATTGCCCGGTTTACTTCCACGGACGGCTGCTTGTACTTTTTGCCGGCAATGTCAGTGGACTTAGAGCCATATTTGTCTGTCGCATTATTGCTTGCGGTTTGATACCATAGAACCCCGGTCAAAATGATTGCTGCACTTGCAATATAAAGAGCTGGAAATACCCAACGCTTTTTGAAAAAGCGCTTAAAGCTGGAGCCTCGAGAAGATTGGTTTTTTTCTTCCTCTCTCATTTTCATCACCTCAGCAATCATTCTGAACAGAACGATCGCATTCTATACATCGCCCAAAAAATTTTTTTGGATTTATTTTTCGACAAATGGGAGATGTTTATGCATGATTTCGAAAAAAAATTTTGGCTTATTGTTGAAAATAGATCTTCATTTTGTTTTTGCCGCCAGAGGGTAAATTCATGGAAACGATAAATTGCCTCGTTATGTTGGGTGAGGAAATTTGCAGCCAGTGGCGCAATTCAGTGTTTGAAATGGTTGGTTTAATCAGAAGAAAATGATCCTGAATCGTGTCGATATAAGCGGTTTTGGAAGTAAAATGACAGTTAAAACATTCCCATGTACCGCGATGATATGTCATTGGAATCGCAAAACAATTGGGGCAATGCACACCCGGACGGATTTCATGGGGGCTGATATGATACATTTCTTTAATGGAGTAATCGGGCGGGGTGTGACTTTGGAGTAGCTGTTGACCAATTTTGGTTACTGCAGATTTGCCGATTGGTTCGTTGCGATATTGCTTCGAGAGTGCGAAAATTTTGCGATTGACTGTTTCGCTGTTGCTTGCTTTTTCTAAAATCCATTCGTTTCCCGGATCCGCCGTAATGATCGTTTTCGGATTGCTGTTGACAAATCCATACTCAATGGGCAAGCCCCCAAGCTGGTTGCGATTCATCCAGCTCTCAAGCTGCAAGCTCTGCTCCTCTGCCTGCAAAATTGGATTTTGGTACCGCTCCCTGCTGTTTGTTTGTGGATTGATCCGGATGAATTGATCCAAAAGTTTTTCAAAATGCAAGATCCCGGACATGTTTTTCACTTCTAAAACAAATGCAAACATTGTTGATAGAATAAGCGTGTCAATTTGGAAGAATCCATTTTCCCCCGGAAGCCGCAAGCCATGAATGATATCAAACTTTGTTTGCGGCAGCTTTTTCAAATAGTAGACGAGTGATTTTTCTCCCCGGTAGCCTGCCATACGGGCATGATAATCATCTTCGATCTCCCTTCGCGCTGGATGCTGTGGGTCTATTCTCCTTAAGAGTGCCGCATCGATTAATGCCCTTTTCGGTACCGTAACTTCATTTAAAAACAACAACAATCTCCTCCTTTCTTTCATTCTCCTTCTACTTCTCGTTTTTTCGGATTTCTCCTGCTGACAATTCTATGAAATTTTTCACCGGCAGGGGTTCTTGACTTTTTTTGGGCGTGATCCTCTGTTTGAATTTGGGATCGGGTGTGACCCTCTTATCCGCGGGTTTTTGACGTTTATCCGGATTTGGTCCCGGGCGCGGGGGTCTGGACACTTTTTTTCGGGGGAGCGATCCCCCTATCCGCGGATTTTTGACTTTTATCCGCGAACTTTCTCCTTTTATCCGCGAACTTTTCCCGTTTATCCGTATCTTTTTGCTCTTTATCCGCGGGATTTTGACTTTTATCCGGATTTGGTTCCGGGCGCGGGGGTCTTGACACTTTTTTAGCGGGGAGCAATCCCCTTATCCGCGGATTTATGACTTTTATCCGCGAACTTTCTCCTTTTATCCGCGGACTTTTCCCGTTTATCCGTATCTTTTTGCTCTTTATCCGCGGGTTTTTGACGTTTATCCGGATTTGGTCCCGGGCGCGGGGGTCTGGACACTTTTTTAGCGGGGAGCAATCCCCTTATCCGCGGATTTTTGACTTTTATCCGCGAACTTTCTCCTTTTATCCGCGAACTTTTCCCGTTTATCCGTATCTTTTTGCTCTTTATCCGCGGGATTTTGACTTTTATCCGGATTTGGTTCCGGGCGCGGGGGTCTTGACACTTTTTTAGCGGGGAGCAATCCCCTTATCCGCGGATTTTTGACTTTTATCCGCGAACTTTCTCCTTTTATCCGCGAACTTTTCCCGTTTATCCGTATCTTTTTGCTCTTTATCCGCGGGATTTTGACTTTTATCCGGATTTGGTTCCGGGCGCGGGGGTCTGGACACTTTTTTAGCGGGGAGCAATCCCCTTATCCGCGGATTTATGACTTTTATCCGCGAACTTTCTCCTTTTATCCGCGGACTTTTCCCGTTTATCCGTATCTTTTTGCTCTTTATCCGCGGGTTTTTGACTTTTATCCGGATTTGGTTCCGGACGCGGGGGTCTGGACACTTTTTTTCGGGGAGCAATCCCCCTATCCGCGGAAAATTAGCTTTTCTCCGAATTTCACCTCCTCCGCCGCCGCGAGCCTGAACCTTTTTTTAGCGGGGCCCGGGTGACTTTCATGTGAGATCCTTTATCCTGATTGAGTCTCAAGGAAAAATATCAAAAAACCGGCCCCAACTTTGCGGGAACCGGTCGCCAATCGTACTGGTTATTTTTTTCCGCTGACCATTGCCAGCATGCTTTGCGAGGAGGTAACTTCGACACCTTTGTAATAGTATTTTACAATATCCTTGTAGTTTTTTCCTTCTAAAGCCATGCCGTTTGCACCGTATTGACTCATGCCGACGCCATGTCCGTAACCTTTCGTCGTAACGACAATCTGATCGCCTTTCCGCACCCATGAAAAATCACTCGACTTCAACCCCAGTTTGTCACGGATTTCCTTTCCTGTTAAGATTTTACCATTAAAATCGACTTTGGCTACTCGCTTTCCTGCCGTCCTCCCCACAAAAACACCAATCGAATTGCCTTTTAAGTGAACCCCAAGCCTTGCCTCAAAGTTAGCAACGCTAAAAGTTTGTTCACCATTATACTTTGGTGAGGTTGTATCCCAGGGACTCGGAACACTCCGCAAATAAGGAAACGCATTTGGCCAGTAGTCCTCCGAATTTTCCGTATAGCCATTGCTTGTTGAAAAAAACGTCGCCGTAATTGGCTGCCCATTATACGTAAGGATTTGTCCGCTCGTTCCTCGAACAGCATCAAGAATCTTCTTCCGCTTCCAGCTATAATCCATTCCCCAATCTTTGCGAAGCCGGTCATCACTTAAATAGGCTTGAGTTAGTTCATTATCCCCCACATCCGCTCCTTTAGGCAGGCCGAGGTGATCTCCCGGACTCATCAACTGTTTTACAATATACGTCCGCGCAGTAAGAGCCTGTGCTTTCAAAGCTTCCTCTTGAAAATCTGCCGGCATCTCAGCTGCCACAACCCCTACCAAATAATCCTCAAGCGGAACTTTATCAATTTTCCCTTTTGAAAAACGATAAACAGCCACTTCCACCCCTGCATCCGCAGTCGGAACAGCTGCTACATTTTTTGCTGGAGCTTGCGTCAAAGTCAATTTGCCGCTTGCCTTCTCTCCCGAAAACGGAAGAACAAGAACAGACGGAACAACGAGAGTGACGGCAAAGAGAGACGATCCTAGTACCATGAAGGGTTTGAATTTTTTCATCAACTAAGCCCCCATTATATAAATTCAACAACAGCCTCAGCCGCGTCTATTTCATACATATGGGGGTGGACAAGCATTTATGCCAAAAACAATTCGGTTCTAAAAATCACAAGCGCGAGACCGCTATTAAAAAGAAACACAAGAGCGGTCCCTAAAGTTTCCAAAAACAAAACCGAAGAATACATCTGTCGGTCATCTGACAGCTGCACTCTTCGGCTGGCTCTGTTTTTTATAAAATTATGCGTTTAAATCCGAAACGAGAGGTTGAACCTCTGTGTAAATTTCTTCCATGTCATTGACACGCTCGATGTCGGCACCGAGAGCCGCCAATTTTTCATGAAAATTGACATAGCCGCGGTCGAGGTGTTTGAGCTCTGTTACGCGTGTAATACCTTTTGCGGCAAGGCCGGCTAAAATCAATGCTGCGGCTGCACGCAAATCGGTTGCTGCCACTTCGGCGCCTTGCAAATTGGATGGGCCGTTTAAAATAACAGAGCGGCCTTCAATTTTAATATCGGCGTTCATGCGGCGAAATTCTTCAACATGCATAAAACGGTTCTCAAAAACCGTCTCGGTGATCATGCTGGTGCCATTTGCACGGAGCAAAAGAGCCATCATCTGCGATTGCATATCGGTTGGAAAACCGGGATGCGGCATGGTTTTAATGTCGACTGCTTTTAGGAATTCCGGTCCAATGACACGAATGCCATCTTCTTCTTCAAAAACAGTCACGCCCATCTCTTGCATTTTTGCAATTAAAGAAGACAAATGTTCAGGTACAGCCCCTTTTACCAGCACATTTCCACCAGTGATTGCAGCTGCAACCATGAAAGTACCGGCTTCAATACGGTCGGGAATGATGGCATGATCCGTGCCAAATAAAACATGAACCCCTTCAATACGAATCGTCCCGGTTCCTGCACCCTTCACATTTGCTCCCATTTTATTCAAAAGATTGGCAAGATCGACAATTTCTGGTTCTTTTGCCACGTTTTCGATGATCGTCGTTCCTTCCGCAAGGGTTGCCGCCATCATAATGTTTTCCGTTGCGCCAACGCTTGGGAAATCCAAATAAATTTTAGCACCTTTTAAGCGGCCGTCTACTTCCGCTTCAATAAATCCATTTCCTACCTTTACCATGGCACCCATTGCTTCAAACCCTTTAAGGTGCTGATCGATAGGCCGGGATCCAATGGCACAGCCGCCAGGGAGCGCAACCCGGGCTCGCCCGTTTCGGGCAAGTAAAGATCCCATGACAAGCACAGAAGCACGCATTTTTCGAACGTATTCAAATGGTGCTTCATCCTTTAACTCTCTTGATGCATCTACTGTTACTGTATTGTTTTCAAAAGTAACTTCAGCGTTTAAATTCCGCAACACTTCGTTGATTGTGTATACATCGGAGAGAGTTGGCACATCACGAATTGTTGTTTTTCCATCACTTGCTAATAATGTTGCAGCGATAACAGGCAGCACGGAATTTTTTGCGCCTTCAACCTTTACCGTACCATATAGCCTTTGTCCGCCGCGGACGATGATCTTTTCCAAGAGTATTCCCCTCCGCGTCCATTTTCTCTATATTAATATTCAATCGTTAGGATTGGTGTGCCAACTACAACGGTAGTCCCTGCGCCCAATCCTTCATTGCGTAGTCCAATTTGCAAATTCATGTTGTCGTTTTTTGTTTGGATGGATTCTTTAAATAGCGGCGAATAGGCCGATACTGATATGAATTGATCCTCTTTTAACGCTTCGATTTCTTTTGCTTTGAACCGTTTCATTATGTTTTTAGCTGTTTTGGGCAAAGCCGTATCCATTTTATCATTGATTTTGCCTTTGATACTAGAAAAAATTGTCGGATTCCCAAGAAATATGTCGGTCAGCCTATTTTTGTATTGATCGGTGGTAAAAAAGGACTCTGTCTGCTTTGTCCACTGTTTCCCGCTGACACGATATACTACATACGTATAGGCAGGCCCGTTTGTGTGGGTAGTCAGAATCTGAAGTGATTCTTGGTGGTTTTTAGAAGTTGGAGATACTGCTGTGACTTCCCATTTTTGGCTGGTATGAAGATCAGACCATTTCCAATCCGGAAAATTCTGCTTAAGCTTCTGCACATATTTCCTTACTTCTTCCTCATTTTTCAGGTTCACCGCATGTTCTCTTGCATACAAAGACCAATCTTTGAGCAAAATATTTTCGTTTTTAAAAACAGACACCATTTTCTCTAAATCAAGCTCTCCGGAAGCTACAGACGTTTTATTCCCAATAAATAAACTGCTAAAACCAATCAAAAGTAAAACGGTTAAAATAAATGCAATTTTTTTCTTCATCTCTACACTCTCCCTTACTACACAGTCTTTCCAAGGAGAGGGAGAGCATACTTGGGAAATGTCGTCACTTTTTGACAAATCGTTCAAACTTCACTTTATTCATGTAATGTACGAAAGATACTTTTTCAGCACAAAAAGTATTGTACTTAAAAAATCAAGAAAATGGAACATGTATGAAGACCTAATTTTTTACCAAATTTGTATGTACTGCATCAACAATGGCAGCTGTCTTGACCATTGCAAATAGTCAAGGAAAAAGTTACTAACAGATGAACCAATGACAATGGCCAATACTATATACAACAGCCGTGCCTGAAAAACCCGATTTGGTTTCAGCAGTTTTTCAAGCTGAATGGCTTGCAATGCCCACCAGGCAATCGCAATGAACACAAGATGTGAAAGAATTCCTAACAAAGCTTGTTGTCCAAAATCATTGATCATCCTGTCACCTCTCTTAAAAAATCAAAGGTTGTTTGACAACAATGATTATTTTACCACACTAACACGTAAAAAGCTGAATAAAAATTTAAAATTGGAATTTTTTTGCTCAATTATGAATTTTTTTCAAAAAAAAAAGCCTACGTTTAAGTGGCTTTAATCAAATGGTCTTTATTTTCAAAGCAGTTGTTCGACCCATTAATTTTTTTATTTTTTGGTAGAGGCTCATATAGGAACTTCCCCCCTCTAGCACTTCAAAACCAGCTTTTGTTAAAAAGGGAAAAAGCGTAATCAGTTGATGAATGTGATTTGTATTCTGATAAAAGAGATTGGCTATCCGATCAATCAGCTGCATTTCAGGCAAAATCAGCTCATCAACATCAGCTTGGTAACGGCTAAAAGACTCTCCTTCTCCACGAAGTGTTTCTTTTATGCGCTCGGCAAGCAATTCTCCGCTCCATAATGCATAGTAAATTCCTTCTCCGCCAAATGGCTCAACCAACCCTGCAGCATCACCAATAAGTGCGATTCTCGATGTTTGTAGATGATCTTGTATGCCACCAGCCGACAAAAATGAGCCTTTTATTTTTACTGAATTGGAATTTAAACGATTCAGTTCAATGTACCTCTCAAGGTGGCTTGTCAATTGTTTATGCGAATACAAATAGGAACCGATTCCTACAGATAAATGATCTCCTTTTGGAAAGATCCATCCATAGCCGAACGGGATGATTCCATAATCAATTGCAATACAATGGCGGTATTTTTCCAGCGCTTCCTTGTCTGCAAAGATTTCACACTCAAAGGCAGCAGCTGTCCTGCGCTTCGTCACTAAACCGCTTTGTCTGGCAACGAGACTGTTTACGCCATCGGCACCAATCACATATCGCGCAAAGTATTCCTCGTTGTCGGTTTTTACGATTACTTGATCAGCCAATTCCTCTACCCTTTGCACTACCGTTTTTGTTTGTAATTTTGTTCCATTATTTACGGCATGATTCGCCAGCAAATAATCCAATTCGTCGCGCATGACCGAATAAACGATGGGATTTTTGTATTTAAATTGTTTGCTATTGTTTCCATTCAAAGACAATTCAAATGTATCAATGGTATCTCGTAAAACCGAGGAAATATCCACAGGCATTTTTAACAGCGCCCGTTTCGTTACACCTCCGCCACACACTTTGTAACGCGGCAATGCCGCCTTTTCTAATACAAGGACGTCAATCCCTTGCTTTGCCAAACTCGCAGCCAATGAACTTCCTGCCGGTCCAGAGCCAACAATGATACAATCATATCGATGAGATCCCATGATTATCCTCCTTCTATACTCCATATCTAAAAAATAACGTATAAACTTTAGAAGTTTCTGAATTTAACCTAAAAAAAAGCTAAGAAAAAAAGAGCTAAACAAATTTAGCTCTTTTTTCAAATATAATCTTTTATTGCAAAAAATCTTTAAACTCATTAAAGCGATTATGCAAAAACTCAATCGCCGTGTTTGGTGCCAGTCCAAGCCATAATGTTCCAATGACCGAAACAATAATGACCAAGAGAATTCCGAACGGAACGGAAAATGTAGTTTTTTCTTTTGCCGGACGGAAGAAGATCTGCGTCAAAACACCAAAGTAATAAAAATAGGAAATAATTGTTGTGGCAATCAAAATCGAGCCCAATATATAATGTGTGTTTTGATCAACAAACGCCCCGATGAATATATTTAATTTTCCAATAAAGCCACCTGTACCCGGAAACCCTGCCAATGAAAGAATGAAGATTCCCATTGCAATCGCCAAAAGCGGTGAGCGGCGATACAGGCCTGCATAGTCTGAAATTTCCTCTGATCCAGTCTTTTGCGCAATCAGTTGAATCACCGCAAAAGCTCCCAAATTCATAAACACGTAAGCGAGTAAGTAAAACCAAACGGCATCAAACATAAAGTAATTCATCGATGCAAAGGCGACAAGGATGTAACCCGCATGTGAAATACTTGAATAAGCAAACATCCGTTTAATATTGGTCTGCTTTAGCGCAATTACGTTACCGATAATCATCGTTGCACCGGCAATAAAAGCAATATAATCTTGCATTTTATAAAGAATCGGATCCGATCCCGGCCCTGAAGAGGCTGCAATGCCAAAAACAGAAAGCAAAATACGGATTACGATCACAAAGCCGGCTGCTTTGGAAATAACGCTTAAGAAAGCTGTGACAGGAGTCGGTGCACCTTGGTACACATCGGGTGCCCACATATGGAACGGCGCAGTAGACAGTTTAAAACTTAAGCCAACAAGCAGGATCAAGAACGCTAAACCTAACAAATAAGCTTGCTGAGGATCAGCCACCGATTGTAGCCTTGTCGCAATCTCCAATAAATTGGTCGTCCCTGTTAAGCCGTACACATAGCTCATGCCAAACAAAGTTGTCGCAGTGGAAATCCCACCGATAATTACATATTTCATTGCTGATTCGTTTGATTGTATCGACTTTTTATGCATTCCCACCAAAATATAAGAAGAAATGGAGAGCAATTCCAAGCCCACAAACAATGTAATTAAATCGCCGCTTGAAGTCATGAACATGGCGCCAAGCAATGCGGTTAAAAACAAGTAATAAAATTCGCCGTGATATTCTTCGATCCCATCCTTCGTCTCATAGCTGATCGCCAAAAGGAGAACGAGAACCGAACCGGCAAGCAATATCAATTTAAACGCTTTTGCAAAACCGTCAAGACGGAACGTATCGTATAAAATCGAAGTTACACCAGTGTTCACCAAACCGGCTAATGATACCATTGCCGCCAATACAGCAGCAATGGCCACCCAGCCTAAAATTCTCCGATCACGGTTTTTTGGCATAAACATATCAATCAACATGATGACGGTTGCGATGATAAGGATGATGAACTCCGGTGCCATGATATTCCATTTAAACGATAGTAATGTAGCAATATCCATCCTTCATCACCCTCCTAACCCAAGCATAATCGTTTTTAATGTCGTCTGAAGCGGTATGCTGAGAACACTCGGGAATACGCCGATGACGACAATGAACAGCATTAAAGTCACCACTGGGACAAACTCGATTCCTTGTAAATCAACAACCCCGGCAAAGTCACGATGGGCTTTTCCGAATGTGATTCCAAGAACGGTTCGCAACAGATAAACTGCAGTTAAAATAATCCCGAGCGTTCCAACCGCAGCTATGATTGGCATGACTTTAAACAGACCCAAGAAGGCCATAAATTCACTTATAAAACCGGACATTCCTGGCAATCCAAGCGAAGCAAGCCCGCCAGCGAGCAAAAATCCGGCAGTTAGCGGCATGCCTTTTGCCATTCCGCCTAAGTTCGTAATCAGCGTTGTATCGGTACGTTCGTAGAAAACACTGATCAGGAAGAACAGTAGAGCGGAAATTAATCCATGGGAAATGACCTGAAAAATCGCCCCTTGAACACCCGCTTCATTCAATGCCGCAAGTCCAATTAACACAATCCCCATATGGGAAACGGATGAATAGGCAAGCATCATTTTGAAATCTGTTTGTATTAACGCAATATAGGCACCATATAAAATGTTAATGACACCCAAGATCGCAATGAAAACTGCAATCGATTTAAACTGCTCTGGAAAAATTCCCATTCCAAAACGAATTAAGCCATACGCTCCAATTTTCAACAGGATCCCAGAGTGAATCATCACGATTGGAGTCGGTGCCTGAACGTGCGCCCTTAGCATCCAGCTATGCAGAGGGAAAATCGGCAATTTAACACCAAATGCAATCACTAAAGCGATAAATAGCCCATATTTTGCGCCTGCAGAGAGCGGGGAGACCAATGTAGCCTTGCTGTCATTGATGATATTAGTTAATGCATCAATGTTCGTCGTTCCTGTTTTCGCAAATAGAACCATGATCACAATCAACAGAATGGCCGAACCAACACCGTTATATAATAAAAAGTTAAAGGCCGCTTTTTCTTTTTCAAAATACCCCCACTTGCCAATTAGGAAAAAGGCCGGAATGAGGATCGTCTCGAAAAAGATAAAAAACAAGATCAAATTTTCAGCCGTAAATACACCGAGCATACCCATTTCCAAAAGAAGGAAGAGCATAAAGAAGCCTTTCCATTCTTTTTTGATATAAATGGCTGCAATTGCCGCTAATGTACTTACCAACGCCGTCAACACAATTAAAATTAGGGTAAATCCGTTTAGTCCAAGTTCAAAATTTACCGCGAAAAGTGTTTTGGAAACTTTTTTAAAGCCGCCAAATTGAATCCAAGAAGCAGAAAGTGCGAAATCATTCAAACTCTTTCCTGCCAAGCGATGGAAGTAGGCTGCAAATGCCAGGATTAACGCAGGCAAAGTTGCTAAAACCCCAACAATTTTAATCCATTTTTCCTCTGTTTTTTTGATAAACAATAACACAACCATACCCAAAAGCGGGGAGAATACCATGATTGGGAGAACAGCTGCTAGAGTCATTTTAAGTACCCCCCTGTCAACGCAAAGATGACCATTAATACAGCCAAGCCAACAAAGGCGACTGCGCCATACGTTTGCACTTGCCCAGTCTGGGCTTTGGAGCCTGTTTTCCCAAGTCCTTGGACGAATCCAGCTACTCCTTTCACAATCCCTTCAACGATATAGACATCAATAAAACGCAAGAAATAGCTCATTCCTTTTGTGAACCGGAGCACTGTAAGCTGGTAAAATTCATCGACGTAATATTTGTTATAAAGGATGGTGTGCAACGTATCGCCGCGCGCACTCAACCAAGTTCGGGAAAGAGATCGTTTGCCGTACATTAACCAAGCAAGGTAAATACCCAATAAGGACACAATTGAGGTAATGATCGAGATCCATGTTGAACTTCCCGCTTGTTCGTTCCCAGCTAGCACTTCGTTTCCTTTTGTCAGCCAATCTCCTAAAAATGTCCCAAACCAATTGGTATTTACATATCCAGCAAAAACCGCAAGAAACCCTAGGACAATCATCGGGCCTGTCATAACGGATGGGGATTCGTGAACATTTCCCATATCGCTCCTTGGTTTACCGCTAAAGACCATAAAGAATAAGCGGAATACATAAAAGGCCGTAAAGAATGCAGCAACTAATGCCAGCAAGAAGAGGATTGGATGTCCTCCTTCCCATGCAGCCACTAAGATTTCATCCTTACTGAAAAATCCTGACAGAAGCGGAACGCCGCCTAGTGACATGGCACCGATTAGAAATAAAGGTCCCCGTTAACGGAAGTTTTTTCCACAGTCCACCCATTTTCTCAATATCTTGTGTACCGGCTGCATGGATAATGCTTCCGGCGGAAAGGAACAGCAAAGCTTTGAAGAACGCGTGGGTCATCAAGTGAAACACACCAGCAACATAGCCGGCGGAACCTAATGCCATCATCATATATCCAAGTTGGCTAACCGTTGAATAAGCTAGTATTCTCTTAATATCTGTTTGCACAAGACCGATACTGGCAGCGAAGATAGACGTAAAGCCACCGATGACAGCAATCGTAAGCAATGCGGTTTTGCTAGCCAAAAACAACGGAAACAGTGCAGCCACAAGGTAAACGCCTGCAGCAACCATTGTTGCCGCGTGAATTAGCGCAGAAACTGGTGTCGGGCCTTCCATTGCATCCGGCAGCCATGTGTGTAGTGGAAACTGTCCTGATTTCCCTATCGCTCCAATAAAAATCAAAATGGCAATCAACGTAAGCATGCCAGAAGAGATCGAACCTTGCTCAATAGCTTTAAAAATTACGCTGTACTCAAAACTATTCGTTTGCCAGAACAAGAGGATGATCCCGATAAAGAGGCCGACATCGCCGATGCGAGTGATGATGAACGCCTTTTTCGCTGCGGCCTTTGCTTCGGCTTTATGATAGTAGAATCCAATTAATAAGAAGGATCCTACCCCGACTATCTCCCAAAAGATATACGTCTGCAACAAGTTCGGCGAGATAACCAATCCGAGCATTCCAAATGTAAACAGTCCTAAATAGGTATAAAAAACCGATAATCGCTCGTCCCCATGCATATAGCCTTTTGAGTAAGTATGTACTAAGAAACTTACGAGCGACACAATAAATAGCATTAATGCATTTAATTGATTTACTTCAAAGCCCGCTGTTAAATGAAGATCTCCTATTGTGAACCAGTCGGCTTTCGCTTGGTATGTTGGTGCAGAAAAGCGCTCAAATAATACCAATGTCGAGACCACAAATGCCGCTAATGTAGCAAAAATTCCTACATAAGCACTCGAATTTTTTAGCCGTTTGCCAAATAGAAGAAGAATCAAAAACGATAATAGCGGGAAAAGCGGTATGATCCATGCAGTTTCTATCATTATCACGATCCCCTTTTTGAGCTAATCAGAACATATTTTTTATAAAATTCTGCACTGAGCCAGATCAGCTCGGTATTTTTTGCAAAAACTAGCGCTGGCGGATGGTGTTTTCCTGTCGCCATGTATATGGCTGATTTCGTTTGCTTAATGTTTCATTGTGTTGATTTCATCGATATTTACGGTTTTGCGATTACGATAAAGCGAGATTAAGATCGCCAAACCGATCGCTGCTTCTGCAGCTGCTATTGTAATGGCAAACAAGGCAAAGATCTGACCGGTAATCGATGGCGTAATTCCGTATTTGCTAAACGTAACAAGGTTAATGTTTGCGGCGTTTAACATTAATTCAATCGAAATCAACACGATCACAGTATTCTTTTTTGTTAAGGCTCCGTATAAGCCGATACAAAACAGGATCAGCGCAAGTGCTAAAAAGGCCGATGCAGGAATAGAACTCATTCTTTGTTCGCCTCCTTCACATCTTTTTTGGCGAGGACAATGGCGCCCATCATCGTAACCATTAAAAGAACGGAAGCTAGCTCAAACGGAATCACATATTTAGTGTAGAGAGCTTTACCAATCTGCAACGTATTGTTCACATGCAAATTGCTGGCAACCTGTGTGATATCCAAGTTGTATATACCCATATAAACTGCAAACGCAAAGCCAATGATGCCGAGAAGCAGCAGCCATTTCCGCCATTTTCCCGGTTGCGCCTCACTTTCATCATCGTGTTTTGTCAGCATGATCCCAAAGAGCATGATAATCGTAATCGCCCCGGAATAAATCATGATTTGCACCACAGCAACAAATTCGGCTGACAGCAGGACGTAAATACCGGCGATACTGACAAAGGTAAACACAAGAGCGACAACCATGTGCATCACTTTTGTTAAGTTAATCAGCAGCACCCCGCCGATAATTGCGACCAAAGCCAAACCCAAAAAGGCGATAAATTCTCCCGTCATGGTTTATTCACCTTCCGTATATTTTCGTCGTTTTCATCGAGCCATTCCAAATTCTTAAATAACTGATCGCGGCTGTATTCTGCTAGTTCAAAATTATTCGTCATAATGATGGCTTCTGTCGGGCAGACTTCTGTACACAAATCGCAGAGAATGCAAATTTCAAAATTAATATCATATGTGTCGATAATCTTCCCTTTTTTCGTTGGGTCCGGATGCTTCTTTCCGATTAAGTTGATGCATTCTGTCGGACAAATATTCATGCACTGGTTGCAAACAATGCATTTTTCCGGGTAAAATTTCTGAATTCCGCGAAACCGGTCCGGAAGCGGCAGCGGCTTGTTTGGATAATCATAGGTAACCTTTTCCCGAGTTAGTTGTTTTAGGGTATACTTTAAGCCTTTTGCTAAACCTAGCACGTTTTTCACCCCTTTTTAAGATGATAATTTTACAGTTGCTATTTTTTTAGAAAAAGAGTGTTTTAATTAGAGCTGTTAAAAAGATATTGGCTAAGGCAACTGGCAGCAAGACTTTCCAGGCAAATTCCATTAATTGGTCTGCCCGCAAACGCGGAAAGGTTACACGGAGCCAAATGTACATAAAGAGTACAATGCTGAATTTAAGTGCAAACCAGACAGCTCCTGGAATAAAACTAAGCACTCCGAGCGGTGCTGTCCATCCACCTAGGAACAATACCGTGACAAGGGCGGTCATTGCGAATAAATACACATACTCCGCAAGCATAAAGAATGCCCAGCGGAAACCGGAATATTCAACATGGTAGCCGGCGACAAGTTCTGATTCTGCTTCCGGCAAGTCAAACGGCGTCCGGTTCAATTCGGCAACTGAAGCAATGAAAAAGATGATGAACCCAATCGGCTGCAATAAAATAAACCAACCATGCCTTTGGGCCGCAACAATATCATTTAAGTTTAAACTGCCCGAAAGCAAAATAACTCCAAGCACTGACATAACGAGCGGAATTTCATAGGAGATCATTTGCGCTGCCGCGCGCATGCCCCCCAGGAGAGCGTACTTATTGTTTGATGCCCAGCCTCCAGTCATAACGCCGATCGTTGTTAATCCAGAAACTGCAATGTAATAAAGCAATCCAACGCCGATATCGGCAAATTGGAATTTATCCGTAAACGGAATGGTTGCCAGAACCATAAACGATGGCGCAAAGGCAATGACTGGTGCAAGAATAAACAACGGGCGATCTGCCAGTTTCGGAATGACATCTTCTTTTAATAAAAGCTTTAGGACGTCTGCGACTGTTTGCAAAAGTCCCCAGCGGCCGCCCACTTGGTTCGGTCCGTGGCGAAGCTGCATGTATCCCATTACTTTCCGCTCAGCCAAAATTCCGTATGTTACAAAGCCAAGGACAACCATCAGCAAAACGGCGCCCAATAGGAAGAAAAGAATGAAGTTTAACAAGCCGGGATTTGATTGCAATAACCCTTCGATCATCAGCCATCCACCTCTCCAAGGACAATATCAATGGCCCCTAAAATAGCAATCAGGTTGGCGATGTTTTCGCCTTCCAAAAGTTTTGGTAGTATTTGAAGGTTATAGAATGACGGCCTTCTGAATTTTAAGCGGTACGGTTCTTTTTTTCCGTCGCTAGCAATGTAACAACCAATCTCGCCGCGTGGTGATTCGATTCGGACAAAAGCTTCTCCTTTTGGCGCTTTAATGATTTTTGGCACTTTCGCCAGGATTTCGCCTTCTGCCGGGAATTGCTCAACTGCCTGCTCAAGAATCTTCAATGATTCAGCAATTTCAGCCAAGCGGACATGATAACGGGCCCATGCATCTCCGCCCTCTTGAACGGGAACATCAAAATCAAAGCGATCATAAATGGAATACGGCTCATCTTTGCGAAGATCCCATTTGACTCCCGTGCACCTCAGGTTGGCACCGCTCAGCGAATAGTTCAACGCGTCTTCTTTTGTGTATTTCCCAACGCCTTTTACCCTGTTCATGAAAATTTCATTACCAGTCACGAGCGTATGGTAGCCTGCAAGCTGCTCTCTCATATAAGGAATGAAATCTCTTACTTTTTCAATCCAGCCTTCCGGGGCATCCCATTTTACACCGCCGACGCGCATATAGTTGAATGTCAGGCGCGCACCGGATAATTCATTCAGCATATTGATAATCATTTCACGTTCGCGGAATGCATACAAAAATGGACTGACAGCGCCAATATCCAATAGGAATGTTCCCCACCAGACAAGATGGCTGGCAACGCGGCCAAGTTCCATTGCAATGACACGCAGATACTCCGCCCGATCCGGCACTTTGATCCCTGTCATCGTTTCGACGGCATGGCAGAGGACGTAATTATTGGTCATCGCTGACAGGTAATCCATTCGGTCTGTATAAGGGATAATTTGCGTGTACTGCAAGTTTTCCGCTAGTTTTTCCGTTCCGCGGTGCAAGTAACCAATGACAGGCTGGGCTTCTTTGATAATCTCTCCGTCGATTTTGATTACAAGCCGGAATACCCCGTGCGTACTAGGATGCTGCGGTCCTACGTTTAACAGCATTTCTTCCGTTCGTATCATTGGTTACACCTCCACATCATACGGCTCATAATCTTTTCTAAGTGGATGGCCAATCCAATCATCTCCAAGCAAGATCCGATAGAGTTTCGGATGTCCTGTGAATTTAATTCCAAGCAAGTCATATGCTTCACATTCCGGCCAATTAGCCCCTGCCCAAATCGATTGCACTGACTCAATGGTTGGTTCATTTCGGTCAACTTTTACTTTCAAGGCAACAGACTGGCGATTTTTGTAGGAGTATAAATGAACATATACTTCCATATGGGTTTCGTAGTCCGTTCCATGCAGTTCAGACAAATAGTCGAAGCTTAAAAGCTCATTGTATTTTAAAAATTGTGCAAGTTTAAAATAAGATTCCCGCTTGGCGACAAGTGTTGGAACATCCTTTGAAAGGTTATTAATATAGGAATCTTCCAAAACGTCCGAACCCAAATTTTCCTTAATCACTTTTAAATATTTGTCGAGATACTGCTGGTTCGGTGACGGCTTTGCTTCTTCGGCTGGTTCAGCTGCTTGGCCTCCCGCTTTTCCTGCTGCAGCTTTCGCTTTGGCTGCAGCTACTGCTTTTGCCTTCGCTTTTGCAGCAGCAATTGCTTTCGCTTTTTCATCATCACCATCTGCAGATCCGGCCTGTTTTGCAGCGGCAGCGGCCTTTGCCTTGGCGGCTGCTGCGGCTTTTGCTTTTGCAGCTGCAGCGGCTTTCGCTTTTGCTTCGTCTCCCGATTCAGCGGCGGCGGGTTCTTCGCTTCCTCCACCTTCACGCGCTTGTTTGGCCAGTGCGGCGGCCTTTGCCTTGGCGGCCGCGGCGGCTTTTGCTTTTTCAGCTGCAGCGGCTTTCGCTTTTGCTTCGTCTCCCGATTCAGCGGCAGCAGGTTCTTCGCTTCCTCCACCTTCACGCGCTTGTTTGGCCAGTGCGGCGGCCTTTGCCTTGGCGGCTGCGGCGGCTTTTTTCTTCGCCAAGTCATCACGATCTGCGACCGCATCTGCTGTTGACTTTTCTCCACTGTTTGAAGTTGCTTCGGCTGCTTTCTTTGCTTGCAGCTTTGCCATTGCGGCGGCTTTTGCTTTTTCAGCCGCTTCTTTCTTTAATTGCTCGAGATCTTTGTCACCGCTCATTGGTTAGATCACCTTCTTCCCAGTCTTCGCTTCGTAACGAATTTTTTCCCTTAATTTATTGATTCCGTAAATTAAAGCTGCTGGGTTTGGCGGGCATCCAGGTATGTATACATCAACCGGTACAATTTGGTCGACTCCTTTTACAACCGCATACGATTTCACATACGGGCCGCCGGCTGTTGCACATGATCCCATCGCAATCACCCATTTGGGTTCTGGCATTTGATCATACAAACGGCGTAAAATCGGCGCCATCTTTTTTGTTACCGTCCCTGATACGATCATACAATCCGATTGCCTTGGTGATGTTCGGAAAAATGATCCAAAACGGTCGAGGTCATAATGGGATGCTCCTACCCCCATCATTTCGATCGCGCAACATGCAAGACCAAATGTCATTGGATACAGTGAATTGCTCCGAGCCCATGCCTTCAACTGTTCAAGCGTCGTCATAAATACGTTTCGCTGCATGTCTTCCATTTCCCGCTGTGAAACACCTTCTAACTTTAAGTCCATTTTAACACCTTCTTTTTCCAAGCATAAACGAGGCCGATGACAAGCATGACTACAAAAATCAGCATTTCAATCAGTGCAAATGCTCCAAGTTTATTGTAGGCAACAGCCCATGGATACAAAAATACTGTTTCCACATCAAAAATAACAAACAGCAGGGCAAAAATATAATAGCGGACATTGAACTGTACACGTGAATCGTGAAATGGCTCAATACCGCTTTCATACGTGGTATACTTTGCATCACTAGGCTTATAAGGACGCAAAAGCTTACCCAAAAATAACGCTACAACTGGCAGCAAAACTCCAAGAATCAGAAACACAAAGACAATCAGATAATTATTCTGATATACATTTAGAAGTTTCATGCCTACTCCCCTCCAATGTTGTAGAATTTTCATACTTGTGAAACTTGTAACCGAATTCATTATAGCATTGTTACAATACTGTGTCGACAAGCCAACTACTAAAAAATAGAATTTCGTATTTCAGCAAAACTTTCCATTTTAGATTTGATTCTTTCTGCTGGCCGTATTCAGTTTCTCAAGTATTGTCTACAAACTCATTTTAATAAAAAAGGCGACGCAATGTCAGTGAGAATTGTCATAAAATGTTCCGGTTTATCTTATTCGGGGGTTTTGGAAACTAGTACGACTAGTTTGTATGAGGTTTTCCCACTGCTTTTGGGCATTAAAGCAAGTGCTTTTAGGAGGAAACATAAATGAAAACTCGCCGACTGGCGAGTCCTTTGGACGAAGACAGAGGCGTAGTTGAATTTACCACGCTCGTTTACCTGCCACATCCTGTGGCACTCGCCTGACTAGGACGTCCTGTCCATCGTCCGTTCAGAATTTATCCATATAAATTCTGATTAGCCATGAAAAACCGGGCAAAAACCGCTCGGTCCTTTTTAGTTTGGCGGATAAACGAGGTCTGTTGATTTCCGCTCCAGGCACTCGCTTTCCGGGGGGCGTGCGGGGGAACCAGTAGTACCATTTCACCCTGAAAAATAGGAGAATTGGGCATTAGGGAAGCTAGTTATGACCGTTTTGACCCAAAAAACAGGAGAATCGGGCATTAGGGAAGCTAGTTATGACCGTTTTGACCCAAAAAACAGGAGAATTGGGCATTAGGGAAGCTAGTTATGACCGTTTTGACCCAAAAAACAGGAGAATTGGGCATTAGGGAAGCTAGTTATGACCGTTTTGACCCAAAAAACAGGGGAATTGGGCATTAGGGAAGCTAGTTATGACCGTTTTGACCCAAAAAACAGGGGAATCGGGCATTAGGGAAGCTAGTTATGACCGTTTTGACCCAAAAAACAGGGGAATCGGGCATTAAGGAAGCTAGTTATGACCGTTTTGACCCAAAAAACAGGAGAATCGGGCATTAGGGAAGCCTCTAGTGACCATTTATCTTGATAAATATGAGAATTGGACTCCTTCATTTTTATTGGTCTCTTTATGGCGATAAACGTCTCTATCAACCGTTTTTTCCTTTTAATAGTCAAGAGATAAGTTAAGATAAAAATTCTGATATTATAAAAAAACCTTCCACTACAATTTGTATTGGAAGGTTTCTGATCATTACATTCTTCTATCCGAAACGGCTAGGCGGTTGATTGCACGTTGAAGAGCCAATTGAGCTCGTTTAAAATCGATGTCTTCTTGGTGCTGTTCGTGCAGACGGTGTTCAGCACGCTCTTTCGCCCTTTGCGCCCGCTCAACATCAATGTCAGTTGCCAATTCTGCTGCTTGAGCCAAAATGGTTACTTGATCAGGACGGACTTCTAACAATCCGCCGCTTAGGGCAATCAGCTCCGTTTTCCCTGCTTTTTTCAGGCGAACGGCGCCAATTTCCAGCGGTGCCACCAACGGAATATGTCCTGGTAAAATACCGAGTTCACCGCTTTTGGCTTTTGTGCTGACCATTTCTACATCGGAATCAAACACCGGGCCATCGGGAGTAACAACACTGACTTTGATCGTCTTCATCTTTTACCCTCCTGGCTCGTTTTAAACCTCTACACCCATGCGTTTTGCATTCTCAATAACATCTTCAATTTTACCAACTAGACGGAATGCATCTTCCGGAAGGTGGTCATATTTTCCTTCAAGAATTTCTTTAAAGCCTCTTACCGTTTCTTTTACCGGTACGTAGGATCCAGGCTGGCCAGTAAACTGTTCAGCAACGTGGAAGTTTTGCGATAAGAAGAACTGAATCCGGCGGGCACGGTGTACGACGAGCTTATCCTCATCGGAAAGTTCGTCCATCCCGAGGATTGCAATAATATCCTGCAATTCACGGTAACGCTGAAGCGTCTGCTGAACCTTACGGGCAACATTGTAATGCTCTTCGCCAACAATTTCAGGCGACAGGGCGCGCGATGTTGAAGCAAGCGGGTCAACCGCAGGGTAGATACCCATCTCAGAAAGCTTACGCTCAAGGTTTGTTGTTGCATCAAGGTGAGCGAAAGTCGTAGCTGGAGCCGGATCCGTATAGTCATCGGCTGGTACGTAAATCGCCTGGATTGATGTAACAGAACCTACATTTGTAGAAGTAATCCGTTCCTGTAATTTACCCATTTCAGTCGCAAGGGTTGGCTGGTAACCAACGGCAGATGGCATGCGGCCTAACAGCGCGGAAACCTCTGAACCGGCTTGAGTGAAACGGAAAATGTTGTCCATGAAGAACAGCACGTCTTGTCCTTGCTCATCACGGAAATATTCAGCCATTGTCAAACCGGTCAACGCAACGCGCATACGGGCGCCAGGCGGTTCATTCATCTGACCGAATACCATCGCTGTTTTCTTAATAACGCCTGAATCCGTCATTTCGTGGTAAAGGTCGTTCCCTTCACGCGTACGCTCGCCAACGCCGGCAAACACGGAAATACCGCCGTGCTCTTGGGCGATGTTATTGATCAATTCTTGGATTAAGACGGTTTTCCCTACACCGGCACCGCCGAAGAGACCGATTTTTCCACCTTTAATATACGGAGCAAGCAGGTCGACAACCTTAATGCCCGTTTCCAGAATTTCTACCTCTGTCGATAACTGTTCAAATGTTGGTGCTTCACGGTGAATGGAATCGCGGCGCGCATCTGCAGGAATTTTTTCATCAAGGTCAATTGCATCTCCTAAAACGTTAAATACCCGGCCTAATGTTACGTCGCCAACCGGGACAGAAATAGGGGCGCCTGTATCAACAACTTCCATGCCGCGGGTTAGACCGTCTGTCGATGCCATCGCAATCGTCCGAACCGTATCATCACCCAAATGAAGAGCTACTTCAAGGGTTAGGTTGACATCCACTTCTGATTCGTTGCGCGCTTTATAATTGATTTTTAACGCATTATAGATCTCTGGGAGATTGCCGTTTTCGAACTTCACGTCAACTACCGGACCCATAATTTGTAGAACGCGTCCTGTGTTCATCATTTTCCCTCCTAACGTACTCAATAAAGCAATTTTTAAAAATAAGACACGCAACCCGGCAATCCGGCGCGTTTATTTATTCTAAGGCGGCTGCTCCGCCGACAATTTCCGTAATTTCTTGCGTGATTGCTGCTTGACGGGCACGGTTGTACATTAAGCTGTACGAGCGAATTAATTCCTTCGCATTGTCTGTCGCATTCCTCATTGCCGTCATCCGGGCAGCATGCTCGCTTGCTTTGCTGTCTAAAAGCGCTCCGAAAATTAAGCTTTCCGCATACTGCGGTAAAAGAACTTCCAGAATTTCTTCGGCTGACGGTTCGAATTCATAAGAAGCTAACTTGGACGAAGGACCAATATCCGTTAACGGAAGCAGCTGCTTTTCCGTTACCACCTGTGAAATCGCACTGACATAGTGTGTATAATAGATATGCACTTCATCGAACGTTCCATCGGCATACATGCCAACCGTCGCGCTTGCAATATCTTTAATATCCGAGAACGTTGGGGTATCGGACATACCCACGATGTCAAGAACAACATTCATACCGCGCTTCGCAAAAAAATCACGAGCCATTCGGCCTATGGCGATAATGGCAAACTCATCGTTTGACTGATGCTTTTGCTGGATTGTTTGGAATACCCGGCGCAGAACATTACTATTATAAGCGCCTGCTAATCCGCGATCCGATGTCATAACGATGTAGCCGGTTTTCTTGACAGAACGAGCTTGAAGCATCGGATGGGCAATGCCTTTGCTGCCGTTTGCCACCGATGCGGTAACTTCCTGTATTTTTTCCATATACGGTACAAATGACTTCGCGTTCAGAACGCTCTTATTCCATTTTGCGGAATAGACCATTTCCATTGCTTTTGTGATTTGACTCGTTTTTTGCGTTGAATTGATCCGGGATTTGATATCGCGTAATGATGCCAAGGTTCTCACCACCCTTTTTCAAAGAATGTCAGGCTTTAGCACCGGGCGGTTCAAATGATCAACAGCACGGTGCTTTCAGCCTTTTACTTGCTAGTCCTCTATTCAGAAACGGCAAACGTCTTTTTAAAATCGTTTATTGCAGATGCCATATCGTCATCCGCAGGAAGCTCTTTTGTTGTCCGAATCTGGTCTAACAATTCTTTGCGGTTGTGGTCTAACCATGTATGGAATTCGGATTCAAACCGGCGGATGTCCTGTACTGGAATATCATCAAGGAAACCGCGTGTTAAGGCGTACAGAATCGCAACTTGCTTTTCGACTGCAAGCGGCTTGTGCAGGTCTTGTTTTAGAACCTCAACCGTACGGGCACCGCGGGCTAGCTTTGCCTGTGTTGCTTTATCAAGGTCGGAACCAAATTGGGCAAATGCTTCCAATTCACGGTAGGAAGCAAGGTCAAGACGCAGCGTACCGGAAACCTTTTTCATCGCTTTAATTTGCGCAGAACCACCGACGCGGGAAACAGAAAGACCTGCGTTGATGGCTGGACGTACGCCTGAGAAGAACAAATCAGACTGCAAGAAAATTTGTCCATCTGTAATCGAAATAACGTTTGTTGGAATATAAGCAGAAACGTCACCTGCTTGAGTTTCAATAAATGGCAATGCCGTAATCGAGCCAGCGCCCTTTGCATCGCTTAACTTGGCTGCACGCTCTAATAAACGGGAGTGCAAATAGAATACATCCCCTGGATACGCTTCACGACCTGGAGGACGGCGAAGCAGCAAGGAAAGCTCACGATAGGCTGCTGCTTGTTTTGACAAATCATCATACACAACAAGTACGTGCTTGCCATTGTACATAAATTCTTCCGCCATTGATACACCCGCATATGGTGCAAGGAATAGCAATGGAGCTGGCTGGGATGCAGCCGCTGTTACGACAATGGTATAATCCAATGCGCCGTATTTGCGAAGTGTCTCAACTGCATTCCGAACAGTCGATTCTTTTTGGCCAATTGCTACATAAATACAAATCATGTTTTGACCCTTTTGGTTCAAAATCGTATCAATCGCAACGGATGTTTTACCTGTTTGCCGGTCACCGATGATTAACTCACGCTGACCGCGCCCGATTGGCACAAGGGCATCAATCGCCTTAATACCTGTTTGCAGCGGCTCGTGAACCGATTTCCGATCCATTACCCCAGGTGCGACCGCTTCAATTGGGCGGGTTTTGGTCGTATTGATTGGACCCATGCCATCAATTGGTTGTCCCAATGGATTTACAACCCGTCCGATCAGCTCTTCCCCTACAGGCACTTCCATGATCCGGCCTGTACGGCGAACCTCGTCGCCTTCACGGATTTCCGTAAAAGGTCCAAGAATAATGATTCCGACGTTATTTTCTTCAAGGTTTTGCGCCATACCCATAACGCCGTTGGAAAATTCAACAAGTTCTCCGGCCATAACATTGTCGAGGCCATGAGCTCGGGCAATACCGTCACCGACCTGGATCACTGTACCCACATCACTCACTTGAATTTCCGACTGATAGTTTTCAATTTGCTTCTTTATCAGCGCGCTAATTTCTTCCGCTTTGATGCTCACGAGTTTCACCCCTATCTACGATTTATCCTAATAATTTACGTTCAAGACGATCGAGCTTGCCTCGCAAGCTTCCGTCATAAATTCGGTTGCCAATCCGCAGGCGGACGCCGCCAAGCAAATCGGTATCGACAATATTTTCAATTCTTAGTGCCTTTTTCCCCACTTTTGCTGCAAAAATAGAGGAAAATGCCTTCCGTTCATCTTCTGTCAGCGGGCGTGTCGTATACACTTCCGCTTCAGCGATGCCCCGCTCTTCGTTTGCCAATTCAATAAATTCATCCGCCACACTAACGAGCTCTCCCTCGCGATGGCGGTCAATCAACAGCAGCAATGTATTGACCACATATTGATTCATCGAAGCAAACGCCGTTGTTAAAATTGTTTTTTTCTCTGACGGTTCAAGCTTTGGCGACTGTAAAACAGCCTTTAAATCAGAGCTATACGTAAAAACTTCCTTGACAACGCGAAGTTCTTCTTCCATTTCGTCAAGAAGATTGTGTTCTTTTGCGATTTGGAAAAGAGCCAGCGCGTAACGCTTTGCAATCATGGAGCTCGTCATCGCTCTTCTCCTGCCTCTTGAATATATTGACTAATCAGCTTGTCTTGATCTTCGGCAGTCAATTCTTTTTCAATGACTTTTGAAGCAATTAGGACAGACAAGGAAGCCACTTGTTCGCGGATCGCGGCAACGGCCTTTTCTTTCTCTTGATCAATTTCGAGCTTCGCAGCTTCTTTGATGCGCTCAGCTTCTGACCGGGCAGCTACAACGATCTCCTCACGCTGCACGTCTCCCTGTTTTCTCGCATTTTCCATTAAGCTTTGCGCTTCTGCACGTGCTTCTTTTAAAAGGCTGCGTTGTTCTTCCAACAACTTTTTCGCTTCCAAACGGCTGTTTTCCGCTGCATCAATCTCACCAGCAATATGCTCTTCACGCTGTTTCATGATCCCCATTAAAGGACCCCAAGCGTATTTTTTCAATAATGCCAACAAGACAAGGAAAACAAGTAATTGGAAAATGATATCGCCACTATTTAAACGGGCACCCTCTGCTGCAGCACCCAATACCAAACTGTCTGCTAACACCCTCGATTCACTCCCTTCAAGAGTCTTTCCCTTCAAAAATCAGCTTTTTTTCACAACTAGACAAAATGAATGGCGAAGGTTTCTATTTATCCCTCTCGCCATTAGAATGTTCCGCTATTATCGGCCTAAAACCATGAACGCAATAACAACGCCGATAATTGGTAATGCTTCAACTAACGCTACCCCGATAAACATCGTAGTTTGCAATAAACCGCGTGCTTCTGGCTGACGGGCAATTCCTTCCACTGTACGGCCGACGATTAAACCGTTACCGATACCTGCGCCGACTGCTGCTAAACCAATTGCAATTGCTGCTGCTATAAGATTCATTATTAAAGTTCCTCCTTAAAATTGGATAATATCTTTTTTTGTTAGAAAGAATTTATATCTAGAAAATTCTCACTTACAGTAATGGTTTGTTCAACAATGAACAGAGAAAAACTAGTGGTCATGTCCAACTTTATGTGACATATAAACCATCGTCAGCATCGTAAAAATGTATGCCTGGATCGTGCCGACAAAAATTGAAAACGCCTGCCAGACAAGAGTTAGCGGTATTGCTGCAATCGTACCAACTACTCCCGTTGCCAATCCTGCCGATAATAAGGATAACAGCAGTTCTCCGGCATAAATATTTCCATAAAGACGCAAACCCAAGGTTAGCGTATTGGCAAACTCTTCAATGATTTTTAACGGAAACAAAAAGGCCAACGGGCTAAAGAAACCCTTCGCATAACCTTTCACACCCTTTTGTTTTATTCCATAATAATGGGACAGGGTGACGATCATGACCGATAACGTCATCGTAATAATCGGATCGGCTGTCGGCGATTTCCACCACAGCTTGTCATTCACGACAATTGCAAATGGGAGGCCCAGCATATTGGAGACAAAAATATACATGATTAAGGTTATGCCGAGAATGTGAAACCTTCCGCCATCCTTCCAATCCATTGTACTATTGATGATGCCTTTGACAAAATCCATGACCCACTCAAAGAAATTTTGCATTCCGGTTGGTTTCATTGCCAGCTTGCGGGTAGAAAGAACCGCAATGATCAGCACGATAATGCTCGCAACCGAAATCATCAAGATATTCGCTAAATTAAAATAGAGGCCAAGAAATTCTACCACAGGAGCTCCATGTTCCATGTTAACTCACCTCGCTTCCCCCTTATTTATGTACAAACAGTGAGTGGTAAAGATAATCTATCATAATGACAATGTAAGATGTCATTAGTCCCCATACAACACTAATAATATAAAAGTATTCCGGATATTTCAATGCAATTATGACCGCAATAGCCGCCGTCGCCATTCGTGACAGCAATCCTAACGAACGCACTTTTTTTCCGCTGGCAATTGCCTTGTCAAAACGCTTCATCCTTCTAACCAATAACCAAAGATTCAAGAAACTGAAGCAAGTTCCGAGAATCAAACCCAAAAAAATAGTTTGATATGGAGTGAATCCCCAGCCGAGAACATAAATGGACAGCAAGTAAAAGAAAATCTTATGCTGCCGTTGATAGATTTCTTGAAATTCTGGCATAGCTGTTTAATCTCCTGAGTAGAAATGACGGATCGAAACAAGCATGGAATAGATCCCCGCCGCTAACCCGATAAATAACCCGATGATCAAAAAAATCGGCTCGGTTCCCCATTGTGAATCAAGCCATCTCCCGCCAAAAATACCAATGAGAATGGAACCAACTAACTGAGAAATGATTGCGGACATTAAGGCCATTGCTTGAAATGGATTGCGGTTATTTTGACGCATCTTTAACCATCCTCACTATTGAGAATGACAGCAGGGCATTGAGGGAAATTGATGGTTTTGAAAAAGAAATTAAGTTCCTGGCTATTGCCCGAAAATTGTGAAAACCCTACCATTTTACACCCTTTGTTAGCATACAATAGGGGCTTGGCAATGTCAATGAATTTGGGATGAAAAAATTCACAAATCGTTCATAGTTTTTTTCCTCTTTTCCTTGTAATAAAAGGAGAAATCCCCATCATTCCTCCTTCTCTTTTCCAAACATTACCGTTGTTTCAAGACGATCTTCTTTCTGCGCCTTTTTCGCAAACACCTTGACCACATACGTACCAGGCGGAGGCAGTTTCTCGCGGGCAATTTGTTTGCTTAGAAGGCCTTTCTTCACATTCCGGTCTGTATCCAAATAGCCAACAAACCGGTAATCAGCCTGCGAAAACAGCGCAATCCCAAACTCCTCCGCCCCTCCCGGCAAATAAACCTCATAGCGGTACGTTCCCGGCTGATCTCCCTTTGTCAGCTCAAAGCCCATCACCCTTGGATAATCAGGCTCTTCCAAAACATACACATACGGGATCCGAATTTCCTCCGCCCCGGCAAGCAACCGAATAGCACCATCATAAATCTTTTTCCTGAAAAACTCCGGCTCCACCGCGATCTCCACTTCCACTTCCCGCTTTTCTCCCGGCGCAAGTGTAAACGGGAGCGGAACCTTCCACAGCAGCCCATCCCTCCGCTCCGGCACAGCAAACGAATAGCGCTGCCGGACACCGCTTTTATTTTCAACCAGCAAATACGCCTTATGGCGATGCAAAGAATCGGCAAGCTGAAACTTGCCAAACTGAACCGAACTCGGCAACACAAGCGTCCCTGCTTTTACCGCCTTATCCACCTGAATCCTTCCCGCCCCCTGCTCATAGGCATGATAGTCGTCCCCGCCATTTTTCCTTAGCGGCTTAGCCGTATTCATCAACGCCGCCTTCACCTCCGCCGGCGTCCAATCCGGATGTGCCTCCTTGATCAGCGCGCACGCCCCCGCCACATGCGGCGCCGCCATGCTCGTCCCCTTTAAAGCCAAATACCCGCCCGGCACCGTCGACTCAATCGCCACCCCGGGCGCCACCACATCCGGCTTCACATCCCACGTCACCGTCACCGGCCCGCGCGAACTAAAATCCGCCAGCCGATCCTTCTCCACCTCCATCTCGAGCCGAACCGTAAGCGGCAAACCATGCTTTTTTAAAAAGTCTCCAACCCCCTTAGAGAGCGAACCAACCGGGATGGTCACGAGTTCCTGCAAATTCCCTGTAAACCCGCCACTTGTATTGTTGTAAATAAGCACGCCGACCGCTCCCGCAGCCGCCGCGTTTTTAGCCTTTTCTGTAAACGAGAGACCCCCCCGCTTGATGAGCGCTATTTTACCAGCAGCGTGCGTTACTTCTTTTTTTGTACCTAAGCCGCCATCAACGAGTTCCACGCTGCGCTCGGTTGTCCAGTTTCGGGAACCGGTCAACGGTTCAATTCGGATTTTCTGCCGCTTTTCTTCTATTAATAAAGTTGGCACTTCCATTGTCGGTGTTGAGGCACCAACGGAGATGGCTTTCGCCGCCGTACCGGGTGAGCCGACCGTCCAATTGTTTGGCCCGGCATTTCCCGCGGCCGCCACAGCAATCATACCTTTATCAACGGCGCGATTGAGTGCCAGACTGATCGGCAAATCGGGTCCATTGATCTCATCACCTAACGAGAGGTTTACAATATCCACTTTGTCTTTGATCGCCTGCTCAATGGCAGCGAGAACTTGTTCTGTTGTTCCGGAACCGCCGGGACCAAGTGCACGGTAGGCGATAATTTTCGCATCGGGGGCCACTCCCTTTATTTTGCCATTTGCGGCAATAATACCGGCAACATGGGTGCCATGAAGGGTAGACTTGCCCGGAGCGTTACTCTTCGTTTCCATTGGATCATCGTCCCCGTCGACAAGGTCATGGCCTCCGTGAAAGTTTGCGCGCAGATCCGGGTGGGTATAATCGATGCCTGTGTCAATGACGCCCACCGTAATCCCTTTCCCGGTGAGCGTTCTGTTTAACCGGCGCACCTCTTCCCCGCCAATGATTTTCACATTTTCCTCCATTTCAGCTTGGTAGTTATTCACGGGGGAAATGGCAAGAATTTCATGGCTTTGGTTTAAACCAGCAATGGCAGCTTGACTGCCTTCCACCGAAAACCCGGTGATTGCCTCGCGAAAAATACGGCGCAGCTTCACATTCGGAAATGGTTTCAGCAGTTCTTTGATTTGCTGTTCTGATTGGGGGCTTTTCAAAATGATGATCGCAACCGAAGCATCGTCCGCCCTGATTCCGGCTGGCAAAAGGACCATTCCGAAAAGCACTAACACAAGAAGTCTCTTCATTCCACGAAATCTCCTTTTTGTTTTATTGTTTTCCATCGGTTTCAGAAGTATGTGATCGAGTGCTACAGAACGGGGCATTGCAAAAGGTCGGCGTTTCATTTATTTAGAATTGTCATTTTTTGCGAGGTGTTCGGTCTGTGATCGGTTTGGCTTGCGGGGCGGGGACGGGTAGAGGCTCCCGAACTGGATCGGATCGCGAACTGGGTCAGCTCCCGGATCGGAGTGGCTTGCGGATCGGGGCGAGGCGGCCCGCGGATCGGATCGGCTCACGGATCGGGGCGGGGCGGCTCCCGAATTGGGTCAGCTCGCGGATCGGGGCGGAGTGGCTCGCGGTCTCTATCCGTGGGTTTTTCCCTTTTATCCGCGAAACTTGGACGTTTATCCGCGAAGTTTTTCCGTTTATCCGCGGATAATTTCCTTTTATCCGCGGGTTTCTTCTTTTTATCCGTATTTGTCACTTCTTTGTCACTTCTGGCGGCTCGCGAACTGGGTCAGCTCCCGGATCGGGGCGCCGATCGAGACGGATTGCGGATCGCAGCGGCCCGCAGTCTCTATCCGTGGGGTTTTCCCTTTTATCCGCGAAACTTGGGCGTTTATCCGCGAAGTTTTTCTGTTTATCCGCGGATTATTTCCTTATATCCGCGGATTTCTTCTTTTTATCCGTATTTGTCACTTCTTTGTCACTTCTGGCGGCTCGCGAACTGGGTCAGCTCCCGGATCGGGGCGCCGATCGAGGCGGATTGCGGATCGGTCGGATTGCGGATCGCAGCGGCCCGCGGTCTCTATCCGTGGGGTTTTCCCTTTTATCCGCGAAACTTGGACGTTTATCCGCGAAGTTTTTCCGTTTATCCGCGGATAATTTCCTTTTATCCGCGGGTTTCTTCTTTTTATCCGTATTTGTCACTTCTTTGTCACTTCTGGCGGCTCCCGAATTGGGTCAGCTCCCGGAGCGGAGCGGCCCGCGGATCGGAGTGGGGCGGCTTGCGGATCGGGCGGGACGGAGCGGCTCGCGAACTGGGTCAGCTCCCGGATCGGATCGAGGCTCGCGACCTGGATCTCATCGCAAACTCGATCGGCTCGTTTCCTTTTATCCGGATTTGTCACTGTTTTATTCACAGCTGCTTACCGATTCGTTCGCCCGTATCTTTTTATCCCTTGCAATACCGCCTATGATGCCCTTTAAAACATAAAAACAGGCTGAGATTCACTCAGCCTGTTATATAATCTTCTGGACGATCTTCTGTTTGCTTAAAGAAATAACGAATCGCTTCCGTAATCCTCCGGGAAGCCTTTCCATCACCATACGGATTCGCTGCATGCGCCATTTTTGCATATTCCTCCGGATTGGTTAGCAGCTCTGTCGCCAATTGATAGATCCGCTTCTCTTCAACCCCGGCAAGCTTCAGCGTTCCAGCAGCAATTCCTTCTGGACGCTCAGTTGTATCGCGAAGAACAAGCACCGGTACACCTAAAGATGGCGCTTCTTCTTGGACACCCCCGGAATCGGTTAAAATCAAATAAGCTCTTGAAGCAAAATTATGGAAGTCAATGACATCAAGCGGTTCAATCAAATGAATTCGCGAATCATTGCCGAGCACTTCAGCCGCAAGCTCACGTACAACTGGGTTTAAATGCACAGGGTAAACGACTTGGACGTCCTGCTGTTCGGTCACAATGCGCTTAATTGCTTTAAACATATTGCGCATGGGCTCTCCGAGATTTTCGCGCCGGTGTGCAGTTAAAAGAATTAAGCGGTCGTTTCCTATTTTATCCAAGACTTCATGATGATACTCTTCTTTAACCGTCGTTGCCAGCGCATCAATCGCTGTATTTCCAGTGACAAAAATAGCGTCACGCTGTTTATTTTCTCTCATTAAATTTTCTGCGGATTGAACTGTTGGCGCAAAATGCAAATCAGCCATTACACCAGTCAGTTGGCGGTTCATCTCTTCTGGAAATGGAGAATATTTATTCCATGTTCGCAGGCCCGCCTCAACATGGCCGACAACAATTTGATTATAATAAGCGGCTAGGCTGGCGATAAAAGTCGTAGTCGTGTCACCATGGACGAGAACAATATCCGGCTTAACCTCTTTCATCACTTTATCCAATCCTTCAAGCCCACGAGTCGTAACATCTACTAACGTTTGCCGATCTTTCATAATATTCAAATCGTAATCAGGCGTGATGTTAAAAATGTTTACTACTTGATCGAGCATTTGCCGATGCTGCGCCGTAACTGTCACAATCGACTCAAAATGTTCCGGCTGCTTTTGCAGCTCGAGCACAAGGGGAGCCATTTTAATCGCTTCCGGTCGTGTACCGAAAATGGTCATTACCTTAATCATTCGAACACCTGCTTTTTTAAAATTTGCCTGTGGCTGTTATTTCGTCCCAAACAACCGGTCGCCGGCGTCGCCGAGGCCTGGAATGATGTAGCCGTGGTCGTTTAGTTTTTCATCAAGGGCGGCGATGTAAATGTCAACATCCGGGTGGGCGTTTTTTACTGCTTCAACGCCTTCCGGAGCGGCGATGAGACACATAAATTTGATATGCTTGGCGCCGCGCTTTTTCAAGGAATTAATTGCTTCGATGGCGGAACCGCCTGTTGCCAGCATTGGATCGACAACAATGAAATCTCTTTCCTCAATATCGCTTGGGAGCTTGACATAGTACTCCACTGGCTTTAGCGTCTCAGGATCGCGGTATAATCCGATATGGCCGACTTTTGCTGCGGGAATGAGCTTTAAAATACCGTCTACCATGCCAATCCCTGCGCGCAGGATCGGAACCAGCCCCAGTTTTTTTCCGGAAAGCACTTTCGATTTTGCTGTGCTGACAGGTGTTTCAATTTCAATGTCTTCAAGCGGCATGTCTCTTGTAATTTCATAGGCCATCAATGTCGCCACTTCATCGACAAGTTCGCGAAACTCCTTTGTTCCTGTATGTTTATCACGAATATATGTCAGTTTGTGCTGGATCAGTGGGTGATCAAAAACATAAACCTTCGCCATCATCAATCGCTCCCTTTTTTCATTTTTTTGTAAAAAAAAAACTAAATTTGTCGTAAAATCACTTCGTCTAATTTTACAGAAAAAACGCCCAATGAGCAACTTCAAAAAAGGGAATGATTTGACAAATCGATTAAACATACCCTTATTTTTTCAGCATGCCCGTTTCGAATACAGCTATTGCAAAAAGATTTCCGCCTTGAAGGACTGTTTTTCCGCCTACAGAAAGGCAAATTCCGCCTTCATGGCATAGAATAACGCCTTCACGTGATAGAATTCCGGCCTCACATGACAAAATTCCGCCTTTACAAAAAAGAATTCCACCCCCACACGATAGAATTCGCCTTCAAACGACAGAGTTCCACCTACCCGAAAAAACGCAAAAAATCGGCCTCCGATACGGAGACCGATTTTTCCATAAAATTTAATATTCAGGATACAAAGGGAAGCGTGTGGTTAATGCTGCAACGCGGCTGCGCGCTTCAGCAAGGGCTGCTTCATCTTCATGGTTTTTCAATGTAAAGGCGATGATGGAAGCAATTTCATCCATTTCTTCAAGACCGAAGCCACGGCTCGTTACAGCGGCTGTTCCGATGCGAATTCCGCTTGTGACAAACGGGCTTTGCGGATCAAATGGAATCGTGTTCTTGTTCACGGTAATTCCAATTTCGTCCAAAACATTCTCAGCCACTTTTCCAGTCAAACCGATAGACTGCAAATCGACTAACAGCAAGTGATTGTCCGTTCCGCCGGAAACAAGGGTGAGGCCTTCTTTTTGCAGACCTTCTGCCAGACGCTTCGCATTAGCGATAATGTTGCCGGCATACTCTTTGAAACTGTCTTGCAAAGCTTCACCAAAAGCGACTGCTTTCGCGGCGATCACATGCATGAGCGGGCCACCCTGGATTCCAGGGAAAATCGATTTATCAATTTGCTTGGCAAACTGTTCGCGGCAGAGAATCATTCCGCCTCGAGGACCGCGCAATGTTTTGTGCGTCGTTGTTGTGACAAAATCGGCGTATGGCACTGGATTTTGGTGCAACCCAGCCGCTACCAGCCCGGCGATATGCGCCATGTCCACCATTAAATATGCGCCAACTGCATCAGCGATTTCGCGGAATTTTTTAAAATCAATTTCACGAGGGTAGGCGCTCGCACCCGCAACAATCAGTTTTGGCTTATGCTCGCGGGCTTTTGCCAAGACATCATCATAATCGATCCGCTGCGTTTCTTTGTCAACACCGTACTCAACAAAATGATATTGAACCCCGCTGAAGTTAACCGGGCTGCCGTGTGTTAAGTGACCGCCATGGGAAAGATTCATCCCCAGAACGGTGTCGCCGTGCTCAAGAATGGTAAAGTAAACGGCCATATTTGCCTGAGCTCCGGAGTGCGGCTGCACGTTCACATGTTCGGCGCCAAAAATTTGCTTCGCACGATCGCGAGCCAAATCTTCGACAATATCAACATATTCGCAACCGCCGTAGTACCGGCGTCCGGGATAGCCCTCTGCATATTTATTCGTTAAAACAGAGCCTTGCGCTTCCATTACTGCTTCACTCACAAAGTTTTCCGATGCGATTAATTCAATCTTTGCCCGCTGACGGCCAAGCTCTTTTTGAATGGCTTGAAAAACTTGCTGATCTTCATTTGCCAAATGCTTCATCACATGATCCCCCTTTGTTCTATATAAACCGACATAATTTTAAAAATACTTTTTCATTTTAGCATGTTTTTTGCCGAAAAAGAAAAAAATTTCTTTTGCTTTTTCAATTGTAAACGCCTACTCCTACTCGTGACGCGGCAAAAAAATTTCCGCAGCCCGATCAGCTGGAGTTTTTTAAAAAAATAGCTTCACCCATAAGGCGAAGCATGGCAATACAACTTTTCAACAACTCAAATTCTCGCTTTTTCGCTCGTACACCGCCCTTTGACCGCCTATTAGCTTTGGCCGCGTTTTGGCGAGCGTCACATGGGCTTTTCCAAGCGTTTTCTGCTTTACTCGAACCGGAACAGCCACATGTTTCAAATGCATGCCGATCAGTGTATTGCCGATATCGATGCCGGCATCCGCTTTAACAAATTCGACAACGACCGGATCGGTCAATTGCCCAAAAGCATACGCAGCCATCGCGCCGCCCGCACCGCGAACAGGGATCACCGATACCTCATCATAGCCTCGCGTTTCGGCTGTCCTTCTTTCCATGACAAGGGCTCTGTTTAGATGCTCACAGCACTGGAAGGCAAGCTGGACACCTTGTTTCTGCTGCCATTTGCTGAGGCTAAGATAGATCATTTCGGCCACATCAAATGTACCGGCAGTGCCGATTTTTTCACCTAGCACCTCGCTTGTGCTGCAGCCGAGAACCACGAGCTGCCCCGGTTTAAACTCAGCCTGTTCGCCAAATTCAGCCAGAATGGCCTCGAGTTCTTTTTCCCACTCTGTCATCATCTGCCCCGGCTTCCTTTCATTGCTCCTTATTCTCGTACTCGCTAATTTTGCCAATCCGGTTTGCGTGGCGTCCACCCTGAAACTCTTCTTTCAGCCATACTTGTGCGATTTCCCGCGCAAGACCGGGGCCGATCACCCGTTCACCCATTGTTAAAATATTGCTGTCATTATGCTCGCGCGTTGCTTTCGCACTAAATGTATCATGCACAAGAGCAGCGCGGATTCCTTTGACTTTGTTTGCCGCAATTGACATGCCGATTCCTGTGCCGCAAATTAAGATACCGCGATCAAATTCCCCGCTTGCGACTTTTTCAGCGACGGGAAGTGCATAATCGGGATAATCGACGGATGTGCTGCAATCGCAGCCGAAGTCCACGTATTCAATTCCAAGTTCATCGAGTAATGTAGCGATTTCCTTACGGATATTGACACCGCCATGATCTGATCCAAGCGCAATTCTCATACTTTCCCCTCCAAAAATCCTACTTTCTTTTATTTTGACACAGTCTAGAAAAATTATAAAGCTCGCCACTCTCATTACGGGGTGCGTGAACGAAAAAAGTCCGCTTCTACTAACCTTTTACAACCTAAATTTTTTGATGGTTTCTTTTAACTTTTCCGCTTGTTTTTGCAAATCGCACGCCAAGCCTTCGACGCCTTCCATGACATTTACTTGTTCTTCCGTAGCGGAGGCAACTTCCTCGGCCCCTGCAGAGGTTTCCTCGGCAATGGCGGCAACTTCTTGCGACTGGCTGGCAGTATAGCGTATCCTGTCCATCTGCTGACCGGCAAGATTTGAAATGGTTTGCACCATTTGTGCCATGTCAAGTACGGAATGGGCCATTTCCTCCATTGCCGCATTCGTTTGATTTCCTTTAGCCACTTCGCGGTTAGCCGTATCCACCTGCGATGAAATTTCTGCTACGACATTTTTGACTTCCGTTTGGATACTTTTAATCAGCTGGGAAATTCCTTGAACCGCACGGGCACTTTCATCTGCCAAATTCCGCACTTCATCGGCAACCACAGCAAATCCTTTTCCATGTTCACCGGCTCTTGCGGCTTCAATCGAAGCATTCAGAGCAAGCAAGTTTGTCTGGGCTGCTAAATCGCCGACAAGTCGAATGATTTCTTCGATCTTTTTCGTGTTTTCCTCAAGACGCTTAACCGTTTCCATTGACCCGCGGTTCCGATCGGCAATTCGTTTCATGCCGTCAATCAGCAGCTGGATTGTTTCTTTAGCTACCTGCAATTCCTGAACCATTTCCGCTGATACTTTCTCGGATGCAGAAGCTTTCGCTTGCACTGTTTCTGCAATCCGTGTGACTTTTTCCATTGATTCCACCGTTTTTTGTACCGATGCCGCTGAATTTTCTGCACCGCCCGAAATTTCATGGATCGTGCGTGAAATCGCTTCCGCATGTTGCGAAGCGTGGGCTGAATGCTGGGAAATGGCGAGCACTTTTTGGTTTGTTTCGCGGAAGTTTTCATCAATTTGCTTCACCATATCGCGCAAACTGGCAAGCATATGATTAAAGGCCAAACCAAGCGAACGAACCTCATCATCCGAGGCGGGAATCTCAACATCTTCACTGATATCTCCCTTTGCTGCTTTTAAGGCACCAAGTTCAATCCGTTTAAGCGGCCGAATAATAAATCCTGCTGCGAAGAATGCCAATATGCCTGTCCAAATCACGCCAAGAATTAGCGTCAACAAGGTGAACGAAACTTGATCAAGATACGCTTTTACAAACGGATAGAGAATGTAAATAAACAATGCGCTTGTAGTGTATGTAATTATGGCAGAAATCGTTGTTAAAAAAACAACCTTTTTTCTAAGACCAAACCGGTACTTTCTCTTCTCTTCCATTGCTCTCCCCCTAAAATCAACGTGTCGCTTGCGTGCTCAAAACGTATAACTGAACTTAAGAACTGCTTTTTAAGCGGTCAATCGCAGCTTGAATCAATTCCTCAAGCTGGCGAAACGTCGTCCGATAACGCTCCACATTGCCGCCAAACGGATCGGCCACATCGAACGGATCCTTCTCCCCGACATATTCCTTAAGGGTCAATGTCTTCTCGGCTGCTTCTGGAAACCTTTCCAGAATGGCAGCTTTATGTGCAGCTGTCATCGTTAAAATTAAGGTAGCCCAGCCGACTTCGTTTCCCGTTAAAGCGGTTGATTGATGGTGATGCTCGATATTGTTTTCAGCAAGAACTTGTTTGGCCTGTTCGGATGCTTCACCTCCATTGACTGCATAAATCCCGGCTGATTTCACTTCCACCTCGGGGATGTTTTGATTTTTCAAAATGGCGGCTGCCATTGGACTTCTGCACGTATTTCCGGTGCAAACAAACAAAACGCGCTGCATGATGGTAAGCCTCCTTTTCCTTCATTATAAGATAATTTTCAAAAATGCCAACATACTCTAGGAAAAAAAAACAAATTGCAAACTGTGTGAGATCCATTATCCGCTTGTTCGTTTTCGGGAGACGCTTCCGTTTTTTCCGCGGAACCGGAACTGGCCTGATTACCCGCGGCACGTATCCGCTCTATCCGCGGGTTTTGTTCCTTTATCCGTGTAATTTGCCTATTTATCCGTGAACGTTTCCAGTTTATCCGCGGAATTCTTCTGTTTATCCGCGAAACTTTTCCATTTATCCGGATTTCCATTAAATAGAATAGAACTATTTCCTCTTATTGGTAACCCCAATCTTTCTCCGAATTAAATTTTCCCTATTATCCGCGGATTTTATCTTTTTCCCCTAAAATTTTTCAAATTCATCCAGATTCTGGATACCGATAAATAAAACTGCTTCCGATATCCGGAAGCAGTTTTATAATGGCAACAATAATTTTATTCCAAAAACAAGCAGGATCATGCCGCCGAGTGCTTCACTGTACGCTCCGAGCAAGCCCTGCGCTTTTCTGCCGATCAAAAGGCCGCTCCACGTCAGAATGGTTGCCGCAATTCCAAAGCTGGCAATCACCAAAATCGTTTTGGCACCGTATATCCCCAACGTAAGCCCGACGGATAAACTGTCGAGACTGACACTGAACGCAAACAACAGCACGCCGATGCCGACTGGCGTAATCACACTTTCCTGATCCTTTTTCAAGCTTGACCAAGCCATTTGTATTCCTAATAGGATGAGCAATAGCCCACCCAGTAGACTCGCAAAGGTTCCAAACCGTTCGGATAAAAATCTGCCTGCCAACATGCCAACAAGCGGCATCCACACATGAAAGATGCCAATCGTGATGCCGATTTTAAAAATTTGCCGTAACCGCAGGCGGTACATACCCATTCCAAGACCGACAGAAAAGGCATCCATCCCTAGCGCAAACGCCATAATTGCCAGCGTTAGTAATTCTCCTGCATATGCTGTCATTCGATCTTTCGCCCCCTTGGACTTGCTAGTTCAAGATATGCACGTCCAAGGCAATTTAGAAGAACGAAATAAAGCAGCAAAGGCGCATGCTTTCTCCAAGCATTTCTCCACATATAATTGAAAACTTACCAATTGGCGAGCCTTTGGCGGTTCATGAGGCGTAGTTGCCCTTTTCACGCTCAAAACAACACGACACGTCCTGTGCCTGGCGCCTGACTAGGGCATCCTTGAAATAGCTGTCGCTTTTCCTTCGTACGACGAGTAAGCTGCCGAAGAATTCCTTATCCTGCCCGTCGTGCATTCGGAATTTATCGATATAATCTCCAGACAACTAAAAAATCAGCCCCGCCAATTGCAGAAGCTGATTTTCACTGCTTGCTTATTTTTCCACAATGATGTGATTTCCGGCGGCTTTTAGCAATCGATTCATAATTGCCTGGCCAACGCCGGAAGTCGGGAAAATCTCACTATAAATGACGTCAATTTTTTCATGATTAAACGTGCGCAACGTATCATACAAGGCACTTGCCACCGTTGGCAATTCCGACCGCTTCCCGCACGCCAGCACAAGATCGCTTTTATAATGCGAAGCCGTTTCTTCTGTCGCCAGAACACCGACTCGCAGTCCTTGTGCCTGCTTATCCCGGACAAGCTGCTGAATGAAATCCGTTGTGCCGTCAACCAAAAACATTGGCGCATTCGGGGCATAATGTTTGTACTTCATTCCGGGTGCCTTCGGTTTCGCACTTCCGCCAGTTAACGCCCGGTCAACTTCCACCGGACCCACAACCTTTACCAATTGTTCTTTCGTCACACCACCCGGCCGTAAAATAACCGGCACCGCTTCCGTACAGTCTACAACCGTCGATTCAACGCCAACACCGGTTGCGCCGCCATCCAATACACCGGCAATTTTGCCATTTAAGTCTTCAAGGACATGTTCTGCCGTGGTTGGGCTTGGCTTTCCTGAACGGTTGGCGCTTGGAGCAGCAATCGGCAGTTTACAGCTTTTTAACAGCGCGAGCGCGACCGGATGGTCCGGCATCCGGACTGCCACCGTCCCAAGACCGGCAGTCGCTTTTTCAGATAGCACGCCCAGCTTTTGTTTAAAAATAAGCGTCAGCGGCCCAGGCCAATACGCTTTCATTAACATTGCTGCTTTTTCGGGAATTTCCGCAACGAATTCATCCAACTGGTTCTCTTCGGCAATGTGAATGATCAGCGGGTTATCCACAGGCCTGCCTTTAGCGGCAAAAATTTTGGAAACCGCTTCGTCATTTTTCGCATTTCCGCCAAGTCCGTAAACGGTTTCCGTCGGCAAGGCTACCACTTCGTTTTGCCGTAATAGCTGTGCTGCATCCACAATTTGTGGATCATTTTCAAGATTATCCACAAATTTATCCACATTCCACACTTTTGTTCTCATTTTTATCCACCTTTATCTTAAAACCATTCCTTTAAAAGGACATGCCCATTGGCGCATACTTTTCATAAGGTACGCTTGAAAGTATAAAAGAAGGCGAAACGAAAAACAAGCTTTATCCACAAAATGTGAATAACTATATTGAAATAGTGGATAACTTTGTGGATATATCCACAATTAAAAAGAAAATTTTAAAAATATTGAGTTATCCACAGTTAAAATCGACTGAATATGTTCGGAGGTGAATAACTCTTTCGGCAAACAGTCGCGATTAACGACTTGAAATCCAAGGAGTTGAAAAAAAGGGATCACGCTTTGTTTATTGGTTGCCAAAAATAAGTTGGTTATGTGCTTGTCCTTGGCAAATTGAAAGGCTTGTTGCAAAAGGAGCAACAGATCTTGTTGCACTTGGCTCGAAGTAACAACGAGCGAGCGGAGTAAGCCGTTATCTGCCAGTTTCTCCATTCCCAATGTCCCCACTACTTCTCCCACTTCGTCTTCCATCAATAGAAAATAATCGACGGTTTCCTCTCCCAGTCCGTCAATCCCCAGTCCCGCATTTAACAAAAACTGTTTTAAAGCCGGTAAATCCTCTTTAACCGCGCCCCGAATTTGCAATGGCATCGCTTCCACCTCATTTTTCAGATTCTATTTCTATGAATATGAATCGAGAGAAAAAATAGAACCGTGATTGCGAAACTTCCACAAGCGCCATAAACCAAACAAGGCAGCCCTTCTACTGGACTGCCTTGTTTCCCTTTTTCCCATTGGACTTTCAGACTTTGATTTTGCTAGAATCGGACGAAACCCGTTCGAATTCTAGCAAAATCGATCCTGTTTCGCTCCTCTGCATGGACTTTCCTTTCACCCATTCGCTTTGGCTTAGTCATCGTCCCGGTTATTGTCACGGTTGGATTTCCCACCTTTGCGGCCAATATCCTCATAAAAATCCCGATCATGATTCTCGGCTGTGGCCTCGCCGCCTTTGCGCCCGATTTCCTGATAGAATTCCTTATCGTGATTCTCAGCTGTTGCCTCCCCGCCTTTGCGGCCAATTTCCTCATAGAAATCCCGATCATGGCTCTCAGCAGTGGCTTCACCGCCCTTGCGCCCAATTTCCTGATAGAACTCCTTATCATGGCTCTCAGCAGTGGCTTCGCCGCCTTTGCGACCGATTTCCTGGTAGAATTCCTTATCGTGGTTCTCAGCTGTTGCCTCCCCGCCTTTACGACCGATTTCTTGGAAAAATTCTTTATCTTGATTTCTAGCCGTTGTCTCGCCGCCTTTGCGTCCTCTTTCTTCTCTAGACATATTGTCATTATTGTTTGCCATCGTTATCCACTCCTTCGAAAAGTTATGTTGCGATGCTTACATCCTTCTAATAGCCGTCCCCGAGCAAAACAAAACGGATGTCATCAACTTGTAAACAACTTGTCCAAACCCTGTAACCTCAACCAAAGGTTCTTTCTTCGTGCGGTGCAAACTTTCAATTCTAAAGAGAAAAAAGAGAGACCGCTATCGCCTCTCTTTTTAATGAAACAGTTTTTCCCATAATTCAACAACAAAGAATTTTACTTTGACTGGTTCTTCATCTTGCGGTGTGTAAACAGGAGCCTTTTGCTTCTGCTCATTCCCCGTCTGGTCAAGAACCGTCTCCTGCTTGGCCAGCGGTGGTGTACTTAATCCCGTTTGCTCCTCTGACTCTATTTTCGCTTGCGGTTCAGCGTCCACCTTGGAAGCTGGCTGAACTTGATTTTCCGCTTTGGCTGGAGCCTTCTCTTGCTTCGGTTTTTGCGCTTGCTCCCCTTTTTGTGCCGGCTTTTTTTCAACCTGCTGTGGTTTTGCCTGCTGGCTTTTCTCTTGTAATGGCTGCCCTTGTGACAGCACTTTTGGCGAATCTTCTTTCTGAACTGGCGGCGCTTGTTCCGCTGATTGCTTCTCTTGTTCCTTAGCAGCAGCAGCCTCCTGATCCTTAGCAGCCCCCGATTCTTCCTTTTTCCCCTGCACTGCTTTTTCGTTCGCAGGCCCTGCACTTACAGCCGTACTGTTAGAAAAATCAAGAAAACATAACGGCGGAAACAACACACACCACCAATTGGCCCCTTTTCCTTCGCCCAACGTAATCAACAATGCTTCATATGTACCAGCCGGATACAAGAACTCACCATACAACTTCGTCGGAAACTGCACCTTGCCAAACTCCACCTTCACAGCCTGATTCGATCCTTCCCGCTTCACCGTCTCCTCAGCCGTTGCCTTCAACTCCGGAATATGAGACTGAATCGCCTTCTTCGCTTCATCCTTCGACGTCAAATCTTGAACCCATCCGGTAATTTTCGCATTCACCGCATCGCGCACCTTAATTTTCAAATCCTGATCCGACTTCAAATCACTATTCGCCAAAATCCGCAGCCGAATCGCATCCCCCGGAATCGTCACGGCTTCCTTCGCCGTCACCTCATTTTTCGGTATATATAAACTAAAAATCGTCCCCAGCGATAAAACAACCAAATAAGCCCAAACAATCGTTTTTCTCCTCATAATTGGCACCGTCCCTTCGATATCTTCAGCATGGACAAAATGCCAAAATCTTAAACTACTAAAATTTAAAAAATACTACGATAGAGCAATCTGCACAAAAAACCCCGGGTCACCATCACCCGGAGCCAATCTCCGCAAAAATCATTCGATCCTTGCCATTGATATCATAAACAACCTCAACTTTTACCATTTCAAATGCTTTTTGAAAAAGCTCGGCTACCGCCTCGCTCTGACCGGCTCCCATTTCAAATCCAACCAAAGCCCTGTTTTTCAGCACGAGCGGCAATTCAAGCATAAACTTCCGATAAAAGTCCAAACCATCTGCTCCCGCAAACAACGCCCGGTGCGGCTCATGCTCCGTGACCACTTCCGACATCCATGTGCGGTCAGCAACCGGAATATACGGCGGATTTGAAACAATGACATCAAACCTCGTTCCGCTTTTGATAAACGGCTGAAGCAAATCGCCTTGGACAAAGCGGACATCTGCGCCGAGAGTGGCAGCGTTTTGCCGGGCAACTTCCAATGAGTCTGCGGCAATATCGGTTGCTGTCACATGGAGGTTCGGATTTTCCAATTTCAACGTAACTGCGATTGCGCCACTTCCGGTACCAATATCGGCCACTTGAAGGTTCCCTTGATCCGGAAACCGTTTTTTGATTCGTTTTACCGTTTCGAGAACAAGCTCTTCCGTTTCCGGTCTCGGGATTAATACCGCTTCATTCACGAGAAATTGGCGCCCGTAAAATTCTTCTGAACCCATGATGTATTGCACGGGAACACCTTGCACATGTTGGCAAACTGCTTTTTCAAAATCAGTCCAGACCGGTGGCTCCAGCTCTTCCCGAATATTGGCAAACAGCTGCGCGCGCGACATGCCTGTATAATGGCGCAGCAGGAGTTCACCCGCATTTTCATCGCGATTGGCTTTTTTTAAAAAAGAAGAAGCCCACTGCAGAGCTTCATAGATTTTTTTACTCATTTGAGGCACTTTCAAGCTTTCTCGATTGGTCTTCCAGGATTAATGCATCGATAATCTCGTCAAGCTTGCCTGCTAAAATTTGATCCAATTTTTGAATCGTTAACCCGATTCGATGGTCGGTCACACGGTTTTGCGGGAAATTGTATGTCCGGATCCGTTCGGAACGGTCGCCTGTTCCGACAGCCGATTTCCGCTGCTGATCATACTCAGCTTGGGCCTCTTGCTGGAATTTATCATAAATTCGGGCACGGAGCACCTTCATCGCTTTATCGCGATTTTTGTGCTGCGATTTCTCATCTTGGCATGTCACGACGATTCCTGTTGGGATATGGGTCAGCCGCACTGCCGACATTGTCGTGTTAACGCTTTGTCCGCCAGCGCCGCTTGAGGCATACGTGTCAAAGCGGATGTCTTTCTCATTGATGTCCACTTCCACTTCTTCCGCTTCCGGCAGGCAGGCAACGGTCGCGGTAGATGTATGAATCCGGCCGCCTGATTCCGTTTCCGGCACACGCTGAACGCGGTGGGCGCCATTTTCAAATTTCAATTTTGAGTATGCACCCGTACCATTAATCATGAACGTAATTTCTTTATACCCGCCAAGCCCGGTTGGACTCGCATCGATCACTTCGGTTTTCCATCCTTGCGCTTCGGCGTAGCGGCTGTACATCCGGTACAGATCGCCGGCAAACAGCGCCGCCTCATCTCCGCCTGCCGCCCCGCGAATTTCGAAGATCACGTTTTTGTCATCATTCGGGTCTTTTGGAACTAGCAAAATTTTTAACTTGGCTTCCCATTCTACAATTTGCGTTTCCAGATCGCTTACTTCTTCCTTGACCATTTCACGCATTTCCGCGTCCAATTTCTCTTCAAGCATCGCTTTAGCATCTTTCAACTGTTCGCGAACTTCTTTATATTGACGGTATGTTTGTACGGTTTCTTGCAAATTGGCTTGCTCTTTCGAGTATTCCCGCAGTTTTTTGGCATCATTAATAATTTCCGGATCGCTCAAAAGCTCATTTAACTTTTCATACCGATCCTCAACCGATTGCAGTCGATCAAACAACTCTCTATCACCTCTGGTTTAGTCCATAACATTCTAATTATAGTATAGGTGAATTTCACCGTCAAAACCAACCAACGACAAAATTTTTTCGATCTTCGCTAGACCGCGTGCTTCTCTTCGAAAGTTTTTCCATTTATTTGTTACGGCCTCCCGCACCTCATCCGCGGAAAATCCTCGTTTATCCGTGAATATCAGCTCCGTATCCGCGAACATACTCTGTTTATCCGTGAAAAACTCACGTTTATCCGCGAAAATCAGCTCCGTATCCGCGAACTTTCCCCTTTTATCCGTGAAAAACCCTCGTTTATCCGCGAACATACTCTGTTTATCCGTATTTGGCACTTTTCCGTCAATTTTTTCCTTACACCAGGCCGGCACCCTTCACCGTATCCGTGGAAAATCCTCGTTTATCCGCGAAAATCAGCTCCGTATCCGCGAACCTTCCCCTTTTATCCGTGAAAAACCCACGTTTATCCGCGAACATACTCTGTTTATCCGTATTTGGCACTTTTCCGTTACATTAACGCCTCGCCCGCCTCGCCCACCATTGACTGATTTCCCTTTTTTATCGTTCAAAAAACCGCCCAAGTTTATAACCTGGGCGGTTTTTCTTAAAAGGTATTGGTTGTTTGTTTGTCTTCTTGCGAACGCTCCGTTGTTTTTGGAACTTCATGATGATGGCGGCAGCGCGGTTCATAGGCCTCTGCCGCGCCGACCAATATAACCGGATCAAAATAAGAGGCGGGTTTTCCATCGATCAGCCGTTGCGTACGGCTTGCGGGCGAACCGCAAATCGTGCATACGGCTTGAAGTTTCGTGACTTGCTCGGCAATCGCCATAATCGCTGGCATTTGGCCGAACGGTTCGCCGCGAAAATCTTGATCAAGTCCAGCAGCAATCACGCGGTAGCCACTGTCTGCCAGCTGCTGAATCACCCGAACAATTCCTTCATCAAAAAACTGGACTTCATCAATGGCCACAACATCAATTTCGGCTTCGACATGATGCAACATTTCAATGGAATGAGAAATGGGCTTGGCGATCAGGGATGTCCCATTGTGGGAGACGACCTCCCGATCACTGTAGCGATTATCCAATTTCGGTTTAAATACCGCGATTTTTTGTTTTGCAAATTCAGCCCGCCTCACACGGCGGATCAATTCCTCCGACTTGCCGGAAAACATACTGCCGCAGATAACCTCTACCCATCCGCTTTGCTTCATTACATACATCAATCAGCGTCTCCTTCCATTCAAAAAGCACAAGCACAACTTTACTTTATCTTAACCGGAGGCAGTGCTCCCGAAACACATTTTAAATGAGGGTTCCCTTAAACTACATAAAAAACAGGCAAGCCAACTTGCTACTTGCCTGTTTTTTTCATTTTCGTTATTCAGAACTTGCGGGAGGGCAGCCACCCGCATTCAAACAGACAGCAGAAACAGAATGACCGCAGTCTGATCTTTCGCTTATTGCTGCTTAAGACCGTATTTTTTGTTGAAACGGTCAACACGTCCGCCAGCTTCAGCAAATTTTTGACGGCCTGTATAGAATGGATGGCATTCTGAACAAGTTTCAACACGCACCTCGTTTTTAACAGATCCGCTTTCAAATTGGTTCCCGCATGCGCAAGTCACCATTACTTTTTTATAATTTGGATGAATTCCTGCTTTCATTCCTTTTCAGCTCCTTCCGCCCTGAATCTTTCGAAACAGAGTTATCTAAATGCTTGCCTAAGTAAACAAGCACGAACTACTAAAAACACACTGTACACATTATAGCAAGCGAGGACCATTTTTGCAAGTTGCACATTCTCCTATTTTTCGGAAAAATTTAGGATCTTCTTGCCTTCAGTTCTTCTCCCAATGCAGCAAAAAATTCTTCGTTGGACTTTGTCTGTTTCAATTTTTTCAAAAAGCGTTCGGCAAAGTCTGGGGAATCGGACATTGATTTGCGAATCGCCCATAGTTTGTCCAATTGGTCTTTTGGCAGCAATAGCTCTTCCTTCCGTGTTCCTGAACGGCGAATGTCGATCGCCGGGAAAATCCTGCGCTCGGCAAGCGAACGGTCAAGGTGAAGCTCCATGTTGCCGGTACCTTTAAATTCTTCATAAATCACGTCATCCATCCGCGATCCTGTATCCACTAAAGCCGTTGCGAGGATCGTTAAGCTGCCGCCTTCTTCAATATTGCGGGCTGCACCGAAAAACCGTTTCGGACGGTGGAATGCCGCCGGGTCAATCCCCCCTGAAAGCGTACGGCCGCTTGGCGGGATCACCAAGTTATAAGCACGGGCCAAACGGGTGATGCTATCCATGAGAATAATGACATCGCGCTTATGCTCAACAAGCCGCATTGCCCGGTCAAGGACGAGTTCCGCCACCTTAATATGGTTTTCCGGAACCTCATCGAACGTGGAGCTGACAACATCGCCAGCAACGGAACGTTCAATATCGGTTACTTCTTCCGGGCGCTCATCGATCAAGAGCACAATCAATTCGGCTTCAGGATGATTGGCCGTGATGCTGTTGGCAATTTCTTTTAGCAGCATCGTTTTCCCCGCTTTTGGCGGAGCGACAATCAAGCCCCTTTGACCAAAACCAACCGGTGCGATAACGTCCATGATTCTCGTTGATAATGACTTGGAAGTTGTTTCAAGCTTCATTTGCCGGTTCGGGTAAAGCGCGGTCAAGGCCGGGAAGTGGACGCGTTCTTTTGCGGTTTCCGGGTCGTCACCGTTTACTGCTTCGACATGCAATAAACCATAATATCGTTCATTTTCCTTTGGTGGACGTACTTTGCCGGATACCTTGTCCCCATTTCGGAGGTCAAAGCGGCGAATCTGGGATGCCGAAATGTAGATGTCTTCAGAGCTTGGAGAGTAATTAATCGGTCGTAAAAAACCAAAGCCTTCGGATTGAATAATTTCGAGAACGCCTTCCATAAAGAAATAACCCTGTTGTTCTGCACGAGCTTTTAAAATGGCGAAAATCAATTCTTTTTTGGTCAATTTGCTGTAATAGGAAACTTTGTATTCGCGTGCTAGCTCATAAAGTTCCTTTAGTTTCATATTTTCTAAACCTGAAATTGTGACTTCCATTTGCACACCACACTTTTAAAATTTTCAATCTATTTCTGAAACGTTCGCTTTTTCCTCGTGCTTCAATAGCAGGAAAATCTGATAATAAAAGAATAAAAGAGGAATCGATCACTCATTTAATAGAAGGCGTCTTGAAGTATAGAAGAAAAGAAAGAAAAAAACAGTAAAAAACAAGTTCTATTTTACCCTGTTTTTCAAAAAATAATCAAGATCATTTTTATTGGAAAAATGCATTTCAGGAAGGAAACTTACAAATACGAGAGGCCGCCCATCTGCCTCTCGCGTTGTAAGGGTTTGCATGCTGATTAAAAATTTTTTATTTTATCACTAGATTGGGTTTCTTTTTCAAACTGTGCTGTCCATCAATGAAGCGAACTGTCCCGGACTTTGCCCGCATGACGACAGAATGGGTTAGCCCGTGGGAGCCGTTAAACTGGACGCCTTTCAGCAATTCGCCGTCCGTCACACCGGTTGCAGCAAAAATAGCGTCATCCCCTCTGACCAAATCTTCCATGCGCAAAATTCGGTTGACATCGATGCCCATTTTTTCACAGCGCTCGATCTCCGCATCATTTTGCGGCAGCAAGCGCCCGATCAGTTCACCGCCAAGGCATTTTAACGCAACGGCAGCCAAAACGCCCTCCGGAGCACCGCCCGAACCGAAAAGAATATCGACTCCTGTGTGTTCAAACGCTGTATTAATGGCTCCTGCAACATCACCGTCATTGATCAGCTTAATTCTCGCTCCTGCTTCGCGAAGCTGGGCAATAATATGTTCGTGGCGCGACCGGTTTAAAACGGTTGCGACAACATCCTCAATGTCTTTGTTTTTGGCACGCGCCACCGCCTTTAGATTGTCAAGCACAGATGCGTTGATGTCTACTTGTCCAACTGCTTCCGGCCCGACAGCGATTTTATCCATATACATATCCGGTGCATGGAGAAGGTTTCCGTTGTCGGCAACTGCAATGACTGCCAGTGCATTCCAACCGCCTGAGGCAACAATGTTTGTCCCTTCAAGCGGATCGACGGCAACATCGACACGCGGACCATAGCCTGTACCAAGCTTTTCCCCAATGTACAGCATCGGTGCTTCGTCCATTTCCCCTTCGCCGATTACAACCGTTCCTTTCATCGGTACTGTATCAAAAACATCCCGCATCGCGGTTGTGGCAGCGTCATCCGCCTCCGCTTTTTTTCCGCGGCCCATCCACCTTGCTGAAGCAAGTGCTGCTGCTTCCGTGACACGAACGAGTTCCATCGACAAACTTCTTTCCATCGGTTCCAATCCCCCAGTTTCTCTTCCGATTTCGTCCAAATTCGCTTTCTCTCTATCGTAATTGTGAAAAATGCATTACGTATTCTTTAAATGTTCGAGTTCTTCTTTCGTCAACGCCTCGCGCCAGATGGTTGCGCCTAGGCCATTCAATTTTTCAACAAGATTGCTATAACCCCGGTCGATATGGTCTAGTCCGGTTACCTCGGTAATTCCTTCGGCCATTAAGCCGGCAATCACAAGCGCAGCCCCCGCTCTTAAATCGCTCGCTTTCACCTTTGCACCTTGAAGCCGAATCGGCCCATTGATGATCGCCGACCGTCCTTCAACTTTAATATTGGCGTTCATTCTTCTGAGCTCGTCAATATGCTTAAAGCGGGCGCCATAAATCGTATCGGTCACAACGCTTGAGCCGGCCGCATTGGTTAAGAGCGCGGTGATTGGCTGCTGCAAATCTGTTGGGAAGCCGGGGTAAACGAGCGTTTTCACATCAACAGCCTTCAGCTGGTTTTGGCCTCTTTCAACAAAGATCTGGTCATCACCCGTTTCAATCTGAATGCCCATTTCGCGCAATTTGGCAATCAAAGATTCCAAGTGTTGGGGAATCACATTATCGATCAGCACCCCTTCACCGACGGCAGCCCCAATGATCATATACGTTCCGGCTTCAATTCGGTCGGGGATAATCGTGTGGCGACAGCCATGCAAACGTTCTACCCCCTCAATCCGGATGACATCGGTGCCGGCTCCTTTTATTTTGGCGCCCATATTCGTCAGTAGTGTTGCAACATCGATGATTTCCGGCTCCTTCGCCGCATTCTCAATGATGGTTTTGCCTTTTGCCTTGACGGCGGCAAGCATAATGTTTATCGTCGCCCCGACACTGACAACGTCCAAGTAAATTCTCGCACCACGCAGTTCATCCGCCCTAAGGTAGATGGCTCCTTGCTCGTTTGTAATCCGGGCACCTAATGCTTCGAATCCTTTTATGTGCTGGTCAATCGGCCGTGGACCAAGATGGCAGCCGCCCGGAAGGCCAATGACAGCTTTTTTAAACCGGCCAAGCATCGCTCCCATTAAGTAATAAGAAGCCCTTAGCTTCTTCACTTTCCCATTTGGCAGCGGCATTGAAATCATTGCTGACGGATCAACCGTCATTTCTCCATCTGAAAATTGAACGCTTCCGCCGATCTCTTCCATTAAACCCTTAAGAATTTCAACATCCGATATATCCGGTAATCCTTCAATCGTAACGGGGGAGTCGGCCAAAATTGTTGCTGGAATAAGGGCAACTGCACTATTTTTCGCACCGCTGATTCTTACCGTTCCTTTAAGCGGGTAGCCCCCGGCGATTTTAAGTTTTTCCATTTTCTGCTCCCTTCTATGCCTTACGCATGACCATGATGAGAAAATCTCTATAAAACGACCAATCTAGCCAGAGGGATATTTTCCCATGCCAAAAAAGCGATTTCCGACAACTTGTCTATTTATATAGTTTACACGATTATTCCCATTTCATGTATCGATATTTAAAAAAGTTAATAGAAAATGGAATAAATACTTTTCTCGGGGCTCTGAGACGTGATTAGGCGTTGTTTCGGGCATTCCAGTCTTTTAAAAATGCTTCAATCCCTTTATCTGTTAATGGGTGGTGAAAAAGCGACATCAAGACTTTGTATGGAATCGTTGCAATATGGGCACCACGAAGCGCCGCTTCGGTCACATGCATTGGATGGCGGATCGATGCAGCGATAATTTCCGTTTCCAATCCATGCACAGCAAAAATGTCAGCGATGGTGGAAATAAGTTCAAGCCCGTTGTAACCGATATCATCCAATCTTCCAAGGAATGGGGACACATAGGTAGCACCGGCTCTAGCAGCAAGAAGTGCCTGGTTTGCACTGAAAATTAACGTAACGTTTGTCTTAATTCCTTCCTCGGAAAAAGCATGAACCGCTTTCAATCCATCCGGAGTCATTGGGACTTTAATCGTAATATTCGGGGCTATGGCTGCCAGTTCTTTTCCTTCTCTAATCATGCCTTCTGCATCAAGCGCGATGACTTCGGCACTGACAGAACCCGGAACAATCGCCGTAATTTCCTTTAAACGGTCGTGGAAAGAAATATTTTTTTCTTTTGCTACAAGAGACGGGTTCGTTGTTACTCCAGATAGCAAGCCAAGCGCATGCGCTTCTTTAATTTCATCAAGATTGGCAGTATCAATAAAAAATTTCATAAATTTCCCCTCCGAATACAATTTAATTTCGATTTGCTTTAATCTTCAATCAATTTACAACGTTTTGAAACCGTCCCTTAGCACAGGACGGTTCCAAACCATAAAAATTCAATTAAGCTTTATTGGATGAACCAAATTCGCGGATTTTGCCGATGACTGTTTCTTTGATGGTTTCGCGAGCCGGTCCTAAATATTTGCGCGGATCGTACACTTCAGAATCAGCAGCCAGCACTTCGCGAACGCGTTTTGCCGAAGCAATTTGGTTTTCTGTGTTTACATTGATTTTTGCCGTACCAAGGGAAACAGCTTTTTGAATATCTTTCGTAGGAATTCCAGTTCCACCATGAAGAACAAGTGGGAGACCGGTGATATTTCCAATTTCTTCCATTTCTTTAAAACCAAGGTTTGGTTCGCCTTTGTACGGGCCGTGAACAGAACCTAAAGCAGGTGCAAGGCAGTCAATGCCTGTCCGTTTCACAAGCTCTTCACATTCTTTTGGATCGGCATAAATAATGCTTTCGCCGACAACATCGTCTTCTTGGCCGCCGACTGTTCCAAGCTCTGCCTCAACAGAAACGCCTTTAGAGTGAGCATAGTCGACCACTTTTGCAGTAATTTCAATATTTTCTTCAAACGGATGATGGGAGGCATCAATCATAACGGAAGTGAATCCGGCATCAATGGCTTCTTTACATTTTTCAAAGCTGGAGCCATGGTCAAGATGAATGGCAACTGGAACGGTAATTTTCAAATCTTCCATTAAGCCTTCTACCATTTTTACAACCGTTTTGAAGCCGCTCATATAACGGGCTGCGCCCTCAGACACTCCAAGGATTACAGGAGATTTTTCTTCTTCAGCTGCTTGAAGAATCGCTTGGGTAAATTCAAGGTTATTTAAGTTGAACTGCCCAACAGCGTAACGTTCTGCTTTCGCTTTCTTCAGCATTTCAGTCATTGAAACTAAAGGCATTTCTCTTCCTCCTTAATTTCGGTCATCATCTTTCCTTTTCATATAAAGGGTTTCCTTCAGCCTTGCTGAATATGTATTGCTTTTAGCCCAAAGAAAAGATAATCTACCACTAAAAGTTCATATGTATCATACCAAAACGAGCGAAGAAATGCCATTCATCTGAGAGACTTTTATAAATGTTCACAATGAAAGCGTGATCAAGTATTTTTTTCACTTCCATTCTTTACACGCAAAAAATCATCTCTCAATATTGCGGTAAATTGCTTCTAACTGCCGCCCGAATGTCATCAATATCAAACGGTTTAGCGAAGTGAGTAATCGCTCCAAGGTTTTTTGCTTCCTTAATCATATCCAATTCTCCGTATGCGGTCATAATGATGACACGGATTTCCGGATCGATTGCTTTCATTCTTTTCAAAATTTCAATTCCGTCCATTCCGGGGATTTTCATGTCCAATAAGACGAGATCCGGGTCATGCTTTTGAACAATATCAAGCGCTTGAAGACCGTTTGCTGCCTGAAACGTATTGTACCCTTCTTTTTGGAAAACTTCATTCAATAATATACGGATTCCAAATTGATCATCAACGATTAAAATTTTCTCTTTCCCTTTCATAACTCCTCCACCTCTTCCTATTCTTTAAATTGCTGTGTTCTTTTCCCCCATGTATATGTTCGATTATTTTTCGTCATTTCCTTCCTTTTCTCCTATTAAAAAGGTCAATTTTGTTAATTTTTTTATCGTGCTATAATATTGGCAGCAACTATAGAAGGAGGCGGCACCCAAAGAGATGTTAAAAATGTTTACGACCCAATTGTCGGGGCTGTTTAAAAAATAGCGGAAAAAGAAGCGTTTGCGATTGAAGATGGCGCCCGCCTGCTTGCCCAGGCTCCAGCTGGCGATGGGGCGGTTTATTTTTATGGAGCAAAGGAAATGAAGGCCGTTTTGCCAGAGGCGACAGAAGGCGCAGAACCACTTCAGTTTGCAAAAACGTTAACAGAACCCCGTGCGGTGGAATTAACGGAGGCTGACCGGATCGTGATCTTTTCCCGCTACTCCACAGATTCGGAGGCAGTTGCGCTTGCAGCCCATTTAAATGAAAAAGGGATTCCCTTTGTAGCGGTGTCTTCTGTTTCTGAAACAGCTGGCAGCGCCGATTTGACTGAACTGGCCGATGTTCATATTAACCTTTGGCTGACAAAAGGATTGCTGCCAGATGAACAAGGCGGCCGCTTTGGCCAGCCATTTGCAATGGCAGCATTGTTTGTCTACTACGGCCTTTCCTTTACAATGAATGAGATTTTGGCTGAATACGAATTGTAAATTGAAAGCCTGCAAACGTGGATTCGTGATAAAAAAGGCATTGGAGGTTGGCCGTTTCGAAGGTACTATATGAATCGTGATTAGCTAAGAAAAAACACCAGACTATTTCGACCAGGCTGATAGTACAAAAAATCGCCAGCCCATTTCGTCCAGGCTGGCGTTTTTTTGTTATTTATTCCCCAAAGAGGCTTTAATAAATTCGCGGAACAGCGGCTGCGGGCGAGTTGGCCGCGATACTAGCTCAGGGTGAAACTGTGAAGCGACGAACCAAGGATGATCCTTCAGCTCAATAATTTCCACAAGGCGGCCATCCGGGCTTGTCCCAGAGAAGACAAAACCGGCCTGCTCCATCTGCTGACGGAATTGGTTGTTGAATTCATAACGATGGCGATGGCGCTCATACACAACTTCTTCGCCATATGCTTCAGCTACCTTTGTATTATCAGCAAGGCGGCATGGATACAAGCCAAGGCGGAGCGTACCGCCCAAATCTTCAATATCCTTTTGCTCCGGAAGCAAGTCGATAATGGGATAGTTTGTATTCGGGTCAATTTCCGAAGAATGGGCTCCCTTCAGGCCAAGCACATTGCGGGCATACTCAACCGTTGCCAGCTGCATGCCTAAGCAAATGCCGAGAAACGGCTTTTTGTGTTCGCGCGCATATTGGATTGCGTGAATTTTCCCGTCAATACCGCGATCGCCAAATCCTCCAGGAACAAGAATTCCGTCTGCATCCCTTAATAGTTCTTCAACATTCTCGGCTGTCACCTCATCCGAGTTGATCCAATCAATGTCAATATCCGAATCAAAGGTGTAGCCTGCATGTTTTAATGCTTCAACAACTGAAATATAGGCGTCTTGCAAGGAGACATATTTCCCGACCAAAGCAATTTTTGTTGTTTTTGAAAGGGAACGAACTTTGTCAACTAGCTGTTTCCATTCGGTCATATCGGCTTCTTTTGTAATGAGCTTAAAATGATCGCAAACGATCTGATCCATATGCTGTTCTTGCAAAGCAAGCGGCACAGCATAAAGGGTATCTGCATCCTGCATTTCAATAACCGCTTTTTTATCGATATCACAGAATAGAGCAATTTTGTCCTTCATTTCTTGAGAAACAGGCATTTCCGTCCGGACAACAATAATGTTTGGCTGAATGCCAAGGCTGCGCAGCTCTTTCACACTGTGCTGTGTTGGCTTTGTCTTCATTTCACCTGCTGCTTTAATGTACGGAATTAAGGTGCAGTGAACATACATGACATTGTCGCTTCCGATATCGCTTTTAATCTGGCGGATCGCTTCAAGGAATGGCAGTGATTCGATATCGCCGACAGTTCCGCCAATTTCCGTAATGACTACATCCGCATTCGTTTCTTTCCCTGCCCGGAAAACGCGGTCTTTGATTTCATTGGTAATATGCGGAATGACTTGAACCGTACCGCCTAAATAATCCCCGCGCCGCTCTTTTCGCAGGACAGTTGAGTAAATTTTTCCAGTCGTGACATTATTGTATTTAGTTAAGTTGATGTCGATAAAACGCTCATAATGGCCCAGATCCAAATCGGTTTCCGCGCCGTCATCTGTTACAAACACTTCGCCGTGCTGGTACGGGCTCATGGTTCCAGGGTCAACGTTGATGTATGGATCAAATTTTTGAATCGTCACATTTAAGCCCCTGTTTTTTAACAGCCGCCCAAGCGATGCAGCGGTTATTCCTTTTCCAAGCGACGAAACCACACCGCCGGTTACAAAAATATATTTTGTCATTTTTTATCCCCCTCAATTACAGTTTGTGCATTCTCTTATGTGTTTAAGGCACTTTTTTAAAAAAGTTACGGAAAGCAAAAGGATGATATTGCCAAAAATAAAAGCACTCCACTTACACAAGGTAAGGGAGCGCTTATTCGCTATGATCAATCGTCCTTTTTCAAGGAGCCCAAAAATGATTCTACAAGGGCAGAATAAAAAAGTCAAGCTGGTTATACATCTTCTTCCTCTTCCACTTCTTCATCCAGTTCATCGAGGTCATCCAACTCTTCATCTTCTAAGTCGAATTCTTCTTCCTCTTCTTCCTCGACGACATCTTCATCGCCGAAATCTTCCGCATCATCATCAAGATCGTCAAAATCTTCTTCCTCATCAAGCAGATCGGTGTCGTCTTCAAAGTCATCAAGATCATCGTAGTCGAGATCGTCTTCGAGTTCTTCGAGCTCATCAAGATCGATATCGTCTTCATCCACTGCTTTCTTCGCCTTTTTCTTCTTCGGTTTCACGGTTGTAACGACTTCTTCTTCGATCGTATCAACCGGATACCAAGTTCTTAGCCCCCAGCGATTTTCTCCTACTGCCAGGAATCGGCCATCTATGTTCAAATCGGTGTAATACTGCGCAATTTTGGCTCTGACTTCTGCTTCTGACAGCCCAAGCGCTTGAGCTACTTCATTCATTAATTCATTGAACGAAACTGGCTGCTTGCTGTCCTTTAAAAATTCAAAAGCAATTTCAATGAAAGACATTTCTTGCAATTGCTCTTTTGAATATTGTGCTATACCCACTATCGGCACATCCTTTCTCTATTCACACCTTACACTCCATCAAAGCGAGTGATGACGGACTTTTAGAAAAATTTCTCCCAGAATACATATTCTTCATTATAAACAAATTTCTCCCGTTTATGCTAGTACTATCTGCTGTCCTGCTTGATTTTTTCTTCTTTTGCTATGACATTGTCTGCCGGTTCTCGATGTTTTAATTTTTTTGCTTCCTTTATGGTGATGGAGAGAAAGAAAAGAGCGAGCAGCAAAAAGGAGATTGCCCCTAATTGGCGCGCGTAAAGGTAGTACAATGGCCAGGCAAAAATCAATAAAAGGATCATGATATGGGATAATTTCATCTGCTTCCACCTGCCAAGATTACTCATTTTCTGTCAATCCTTTGCTTAAGACGACCAGCCTGAACGAAAAACAGATCGATGTCCTAGCAAAATTAATTTAAACACATTTAGAGCAAAAAAAACAATGGCTTTACTCGCCATTGAAAAATTTCTTCATTTCTTTCTACATATTTCTACGGTATTGGCCGCCGACTTCGTAGAGGGCTTTTGTGATTTGGCCGAGGCTTGCGACTTTTACAGTTTCCATTAATTCTGCAAAAATATTGCCATTGTTTACGGCTGTTTGTTTCAATCGCTGCAGTGCTTTCGGTGCGGCATCCGCATGGCGTTTATGAAACTCGTTTAAGTTGGCAATTTGCAGCTCTTTTTCTTGCTTTGATGCCCTTGCAAGCTCCATTTGGTCAATGGACTCTTCAGGAGGCGGATTCGGATTTACATACGTATTGACGCCGATAATCGGCAGCTCGCCGGAATGTTTTTTCATTTCATAAAGCATGGACTCCTCCTGAATTTTCCCCCGCTGGTACTGGGTTTCCATCGCTCCTAACACCCCGCCACGATCATTGATTCGTTCAAATTCTCTTAGCACTGCTTCCTCGACAAGATCGGTCAGCTCTTCAATTATAAACGAACCTTGCAGTGGATTCTCATTTTTTGAAAGACCATGCTCCTTTGTAATAATCATTTGAATGGCCATCGCCCTTCTGACCGATTCCTCGGTCGGCGTTGTAATTGCCTCATCATACGCGTTTGTATGGAGCGAATTGCAATTATCCGATAATGCCATCAATGCCTGCAATGTCGTACGAATATCATTAAAGTCAATTTCCTGAGCATGCAGTGAACGGCCCGATGTCTGAATATGGTATTTCAGTTTCTGACTGCGCTCGTTTGCACCATATTTGTCGCGCATCACCGTTGCCCAAATGCGGCGGGCCACCCGGCCAATGACGGTATATTCCGGATCAAGTCCATTCGAGAAAAAGAAGGAAAGATTTGGAGCAAAGTCATCAATCTTCATCCCACGGCTTAAATAATATTCCACATACGTAAAGCCATTGGCCAGTGTAAACGCAAGCTGGGAAATCGGATTGGCCCCCGCTTCGGCAATATGATAGCCGGAGATCGACACAGAATAATAATTCCGCACTTGATGATCAATAAAATACTGCTGAATATCCCCCATCATCCGGAGGGCAAATTCTGTTGAAAAGATACACGTATTTTGCCCCTGATCTTCTTTTAAAATATCAGCCTGCACCGTGCCGCGCACAGTCTTTAACGTGTACGCCTTGACGTCATCCCGCTCAGCGGCGGTCAGCGGCCTGCCCAGCTCCGCTTCCTTTTTTGAAAGCTGCTGTTCGATTGCAGTGTTCATAAACATCGCCAAAATAATTGGCGCCGGGCCATTGATCGTCATCGACACGGAGGTAGAGGGATCGCATAAATCAAAGCCGGCATACAGCTTTTTCATATCGTCAAGCGTACAGATGCTGACGCCGCTTTCGCCGATTTTGCCGTAAATATCCGGACGGTAATCAGGATCTTCCCCGTAAAGCGTTACCGAGTCAAATGCTGTGCTTAGACGTTTCGCCGGATCATCCTTTGAAAGATAGTGAAAGCGGCGGTTTGTTCGCTCGGGCGTCCCCTCTCCGGCAAATTGCCGCTTCGGATCCTCCCCTTCCCGTTTAAACGGAAAGACCCCGGCAGTATACGGGAACGATCCTGGAACATTTTCACGGTAAATCCAGCGGAGAATTTCACCGTAATCCCGATACTTTGGCAAAACAACCTTTGGAATATCCAAGCCGGACAAGCTTTTTGTTTTTAAAGCCGTTAGGATTTCTTTATCGCGAATTCTTGTAACAAACTGCTCTGCCCTATAGATTTGTTTCATTTCTTCCCAGCCATCAAGAATTTTTTTCGACTCCGGCGTTAACATTGCCTCCGTTTGTTGCTGAATGGCGAGCAAAGCGGCCACGACTTCCGGGTTAGCGCCGGCGTGCTTGACCGCATCCAGTGCCCCTTCCAATTGAAACAGTTTTCGGGCAACTCCCGCCTGTTCCTCCGCTTTCTGATGGTAACGGCGAACCGTTTCGGTCATTTCACGCAAATAATAACGGCGGTCATTTGGGATAATGACATTTTGCTTTTGCGTATTGGCCTGTTTGCTGAAGGATGTCTGCCAATCGGTTCCGGTCTTTTCATTTATTTTTTCAATCAGGGCCGCAAACAGGGCATTCGTTCCCGGATCGTTGAACTGGCTGGCAATGGTGCCATAGACGGGCATTTCCGAAGGATCTTTTTCAAACAGCATCCGGCTCCGCTGATATTGTTTCTGCACTTGATTTCGCGCATCTTCTGAACCTTTGCGCTCAAATTTATTAATGACAATCAAATCGGCAAAATCGATCATATCAATTTTCTCCAGCTGGGAAGGGGCGCCAAATTCGCTTGTCATGACATATAACGAGACATCACAAATTTCCGTAATCTCGGCATCGCCTTGGCCGATTCCGCTCGTTTCGACAATGATCAAATCAAAGCCGGCAGCCTTTACAACGGCTAATGCATCACGGATGGCAAGTGATAGCTCGTTTTTGGACGATCTGGTTGCAAGGCTGCGCATAAAAACTTGGGGATGGAAAATGGCATTCATGCGAATTCGATCTCCAAGTAGCGCACCGCCAGTCTTTTGTTTTGTCGGATCGACCGATAAAACGGCTACTTTTTTCTCCGGGATTTCATTGAGAAAGCGGCGAATCAGTTCATCGGTAAGCGAGCTTTTGCCTGCGCCGCCTGTTCCGGTGATTCCGACAACCGGAGTTTGGGACGGCATCGCTTTGATTTTATCAAGTACATGCTCCAGTGCCGCCGCGGCATCTCCTTGCTTGTCAACATGAAGCTCGGCAAGCGTAATCAGCTTGGCAACCGTATTGACATCCCCTGTGGCGAGTTTGTCAATTAACTCTACTGTTTGCCGATCAACCGTTGAAAAATCACACTCTTCCAGCATGATGTTAATCATTCCTTGAAGCCCCAGCTGCCGGCCATCTTCGGGCGAAAAAATCCTCGCGATTCCGTATTCGTGCAGCTCCTTTATTTCCCTCGGAATGATCACCCCGCCACCTCCACCGTAAATGCGGATTTGTGGCGCCCCTTTTTCACGCAGCAAATCATACATATAGTTAAAATACTCCACATGCCCGCCTTGATAAGAAGAAATCGCGATTCCCTGTACATCCTCTTGGATCGCTGCATTTACGACTTCTTCCACCGAGCGATTGTGACCAAGGTGAATGACTTCCGCCCCGCTCGCTTGCAGGATTCGTCTCATAATATTAATCGATGCATCGTGTCCATCAAAAAGGCTCGAAGCCGTGACAAAACGAATATGATGCTTCGGCCGATAAATCTCCGTTGCGCTCATTTTTCTCCCCCTCTCCGTTTAAACCGGCCTCTTATTGAGTTGTGAACTTTTCTGCGGTACAACTTGGCTGATACTTAAGGAATCCTGCAAATAAGAGCTCCGTTTGAATTTCAATATATTCTTCCAGCTTGTATACTTTTTGCAGCTCCCAGCGGCGGAAGGCCCACATTTGTCCTTGAACAATAATATTATGAGCGATCATTTTGACTTGCTTTTCCGTTAGGTTGAGCACGCCATTTTCAACACATTTTTCCAGAAGCTCGGCAAACATGGAGGCCATTTCCACTTCTTTGCGCAAAACATATGGAAGCGCATCTTTTGAAAGCGACTTTGCCTCCTGATACATGACAAGCACTTCATCCTGCATCTCATCCACAATTCGGAAATAATCTGCAATTCCAAGCTTCAGATTGGCAAGCGTCCCTTGGCTCGGATCAATATCCATTTGCAGCCGTTCGCGGACATGGTCATAAATGCTGTCGCATACAAGGTAGAGAACGTCCTCTTTCGTCCGGATGTATTCGTACAATGTGCCGATGCTAAATCCAGCTTCCCTGGCAATTTCTCTTGTTGTTGTCCGATGAAAGCCTTTTTGTTTAAACAGCGCAACCGCACCTTTTATCATTTGATCCCGCCGCTTCTTTACAAGACGTTCATCCTTGACGGATGCTGATACGTCCAGTCTTTTCATTCACTTCCCACCGCCTTTACCGCTGTCCATACTTCTTTCGGAATGGCCCTTTTTTAAAAAAAGCGTACGCGCCAACCGCAGCAATGTATGCTGCGTTTTTTCGCCGATCGAGCCTTAGGTTTTCCGCATCGTACCGGCATTTTCCAACCATCACTTTGTAATCATCCTGGAGATGACAAGCCGCTGGATTTCCTGTGTTCCTTCATAAATTTGCGTAATTTTTGCATCGCGCATGAACCGCTCAACCAGATACTCTTTTGTGTAGCCATAGCCGCCAAAAATTTGCACGGCCTCGGTTGTCACCTTCATTGCCGTATCACCGGCAAACAGCTTAGACATTGCCGATTCTTTTCCATATGGCAGGCCATTGGACTCGAGCCACGCTGCTTGATAGGTTAACAGTCTGGCAGCTTCAATGCTTGTTGCCATGTCCGCAAGCTTAAAGCTGATTCCTTGCTGTGTCGCGATCGGTTTGCCAAATTGGCGGCGTTCACGGGCATAATCGATTGCCGCATCAAGCGCTCCTTGGGCAATTCCCACTGCCTGGGCAGCAATCCCATTGCGACCGCCGTCGAGCGTCATCATCGCAATTTTAAAGCCTTCTCCTTCTGCTCCGAGACGATTTTCTACCGGCACTTTGCAGTCTTCAAAAACAATCTCCGTTGTCGGTGATGACCGAATGCCCATCTTCTTTTCTTTTTTGCCAATCGAAAAACCCGGGAAGTCCTTTTCAACAATGAAGGCAGTTATTCCCTTTTGCCTGCTCTCGGGATCTGTCAGAGCAAATACGACGTATACATCTGCTTCACCGCCGTTAGTAATAAAGATTTTTGAGCCATTTAGTACATAATGACTGCCAGCCAATTTGGCAGTCGTCCGCATTCCGCCGGCATCCGAACCACTGCCCGGCTCGGTTAAACCATACGCACCCAGCATTTTTCCTTCGGCAAGCGGCCGCAAGTATTTTTGCTTTTGCGCTTCCGAACCAAATTTATAAATCGGCCAGCCGGCAAGCGAGGTATGGGCGGATAAGGTTACTCCCGTTGAGGCGCATACCCTTGATAGTTCTTCAATGGCAATGCAGTATGCTAAGTAATCGCTTCCAATACCTCCGTATTCTTCCGGCCATGGAATCCCCGTTAAGCCAAGCTCGGCCATTTGGGTAAAAAGCCCGCGGTCAAAGCGTTCCTGTTCATCGCGCTCCGCTGCGGTCGGCGCCACTTCATTGCGGGCAAAATCGCGGACCATTTTGCGGATCATTTCATGCTCTTCGGATAATTGAAAATTCATTTGTTCGTTCCCCCTTTAATTGAGTAGACTTTTTCCGATTACCATTCTCTGAATTTCGCTTGTTCCTTCATAGATTTCCGTAATTTTTGCATCGCGGAAGTACCGTTCAACCGGGTAATCTTCCGTATAGCCATAGCCGCCGAAAATTTGCACGACCTCGGTCGCAACTTCCACAGCTGTTCTTGAGGCAAACAATTTTGCCATTGAGGCTTGTTGTCTGCACTCCTTGCCTTGTGAGCGCAGTTGGGCAGCTTGATAGACTACTAGTCTTGCCGCTTCCACATGTGTAGCCATATCGGCTAGCTTAAAGGCAACACCTTGCTGGTTGGCAATTGGTCTGCCAAATTGGTGCCTTTCTTTCGCGTAAAGCGTTGCCGCTTCCAATGCAGCTTCGGCGATGCCAAGCGCTTGTGCAGCAATGCCGATTCTGCCAGCCTCAAGATTGGCCATCGCAATGTTAAATCCATCTCCTTCCTGCCCGAGGAGATTGGCTGCAGGAACTCTCATTTCCTCAAACGTAAGCTGTACCGTCCGCGACCCATGAAGTCCCATTTTTTTCTCATCCTTGCCAATGATCAGACCTGGCGTATTTTTTTCGACAATAAAAGCCGTAATGCCTTTTTTGCCCAATGAAGGATTGAGCGTGGCAAAAACAATATACACATCCGCTTCCCCGCCATTGGTGATAAACATTTTCGAACCATTTATGACGTATTCATCCCTGTCTTTTACAGCTCTGGACTTTAAACTGGAAGCATCTGAACCAGCATTCGCTTCAGTTAGACAAAATGCACCCAAATACGCGCCTGCTGCGAGCTTCGAAACATATTTACGCTTCTGTTCCTCCGTGCCGAAGTAAACGATCGGATTTGTACAAACAGATGTGTGAACGGATAGAATTACGCCGACCGTTGCACTGACTTTTGATAGTTCATTGATTGCGAGAATATACGAGACAAAGTCCATTCCCGCCCCGCCATATTTTTCAGGAATCGGTATTCCCATCAAGCCAAGCTCAGCCATTTTCCGGATGATTTCCCGGGGAAATTCGCCCTTTTCCATTTTCTCAACAAATGGAGCGACTTCGTTTGCCGCAAAATCGCGTACCATTTTTCGCATCATTTCTTGTTCTTCCGTAAAACGCAGTTCCATCCCCATCCCCCCATACCGTTAAAACGTCGGATTCTATTGGTTGCCATGACAGAAGGCGGCGAATCTATTCATAGCTGTAAAAGCCGCGGCCCGTTTTCCGGCCAAGCCAGCCAGCTTTCACATATTTCCTGAGAAGCGGGCACGGGCGGTATTTATCATCGCCAAAGCCTTTGTGAAGCGTTTCCATAATATACAAACACGTATCAAGGCCGATAAAATCAGCCAAGGTCAACGGCCCCATTGGATGGTTCATGCCAAGCTTCATCACGTCATCGATCGCTTCTTTACTGGCTACCCCTTCATACAGTGTATAAATGGCTTCATTGATCATTGGCATCAGCACCCGGTTGGAAACAAAGCCGGGAAAATCGTTGACTTCCACCGGCACTTTTTCCAAGGTTTCCGTCATTTCTTTGATTGCACTGTAGACTTCGTCTGCTGTTGCCAGTCCGCGGATGATTTCAACAAGCTTCATTACCGGTACCGGGTTCATAAAGTGCATACCGATTACTTTTTCCGGCCGCTTTGTTGCAGCGGCGATTTCGGTAATCGGCAGCGATGACGTGTTGCTTGCCAAAATGGCATGTTGCGGAGCCATTTCATCAAGCTGGGAAAAAATATTCGTTTTAATTTCCATGTTTTCAACAGCTGCTTCAATGACGAGATCTACTTTGGCTGCATCGTTTAAGGTTACAGACGGAGTAATCCGCTCCATCACCGTTTGTTTCTGTTCCGGTGTTAACCGCCCCTTTTCCACCTGCCGTGATAAGTTTTTGTTCATCCCGTTTCGTCCGCGCTCCACAAATTCCGGCTTCAAGTCATATAAAAACACTTGATAACCTGCCGCGGCACAAACTTGGGCAATGCCCGAGCCCATTTGTCCGGCACCGACAACCATTACTTTTTCGATCTTCACATTCTCCACTCCTATTTAGTCGCAAATTGTTGTTTTTAGGGTACGTTCATGGTGCGATTCGGCATTTTTGGGGAGCGTTCACAACATGACAGTCCTTCTCATGCGCGCTCCAGCCCTTTTTCCGTGCTTTCGCTTCATGACAATCCTTCTCATGGCGTGATCCGGCCCTTTTTCCGCGCTTTCGCGTCATGACAGCCTCGCTCATTCCTACCGATTTTTACCGCTTTGGCACTTCGATCATGACGGCATCGCCTTGGCCGCCGCCACTGCAAATTGCGGCAATCCCAGTCCCGCCGCCGCGGCGTTTCAATTCATGCATCAAGGTAATGATGATCCGTGCTCCGCTTGCACCAATCGGATGGCCGAGCGCAACAGCACCGCCATTCACATTCACTTTCCCCGAATCCAGTCCGGCAATTTTCATGCTCGCCAGCGCAACCGCGGCAAACGCTTCATTGATTTCAATTAAATCAATTTCAGCATGGCTTTTGCCGGTTTTTTTCAAAAGCTCATTGATCACAAGTCCTGGCGTCTTCGGAAAATCCTTTGCTTCTACCGCTACGGCGGCATGAGCAAGAATAGTGGCTTCCGGGATTCTTCCTTCTTTTTCCGCACGCGCTTCGCTCATCAGCACTAATGCGGCCGCACCATCATTCACACCAGGAGCGTTTCCAGCTGTAATCGTACCGACCGGATTGAAAACAGGCGCCAATTTGGACAGCCGCTCAAGCGATGTATCCCTTCTTGGGCCTTCATCGTGCTCGACAATGATGGATGCTCCCTTCTTTCCCTTCACTGTAACGGGAACAATTTCTTCCGCAAACTTCCCTGATTCGATTGCCGCAATTGACCGCTCATGGCTGCGCAATGCCCACTCATCTTGCTCTTGCCTTGAGATCTCCATTTCTTTGGCGGTTAAACTTCCATAGCTTCCCATATGAACGCCAGTAAAACTGCATGTAAGCCCGTCGGAAATCATCATATCTTTGACAGATGAATCGCCCATTCGAAAGCCCCATCTTGCTTTTGGCAGCAAATAGGGGGCATTGCTCATCGACTCCATTCCCCCGGCAACAATCACTTCTTCATCCCCGCAGCGGATAATTTGGTCCGCAAGCGTCACACTGCGCATTCCAGAGGCACATACTTTATTGATCGTTTCGGTTTTCACTTCCCACGGCAGCCCAGCATGCCTTGCCGCTTGCCGCGATGGAATTTGTCCCTGTCCTCCTTGTAAAACGGTTCCAAGAATAACCTCCTGAACCTCATTACCGCTGACTTCCGCCCGATTCAGCGCTTCTTTAACAGCAATACCCCCCAATTCAGCAGCGGACATGCTGCTAAGCGCACCCCCCAATTTTCCAAAAGGCGTCCTAACCCCACTTAAAATAACCGTTCTGTTCATCCTTTTTTCTCCCCTTTGTTTCGAGCGATCCGCCACTCCCCTTTTGACTGAACGCTCGCTCAAAATTTTGAAAGCGTTTTAAATACCAACCTCATTTTATCGCAAAAAGAGAAGAAGTTGAAATATTTTACACAAAATTCGTAAAATTTTATGAATTCAGCGTTTCAACTTCTCTTTTTTTAGCTAATACACCAGAATTTATATCCATAAATTCTGAACGCATAAGGGCAACTATACCTCTGTCTTCGCCAAAGGCACGCCAATCGGCAAGTTTTCTTTAAACATCACCCGCAGACTGCTCTTTCCAATAGCTCCGCAACGTCATATGTGCGGACTTGCTCTTCCACTTCTTTTGCCTTCGTCCCGTCCGACAGCATTGTCAAACAATACGGGCAGGCAGAGCTGATCACCGTCGGGTTCACTGCCAGTGCTTGCTCTGTTCGGGCAATATTGATCCGATGGCCGGTTTCTTCTTCCATCCACATCAACCCGCCGCCAGCCCCGCAGCACATCGCCGTCTCACGGTTACGTTCCATTTCCACCAACTTTACACCCGGGATCGCCTTCAAAATATCCCGCGGCTGGTCATATACACCGTTATAGCGACCCAGATAGCACGAATCATGGAACGTGATCGTCTCCTTGACCTCATATTTCGGCACAAGCCGTCCTTCTTTCAGAAGCTTTGCCAACAGTTCGGTATGATGATATACCTCCGTATTCAAACCGAAATCGGGATATTCATTTTTAAAAGTGTTATAAGCATGCGGGTCAATTGTAACGATCTTTTTCACTTCATTTTTTTCTAATTCTTCAATATTTTTCGTTGCCAGCTCTTGGAATAAAAATTCATTGCCAAGCCGGCGTGCAGTATCTCCCGAGTTTTTCTCCTTATTGCCAAGAATGGCAAATTTCACGCCTGCCTCATTTAGCAATTTTGCAAAGGAGAGGGCAATTTTCTGGCTGCGATTATCATAGGAACCCATTGACCCGACCCAGAAAAGGTATTCAAATTCTTCACCCGCCTTGTTCATCTCTTTGACTGTCGGCACAGCGACATCTTCGCGGACTTCCCTCCAGTCTTCACGTGCTTTGCGGTTTAAGCCCCACGGATTTCCCTGGCGCTCAATATTTTGGATGGCGCGCTGGGCATCGGCATTCATTTTTCCTTCAGTTAAAACAAGGTAGCGTCTGAGGTCGATAATTTTTTCAACATGCTCATTCATGACGGGGCATTGGTCTTCACAATTTCGGCAGGTCGTACACGCCCAAATTTCCTCTTCGGTGATCACATCGCCGATCAGGCTTGGATGATAGGCCAATGTCGCGGCGGCTTCTTTTGCTCCACTGCTGCCCGCTGCAAGAGCCAGCTGGTTGCCCTTTGTATGGGCAAAGGCAAAGGCTGGCACCCATGGCTGCTTCGAGGTTACCACTGCGCCATAATTGGTCAGATGATCGCGCAGCTTTAGCATCAAATCCATCGGCGACAGCATTTTTCCTGTCCCTGTTGCCGGGCACATATTGGTACAGCGCCCGCATTCCACGCAGGCGTACAAATCGACCAGCTGCAGCTGCGTAAAGTCTTCGATTTTTCCCACGCCAAACGATTCTTGTGTTTCGTCTTCGAAATTAATTTTTGTTAATTTGCCCGGTTTCTCCAGCCGGTTAAGGTAGACGTTTGCCGGTCCTGCGATCAGATGGGCGTGCTTTGACTGCGGCACATAGACAAGGAAGGCAAGCAGAAACAATAAATGCATCCACCAGGCGATGTAGAAGACGACGATGGCAGCGGTTGTGCCAATCGGCGAAAAAACAGTCGCGATCAGCGAAGCAACCGGTTCGCTCCAGCTGGGCTCCTCACCATGCCAGATGATCCCCATTCCATTTCCAAGAAGAACGGAAACCATCAATCCGCCAATAAAAATTAGCACAAGTCCGGATTTAAAGCTCCGATTTAAACGAACGAGTTTTTCAATATAGCGGCGGTAAAACGCCCAAACAACAGCAATTAAAATCAGTAATGTGACGATTTCCTGAAAAAAGGTAAAACCGGGGTACAGTGGTCCAAGCGGCAGATGTGACCCGGGGTTGAGCCCTTTCCAAATAAAATCGATCGTGCCAAACTGGACAAGCAAAAATCCATAGAAAAACACAACGTGAATAGCGCCGCTTTTTTTGTCCTTTAGTAGCTTTTTCTGCCCGAAAACATTTACCCAAATCTTTTCCAAGCGTGCCTTTACATCGTTGTCAAACTCTGCTTTCTTACCCAATTTGATGTACTGAATCCTCGTTTTGACCACGTAAATGAACAGACTGATCGCGTAAGCGGTTACAAGTAAAAACGCAATCAAGTTAATTGCCAAGAGCCCATTCATGCCATTCACTCCTTCCCCATTTTGTTCGTATCAGTTGAAAATTGTGAAACAGTAAAATATTCTGAATTTATTCGATCTACTATTATTATATTATGAATGAACATTCAGTCAATCTTTTTCTGTCCATTTAAAACAATTAATAGGAATAGCTTCATTCGGTAAACATAAGATAAACATGAATTGGAGTGGATTTTTGTGACCGTTGCACTCTTTATCATCCTATTCATCTTATTCCTTTTTATTTGGCTTTTTTTCGATTATCGGTTTGGCAGAAACGATCATCTAAGGTTTGCTAAAAAAATGGAATCGCCCATACTCAAAGGTGAATTTGAAATTTTTGCTCACGGCAAGGAGTTGTTTGCGGATTATTTTCACAGTCTTGAACAGGCACAGGCAAGCATTGACATTGTTTTTTATATTGTGCGCAATGATGCATTCAGCCACAAGTTTTTGTCATTGTTAAAAACCAAGGCCGGTGAGGGCGTGCAAGTTCGCCTTTTGCTTGATCAATTTGGCAGCCTGAAGTTTCCGAAAAAGCTTGCAGCAGATCTAAGGGATGCCGGTGTCGCGTTCCGGTACAGCAGCCGGGTAAAGTTTCCGTTTCTTTTTTACAGCTCACAAGTGCGCAATCATCGAAAAATCACGGTGATTGATGGGAAAATCGGCTATTTGGGCGGCTTCAATATTGGGAAAGAGTACATCGGTTTTGATCCGAAGCTGACCCCGTGGCGTGATTACCATTTAAAAATAACCGGCGAAGGCGTACGTTTTCTGCAGCAGGTATTTTTTCATGACTGGCAGGAGGATTGGCAAAAAAAGACACACAAAGAAGTGAGCGTCATACCGCCGCACGATCACAACTATGCCGTGGAGACAGCAGCTGAATGGACTTTTCATTCCGAGGGGGCAGTCCACTTTTCCGATAAGCGCAACCACATGGTTGCCCATCGGCTGCTTGCAACCGAAGCCAACTTACTTGAGGATCCGTATATCCAGCACATTCATTCGGCTAAGGAATCGATCATTATTGGGACACCTTATTTTATTCCAAGCAAAAGTGTTTTTACCAGTTTGTTGCAGGCTCTTCGCCGCGGTGTGAAGCTAACCGTCATTGTACCGGCAACCGCCGACCATATCCTTGTCCAGGAAGCGTCTTATCGTTACTTTCGGACACTGCTGCGCGAGGGTGCGGCCGTATACCAATTTAATAACGGTTTTTACCATGCAAAAACGATCGTGATTGATAATGCGGTTTATGCCATTGGCACTGCGAACTTTGATAAAAGAAGTTTCTTTTTAAACAAGGAAATCAATTGTTATTTTTATGATTCAAGGTTCCAAAAACGGGTTATGGCTATTATCCAACAGGATATTCACGATTCCCAGCGGTTATCATTGGAAGACCTGAATAAGCCAAACGTGTTGCGCTCGGTAAAAGAGGGGATTGCAGGTGCCATATCGTACTTTTTGTAATGGGATTGGGTTTGGTAAAGCTTGCTTTTCCCTGTTTTTAGGGAGCAACCTCGTTCGTTCGACAAGCCTGTACGCAACCGATTTTACTTTTAGTAAGATGAATGCGACATTCGACAGCCTCTACTATGACCCATTTATCCCTTTTTAAGGGAAAAGGCCCCTTGTTTAAAAAGGAGCCTTTTCTTTACATTTTTTCCGGAGCGGATACGCCGATTAAGGCAAGGGCGTTTTTCAAGGTGATGCGAACCGCTTTGATCAGCGCCAAGCGGGCTTTCGAACGCTCAAGATTGCTTGGGTCAAGCACCTTTTCAGCATTGTAAAAGCTGTGAAGGGCAGAGGCCAAATCAAAAATATAATGGGTAATCCGGTGCGGTGTCCGCTTTTGCGCCGCTTCCCCAATCGCTTGCGGGAATTCACCCAGCCTTTTCAACAAATCGATTTCCTTTTCGGATGAAACAAGCGAGAAATCAGCCTGTTCGTCTGCAACAATCCCTAGCTCTTCGCCTTGGCGCAAAATGCTGCAAATTCTGGCATGGGCATATTGCGCATAATATACCGGATTTTCATTCGATTCCGAAACGGCGAGATCCAAGTCAAAATCCAGATGGGTATCCGAGCTTCTCATCGCAAAGAAGTAGCGGACGGCATCGAGGCCGACCTCATCAACAAGCTCCCGCATTGTGACCGCCTTGCCTGTCCGCTTGCTCATCTTCATTTTTTCGCCGTTTTTATAAAGGTGAACAAGCTGGATGATCTCAACTTCAAGGGCCTCGCGGTCATAGCCAAGCGCTTGAATCGCGGCTTGCATTCTGGGAATGTAGCCGTGATGATCGGCGCCCCAAATATTGATCAATTTTTCAAAACCGCGGTCAAGCTTGTCTTTATGGTAGGCAATATCCGGCGTTAAATACGTATACGAACCATCCTGTTTGATCAGGACGCGATCCTTGTCATCGCCAAAATCCGTCGAACGCAGCCATGTTGCCCCGTCTTGCTCGTAAATATACCCGGCCTTACGAAGCGCTTCTAAAGCCTCCTCAATTTTTCCGTTTTGATAAAGCGACGTTTCCGAAAACCAGACATCAAATGAGACGCGAAAGTCCTCCAAATCCTTTTTCAGCTTGGCCATTTCATATTTCAAGCCGTATTCACGGAAAAATTCAAACCGCTCCTTTTCATCAGCATGGACGTATTTGTCGCCAAACTCTTCGGCAAGGCTTTTGCCAATGCCAACAATGTCTGCCCCGTAATAACCGTCTTCCGGCATGTCTTTTTCGAGCCCAAGCGCCTGGAAGTAACGCGCTTCGACTGACCATGCCAAGTTGTTGATCTGATTGCCGGCATCATTAATATAATATTCACGGGAAACGTCATAGCCTGCCTTGGCCAACAGATTGCATAGCGAGTCGCCAACCGCCGCACCGCGCGCGTGGCCAAGGTGAAGGTCGCCCGTCGGGTTTGCCGAGACAAATTCAACTTGAATTTTTTGCTGCTGGCCTACGGTCGTTTCTCCGTAGTTTTCACCGGCACGCAAAATCGTCGGTATTAAATCGGTCAAATAGCTGTTATTCATATAAAAATTAATAAAGCCGGGGCCAGCCAATTCAATTTTATCAATGGATGCTTTTGAACGGTCAAAATGGCTGATGAGTTCTTCTGCAATCATTCTTGGCGCTTTTTTCGCAACCCTGGCAAGCTGCATCGCCATATTGGTCGAGTAGTCTCCATGCGCTTTTTCCTTCGGTACTTCTAAAATAACATCCGGGATTTGCTCTTCTGATGCAAGACCCGCTCTTACAACTGCCGCTTTAATTTCCTGCTTCAGTTTAATCTGAACCTGCTCGACAATGTTCATTGCTCTTCCTCCTGAAAGTTAATTTGCACTACATATGTACCTGCATCTGATCCTTGCAGGGAAAAATCGTAAACCAATTGTATGTAGCCTGTCCCGCTTTCTGCTTGGTAGTGATGATCTATTTTTTTTGTAAAAGTAGATGTTTTAACTGTGCCAAAGGGAATTTCATAATAGCCGTTTTTCTTGCTGTTAAGGGCGAACGGCAACCTCATGGCAACGGAGCCGTTCCGCAAAATCAGCGCTTCTTCCTTGGCTGCTTTCACGACGGTCCGAATCCTGCCCTCTTCGGTCATTTCTTCATATTTCAAATAGATCGCATCTTCTTTTTGATAAAAATGGCCAACCGCTGCCACTTCAAACGTTTCCGAGCTTTCTTGCTGGGAAATCGTTGTTTTCACATTCAGTTTTACCAATCTTTCTGAGATGGACAAACGGGTAGCACTCCTTTTTTTTTCAAAAAAATCCTATTCGTTGCAAAAGGTTCTTTTCTACTACCTTCAATAACTGTCTAGCTCCTATGCTTTTCTTATTATAACCGGATCCGGATAACAATTCAAAAGGCGCCTGCAAAACAGGCACCTTTTTCTCCACTTCTATTTCACCCAATCAAGAATTTAACTCCCACACATTTCCAGTCAACGATGCCTTCTTCTTTACTCCTATTTCACCCAGCCAAGAATCATCTCGCGGATTAGTTTGCTTGCGGTGTTGGCGGTTTGCTCAGAAGGATCATAAATCGGCGCCACTTCAACAAGATCCGCGCCGACGACGTTGACATCCGACTTGGCAATTTCATGAATCGATGCAAGCAGCTCCCTTGATGTGATGCCGCCGCAATCGACAGTACCTGTTCCCGGAGCATGCGCCGGGTCAAGCACATCGATATCAATCGTCACATACACCGGCCGGCCGGCCAATGTCGGTAAAATTTCTTTCAGCGGCTGGTGCACATCGAACTTCGAAATATGCATGCCCACTTTTTTCGCCCAATCAAATTCTTCTTTCATCCCGGAGCGAATGCCAAAAGAATACACATTGCCCGGTCCAATTAATTCCGCAATTTTGCGAATCGGGGTCGAATGGGACAGCGGCTCGCCTTCGTATTGCTCGCGCAAGTCGGTGTGAGCATCCATATGGATAATCGCCAAGTCCGGGTACTTTTTGTAGACAGCCTTCATCACCGGCCAGGAAACGAGGTGCTCCCCGCCCATACCGAGCGGAAATTTGCCGGCATCAAGAAGTTGACCAACAAATTCTTCAATCATATCCAGACTTCTTTGCGGATTGCCAAACGGCAGCGGGATATCGCCCGCATCGAAAAATTTTACCTCTTCAAGCTCCCGATCCAAATACGGGCTGTATTCTTCAAGACCGATGGATACTTCACGAATTCGCGTTGGACCAAAACGCGAACCGGGGCGGAAACTGACCGTCCAGTCCATCGGCATGCCGTATAACACTGCCTTGCTTTCCTCAAAATTCGGGTGGCTTTTTATAAAAACATTTCCAGAATATGCTTCATCAAAACGCATCCGGTATCCTCGCCTTCATTCTATTTGCTGCCTTGCTCGACAAACTTCACTTCGTTACTTTACTAAATCGCCGACAAATTTCGGCAGGACAAAAGCTGCTTTATGAAGCTCTTTTGTGTAGTATTTTGTGTCGATTTCATGGAATCGATCCTCGCTTACTTCAAGCGGATCGTATTTTTTCGAACCGAGGGTAAAGGCCCACATGCCACTTGGGTATGTTGGGATATTTGCCACATACAGACGGGTAATCGGGAAAATTTCCTTTACATCTTTTTGCACATTGCGAATCAGCTCTGCTTTAAACCACGGGTTGTCCGATTGGGCAACGAAAAGACCGTCTTCTTTTAACGCCTTTGCAATTCCGGCATAGAATCCTTTCGTAAATAAGTTGACCGCAGGGCCAACCGGTTCGGTGGAATCAACCATGATCACGTCATATTGATTGTCGCTTTCAGCGATATGCATGAAGCCGTCACCGACTTTGACTTCAACACGGGGATCATCCAATTTCCCGGCAATTTCCGGCAGAAATTTCTTCGAGTACTCAATGACTTTTCCATCGATGTCGACAAGCGTTGCTTTTTTTACACTCGGGTGTTTCAAGATTTCGCGAATTACGCCGCCATCGCCGCCGCCAACGACTAATACCGTTTCAGGGTTCGGGTGGGTAAACAATGGCACATGCGCCACCATTTCATGGTAAACAAATTCGTCTTTCACCGATGTCATGACCATGTCATCGAGCAACAGCATATTGCCCCATTCTTCTGTTTCGATCATGTCCAGCTTTTGAAACTCCGTTTGCTCCGTATGTAAAGTTTGTTTCACCTTCATCGTAATTCCGAAATTTTCTGTTTGTTTTTCTGTAAACCAAATTGCCATCCTACTCATCCTTTCTGCATCTATTTTTGAAAAGCCTTGTGCTTTCACTTTTTCTATTATGCTTCCCTATCATTTATTTTACAAACGCAACCATATGGCTGGTGTTAGATTCAGAAAGCTTTTGGAAAATGATCCGCTTTATCCAACTTTATAATTTCCTTAACGTAGAAAAAGTATAGAGCAATCTAGCAAAATTTCAAGAAAAACTTTCCTAAATGTTTAAAATTTGCTCGTTATTTTCATACTAAACGTATAGCTATTTTTTGCCAAACCAACCAAACAGTGGGGTGATAAACGTGGAAATCATGACTGATCAAGGGTTTCGAAAAACGATTAAATACTTGCGCGCATTCATCATCATCAGTTTGATAGGTATGATTTGTATGCTTATCCTCTTTTTTGGCATCATGGCCGTTGCCAAAATGCTTGGTGCCCCGCCTCTTGCCGTTCCACAATCAACTCTTTATTTCGCCGATGATGGCACAAAAATCGGTGAAAGCTCTAACGGACAAAAGCGGTACTGGGTTCCATTAAAAGAGATTTCGCCCAATTTGGTCAATGCAACGATTGCGATTGAGGATAAAAATTTTTATCGCCACCATGGTTTTGATTTTAAACGGATTGGTGGCGCGGCGCTTGCGGATGTCATTGCGTTCAGCAAAGTTCAGGGAGCAAGCACGATCACCCAGCAATATGCCCGCAACCTTTTCCTTGAGCATGACAAAACATGGTCACGCAAACTGCTTGAAGCCTTTTATACAATCCGGCTTGAAATGAATTACTCGAAAAAGGATATTCTTGAAGGCTATTTAAATACGATTTATTACGGCAATGGAGCGTATGGGGTGGAAGCTGCGAGCCACTATTATTTTGGAAAAAAAGCATCGGAGCTGTCGCTTGCCGAAGCATCAATGCTTGCCGGCATTCCAAAAGGACCGGGAATTTATTCGCCATTTGTCTCGATTCAACATGCAAAAGCGCGCCAAAGCATCGTCCTTAACGCGATGATGGACAATGGCTATCTATCAAAAAGACAAGCAGCCAAGGCCGCAGCTGCTGCACTGACACTTGTCGCAAGCAAACCGCATGAACAGGCAGCCATTGCCCCCTACTTCCAGGATGCGGTGAAAAATGCGCTGAAATCCCAGCTCGGCTTAGATGACCGCACGATTGCCCTCGGCGGTTTAAAAGTGTTTACAACACTAAATTTGAAACAGCAGAAAGCGGCTGAAAACGAAGTGAACAAAACCATTGCCACAGGGTCGGACATACAGGCGAGCCTTGTCGCGATGGATCCAAAAACAGGCGCTGTCAAAGCAATGGTCGGCGGCCGCGACTATGTGAAAAGTCCATTTAACCGGGCAGTCCAAGCGATTCGCCAGCCTGGTTCGACGTTCAAACCGCTGCTGTACTATGCGGCGCTTGGCAACGGCTTTACGCCATCCACCTTAATGCGCAGCGAGTTTACAACCTTTCAGCTTGATGGCGGCGGCAGCTATACGCCGCATAATTTTAACAATAAATACGCTGATGGAGATATTACGCTTGCCCAAGCGCTTGCGCTTTCCGACAATATTTACGCTGTTAAAACGAACCTGTTCCTTGGATCCGATACACTGGTGAACACGGCAAGGAAATTTGGAATTTCAACGAAACTGGCCAGTGTTCCATCGCTTGCCCTCGGTACTTCAGGGGTGCGTGTCCTTGAAATGGCCAACGCATACAGCCTGTTTGCAAATGGCGGAAAAAAAGTGGAGCCAACGCTGATTACAAAAGTAGAAGATTACAATGGCAACGTTATTTATCAAAAAGAAGCATCAAATGAACAAGTGCTTGATCCCCAAAAAGCGTTTGTCATGACGGAAATGTTGACAGGTATTTTCGATCCAAAGCTAAACGGCTATTCAAGCGTAACCGGCAGTACGGTCGCAAAAGATCTGACACGGCCCTATGCGGGAAAATCCGGCTCAACTGAAACAGACAGCTGGATGATCGGGTTTACCCCCCAGCTTGTGACAGCAGTGTGGACGGGGTATGACAAAGGGAAACCACTTGAACTTGTAGCAGAGAAAACGTACGCCAAAAAAATCTGGGCTCATTTTATGGAAGACGCATTACGAGGGCAGCCAGTGAAGGAATTTAACCCCCCGAAGGAAGGCGTTGTTGCTGTGGATGTCGACCCGATTACTGGAAAGCTTGCAACAAAGGACTGCCCGCTGAAACGCAAAACCTATTTTATCGCCGGGACTGAACCAACGGAATATTGCACCGTGCATATTAACCATACACATCAAAATACGCAAGCGCCGACAGAAAAGAAAGTGCCATGGTACAAACGGCTTTTTCCATGGGGACGAAGCTAAAAAACAGTAAAAAGCTCCGGGTTGGAGAATCCCGGAGCTTTTCCTATGGGTAAGAAAAACCGGGCAAAAGCCGCCCGGTTCTTTTTAGTTTGGCTGATAAACGGAGTCTGTTGATTTCCACTCCAGGCACTCGCTTTCCGGGGGGCGTTCCGGTGAAGCCAGTAGTGACCGGTTTGGCCTGAAAAATTGGTGAATCGGGCATTAGGGAAGCTAGTAATGACCGGTTTGGCCTGAAAAATAGGAACATTGGGCATTAGAGAAGCTAGTAATGACCGGTTTACCCTAAAAAATTGGTGAATCGGGCATTACGGGAGCTAGTAATGACCGGTTTACCCTAAAAAATTGGTGAATCGGGCATTACGGGAGCTAGTAATGACCGGTTTGGCCTGAAAAATGGGAGAAGCGGGCATTACGGGAGCTAGTAATGACCGCTTAGGCCTGAAAAATGGGAGATGCGGGCATTACGGGAGCTAGTAATGACCGGTTTGGCCTGAAAAATGGGAGAAGCGGGCATTACGGAAGCTAGTAATGACCGGTTTGGCCTGAAAAATGGGAGATGCGGGCATTACGGAAGCTAGTAATGACCGGTTTGGCCTGAAAAATAGGAACATTGGGCATTAGGGAAGCTAGTAATGACCGGTTTACCCTAAAAAATTGGTGAATCGGGCATTAGGGAAGCTAGTAATGACCGGTTTGGCCTGAAAAATGGGAGATGCGGGCATTACGGAAGCTAGTAATGACCGGTTTGGCCTGAAAAATGGGAGATGCGGGCATTACGGAAGCTAGTAATGACCGGTTTACCCTAGAAAATTGGTGAATCGGGCATTACGGGAGCTAGTAATGACCGGTTTACACTAAAAAATTGGAGGATCGGGCATTACGGGAGCTAGTAATGACCGCTTAGGCCTGAAAAATAGGAACATTGGGCATTAGGGAAGCTAGTAATGACCGGTTTACCCTAAAAAATTGGTGAATCGGGCATTAGGGAAGCTAGTAATGACCGGTTTACCCTAAAAAATTGGAGAAGCGGGCATTACGGGAGCTAGTAATGACCAGTTTACCCTAAAAAATTGGTGAATCGGGCATTAGGGAAGCTAGTAATGACCGGTTTGGCCTGAAAAATGGGAGAAGCGGGCATTACGGGAGCTAGTAATGACCGGTTTGGCCTGAAAAATGGGAGAAGCGGGCATTACGGGAGCTAGTAATGACCGGTTTGGCCTGAAAAATGGGAGAAGCGGGCATTACGGGAGCTAGTAATGACCGCTTAGGCCTGAAAAATAGGAACATTGGGCATTAGAGAAGCTAGTAATGACCGGTTTGGCCTAAAAAATAGGAGGATCGGGCATTACGGGAGCTAGTAATGACCGGTTTACCCTGAAAAATGGGAGAAGCGGGCATTACGGGAGCTAGTAATGACCGCTTAGGCCTGAAAAATAGGAACATTGGGCATTAGAGAAGCTAGTAATGACCGGTTTACCCTAAAAAATTATAAGAAAAACCGGGCAAAAGCCGCCGCCCGTCCCTTTTTAGTTTGGCCGTTATGGAATAAATTCCTTGCATGTATACTTTTCATGTCACAGATTCATGATATTCGTCAAAAAAGATTCGTTTCAGAATAGACTCTATGTGATAATCTTCCGGAAATTGTAAAAAAGGGTTAACATATAAATTCTGGTGATATTATAAAAAAGATGCTTTGAATGAGTACTTATACGGACAAGCCTTTTTTCAACTCTTCCGACGATCGTTCCCACAATTCTTCATTATGGCTGCGGAGAAAATCCGCCAGTACTTGCTTTGATTGATCGTCCATATGCGCAACAATGATCTGGCGTTTCAGCGATTTATCCATCCGGTTCACATGTTCGGGAAGCGATTTGTAGCCGCGGCGAATTTCCCGATCAACTGTCATTTCACAAGCGGTTACCCCGGCATAATACGGCCCCCGTTCATCACGGTCAATGGTTACCCATACAAGCCAATACGGCTTTCCATTTGGCACTTCTTCTTTTGCCGGCAAAAATTTAATTCCTTTTTCAACCGCGCTGCGGGCATGCATGGCACCAATGTCAATCACCGCTTCTCCTGCCTCAACATCAATGATAACTGGAGACATATTATCAAGGCTTAGCGCGCCTTTGCCATAGCCGCGATGCCCATCTGTCGGATCATTTTTTATAATATTGAAACCCATTTTTTTCTTTTCTTCCATTTACATTGGAACCTCCTTACTGCATAAACAATTGGTAAAAGAACTGGTTTAATCCATCTGTTACAGATGGAACAATTTTATATAAAATGGGCGAGATCGTATATTGATCAAGTGGGGTGATAACCAAAATCAAGAAAATCAGCGAACCGTACGCTTCATATTGAGTCATCTTTGCGCGAAAATCATTTGGCGCCAGATCCTCAATGATCCGATAGCCGTCAAGTGGCGGAAATGGCAGTAAGTTAAAAACGAACAGAACGATATTTAACTGAATAAACAAGTCAAGAAAATCGCGTAAGTAGGTAGGAAACGCGGCTCCCGAGGCGGCTCCGGCCCGGCTGAAACCGTACCAAATGACAAAGGCAACCACGGCTAGGATGAAATTGCTGAGCGGCCCCGCTATCGAAACAAGCACACCGGCAAGCCTCGGTTTTTTAAAAAAGAAGCGGTTCACCGGCACAGGGCGGCAGCCAAATCCGGCGATAAAAATAAACAAGGTGCCGAGCGGATCAAGGTGCTGAATCGGATTGAGTGTCAGCCGCCCTTGCTTTTTGGCAGTCAAATCCCCAAATTTATAAGCAACATATGCGTGGGCAAATTCATGAAACGTAAACGCAATCATCAGCGTAATCGCAACATACGGAATATCGCGCAATGGATAGGCGAGAAACCGTTCAATTCCCTGATCCATACCAAAAGCCCCTCCCTTTTCTGATTACTTAAAAGTATACACGAATCCGTTCGCAAAAGAAAACAGATGGTTCAGTCAAGCATTTGTGGACAGAAACTTTTTAACCCCTTTTATGTAAGCGCCATCGTTTATTTAGTCGGTTCTCTGGTTAGAATTTCACTCTATTTTTTCGGTGGAAAGTGGGCGGTTGATTTCCGCTCCAGGCGCTCGCTTTCCGCGGGCGGTCGGGAGCCTCCTCGGCGCGTTCGCGCCTGTGGGGTCTCCCTTGACTCGCTTTTCCCGCAGGAGTCGGCGCCTTCCGCTCCAATCAACCGCGTTCCTTAATTAAAATTTCTCTTCTTACATCGTTGTCCTTTAAGTCCTCTTAACACTTCATAAATTGGCAGGTGTGCTTTTTCCCTTTAAGTACTTTATATTGTATCTCGTTTCTGCACCAATCGCTTATTTTATCTTTTTCACCAATTGTTTGGTCGGTTTCTTGTAAGATGGTTCAGTTGTACTCGTTTTGCAGTGCGGTTTCTTTATCATGCTGCTTGCACTTTTTTTCAATTTATGAAAAACTACAATCGAATAGACTAAAAGGAGGAACAGCCCATGCCTTATGTAACAGTGAAAATGCTTGAAGGCCGTAGCGATGATCAGAAAAAAGCGCTCGTGGAAAAGGTAACCGATGCGGTTAGCGAAACAACCGGTGCGCCTAAAGAAAGAATCACCGTATTTATCGAGGAAATGAGCAAAAATCATTATGCCGTTGCCGGAGTAAGGGAAAGCGACAAGTAAAGGGACTAAAAGGCGAAAAAGCTAAGTCCAGTTACGAACTGAGCTTAGCTTTTTCTTTTAATGCCGCAATGTATTGATAAGCTTCGTCAATCTCTTCTTCGGTATAGCGCTGGCTGCTCTTTAGCGTATGCACTTTATCGACTACTTCTTCCTTTGGAAGGTTATCAAAATATAAAACTGTTGATACAAGTTCAAGGAATCTGGCATTCTGCCCGTTCATATCCAGAAGGCAGTCTTTTAATAACGGCATGTCCACTTGATTTAAACTTAAAAACTCCTTACCGCTGTCCGTCAAGGTATAGCGGTATTGATAGTAACCGCCTTTTTTCTCTTTTACTTCATTTAAAAAGCCCATATTGCACAGCTCTTCAACCCTCAGCGTTAACTCTTCCGAATACGGCCCGTAAAAATGGAATTGAAACCGCTCCTGAAAGGGAAAGTCGATTTTTTTGGCAATATAGATCATCTTCTGCAGTTTTTTCCGGCCGATAATTTCACCCGAAACGAAAACGGCCTGCATGACTTTTGCATGGTCTTTTAACACGATCGGTCAACTCCTACTCCATCTAACCCGTCCAGTTATCCCTCTAAAAGGGAACGTATTTGTTTTTTAAGATTCTTTTTCGAGGAATCGTCATAAATAAAATCAGCCGGAAAATAGAGTTTGTGATCCGTTCTTCTTTTTCCGGAAATGGCATCGACAATTTCCGATTCCCTGGACAGTTCCTTTAAATCCCCGTTGCTCATCAGCAAGTGAATGGGCAGCCGCTCTTCTTCTTCCCCTGGCCGGTAAAAATCATATGGCAGATCGGAGGAAGAATCCACGACTAAATAATATTCAGGATCGATTCCCGCCTTTTTAAATAATGCCGTCAATTCGGCCAGCTTTTTATACTCTTTCGCAGGATCAAATTCCGCGTATTTGAACAGGCTGCGGTTCATAAACCGCCGGCACAAATCACGCAAAATTGCATCGTCTTCATCCTGCCAAATCTGAAAATAATACAAAATCACCGACTCATCGAGTTTCACATAGTCTTCCAATGTCACATTGTCGTGAAAAAAAGAATAGAAATGATGCGGTTCATGTTTGAAGGTGTACTGATGCTCGTATAAGTCTTTAGCCCGGTGCAAAATTTTTGATAGAATCACTTCGGCGCTTCGCGATACCGGATGAAAATACACTTGCCAATACATTTGGTAGCGGCTCATAATGTAGTCTTCAACCGCATGCATTCCGCTTTTCTTGATGACAACCTGGTCTTCGCGCGGCCGCATGACGCGCAGGATCCGTTCCATATCAAAGTGCCCGTAGCTAACGCCGGTATAGTAGGCATCCCGCTGCAAGTAGTCCATTCGGTCGGCATCAATTTGGCTTGAAATCAAGCTGATGACAAGTTTTTTTCCAGAAGTCTTGGCAATGACTTCTGCCACTTTTTCCGGAAAATCTGCACCGGCTTTTGCCAAAACCTTGTTCACTTCCGTGTTTCCGAGAATGATAGCGCGCGTAAAATCTTCATGGTCAAATTCAAATACTTTTTCAAAAGAATGGGAAAAAGGGCCATGTCCTAAATCATGCAGAAGGGCAGCGCACAACGCCAGCAGCCGGTCTTCGTCGTTCCACTCCGGCCTGCCTGCAAAAACATCATCAATGATGCGGCGGACGATTTCGTACACTCCAAGAGAATGGTTGAAGCGGCTATGCTCAGCACCATGGAACGTTAAAAAAGTGGTTCCGAGCTGTCTGATTCTTCGCAAGCGTTGAAACTCTTTTGTCCCGATTAAGTCCCAAATCACCCTGTCGCGAACATGAATATAGCGGTGAACCGGGTCTTTAAATACCTTTTCTTCACTGAGCTTTTCTACCGAGTAACCCATTCTCTCCCCTCTTCCTCTTATGTTAGTTACTATTATATCCTCATTTTCTGCTCAATTCACCTAAAATCCAACAAAATTCTCTGCTCGTTTTCGACAATTCTTGGTCCGATTTGAGTTGAAAAGAAAACCACCTATGATCTGTGTCAGAGGTGATTATTTTAGTTTTTTATTTATTTTTTCCATTAATTCCTCTTCGGTTAATGCGGCAACCGGGCGGTTATTTACGAATGCGAATGTTTTTTTCCGTCCCGGGCCGCAGTAGGATTGGCAGCCAATCTCGATTTTTGCATCAGGATCCAGCTCTTTTAAACGAGGGATTAATGTCTTTAAATTTACGGCCTGACAATCGTCACAAACGCGAAATTCATTTGACATTTTTTCCAGCCCTTTCTGCAGCATGTGATGAAGGATGATTTCGTTCATCTATTTTCATATGAATCATTACTTGTACTGAATTGTAACTCCTCTGGTATTTTACAGGTTCTTTGCGGGCAATGCAAGCGGGCTGTGGCTGATCGTGTTAAAGTGCATTTAAAAAATCTACTATCCTTTTAATCATTTTGGTATAAAGCTTTGGATATTTGGGAAACCTTAAACTAGAACTTTAAATGAAAACTCGCCGACTGGCGAGTCCTTTGGACGAAGACAGAGGCGTAGTTGAATTTATGCGTTCAGAATTTATCCATATAAATTCTGATTAGCTAAAAAATTCATCTGGCAATTGCTGCGATGGTTACGATTCACATTTTGATTGAAGGAGTTGAAAGAATGAAAGTTCGCCAAGATGCTTGGTCAGAAGAAGACGATTTACTTTTAGCCGAAACGGTTTTGCGGCATGTGCGGGAAGGAAGCACACAGTTGAACGCATTTGAAGAGGTGGGAGACAAGCTTAACCGGACCTCGGCAGCCTGCGGATTCAGATGGAATGCGGTTGTCCGCCATCACTATGAAAAAGCGCTTCAGCTTGCAAAGAAACAGCGGAAACAGCGGCAAAGACTGCTAGGAAAGGATCAAGGAGGAAAGAAAAAACTGCTCTACAATCCGCCGATTCCAGCGGCAACAGAGCTAGAAAGCCTTGCATTGCCAGTACGTGAATCCGGCAATGAAGCAGAGATGCCAACAGAGGATCTTTCAGTTGAATTCGGTGCTGAAGCCTATGCACTCCCGCAGCCGCAGCAGCCAGCTCCAGCCGCTAATTTAACGCTTGAGAGTGTCATTGATTTTTTAACAAACTTTCAACATTCAAATCTGCAAAATAACGCCTTAAAAAGCGAGAATGAAAGATTAAAAAGAGAAATTGGCGAATTGCGAAAGCAGAACGAAGAACTGACAGCCAAAATCAATGACCTTGAACAAAACAGCGTTATAATGCAGGAAGATTACGAGACATTGATGAAAATTATGAATCGCGCCCGTAAATTAGTATTATTTGAGGAAGAAGAGCGCCCGCAGACAAAATTTAAAATGGACCGCAACGGAAATTTAGAGAAAGTTGCGGAATAGCCGGGTATTTTTTAGAGTAGCCCTATCTAGACAATGGGAGAATGGAGAGATATGGCAGCACGCCGTTAAATCATAACAGCCGTAGACCGAATCCGGTTTACGGCTGTTTAATCGTTGATGATTTTGTCGTTTCGATCCACGACCCGTTCGTAATAACCAGGAAAAATCCCGAGTTCATACTCATTCAGCTGCCCGGCGATAAGCTGGCCGCTGCAGCTTCTAAGCTGTGTTAAAAGCCGTAACATGATGTCTTCAATCGTAAACGGTCTGTCAAGCAATTCAGCGAGGGAAGCCATTACATCCGGAACAATTTCCGGCGGCGAGAATGTTGTTTCTTCGCCCTTTTTGGCAATTTGATAAAACGTTTGAATTCGTTCTGCCCGTTTGCTGCCGCTTCCATTTACTGCAAGATAGATTTGCACGGCTACCCCTTTTTTTAGACGCCGCTGCGAGATTCCAGCAAATTTTTTCCCGCCGATGCTTAAATCATAGCTTCCGGGGCAATATGAGCCTGCCACTTCCCCTTTAGCGATGGACTGTGGAAAATCGGCAAACATCTGCTGAACAAACAGCCACATCGTTTCATAACCGCGATTGATATCAATCCCTTTTTCCGTCTCCGGCAATATAAACGAAATGCTTAAAACGCCTTCATCCAGGACAACTGCAAGGCCGCCTGAATTGCGGACAATCACCTGATAGCCTGCCTCTTGCAGGAATTGTATGCCCGCTTTTAAATGGGGCAGTTTTGTATCTTGGATGCCGAGCACGATGGTATTGTGATGCACCCATGTTCTGGCAGTTGCCGGTGCCTTGCCGCTGCCAACAGAATTGCACAAGGTATCATCCATGCCGAATGATTGCAATGCTGAAAAATGGATGCCCACTGCCGATTGGTCGATCATGCGCCATACTGGCTGATGCAATAAGCGGAGTGCTTGTTCCATACGATGTACTCCTTTGATTGGTTTAATTCAAGTCGCGCATTTCTGCAGGAACTGATTATACTCTTATAAAGGAGGCCAGTCCGAAAATGGACTGGCCTTCAAATTGGATTCAACACCTACAATACTTGAGCAGCTGTAATTAACGCAAGCTTGTACACGTCTTCTTCGTTACAGCCGCGGGAAAGGTCATTAACCGGACGGTTCAACCCTTGCAGAATTGGACCAACTGCTTCAAAATTACCTAGGCGCTGGGCAATTTTGTAGCCAATATTGCCTGCTTCAAGGCTTGGAAACACAAACACATTTGCATCGCCTTGAATAACCGATCCCGGTGCCTTGCTTTTTGCCACAGATGGAACAAAGGCAGCATCAAATTGAAATTCGCCGTCCAGCACAAGCTCAGGTGCAAGCTGTTTTGCCAGTTCGACCGCTTCGGCAACCTTCTCTGTTTCCGGGGACTTGGCAGAGCCTTTTGTCGAAAAGCTAAGCATCGCAACGCGCGGTTCAATATCGAACATCTTGGCTGTTTTCGCACTTTCAACTGCAATTTCCGCCAAGTCCTGGCTATCAGGGGCAATATTGATGGCACAGTCGGCAAACACGTATTTTTCATCGCCGCGAACCATGATGAAGACACCGGACGTTTTCTTGACGCCTTGTTTCGTTTTGATAATTTGCAATGCCGGGCGGACTGTATCGGCTGTTGAATGCGCCGCACCGCTGACAAGGCCGTCTGCTTTATTTAAATAAACAAGCATTGTCCCAAAATAGTTTTCATCCAATAGGATTTTGCGGGCGTCCTCTTCCGTTGCTTTGCCCTTGCGGCGGTCAACGAAGGAAGCAACCAATTCTTCCATTCCCGCATAATTTTGCGGATCGTAAATTTCAGCGGCCTCTAAAGAAACACCGAGTTCATTTGCCTTTGCCTGTACTTGCTCAATGTTTCCGATGATTATCGGCGTTAGCACTTTTTCCTCAGCAAGGCGGCCAGCCGCTTTTAAAATCCGCTCATCCATTCCTTCAGGGAAAACGATTTTCAAATTCCGTCCCGTGATTTTTTGCTTTAATCCTTCAAATAAATCGCTCACGTATAAATCCTCCTTTACGCTCATTGCCGTTTAAATTTTCAGCATTCACTTATTTAGCATACTTTACCGCTTGAAAAATTCAAGGACAACCGTCACATGCAGCGCTTTCAAGTGAAATGTTTTTCTTTTCAGAAAATAGTTCCTTCCCGTTTTTACTATTTGCTTCTTGTGTGTAAAATATCCTTTTTGATGAAAGGCTAAACGAATATCTTTGTTAGCAAAGCAATCGCGTAGCTTGGAGTGTTTCATTCATGAGGCGTTTGGCAAAACTATGGTATAGTATAGATGTTCAAAGGGACAATGATGATGGAGGAGTGATAATAATGAGCGAAGCGGCACAAACACTCGATGGATGGTATTGCCTGCACGATTTCCGGACAATTGACTGGATCACCTGGAAAATGCTTTCAAGCGATGAACGGCAGACGGCTATTCATGAGTTTTTACAATTAGTCGAAAAATGGCAGGCCACCGAGGAACGCAAGGAAGGAAGCCATGCAATCTATACGATTGTCGGGCAAAAAGCGGATTTCATGATGATGATTTTACGGCCAACGATGGAAGAGTTGAACGAGATTGAAACGGAATTTAACAAATCGAAATTGGCTGAGTTTACGATTCCTGCCCATTCCTATGTATCCGTTGTGGAGCTAAGCAATTATTTGCCTGCCGGTGAAGATCCCTATCAGAACCCGCAAATACTGGCACGGCTTTACCCTACCTTGCCAAAAGCTAACCATGTCTGTTTCTATCCGATGGACAAGCGACGCCAAGGCAATGACAACTGGTACATGCTTCCAATGGAGGAGCGGAAAAAGCTGATGTACAGCCATGGCATGATCGGCCGAAAATATGCCGGAAAAGTAAAGCAAATTATCACGGGATCGGTTGGCTTTGACGATTATGAATGGGGCGTTACGCTATTTGCCGACGATGTTCTTCAATTTAAAAAGCTTGTCTATGAAATGCGCTTTGATGAAGTAAGCGCGCGTTACGGCGAATTCGGCACCTTCTTCGTCGGAAACATCCTCACAAAAGAAAAAATCGCAAGCTTTTTGCAGATTTAATGATTTAAAAGACGCAAGCGAATGGCGCTTGCGTTTTTTGATGCGCAGCCTCGTTCTATTTTCCCACCAGCAAGCATATTATTGAAACAGCGATTTGTTTTGATTGCCAGCCTTCTTTTTACCAGCATAAAAGTGAGGTGAAAACCTGCCTATTTTTATGAACATGGGCGAAAAAAATGAATATAGATAATTCGTTACTATCTGAGGAGGGAAAAGTCTGAAATATAACTCACGGTTACCCAATAAGAAAATGGGCATGACAAATAAGCCATCAATCGATGACTGAATTGGAAATATTTGTATTACTAACTTATCAAGTAGTTACAGCTGTCATCACTCGAAAACCTTGACTTTTAGCTAATAAAATCGCTTGTTCAACCGTGATCTCACGGTTTACTGGAAGAACATCGGCTTTTTTATATAATTCCGGATTATACGGTTCTTTCTTTTTAAGAATGTTGTAAATAGCGGTTAAAAGCATTCGGGCAATTGCAATAATAGCTCGCTTGTGACCACGGCGTTTTTTGAGCCTTAAATAGCGGTTTCGAATTTCGGGATGCTTTTCACTTTTCACTACAGCAGTAGCACATTGTACCAATAGTGGCTTAATATAGCAGCCGGCTCTCGAAATTCTTACTGACTTTTTCTTGCCGGCACTCTCATTATTTGTGGGTGTTAGTCCTGCCCAGGAACATAAATGCTTAGCTGTTGGGAACACGTCCATATTAACACCTATTTCTGAAACCACGGCAATGGCGGAAAAGATGTTTTTAAAGGATGGAACAGTTAAGATCAAGTTGATTTCTTCTGTGTAGGGCGCGGCAAGAGAAAGAATTATTCTTTCCAGGTCTTCCTTACGGGACTCTAAATCTTCATAGTGCTGTTTAATGACCTTTAATTTTTCAGCCTGTTCCGGTGTAATAAATCCGTCAATGGCGAGTTCCAATTCAGGAAGTTTATCCTTCATGGAGCCGTGGATTAAAGGTTCTATGTCAAAAGAGGTATCTAACGGATTTTCAAGTAGCTTGTCAATGATGTTCATAGAACTTTTACCGAAGGTATCTGAAACAACATTTCCAAGCTGAATGTTAGACACGGTTAAACAGTTTTGTAGACGGTTCTTTTCACTTGACATAAAGTTAGTCAGTTTAAAACGATAACGCATAAGGTCACGGAGTTGTCTGATCGCTAGCGGTGGCATAAAGCTTCCAGCGACCAAGTCATGCTTAAATAAATCGGCGATCCATTTAGCATCTTTCTTGTCGGTCTTTTTGCCTCGGATAGCTTTGACATATTTAGGATGGGCTAGAGTGATGTTACAGGAATCTTCAAGTACATTAAACACAGGAATCCAGTATTTCCCGGTAGATTCCATACAAACATCCTTACAGTTATTTTCACAAAGCCATTGTGACAGCTCTTTCAATCCTTTGGTATAGGTTGAAAAGCGATGGCGTTTGTAAGTGGTGACCCCTTTGCCATTGGTAGAAGCAATACAGGCAACAACAAAGGTTTTGTGGACATCGATTCCACAACAAATTGGGTAAACAATTTTTAAAGCCATAGGGAGAACTCCTTTCACAAATTATAGGGATAGACAACATTGACTGATTGTCCAGCTATAAACGAGTAATGTTTATACAAAGATAAGTCTGCGTGCTCGAAGACACACTTATTTGTGCTTGGAAAGACAATCTACACATATAATAATGCGGTCACTCCACAACTGGAGCAGCCCACTCACCTCCACGTGATTTGTAGTTAATTGTTATCCCTATGGCAATAGATTAATAAAATAACGCTCAAGGCACAAAACATATTTCATTACGTTTTGTGCCTCGAGCGAAGCGAGAGGAATGGGTATAATGATGAATCAATACTACAATCCGCAGGGCTTCCAGCCATACACAGGAACAGCTGGCCAAATGCCTTTTACACAGCAGCAAGGCTTTCAACAGCCGCAGCAAATGCCGCAGATGGGGGGTGCTGTTCCAATGCCTCAAAGCGCTCCCACAACAGGCGCACAAGTACCTGGTATGCTGCCAATTGAACAATCTTACATCGAAAATATTTTACGGCTGAACAAAGGAAAATTGGTTACCCTTTATGCAACATTTGAAAACAACAAAGAGTGGAACGCAAAAGTGTTTAAAGGGATTATCGAAGCCGCCGGCCGCGACCATGTCATTTTGAGCGATCCGCAAACAGGCATGCGCTATTTAATTCCAATGGTGTCCGTTGACTACATTACCTTTGACGAGCCAATTGAATATGAATACCCATTCAGCGGCGGGCCATCTTTATCGACATACTCGCCACGCTAAAAACGGAGCCGGATTATCCGGCTCCATTTTTTTAGGATTACACTATCCTTTTATAAATATTTTACTGCACCAATGATCATCAATACCCATGCAGCAAGAAAGCTAACGCCGCCAAGCGGTGTGATCGCGCCCAGAATCCCTACCTTTGTCAAGCTCAAGAGATAGAGGCTGCCGCTAAAAAGAATAATCCCGATTACCATCAGCCACCCCGACCAGGTAAACAACGAACTGGACGCAACTTTTCCGAGCAAAATCCCCGCAACGAGAATGCCAGTAGCATGAAACATTTGATAGGTGACACCCGTTTTCCATATCTCCAAATACTTGGGCTCCAGCTTGTTTGCAAGGCCATGGGCGCCAAATGCCCCAAAAGCGACAGCTAAGAAAGCATTAATTGCACCAATAACAATAAAAACTTTCACTTTCATTCCTCCACTTTAAAAGTCAAATAAGGAATCGCCATTTGCACCGTCATCCGTTTCCAGTTTTTTCGGTTGATTCAAACCAGATAGTGGTTTTGCGGCCGCTGGCAAGGATGATGCTGGCGCTGTATGGATCATTGCCTCATTGCTTTTTACTGTTTGCTCATCAAGAATTAACTCACATAATATTTTAATAGAGTAAATTTTTTCCCGCAAGTTTTCTTCCTTGCCACTACTTTTGGCCATGTACAACTCTGTCTCCATTTTCGCCAATAACTTCTCAATTGATATGTTCATGAAAAAAACCTCCCGAATTCTTTTTCTATTGTACATGAGAAGCAGACCAAAATTAAACAATTTGCCGACCGGGTATTCGCTTCCTTAATTCGACATTATTCTGCCCTGTTTCACGTGAAACAAGTAGAAGTTTGGAAAATTACCGCGGATCTTGTTCTATACTGCCATCTTCATCATGTTTATTCTTTTGTTTAGGGGATATATAAAAACTATCCATGCGGATGCATTTTACTAGAGAAGGAGGAGTTCAGATGTATAAAGTAGAAGTGGTCGAAAATGGTGTACAAGCATTGGATGTCATTTCAAATTTGCAAACCGATGGATTTAGCCGCGAGGATGTTTATCTTTTTGCCCACTCTGAAAAAAGGGAAGAAGATTTAGCCGATGCTACCGCAACAGCTGAGATTGGCATGAAAGAACAAGGAATGCTGGATTCTGTCAGCAATTTGTTCAAAAGCCGGGGCGACGAGCTGCGTTCCAAGATGCAATCGCTCGGTTTAACAGAACAAGAAGCTGAAAAATATGAAAAGGAACTCGACAACGGCCGTCTCGTCATCATCGGCTCAAAAACCAACTAATCCGCATTATTGCCGAAGGCTTGGCTAGCTACCAAAATGAAAAACCCGTACCGAAAAATGGTACGGGTTTTTTACCCCATAATCCGTTGATAAACGGTTTTGGCATGAGCTAAATCCTTTGTTCCGTGGATGAGTGCGCGGCCATCTGTAAAAATAACCATCCGTTCTTCTTCCATTTCGACGGATACCAAATAAGGATTGCCGTTAACCTTGTAGCCTGCCGTTCGCAGCTGATCGGCAAACCGTTGCAGTGAGAGCTTTAGCGGTTTTGCGGGGCGAACCTGCACCGTATCACGGCCGCAAAGCACAGTGGTCTTCGTCTGATTTTCTTTTTGCAAATAAGGATAGGTGGGGTGTGTCCCGCATGATAAACAGCCGGGGTTCTTTGCTTTTCCCATTTTCATTTGATTGTATTCATTCCGCCATACATCAAAGCTGACAAACGTTGTGCGCACGGCTTGCCAATCCTCCGCAAGAATTTTCAGCGCTTCCGCTGTTTGATGGGCAATCACCATTTGAACAGCCGGACCGATGATCCCGCCTGTATCGCATGTTAACCCTTGCAAGGGGACTGTTTTCAACAGGCAATTCAAGCAAGGCGTCTTACCGGGTATAATGGTAAAGCTCATGCCATAACTGCTGACACAAGCCCCATAAATCCATGGAACCCGATACTTTTGTGCAGCATCGTTGATCACCATTCTTGTTTCAAAATTATCGGTAGCATCCATCAATAAGTCGGCTGCCCCTGCTAATTCCTCAAGCATCTCCGGCGTAGCATCCCCAATGATCGCACGAATGTCCACATTCGAATTGATGGCTCTCAGTCGCTTTTGTGCAGCTGCTGCTTTTGGCAGTTTGGCCGCCACATCTTCTTCTGTATAAAGCTGCTGGCGCTGCAGATTGCTTGCTTCCACATAATCACGGTCAACAATCGTCAATTTTCCAATTCCGGCACGGACAAGCACTTCGGCATTCCCGGAGCCAAGGGCGCCGGCGCCGATGATGACAACATGCTTTTCGCTGATTTTTTTCTGTCCCTCTTTACCGATCCCTGCAAAAAGAATTTGCCTTGAATAGCGCTCACTGGTACTCATGTTGCTTCCCCTTTTCCACACCGTATTAGCCCCCGCTTACTGGCGGAATAAAAGCGATCGTATCCCCTGTTTTTATCACTTCATCATCGGCAGCAAACTCTTCATTGATGGCCGTCATCACCGTTTCCATTTTCTGCAGCTTGTAGTTAGTTGCAATCTCTTCTTTTAATTCCGCTACCGTTTTTCCCGCAGCATCCCATTCGATAAACTCTTCACCCACGGCGTCACGCAAATGGGCAAAAAATAACACTTTATTCATTTAGATCGCTCTCCTCAGGTCTTCCGTTTGGATATTCAACGGTTTCCAATTGATTTCCCATCCATTTTTCGCCGTTTTCCCAATGTTCCTTTTTCCAGATTGGCACAATCTCTTTGATTCGCTCAATTGCATATCGGTTCGCCTCATAGGCATCAGCGCGGTGCGGCGTTGAAACGGCAATGACAACTGCTACATCGGTAATCTCAAGGCGGCCGATGCGGTGCGTGATCGCTACCTTTGATCCTTGCCACCGTTCTTCGATCTCTTTACCAATTTGCTCAAGCTTTTTAACTGCCATCGTTTCGTATGCCTCATAAATTAAAAACAATGTTTTTTTGCCATCTGTCAATTCCCGAACCGTTCCAATAAATGTTGTGACCGCACCGGCCTCGCGCTGGATCACTTTATCGATGACCGATTGAATGTCAATCGGTTCTTTTACTATCTCGTAGTTCACGAACTTCCCACCTCATCGTTCAACCTGCCCAAGGCAAGCGAAATTATGTTTCTATGATTGTCCTCGCCCATCTTTTAGCCTCTTCATACTCATTCGGACGATTCATATTGAAAAAAATCCGTTCCAACTCCCCGGCAGCAAACATGGGCAAATCACCCTCTGTCATATAGTGGACATGCAAACGTTCCAGCACCTGTTTCATGCGCAGTTGATCGGTTTTGATACTATTTTCAACGACGGCAGCCGTTTTCTTTTTAAAAATTGAAAATAAAGGATGCTGTTGACCGCAGATCACCGGCACAACCGCATCGTAATCTGCCATTTGTCCGATCATCACTTTTGCAAGCGCGGGCGACACAAACGGCATGTCACAGGCAACAATTGCATTGATTTCATGGGTTGCTGCGGTTAAACCAGCGTGGATTCCAGCGAGCGGCCCTTTCCCCGGGTAATGATCCGAAACGGTTGGCAACTGTAAAAATCGATACTCCTCAGGATGATTGGTTACAAGGATGAGCTCCAGAAAATGCGGTTTTAGCAATGAAACAATCCGCTCAATATTCGGTTGTTCGTTGATGGGCAGCAGCGCCTTATTTGTCCCCATTCTGCTCGACTTTCCGCCTGATAGTAGTATCGCTCCTGCTTTCATGAACAGCACCTTCTTCCGCCTTTTCTTTATCCATTATACTTTGAACGGATTCCGGCCGCCAGACATACCCCTCACAACCCTATCATTGCAATGGAATCTTTTTCAAGAACCCTTTTTCACTGAAACATTCAACCTTAAGGATAATGCGGTACTGAACGATTACTCCTAACCGTATAATACTTTTGCACCTAGCTTTTAACAGTAATGTTTATCACGCTGAAGCCCTTTTTGATTGCCTGAAAACTACGTTTACTCGGTTCTCGGCAGGCAGGGGTTTCGCTTTTTGCAGATGATTTTAGTATGATAATACTGTTTCCGCTATAAAATGAACAATATAAATGGAAGCGAGGCGAAACGTAATGAAACCGATTGAAGTAAATTCTGTCCAAGAAGCCATTAACCGCTTTGCTGATAAAGATGTGTATGTACACCTTGAAACGACGAACGGGGCTTATGCCTCTCATCATGATGAAACGTTCTTTTCAGCAGGTGCTTATATCCGAAATGCCCTGATTCGGTTTGAACGGGGAAAAATAACCGGAAGCGGACCGTATCGGGTCGGTCTGAAAACCGGAATTGGCTGGGTTTATGCAGAAGGCCTGACCCATTTTGAAGTGGATGAAGAAAATCGGCTTCTTTTGGCTGGTCACGATTTTAACGGCAAGCTTGCCGTGGCGCTTGAAATCAGTCATACACCGTTTGAATGACGGTTGCCGCAAAGGCTCATGTGCAGACATTGATAAAGCTCAAATGGAAAAAAATACTTTCGAGGAGAGGTATTCATGGAAAAAGAATCTCATGTTTTAGTTGTGTTCCCTCATCCGGATGATGAAGCATTTGGTGTTTCCGGAACGATTGCATCCCATATCGAAAACGGAACGCCAGTGACTTATGCCTGCCTCACATTGGGTGAAATGGGGCGCAACATGGGAAATCCCCCGTTTACAAATCGGGAAAATCTCCCGAAAATTCGCAAGGAAGAATTAAAACAAGCAGCACAGGCGCTTGGAATTCAGGATTTGCGCATGCTTGGTTTTCGTGACAAAACGATCGAATTTGAAGATGAGGAAATGTTGGCGGATCTCATTTCTTCTCTTATTGATGAATTGCACCCCTCGCTGATTATTACCTTTTATCCAGGTTATGCTGTCCATCCGGATCATGATGCTACCGGTGCTGCAGTTATCAGAGCGGTCAAGCGCCTGCCAGCAGAAGAACGCCCGAAATTGAATTGCGTTGCGTTTTCACGAAATTGTATTGAAGAACTTGGGAAGCCGGATATCCACAACAATATTCAGAATGTGATTGAGAAAAAGCTGGCAGCAATCAGCGCCCACCGTTCCCAGACGGAGCATATGACAAAAGACTTGCCTGAAAAGCGGAAAAACGAAGATCCGCAAATTATGGCATGGCTGAAAGATGAACGGTTTTGGACGTATAAATTTTAAAAGGGTGTTCCAAAAGCATTGCTTTTGGGTACCCTTTTTTCTTTTACTTTTAAAAAATAGCCATTGACCTTTGCAAATTATCAACTATAATTGGGAGTGAGTAATCACTCATTTTTTAGTAATGGGAGGCTTTTGAATGGTACCTTCAATTGTGGTGGACCAAGTCAGCAAACGTTTTGGCAAAAAAGAAGTATTGCAGAATGTGAGTTTAAAAGTACAGCCCGGGGAAATTTTTGGCCTCATCGGGCCATCCGGCTCTGGAAAAACAACGCTTGTCAAACTGATTGTCGGAATGGATCAGCCGTCCGCAGGGGAGGTCCTTGTCAAGGATACCCGGATTCCGAATTTGTCGATTCTGCAAAAAATCGGCTATATGGCCCAAGCCGATGCCCTTTACACCGATCTAACCGGAAAAGAAAATCTCTCCTTTTTCGCATCATTGTTTCAATTAAAAAAAGCAGAGCAAGTGGAACGAATTGCTTACGCTGCCGAATTGGTGAACCTATCCGGAGAATTAAAGAAGAAGGTTCAAGCCTATTCCGGCGGCATGAAGCGTAGGCTCTCACTTGCAGTCGCCGTTATTCAGAATCCAGATATCCTTATTTTGGATGAACCAACCGTCGGAATTGATCCGGAATTAAGACAGTCGATTTGGGCAGAACTTTATCGCTTGAAAGAAGCCGGCAAAACGATTTTGGTTACAACCCATGTAATGGATGAAGCGGAAAAATGCGACAGGCTGGGAATGATCCGCGACGGCAGACTGATCACAAGCGGTTCCCCTGCCGAATTGAAAGCCCAATATGGCATCGATAGCTTGGAAGAAGTATTTTTAAAAGCAGGGGGTACGGGCAGATGAGAATTCTTGCGCTAATCAAGCGAATTTTTCAGCAGATTTTAAGGGACAAACGCACACTTGCGCTGATGATGGTTGCCCCGTTATTTATTCTGACCCTTATGCATTTTCTGTTTAACAGCACATCACCTGATCCTAAAATCGGCGTGATCAATGGCAGCACCGCCTTCATTCAACAATTGCAGGACAAGGCTATTCACGTAAAGCAATATGATGAGGTGAAAAACATCAAGAAGACGATCGTTGCCGACGATTTGGATGGAATCTTGAAAATCGACGGTTCCCGCTACCAATTAACCGTAAGCAACTCCGACCCCACTGCCGCAAAAGGCCTGGAAATGAAAATTCAGCAAATCATTGCGGCAGAAACAGCGAAAACGCAAGCCGCCAATGGTGCAGCCTTTATGGAGAAAGTTCAAAAGGCAGTTCCTGCCCTGCCTGCCAAAATGGAACAGATTCAGCCGCCTAAAGTGGAGACAGCCTATGTATACGGCAATAAAGACACGACCTTCTTCGACATATTGGGACCGATTTTAGTTGGCTTTTTTGTTTTCTTTTTTGTTTTTCTGATCTCTGGAATTGCTTTATTGCGCGAACGGACAACAGGTACGCTTGATCGCTTATTGGCGACCCCGGTTCAGCGGCGCGATATTGTTTTTGGCTACTTGTCCGGCTATGGATTGTTTGCGATCATCCAGACAGTGATCGTCGTCTTCTATGCCGTAAAAGTTTTAGGGATTGTCCTTGCCGGTTCGTTATGGAATGTGATTTTAATTAATTTAATTTTGGCCCTTGTTGCGCTTTCGCTTGGAATTTTGCTGTCGGCTTTTGCGAATTCAGAATTCCAAATGATGCAGTTTATTCCCATTGTCGTCATTCCGCAAGTATTTTTTGCCGGCATTTTACCGGTTGACGGCATGCCAAACTGGCTTCAAGTCATTGCAAAATTCATGCCAATGTACTACGGAGGCGATGCGCTGAAAGCGATCATGTATAATGGACTCGGGCTCGGCGATATTCGCAGTGACATTTTGATTCTTCTCGGTTTCGCAGTCTTCTTCATTGTCCTGAATGTATTTGCTTTGAAAAAATACCGGAAAATTTAAGCCGGGAGGAGAAGTTGTTGAATTCATGCGGAAAGTTGTAGAATGAAGCTGGAAAGACGTCGAATCCGATTGGGATCATGTTGAATCCCTTGTTAGTTGCGTCGAATCCGATCGGGATCGCGTCGAATTCCTCGTTAGTTGCGTCGAATCTGATTGGGATCGCGTCGAATCCACTTGCAATTGCGTCGAATTCCTCGTGAATCGCGTCGAATCCACTTGCGATTGCGTCGAATTCCTCGTTAGTTGCGTCGAATCCACTTGCAATTGCGTCGAATTCCTCGTGAATCGCGTCGAATCCACTTGCGATTGCGTCAAATTCCTCGTAAAACGCGTCGAATCCACTCGCGATTGCGTCGAATTCTTCGTGAAATGCGTCAAATCCACTTGCGATTGCGTCGAATCCACTTGCGATTGCGTCGAATTCCTCGTAAATCGCGTCGAATCACTCGCGATTGCGTCGAATCGCACCAAAAAGTGGTCGAATTCACTTGTAAAGCCAATTCGGCCCGCTCTAGGAGTGACCGAAAGTGGCTTGATCATCAATTAGTTAATAAAAGGTGATGAAAATCCATGTCAGCAAGAAATTTTATTGAATTGGCCATTAGCCAAGCAAAGAATAAACAAGAAATGACAGAAAAACAACAGCGTGTCTTTGAAGCAGCCATCTCCTTATTTGCCGAAAAAGGCTATGCTTCCACGTCAACGAGTGAAATTGCCAAAGCCGCCGGGGTTGCTGAAGGGACCATTTTCCGCCATTTTGGCTCAAAAGAAAATTTATTGTTCTCTGTCATTCTGCCATTTATCATTGAGTCGATTCCGATTGTCGCAGATGAGTTTATTCAAGATGTCTTCACCAAATCCTATCCCAGCTTCGAAAGTTTCCTGACAGCTTTAATTGAAAACCGGCTGCACTTTGTCAAAGAGAATCAGGAAATTTTTAAAATATTGGTTGTTGAACTGCTGCAGCGTGACGACTTGCGGATGCAACTAATCGCTTTTTTTCAAAAAGCCCCATCCCAGCACATCAATCGGATTCTGGATGGTTTTAAACAGCGTGGTGAATTAATCGACCTGCCCAATTTTACATTGATCCGATCCATGCTTACGCAAATCTTTGGCTATTTCATGATCCGTTTTACCATCCTGCCGAACCGGAAATGGGACGATGCAACAGAGGTAAAGCGGCTCGTTCAACTCATTCTTCACGGCGTCGGGGCGTAAAAGATCGAAAAGATACACTAACGCTGTCGAAATTGCAGTATTCTTTATGACTGTTCGATCAACGATCCGCGAAAAACATACGCTATGTACTATTCGATAGATATATAAGGCCGATTTTCCCTATTTTTAGGAACTTTCGGCTTTTTAGAAATAACCATACTATATATGTTCGTCAATTATTAATATAAATTTTGATAATCACTTCATTTTCAGTATGGAAAACTTGTTTAATTTCATTCGTTTTAAAATTAAAGTATTTAACTGACGATGAAGAGCCTATTGGGTTATCATCAGCAATAAAATAATAACCATTGTTTTTTTGGTCATATATTGGGTTACGAATATTGAAAATTTGTTTTGAATCTTGAAGTAATGGTTTTAAACTATGCCTATCTATCGAGTATTTAGCTACGATCGAAGGTTTATTTGGTTCAATTCCATCTTTATAGTTGATTAAAATTGTCTTTCCATTATCAGATAATGCGGCACTTCGTACAAATTTTTTTAACACTAATACTTCTTTTTCCAAATTTCCATCCTCAGTATATAGAGATATTTTGTATACAGGTGGTATAGGTGCCGTTTTAGTTTTATTCGCCTTATCAATATTTTCGAATTCTTCTTTTATTGATTTAGTTACTGCTAATATTTTATTTGCTTTAGCATTATAGTCAAACCATACTACGGATGTATCCGAATCATGTGGATTCCAAACTTCATACTTTGACGTAAGCAAATTATAAGTTGCAATATGAAAATTACGATCAGTATTTCCAACCAACGCTCTTATATATATCAATTGTTTTGATCTATTCAATGATAAAAAATCAATAAAATTTAAGTCTTTTGTCAGTTGTTTAGTTTGATTATTGTTAAGATCTTTTTCAAATAGTTGGGTGCTCTTATTTTCGATTGATTTAGAAAAATAAATCCTGTTATTCTTTTCGGAATAAGCAGAAGTGGGATATGCCTCCTGAACAGGCCTTTTTAATAACAATTTCTTTTCCTTCGTATTTGCATCTATTTTTATTTTATATAAAAAATGATTCAGGTTGTCCGCAGTATCAATGTATAAATTTTTCACTTTTGTTAGATTGTGGTCTAATGAAAGGACTTTAACCTTATTAAAAGTAGTCACTGCAATAATTAATGCTATAGCAACTATCAATGAAAATATTATAAATTTTTTCCTCATAGATACACCTCTATATTAATAGACCTCATCCTTACAATGTAAAGATGAGGCACTTAAAATGATACTTACATTAATTAGTAACTTATTCTTCCATTGGGGATATATCCTAATGTAATACTTCCGCCCAAGTCATATTGGAATGCTGACCTTTGAACATCTAATATTACAGGATCATTAAATCCACCCCAATCCCATTTATAGAGAGTGACAAATTTTAGTTTATCTTCATTAGAAGTATAAATTGGTGTTCCTTTAGTAATATATTTATAGAGAAATCCAACTGCACAATCATACCGTGTAAGTATTTTTTGATCTGCACCTAATTTACCTTCTCCATCATAAAAACTAATCTTCCCTCTTCTAACTGTTGCCGCATCTGATTCTTTTATTCCAACAGAGACAGCAACTAATGAAAACACCATAGCTAAAGCAATTAATCTCTTTAAAAAATCATCCCTTCCACTCCCTTTGAAAATAGTTTCTGTAACAAATTGAATAATTATATATAAAATACCATAATCCTCCTGTGTTATAAAAAAAGTATAAACTAAAATATTTTGTCTTTTTTAACTATTTGTACGTGTTCAAAGAGTCTATATTCTCTATGTGTTCATAATAAACTCTATATCGGACGGAATGGTCGTACAAATGGTGACCTCATCGCTAAATTTGTGGACGAATGAACAATTCCTTTGTAGCACACAAATCAAAATAAAGGGTATCATTCCCCAACCAGATGTATAATTGAGTATATACACGAAAAACGGGGAGTGTTACAATGGAAGCAAAGAAAAAAAGGAATGAAAAAGAGGTGGAACGAATGCCAATAGCTACAACGATCCAAAAATGGGGGAATAGTCTTGCAGTAAGAATTCCCAAAGAGATCGCAGAAAGAGTCAGAATGCAGCAAGGCTCTGAAATAGAAATCCGAGTTTCTGCTAATGACGAGGCTATTACATTAACCCCCAAAAAACAACAAAAAAAATATTCATTGGATGAACTCTTGGCAAAATGCAAACCGGAATATCGCCACAAGGAAATAGATTTGGGAACAGAGGGGAATGAGCTAATCTAATGTCAACACCGGATCAAGGCGATCTTGTTTATGTGAATTTCAATTCGCAATCAGGACATGAACAAGCAGGAAATCGTCCTGGGATTGTTTTATCGCCAAAAGAATTTAATGAAATAACAGGGTTTGCAGCCGTATGTCCCATTACAAATACGATTAGAGGATGGGGATTTGAAGTCATGCTCCCTGAGGGCTTGGCTTTTCAAGGCGTCATCTTAACGGATCAAGTGAAAAGCCTGGATTGGAAAGCTCAAAATCTCAAAATAAAAGGACAAGTACCGGAAGAAATCGTCAATGATTGTCTAGCAAAAATACATACTTTTTTATAAAACACTGATACAACTTTAAGCAATTCCCCAACCGAAAAAAACCACAACCTACGGCCATGGTAAGTATGGTAAATAAAAACTCGCCAGCAGGCGAGTTTTTATTATTCCAATACCGCTAAAATTGCTTTGGCTACGCCGCTTTTCTCATTCGTATCCGTAACGAAATCGCAAAGGTCCTTGATCATTTGACTGGCATTTCCCATTGCCACTGAGCGGCCGGCTTTTTCAAACATCGACACATCATTAAAATTATCACCGATCGCCATTGTTTCTTCGAGCGTTATTCCTCTTGCTTTTACAAATGCCTCCAAGGCAATGCCCTTTTGGGCCTGTTTGTGGGTAATTTCAAGGTTTTCATGACCCGAGGAACTAATAGCAAGTGTTTCAATTTGTGCCAATTCCTTTCCTGCCTTTTCTAGTTTTTCCGCATCAAAGGAAAAGGCCAGGAATTTGTATATGTTGGTGTTCTCATTCGCAAACAATTCATGAAAATCTTCCACTTGATGAATCTTTTTTACCCTTTCCTCGGCAAAATGAATCACTTCTTGATAATCTGCATCCGGATTGGCACTTACGACAATGTCAACCATCACCGATACGGACTTTTTCGGATCGTTGGTAAATTTGCCTTTATCGGTGTAAACCTCAAAATACACATCATTTTCTTTTAAGAACATGGCGGCATCTGCCGCATCCTGCTTTACCATAGGAGTCCTCGCGACGACTTCGCCTTGCTCTGACCGGACCTCCGCACCGTTTACACAAATTACCGGGCACTGCAATCCGGCTTCTTCCAGCAAGAAATCCGCTTCATCATAAGATCGGCCGGTAGCAATGACAACCTGAATGCCTTGGGACTGCGCTTTTAAAATCGCAGCCCGATTTTCATCCGTGATTTTTTTCGCTGTTGAATTCAAAAGAGTACCATCCATGTCTGTTGCAATACATTTAATCATGCTGTTCTCCTTCTCTACTTATTTCCCTTTTCCATTTTACCATGATCTTCGACAATAGTATTGGCTTTTTGCTTTAGTCGAATGCCGCATTGATGAATAAAAATCACGATAAGGATGAAACTACAAGTAGTTTCGATGAAGGGAGATATCCAAAATTGACCAAAAAATACAATAAAGGAAGTAAAAATCAAAACGCCCCGGAAGCAGGCGGTACATCCGTAAGCGGTGACAATAGTAAAGGAAATAAACGCAATAAAGACCAACACAGCAAAGACCATTCATAATCCTGGATGCATAAAGGAGCTTGAAGATGGCAAAAGATCATGAAGATAGGAAACTCTCACGCTCACGAGGCCAAGGGCTTTCAGAAGCAGAGGAAGCAAATCTTGAAATGCAGAAACCATTCAAGGGGGATACGGAACAAACACCGGATCAAGGAATTTCCTCCGCATTTATTTTCACGCCTGTCGTCAATGTGAAAAAAGAATAAAACTGTTCAGGGTTCCCCCTCCCCGGACAGTTTATTCTTTATTTAATCAATTCAACAAACTCCGCATGCGTAACCTTTTTTAATTGATTCGGGTTTATAACGATTTGCAGCCCGATTTTCCCGCCGCTGACCACCACTGAGTCAAGGGCTTGCCCACTCTGATCAATAAAAGTCCGATAGTCTTTTTTCATCCCGATTGGCGAGCAGCCGCCGCGAATATAGCCAGTCCATTTTTGAATGTCCTTTACCGGAACCATTTCAACCTTTTTTTCGCCGGAAACTTTCGCTGCTTTTTTCAAATCAAGCTCTGCACTCACGGGAATGACAAAAATCACTATCGCTTTGCTTGCTCCCTGTGCCACAAGCGTTTTAAAAACTTCACTGCTGCTTCGACCCATTTTCGCCGCTACGGAAACACCATCAATTTTTCCATCATTGGCATCATACGATACCATTTCATAAGGGATTTTTTGAGCGTCAAGAAGCCTCATCGCATTTGTCTTTGTCTGCGCCATCGTCCTCATCCTTTCATTAATGGGTGTCTACTAGCTATTTTGAACGATTGGCCAAAAAATTTCACCCTTCAAGCCTTTAAAAATAACACAGGAACCGGAAATGCCCGATTCCTGTTTTCGTTTTAATGTCCGCCCAAATAGGCATTTCGAATTTGGTCGCTTTGATTGAGTTCTTCGGCTGTTCCTGCGCTGACGATCCGTCCTGTTTCAATGACATAGGCGCGATGAGCAATGGACAGCGCCATGTTTGCGTTTTGTTCAACAAGAAGAATTGTTGTCCCACTTTGATTAATTTCTTCGATAATCCGGAAAATCGTCTTTACTAACAATGGCGCCAGACCCATTGACGGCTCGTCGAGCAAAAGCAACCTCGGCCGCGCCATTAATGCCCGCCCCATGGCAAGCATTTGCTGTTCGCCGCCTGACAAGGTTCCGGCTTGCTGTTTTTTTCGCTCAAAGAGCCGGGGAAACAGCTGGTACACGTTTTCAAAATCTTCGCGAATGCCTTGTTTATCTTTTCGTAAATACGCTCCAAGCTCTAGATTTTCTTCGACAGTCATGTTGGAAAAAACACGCCGTCCTTCCGGAACATGGGAAATTCCCTTTTTAACAATCGCTTGGGCGACTTTTCCGCCAATGGACTCTCCTTCAAAGACGATCTCGCCCTGTTTCGGTTTTAACAGGCCGGAAATCGTTTTGAGCAGGGTGCTTTTGCCTGCACCGTTCGCCCCAATCAGCGTCACAATTTCCCCTTCCGTTATTTCCAAAGAAACCCCTTTGAGCGCCTGAATATTCCCATAATAGACATTCATATTGTTGATCTGTAGCATTAGGAAACCTCCTCCCCGAGGTATGCTTCAATGACCTTTGGATTGCTGCGAATTTCCGCCGGTGTTCCTTCGGCAATCAGCTGGCCGTGATCCAGCACATAAATCCGCTCACAAACCCCCATAACAAGCAGCATGTCATGTTCAATCAAAAGCACCGTCAGCGAAAATTTTTCGCGAATAAACGCAATTAAATTCATTAATTCTGCCGTTTCCTGCGGATTCATTCCGGCCGCGGGTTCATCCAGCAGCAGCAGCTTCGGATTGGCCGCCAGCGCCCGGGCAATTTCCAAACGGCGCTGCTGACCATATGGAAGGTTTTTGGCTTTTTCGTGCATGTATTTTTCCAGCTTAAAAATTTTTAGAAACTCAATCGCCTTCTCTTCCATTTCCTGTTCACCTGAAAAATGGGGAGGTAGGCGAAAGATCGAACTCGCAATCGAATGCTTGGCAAGCGAATGGTAGGCAACCTTTACATTATCAAGCACAGACAATTCGCTGAATAAGCGAATATTTTGGAACGTCCGGCTGATTCCCTTCCTTGTGATTTTATAGGGTGCCAATCCATTTAATTTTTCACCATCCAGCTCGATGGTTCCTTCTGTCGGAACATAAACACCCGTAAGCAAATTAAAGAACGTTGTTTTTCCGGCGCCGTTTGGTCCGATCAAGCCGGCGAGCTCGCCTTGCCGCAATTCCAGATTGACATCCGATACTGCTTTTAATCCGCCAAATTGAATGCCGACATGATCCACTTTAAGCAACGGTGTGTTTGCTCTCATCGCTCATTCCTCCTTTGGCAGTTGATCGTCCTTTAAAAAAGGAAGTCAATTCTCTTGTGCCGAGCAGTCCTTGTGGACGGTAAAGCATCATCACAATTAACACAAGGCTGTAAATGATCATCCGCGTTCCCGGATAATCCTGCAAATACGTCGAAATAATCGTCAGCAGTATTGCGGCAATAACAGCACCTGACATGCTTCCCAATCCGCCAAGAACAACAAAAATTAAAATATCGAATGATTTCAAAAAGCCAAAATTGGTCGGCTGGATAATATAAAAATTATGAGCATAAAGAGCGCCCGCGACACCAGCAAAAAAAGCGCCAATGGCAAAAGCGGTTACTTTGTAATAGGTCGTATTGATCCCCATTGCGTCTGCTGCAATTTCATTTTCCCTGATCGCTATACAGGCGCGGCCATGTGTCGAGTTGGTAAAATTGACAATCACTACAATGGTTACCAGCAAGCTGAATACAAGCCATGGCCATGTCGTTAGGTGGGACACTTGCATTCCGCTTGCTCCGCCCACATAATCGATATTCAGAAAGGTAATTCGGACGATTTCACCAAAGCCAAGGGTCGCAATGGCCAAGTAATCGCCTTTCAACCGGAGACTTGGGATGCCAATCAGTAAACCGGCAACAGCTGCGGCTAAACCGCCTGTCAACAAGGCAACCGGGAAGGGAAGTTGCAGCTTCATGGTCATAATCGCCGAAGCGTAGGCGCCAACCGCCAGAAATCCGGCATGTCCAATCGAGAATTGCCCGGTGATGCCGATGATCAAATGAAGACTAGCAGCAAGGATAATATTGATGCCAATAAAAAACAAGGTGTTCACATAAAACGTATTCAGTGTTCCGCCGGTAATCAGGAATTGGATAACAATTGAAAAGATGGCGGCCAAAACGATTGCGGTCCAAAAGCCTTTTGCTCGTTTAACTGTATTCATCGCTAAAGCCCCCTACACTTTTTCTCTGACGTTTTTGCCGAGCAATCCGGATGGACGGAAAATCAAAATCAAGATGAGGACAACAAAGGCGACGCCATCCCGCCATAGCGAGTAACCAAGCGCACTGACAAGCGCTTCGACCACACCGAGCAGCAAGCCCCCGACCATTGCCCCGGGAATGATTCCGATTCCGCCTAAAACTGCGGCAACAAACGCCTTCAATCCAGGAATAATCCCCATCAGTGGCTCAATTTTTGTATAGTACATTCCAAAAATAACCCCTGCGGCACCTGCCAAGGCAGAGCCAATTGCAAAGGTTGCGGAAATGGTGTTATCAACATTAATACCCATTAATCGGGCGGCATCCATATCATGAGAAACGGCGCGCATAGCCTTGCCGATCTTTGTTTTGTGTACAATAAATTGAAGCAAAATCATGAGCAAAACCGATACGCCTAAAATAAACAGCGACTGGCTGTTGATTTCAATCCCCAAAAATTTAATCACTTTTGTCGGAATGATTCCATCTGGATAGGCCTCAGGCTGGGCTCCTCTTAAATAAATCGTTCCATACTCAATAAAAAGCGATACGCCGATCGCTGTAATCAATGCCGCAATCCTTGTCGCGTTTCGGAGCGGTTTATAAGCAATTCTTTCAATTAAAACACCGAAGATGGCACAGGCTACCATTGAAAGCAAGAGTGCCGGCAGAAATCCCAAATGAAAAACCGTTATGGAATAAAAGCCAATAAATGCCCCAACCATGAAGACATCTCCATGGGCAAAGTTAATTAATTTTACAATTCCGTATACCATTGTGTACCCTAACGCAATCAGGGCATAAATACTGCCCAGCGAAATACCGTTGATCAGCTGCTGAACGAATTCCATGTGTGAACCTCCTTTAAAAGGGCCAATTGAGACAGTTGTGGTTGGTTTAAAAAAACCAGAAAAGGGAGACCCCGCATCTCCCTATTCATCTTTCTATTCTTTCTTTCATTTAGTTGTCTGCCGGATGTTTCTTTTATGTCTATCCGACCTTCCGCTTTAAGGATTCACCTTTGTTTTGAAAACTTGCTGGCCGTCTTTGTATTCAAGAATAACCGCTGATTTAATTGGGTCGTGATTTTTATCCAACTTGACTTTTCCAGTAACAAGCTGGAGACCATCTGTTTTGGCCATTGCATCCTTAATTTTTACCGGATCAGCACTTTTTGCCCGCTTAATGGCATCGGCGAGGAAGTATCCTGAATCATAACCAAGAGCATTAAAGGCATCCGGCGATTTGCCATTGTATTTTTCTTTAAATGCTTTCACAAATTTTTGCACGACTGGATCCGAATCGCCTGATGAATAGTGATTCGTAATATACGTATTGTTTAACGCTGCGGCTCCGGCTATTTCAACGAGTTTTGGAGAATCCCAGCCGTCTCCGCCCATAAACGGTGCGGTAATGCCAAGCTCCCGTGCCTGTTTGACAATTAACCCGACCTCTTCATAATAACCAGGGAGGAAAACGAACTCCGGATTTTTGGCTTTGATCCGTGTCAACGTTGCCCGGAAGTCAGTATCTTTGGCAACATAAGCCTCTTCTGAGACAATTTCGCCACCATTTTTCGCAAACGATTTTTTAAACGCAGCAGCTAAACCTTTCGCATAGTCGCTTGAGTTATCGATTAAAATAGCTGCCTTTTTAACCTTTAATTCTTTCGCCGCAAAGTTGGCTGCAACCGTTCCTTGGAATGGATCGATAAAAGACGTACGGAAAACAAATTCATTCACTTTTCCATCTTTATTTGTAATCGTGGGACTTGTACCAGTTGGCGTCAATAGCGGAATCTTATTGTCTTGTACGATTTGCACTTGAGCCAATGTATTCGTACTTGTTGCCGCGCCAACAATCGCAGCAACCTTATCCTGACTGACAAGCTTGATGGCAGCATTGGTTGCTTCACCAGCATCTGATTTATTATCAACTTTTACCAATTCCAGTTTCTTCCCATTAACTCCGCCATTTTTATTTATTTCATCAAAAGCGAATTCTAAACCTTCAAGTGCAGACTGCCCATATGAAGCAACACCCCCAGAAAGCTCGAGGTTGGCGCCAATTTTGATGGTTCCGCCTCCGTCTCCGCTTTTTCCACCCGTGCTTGCAGAACTGCACCCGGCGATCACGCCTGCCGTTAACATCAATGTCGCCAGCATGCCTGCAAATTTTCTTTTTCTCATGGTATACCCCCTAAAAAATTTGTCAATTGCAATTGCGCAAACAACCCAGCAAGCAAATTCATATTTTGCCCACTTTTTGGATTGTTACCAATAAAAATAATATTCTGAAAACATTGTACATAATAATTGACCTTTCGTCTAGTAGTACGTACTATTATTTTAAAATAATTGTAATAAATGGGTTTATTCATAAAAATCAGTTATTTTTAATTTATTTGTGTAAAAATTTTTTTGAGTAAAACGAATTGTGATTCAAAAGGATTCTTCTTTTTCTATCGGGACAAAAATAAAAGAATGAACGTTTCATTGCGTCCATTCTTTTGTTGCTTAAGCCAATTCTTTTTGTTTTGTTTCTTTTCCCAATACAAGGACACTTGCAGCGCCAATTAAAACAGATAGGGCAAAGAGGATGAAAATAGTCGAAATGGATACTTGTCTTGCCACAAGGTAGCCAACGAGAAGCGGACCAATGATGCCGCCTATTCGGCCAAAGGAAGCGGCCAAACCTGCGCCTGTTCCGCGAATTGCCGTCGGATACTGTTCAGGTGTATAGGCGTATAACGCTCCCCATGCCCCGAGATTAAAGAAGGACAATAATATTCCCGAGGTCATTAACAAAGCAGTTGTTCCAGCTGTCCCAAACCAATAAGCGCTAGCTGCTGTTCCCAATAAATAGACAATCAAAACAAATTTACGTCCAAATTTCTCAATCAGCCACGCAGCCGTAAAATAGCCAGGAAGCTGCGCAAGCGTCATCATCAAAATATATTCAAAACTTTTGATCAACGTAAAGCCTTTCATTACCATCACACTTGGAAGCCATAAAAACATTCCATAATAAGAGAAGACAACCGTGAACCAAAGAATCCAGAGCATCGTTGTCTGGACTGCATATTCTTTTGACCAAACCTTGGCAATGTTGGCAAAAACACTGGACTTTTCTTGTCCCTTTACTTTAGCAAACTGCGGAGAATCCGGCAGCCCCAATCGTAAATAAAGGGCATACAATGCGGGGAGGGCACTGATGAACAATGCCGATTGCCAGCCATATTTCGGAATAATGAAATAGGATATAATAGCCGCAGCAAGCCAGCCCCCCGCCCAAAAGCTTTCGAGCAGAACCACGACGCGCCCCCTTTTTTCTTTCGGAACGCTCTCCGAAACAAGGGTCGAAGCAACAGGCAACTCTCCGCCGAGACCCATTCCGATAAAGAAGCGCAAGATTAAAAATAACGCAAACGACGTGGTAAACGCTGCTGCCCCGCTGCCGATTGAAAACAATAACAAAGTAGCGATGAAAACATTTTTTCTGCCAATCTGATCAGCCATAACGCCAAAAAGAAATGCGCCTACGGCCATTCCGATTGAATTGAGGCTGCCAATCCAGCCCATTTGTTCAGTCGTTAAATTCCAATCGATTTTTAATGCTGCAATGATGAAAGAGAGCATGCCAACATCCATTGCATCAAACAACCAGCCCATGCCGGCAATGCCTAGCAGCTTGCCGCTTGAGACGTCATTTCTTCTATTTAGAACCATCTTCTGACCATATGCATCCACGCAAAGCCCTCCTTTTCGATCATCTAGCAATCTTTTTACATTATAACAAGTGTCATTACACATGTCACTATGTTTTTCATTCCTACCAATACTTTTTCACCCATTATCCGATTTTATCCCGCATAAAAATCCAATTGGTTGAATCCAGTGAAACATGCTGATGCTTGAGCGAGTTGCTTAATAATAATTACAAGTGTGCTTGTGTTTGTCGAAATTTGCATCACAAAAGATGGCTAACAGAATTTACAGACTATTCTAATAAATGTATAATAACTTTGTATCATAAACGAAAGGAGGATAGTGTTTATTTTTTACGGTCAAACAAAGGGGGTATTCTAAATGGCAGTAAATGAAAAGGATTTACCATACGGGGTCAATCGTCATTCCGCACTCGACTACACTGAAATTGTTCAATCATCTTCATTTCAACAACTTCTTCAGGAAAAGCGCAACTTTATCGTACCATGTTCCATTTTCTTCTTAGTCTTTTATTTCACCTTGCCAATTTTAACTGCTTATACATCTGTACTTAAAAGCAATGCATTTGGGTCGATCAGCTGGGGGTGGGTTTTTGCTTTTGCACAATTTATCATGACATGGGCATTATGTATGATTTATACAAAACGAGCAGCAAAATTTGACCAATCGGTCGAAGAAATCAAACAGGCGGCGGATCTAAAGGGGGCACAAGAATAGATGAACACAACAGCCTTTACACTCTTCCTCATCATTGTCGGCCTCACACTTGTCGTAACATACGTCGCTTCAAAACGAACAAAAACAACAAGCGATTTTTATACTGCCGGCAGCAGTTTAACTGGCTGGCAGAACGGACTGGCGATTGCCGGAGACTACATGTCTGCTGCATCCTTCCTCGGCATTGCCGGGATGATCGCCCTTTCCGGGTTCGATGGCTTCTTTTACAGCATCGGCTTTCTGGTCGCTTATTTGGTTGTCTTGTATATTGTAGCCGAACCGCTTCGCAACCTTGGCAAATACACAATGGCAGATATGATTGCCGCCCGGTTTAACGAAAAAAATGTTCGCGGCGTTGCGGCCTTAAATACCATTACGATTTCCACCTTCTATATGATTGCACAGTTGGTCGGCGCAGGCGCATTGATAAAGCTGCTGCTCGGCATTGACTATATATATTCTGTTTTAATTGTCGGTGTCCTCATGACCGTCTACGTTGTTTTCGGCGGAATGATGGCAACAAGCTGGGTACAAATTATTAAGGCTCTCCTGCTAATGGGTGGAACAGTGGTCATTTCAATTATGGTGTTTGCCAAATTTGATTTCAACGTCATGACAATGTTTGATCACATGAAAACGGCCACACCGTTAGGGGAAAAGTTTTTAAGTCCCGGCAATAAATTTACCAATCCACTTGACACGATTTCGCTTAACTTGGCATTGGTGCTCGGAACAGCGGGCTTGCCGCATATTCTTACCCGCTTCTTTACGGTAAAAGATGCGATCACCGCCCGGAAATCAGTGGTTTATGCGACATGGATTATCGGTATTTTCTATGTGATGACGATCTTTTTAGGCTTTGGCGCCGCCGCATTTGTCGGCTATGATAAAATTGTCGCGGCCAATGCTGCCGGTAACATGGCTGCACCGCTTTTGGCGGAAGCATTGGGCGGGGAATTCTTGTTCGCGTTCATTTCCGCGGTTGCATTTGCAACGATTCTCGCGGTTGTTGCCGGGCTTGTGCTGTCTGCCGCATCGGCGTTTGCCCATGACTTCTACAGCCATATCATCCGTCATGGCAAAGCAACAGAAAAGGAGCAGGTTGTCGCTGCACGCTGGGCATCCATCGGCGTTTCCGTGCTCTCCATTTTGCTTGCCTTGTTTGCACAAAAATTAAATGTTGCTTTCCTTGTTTCACTGGCTTTTGCCGTTGCCGCAAGTGCGAACTTGCCGGTCATCGTGTTTACGATCTTTTGGAAACGCTTTAATACTGCTGGAGCGATTACCGGTATGATTGTCGGGCTGATCAGTTCGCTCGTTTTAGTTGCCATCAGCCCAAACGTCTGGTCACCGGAAGTTGGTAAAGCAATCCTTGTCGGCAAGCCGCTTGTGACCTTGACAAACCCGGGAATCATTTCGATTCCGCTAGGCTTTATTGCTGCTTATCTTGGAACCGTGCTGTCAAGTAAGAAAGCAGACGTGAAGAAGTTTGATGAAATTCTCGTCAAAGCGAACACAGGATTGTAAGCTAAGAGGCTGCCAGGAAAACTCCTGGCAGCCTTTTTTGGTTCTTGAAAATTTCCCGGTGTGGACACCTTGTTTGAATCCAACCCAGGCGCCTCCTAATCAAAAGCACCTTCGACATTTTTGAACTGGTTGTAGTACATCTGGTAATACCGGCCGCGGGCTGCCATCAATGCTTGATGGCTCCCTTTTTCCACCAATTCTCCATGGTCAATCACCATAATCGTGTCGGCATCGCGGATCGTGTTTAACCGATGGGCAATGATAAAGCTTGTGCGCCCTTTCATCACTTCCAGCAAAGCATCTTGAATATGCAACTCTGTTCTTGTGTCAATGCTGCTTGTTGCCTCATCCAAAATCAACAGCGCCGGTTTCGCCAAAATGACCCGGGCAATTGCCAATAGCTGCCGCTGTCCTTGACTAAGATTGCCGCCGTTTTCTGACAACACGGTCTCATAGCCATTTGGCAGCCGCTGAATAAACTCGGCTGCATTGGCCAGCTCGGCTGCCGCCACCACTTCCTGATCAGTCGCATCCGGATTCCCGTACAGAATATTTTCCTTAATCGTGCCGGAAAAAAGGTACGTATCCTGAAGCACAAAACCAAAACTGCGGCGCAAGCTGTCCCTTGTATAGTCGCGAATATCCCTGCCATCAAGCAAAATTCGGCCACTTGTGACATCGTAGAACCTTGTCAGCAGATTGACAACCGTTGTCTTGCCCGCACCCGTCGGGCCAACAAGCGCCGTGCTGCTGCCTGCAGGAGCCTCAAAATGTATGTTTTTTAAAATCGGCACATCTGCCCGATAACCAAACATGACATTTTCAAACTGTACATGCCCTTTCGGATGGACCAGTGGAACGGCATTCTCGGCATCTGCCGGCTCTTCCTCTTCATCAAGAACTTCAAAAACCCGTTCCGCCCCGGCAACGCCCGATTGCAGCACATTGAAAATATTGGCAAGATCATTCAGCGGGCGGACAAATTGTCTCGAATACGTTAAAAAACTGGCAATTACGCCAACCGTGATACTATTTTGTACCGCAAGAATACCTCCGACTACGGCCACAACGGTAAAGCCAAGATTGTTGATCGCATTCATGATCGGCATCAAAAAGCCAGACCAAATTTGCGCCTTAAGGCCGACATCAAGCAGTTGGTTGTTGACTGCTTCAAATTCTTCAATTGCCTTTTGCTCATGATTAAATGCTTTGACAACTTGAAGACCGGAAATGGTCTCCTCAATATGACCGTTCAATTTTCCCAGTTCCACCTGCTGATTCTTAAACAAAACACTTGTTTTTTTCGCGATGGTTCTGGTTAATAAAAATACGAGCGGTACCGTGATGAGACTGGCAATCGTTAAAACCGGACTCAACACGAGCATCATTGCCAGCGAGCCAAGAATCACAATTGCACCCGACATCAGCTGGGTAGTGGACTGCGAAATCGTATTGCTGACATTGTCAATATCGTTTGAGAAGCGGCTCATCAGCTCCCCATGCGTTCGTGAATCAAAAAAGGCAACAGGCAATTTCTGCAGTTTCTGAAAAAGCGTGCTGCGCAAACTTCTCACAATCCGCTGAGAAACTCCCGCCATGAACCAGCCTTGCAAAAAGGTTAATACCGCATCGAAAATATAAGCAACAAGAAGGCCGACGATCATTGTTTCAAGCAGGGGAAAGTCCACTTTGCCGCCATGTAACGACATCGCATCGACAGCTTTGCCGATCAAATAAGGAGCCAGAAGCGTTAGGACAGAATCGACCACAATAAAGAGAAAGATCGAAAGCAGCACTTTTCGCTCTTTGCCAAAATAAGACCAGAGCCGTTTCAGCGTTCCTTTGAAATTCTTTGGTTTGACTACAGGGCCCCGCCCGTGGCGGAAGCCGCCTCCTCCAGGCCGCCCTGGCCCGGGTAGGACGGGTGTTAGCTGCGGATTGGCGTTAGGCTGTTGTGATTGTTGCACCATCGTTTTTAGCCGACCTCCTTGCCGAGTTGCGATTGGAAAATTTCCTGATAAACCGGACAGCTCTTTAGTAAGTCCTCATGCTTGCCAATCCCGGCGATTTCTCCGTGATCGAGAACGACGATTTGATCCGCATCCATAACCGAAGTGATCCTCTGGGCAATCAGCAAAAACGTAAGGTCTTTTGCGTACGTTTTCAGCGATTCCTTTATTTTTGCTTCTGTGGCCGCATCAACTGCACTTGTACTATCATCCAAGATTAAAATTTCCGGTTTTCTTACAAGCGCCCTGGCAATGGAAATCCGCTGCTTTTGCCCGCCGGAAAAATTCACGCCGCCCTGACCGATTTTCGTTTCGTATCCTTCAGGTGAGGCCTCGATAAATTCAGCAGCACAGGCCATTTCAGCAGCATGCCGGATTTCTTCAAACGAGGCCGCTTCTTTTCCCCAGCGGATATTGTCAGCAATACTACCGGTGAAGAGAATATTTTTCTGCGGTACAATCGCAATTTTTTCCCGAAGTGTTCGGGGATCGATTTTACTAATGTCTTCCCCGTCCACTTTGATCGTCCCGGAACTGACCTCGTAAAACCTTGGTATCAAGTTGACAAGCGTACTTTTTCCAGAGCCGGTTGAGCCAATGATCCCGACTGTTTCCCCCGGCAGGCATGTCAAATTGATTTTTTTCAATACAGGCGTGCCGGTCATCCCTTCATAGGAAAAGCAGACATGTTCAAAATCAATTCTTCCTTTTTCACCCGTGTTCCCTTTGCTTTCAACCGTCTTTGTTTCCGGTTCATCCAATGCGAAAATGTCAGCGATCCGGCTCGTCGAAGCCCTTGCTCGAACAAACATGTTGAAAACCATCGAAATCATCATCAAGGAAAAGAGGATTTGTGTCATATAGTTGATAAAGGCAATAATATGTCCCACTTGCATTTGACCTTTTTCAACCCCATATCCGCCCAGCCATAGCACGGCGACAATCCCGAGATTGACCGTCAGCATGATGGCCGGGCTGAAAATGGACATTAGGCGGCTCGCATTGATCGACTGGTCTTGAAACTCAAGGTTGGCAAGATTGAATTTGTTTGTTTCATAGTCAAACCGATTGAAAGCTTTGACGACCCGGACACCCGATAAATATTCACGCATGACGCTGTTGACGCGGTCAAGCGCTTTTTGCACTTTTTGAAAAAGCGGGAAGCCCAGCTTCATATTGGCCGCAATGAAAAGGGCAATGGCGGGAACGACGACGGCCAAAACAACCGAGAGGCGAATGTTTAAGCGGATCGCCATGATTAAGCCGCCAATCGCCAGCAGCGGCGCTTTGACAAAAATCCGCATCGTGCCGTTCACAAACACCTGCACCTGGGTAACATCATTGGTCAGCCTTGTCACGAGCGATGCGCGGTCAAACCGGTCAATATTTTTAAACGAGAGCGACTGAATTTTCCGAAACAAATCGGAACGCAATTCAGCACCTACATTTTGCGAGACTTTGCTTGCAAGAATGCTGCGCACCGAAGCAGATAACGCTCCGAACCCCGTAATCAGCAGCATCAATCCGCCCATTTTCCAAACATACGGGAGATTTTTTTCCGCCACACCGACATCGACAATCTTGGACATAATCGTTGGCTGCAACAAATCTGATACCGCTTCAAAGGTTAAAAATAAAATCGCAATGCTAAACAGCTTCCAATACTTTTTTGCGTATTTTTTTAAAAATTGCATAGGAGGTCCACCTTTATTCCATTCTCGAAGGGTTTGCTTCTTTCATTATAAATTTTTCTTCGGGTGACGAACAAATTTTAAACGTAAAAAAACAACAGCCTGAAAAGTGCTCCAAGCTGTTGTGATCGTTATGAAAATTTACCATAAGTTCGGTTTGATGACCATGAATCCAAGAACCACCAACAAAATCAGGATGTACCAGATCGTCGCACTCATCAGTTTCTTCGACAGTACCTCACGATCTTGCTTTTCCTCCGTAAATTTCCTTAGCAGCGGGGAAAAGGCTCTGGCAAAAAAATAGAGCGAACTAACCATAATCAGGATCGGAACAAGAATCCAGGACGTTGTCCATGTCCAACTGCTAAAAATGACAAGCAAAATCCCGGAAACAACCAAAACATGGGCAGCATGCATCGTCAAGCGAACGACAAATTTAAATGTACTGATATAAGCTTCCTGTGCGGCCGCCTGTGCATCACGAAGTTTCTTGATGATGGGCAAAACGGCAAAAAAAGGACCGATTGTCAAAATAGCACTGGCTATATGGATGTAAAGAAGGATGCGATGAGCCATCTTCATTCACTCCGTTCATTGCTCTGGTGCAGCATGAAATTCATGAACCCAGACACGCATGTGCGGAAGCCACGGCATTCCCGGATGTATTGACAGAATGGACTGTTTGTATTCTTCCAAATTGGCGAATCCTTCCCGCTTGGCGTCCTCATCCGTCAGATCTCCGAGCGATTGCGAATAGACCCGGTCGATCACGAACTTTTTCCCTTCAAGAACCATGATTTCACCAACATCGGCATAGCGTCCATTTCTGCGCGTCGCTGTTTTTTCACCGGCTAACACCTTTTTGACATCTTCCGCTACTCTCACCAACCGGTCAATGCTGCACGTTTTGGGCGGTAACGCACCATTACCATTATCCATTAAAATGACCACCTTTCAACTGTTCTACTTCCTATCATATAAACTATTATTACCTTTTATAAATAGCGTTTGCAAATTTTTAGAACAGAAGGGGCATTAACTGGGTTTTCAAAAAACCATGGGACAGGCCAACCGCGAATGTTGGTCATTGATCAAAGGGTCTTCAACTTTTATCTGCGAAAAATCCCCGTTTATCCGCGAGCTTTGTTCATTTATCCGCGGAGTTTTCCGTTTTATCCGCGAACTTTTCCGTTTTATCCGCGGACTTTTCCCGTTTATCCGTATTTGTCACTTTTTCGGCAAATTCCCCCACTTGTTTGTTTGCCACTCCGTACTTGTCCGCGGGAATTCCCCGTTTATCCGTGAAGTTTCTACTTTTATCCGTGGAGTTTGTTCATTTATCCGCGGAGTTTCTACTTTTATCCGCGAACTTTTCCGTTTTATCCGCGAACATTTCCCGTTTATCCGTATTTGTAATTTTTTACCTCGATGAAAATACACAAATCTACTAGCCCCTCTTTAAGCCATTGCAAATAACCAGCAAGCTTTCGCCTCACGCTTATACAATGGAAAAAGCGGGAATAATCAAAAGGAATTTACTTTGGTTGTGTGGTGGTAATGAAATGTTTGATCGAAATCATAATCCTGACTACAATGCCCGGCTGCTATTTGTCCTTGGCCATAAACGGTTTCAGCTCAATAAAGAAGTTATTCGAACCAATCGTTTTTTTGCGGCCATCCAAAACGAGCCAACGCCAAAAACGGCACCTATTTTTCCAGAGTGGCTGAAAAAGCTGGACATGGAATACGAAAAGCTTTTAAAAAAAGTGAAAAAGGAAGTCAATGTGAAAGAATTTGGTGCAAAAGGTGATGGCAAAACAGATGATACACAAGCCTTTCAAAAAGCAATCGGCGGAGGGAGAGTAAAAGTGATTGTTCCAGACGGCGTTTATCTGACAAAAGGAATCCAGCTTCCTTCCTACACAATCCTGACAGGCAGCGGCAAAAGAAAAACAACGCTAAAGCTGCATGACGATGCGCCAAAAAGCACAAGGCTTGTCACCAACTCCCATTATTGGCTGGGAAATCACCATATTTATATTGAGGGATTGAGTTTGGATTGGAATGTGGAAAGACTGGGAACGCAGCCGAAGACAAGCACAGGTGGGAATCATTCCAGCTGCGTAACATTTGCCAATGTAAAATTCGGCTGGGTGAAAAAGGTAGAGGCGATCAATCCCGGCCTTCATGGGTTTGACATTACCTCGCCGTATTACGACTATCGTGGTGATGGAAAAAGAGGCTGGGGCGGGAGCCGGTATATTTGGCTCGACCATCTGATCGGCCACGGCTTTGGCGATGACGGCATCACCACCCATCACAGCGAAAATATTTTGATCTCTTATTCCCATATGTGCGACCCGAGCGGCAGGGCGCACGCGAAAGGTTTTTCCAACTCCAATGGGATCGAAATTGACGATGGATCGAAAAATGTTTGGCTTTCCAACAATTCAACAGCCCATTGCTTTGGCGGAGTTGAAGTCAAGGCCCATGAAAATTCTTCCGCCGCAGCAAACGTGCAAATCATTGGCCATTTGTCAATAAAGGATAACCGGTCTTTCAATTTTCGTCATATCGGCCACCACAAAAAGACCGATCCAGAGTCAAAAACGGCATACTCGATCCGCGCAACCAATCTAGTCGCCGTCGCACCTCAATATACTGATTTATATAAAAGCTCTGCGCCAAGAGCGATGGTCGTATCAGCTTATAAAAATGTAGTGATCAATCAATTTACCGTAATTGGCGATCCTGCCGTTGATTTTAAGGGTCATCCCGTCATTGCCGTTCAGTACCGTGCCCGCAACATTGTACTCAATCAAGTTACCGTACGAAATGTTTGCAATGCCGGAGCAGGCATTAAAGTATTTGGCGGTGATCACCATGCAGACGATGTTTCAATTCGAAATCTCGATTGTCTTCAATGCGGCGGCAAGCCAGTTGTGATCGGGCAGGGCGTTGCCAATGTTCGGACAAAAAATATACAAAGCCGTAGATGTTAAAAGGCAGCGTGCAAATGCGCTGCCTTTTAACTCCAATCAGAATTTCATATCCCTTTTCGAAAAAAACAGGTAGGTGGCCGAAACAAAGCCAGCGATCAAAACAAGCGACACGGTAAAATATAACGGATCAAGTGCTCCGTTCTGTAAAATCCGCTTATTTATAAAAGCACTTTTTTAGAATCCCAGCGTATTCATTGACTTCGGCAAACAATTGTTCACCATTCATTTCCGAAGAATGCAACTGTTTCGCCTTTTGCATTCCTTCATTTCCAAAGCTCTCGAACGTCCACATAATGATTTTCAGCGCCTTTTTCACCACAACATCCTCCCGGAACTTCGAAACGTCAATCCCTTCAAACATCGATTCAGATTAAAAGCCGTCCGTTCCCTTTTCCGCTGATCAAGCTCATGCGACACCTGCACCGCATCCTCCATTTACGCCCTCTCCAAAAATTTAAACACATCCGGAAACTTTTGCAGCAATTCCATTTTGATCAATGAAGCTTGTTTGGTTCTTTCGAAAAAGTCTGGCTCCGACAGGTCAATTTTTTGGTAAAATTCGTTTGTAATCACCTCTATAAAGTAATCAAACATAAACAAAAACAGCTGCTTTTTATTTTGAAAATAATGAAACAGCAGTCCCTTCGCAATGCCCGCTTCTTTCACCATTACGTTTGTCGAAGCATTTACAAAGCCTTTCTGGGCAAACTCTTTACTAGCGGCATTTAAAATTCGGATCTGTTTCTCAAGATCAAGTTGGAGGAATTTTTCAAACACTTATAAAGCCTTCTTTCTAGCAGGATTGACCACTCTAGTCAGTTCCATTGCAGTTCCATTGACTTATCTGGTCAATAGATGATTTGCCCATTTGTTGAAAAAGTTATGATATGATGAAGCTAATGAATCAAGAGGAGATGAACCCATAGTGAAAGACGAAATCATTGCCCGATTCACTTCGTATGTTAAAGTGGATACCCAGTCAAATGAGGAAAGCAGCACCTGCCCTTCAACCCCGGGACAGCTAGTCCTTTTGAACAAATTAGTTAAAGAATTAAAGAAAATCGGTATGGAGGACGTAACGATTGATGAAAACGGCTATGTCATGGCAACGCTTCCAGCGAATACGGAAAAAGATGTCCCGACAATTGGCTTCTTGGCCCATGTCGATACCGCTACCGATTTTACCGGCAAAGGGGTCAACCCGCAAATCGTCGAAAACTACGATGGACAGGATCTGACCTTGAATGATTCCTTACATATCGTGTTATCAACAAACGATTTTCCACAGCTTGCTGATTACAAAGGACAGACGCTGATTACAACTGATGGAACAACTTTGCTTGGTGCAGATGACAAGGCCGGTGTTGCTGAAATCATGACGGCAATGGCTTACTTAATCAATCATCCGGAAATCAAGCATGGAAAAATTCGCATTGCCTTCACGCCCGATGAAGAAATCGGCAGGGGACCGCATAAGTTTGACGTTAAGGCCTTCAATGCCAATTATGCCTACACGGTTGACGGCGGACCGCTGGGCGAGCTCGAATATGAAAGCTTCAATGCGGCGGCCGCAAAGCTTACATTTAAAGGAACCAATATCCACCCGGGGACTGCAAAAGGTAAAATGGTCCATTCCGCAAAAATCGCGATGGAGTTCCACGGCAAGCTTCCAGCAAAAGAAGCACCGGAATATACAGACGGATACGAAGGATTTTATCATTTGATTTCCTTTCATGGCGACGTGGAAGAAACGAAGCTGTACTATATTATTCGTGACTTTGATAAGGCCAACTTCGAAGCCCGCAAAGCCACGGTTGAAAAAATTGCAAGTGAGTTGAAAGCCAAATACGGCGAGAAAGCGATTGTTTTAGAAGTAAATGACCAATATTATAATATGAAGGATAAAATTGAGCCGGTAAAGGAGATTGTCGACATTGCCCATGAGGCGATGGAAAACCTCGGAATTAAGCCCATTACGAAACCAATCCGCGGCGGCACCGACGGCTCCCAGCTTTCCTATATGGGACTGCCAACGCCAAATATTTTTGCAGGTGGGGAAAATTTCCATGGCAAATATGAGTTTGTCTCGGTTGAAGTGATGATGAAAGCAGTCAAGGTCATTGTAGAAATTGCCAAATTGTTTGAGCAAAAAGCGTAGAATAGAGCTAATGGACCAAATTCTTTTGGTCCATTTTTCTTTTTCAAAAAGCTTAGCGCGAGACTAAGCATAACATTTGCCGAAAACAGCATATGCTTTACTATTGATTGCTTTTTCTTGGAGGGATCACCATTGAACGATCAGCCGTTTCTTGCAAAGCCTTATTTGCTTACGCACAGCTTAATGCCGGAAAACCACGAGACCCCCATTTCGTTTATTGACACGCCCTTCGTCCCGAATAAGTATTTTTATCGACGAAATCATTTTGCCTATCCTGCCTTATCGTATTCAAGCTATTGGCTTCCGATCGGAGGATTCGTGGAAACACCAACGGTATTTACCCTAAAAGATCTACTTCAGCTGCCGGCAAAAACTCTGAAGGTTGCTTTAGAGTGTTCTGGAAACAAGCGCGACTTTTTCCAGCCAAAGGTGTTTGGCGAGCAGTGGAAACGCGGCGCCATCAGCCAAGGCCAATGGAAAGGTGTTCCGCTTCGGACATTGCTGGAAAAAGCCGGACTAAAGGAAGGAGCTGTCGATGTCGTTGTTGAGGGCTATGATTATGGACCGCGAACCGATTTGGACAAAACCTATTCGTTTATGCGAAGCCTGCCGCTCGAAAAGGCGATGGATCCGGATACAATCATTGCCTACGAGTACAACCAGAAACCGATTCCTTTTAAACATGGATATCCTTTAAGACTGATTGTTCCGCAATGGTATGCGGTAGCTTCCGTCAAATGGATCAAACAGATTCAGGTGATTGACAAGCCATTTAAAGGGCCGTTTCAAACAATTGATTATGTATATTATCCCCATAAAGACGACGATCGCGGCGCTTTTCCGGTGACGACCATGAATGTGAATTCATCGATTCAGTATCCGTTGGAGTACGAACTTCTCAATACGGGCATGCACGTTATTAAAGGGATTGCTTCCACAGGCATGGGAACGATTTCAAAGGTGGAAATCAGTACAGATGAAGGCGAAACCTGGAGGACTGCCGAAATCGCGGCAAACGAAGAATTTGGATGGACTTCCTGGTCTTACAATTGGACTGTTCACGACAAAGGAGAGTACACCATCCTTTCCAGGGCAACTGATTCATACGGGCGAACACAGCCTGAAACTGCTTTTTGGAACCGGAAAGGCTATGGTTATAATGCAATCGACCGGGTGAAAGTGAAAGTGGAATGAAACAGGGGGACGGCACCTCTGTATTTTTTTGGAAATCAAGAGGCCGATGCTTCCTTTTTGTGGAAATACAGATAAATGGCAAATTCTCGCGGATAAACGGAGATTTTTCGCGGATAACAGACAAATTCCCGCGGATAAACAGAGCTCACTCGCGGATAAAAGTTGAAATCATACGGATAAATCGATAAACCTAACGGATAAATTTCTGGATTGAACAAATTACCTTCTAATTTGTATTTTTGCCGTGCCTTCTTTCTTTAAAAGAAATACCGTATTACTATATCGCTGCAAAAGATGGTGAGATTTTGATTAAAAAAGAACCAATGATCTTTACTCATGGCAATCGGACCGTTCCGAAAATCGCAGTAACCTTTGATGGCGGCAGCACCGACTTTCAAACCGAAAGAATCCTTCGTATTTTACAAAAAACTGAAGCAAAATCGATATTCTTTTTAACAGGGGAATTTATAGATCACTATCCCGAACTTACGAAAAGAATGGTTCAGGACGGCCACGAAATCGGCAATCATTCAAATCCTCATCCGGATTTCACCAAATTGAGTACGGATGAAATGATCAAAGAGATAGCCCTTTGTGAAGAGAAAATTTTTCGAACCACTGGAATTACACCCCGTCCGCTTTTTCGCCAGCCGTATGGCTATTACAACCAAAAAGTTCTCAATGCTGTTCACCAGGCCGGCTACAGAAGCATTCTTTGGAGTTTGGACTCGCGCGATTGGAAACAACGCAAAACCAATTATCTTGTCCACAAAATTGTTGGCAAGGCAGAAAACGGTGATATCGTGTTATTCCATTTGAACAGCAAAAACACTCCTGAAGCATTGGAAATCATTCTCCCTTTACTAAAAAACAAATTTCAGCTTGTAACAATAAAAGTGCTTCTTGGACTTTGAAAGAGGGTACAGGCCGTGAACATTTTGTTTCTCGAGGATCATCCGATGTGGATTCACGGGCTTCCAAATGGATTTAAGGATCTTGGCCATCATGTAAAAATTTTCGGATTCCCTCAGGAACGAATGCTTACGGATTTCCATCCCGACCTGATCGTTACGATGGGATGGACAAAGAGAACCAACTCACCCCATAAGCAAGCAGAAATTAAAAAATTTGTCCGACAGGCAAAGGTACCTCACATTTTTTGGTCTACTGAAGATCCTACCCATTCCAAAACGTTCTCGATTCCTTATATTCAAAATACCGAGCCGAATTTTATTTTTACCATTTGTCCTGACTCTGTCGCTGATTTTAAGCAATTAGGCTATCCTGCCGCCCACATGGACTTTGGTTATCATCCAAACGTGCATTTTCCAGTTAAAACAAGCCAGCATTTTTCGATCGCATTAGTGGCAAACGCCTACCCTGATATTTTGCAAAAATACCCGAACCATTATCGGCATCAAGCCATTGATATCCTTATCCGCCCGTTGATCGAGAAGAATAAACGAATTGATTTTTGGGGGAGGGATTGGGAAAAGATGAGTATCTATTTTACAAAAGAGTTGCCGCAAAGCTGGCTGCACGGCTATCTAGACTATCAAAAAGCCAATACTGTATACTCCGGCGCTGATATTGTATTGGGTCTGCAAAATCATTTAACACAGTTGACCCAGCGCACATATGAAATTTTAGGATCAGGGGAATTTTTACTGACAATAGATACTCCGGAAATCAACCGCCTTTTTAAGCCAGGGGTTGACTTGGTCACGACCAAAAACAAGCACGAAACGATTGAACTAGTTACCTACTATTTAACCCATCCTGATGAGCGCAAACAAATTCAGTTAAACGGTCTTAAAGCAGTCCAGAAGCACTCCTATACAAATCGGGCTCGATATATACTGGAAACACTCCAATCCCATTCAATTTTGTAAAAAATAGCAAAACTAGCTGTTCTAAATTAGATCCATTTTTTGGAAATACGGATAAATGGCAAATTCTCGCGGATAAACGGAGATTTTTCGCGGATAAACGAACGAAATACACGGATAAACCTCAAAACTACACGGATAAAACACAAATTCCCGCGGATAAAATTTCCGAATCATTAAAAAGGAACCGCCACGAGCGGTTCCTTTTCTATTTTTCCAACTGAAGGGCAATGGTGCTCTTCCGAGTTGCCAAACTGCCAACGACAAATGCGATCAGGGAGATGACAATTGGCAAGACGACTGTATGCATGCCAAACGCATTTGGATAAAAGCGATCCAAGAAAATATAGGAACCCATTCCGAAAGTCATCGACGAGATCGCTCCATACTTATTGCCTTTGCGCCAATAAAGACCAAAAATCACCGGCCAGATAAACACCGATTCCAAACCGCCGAACGAAAATAAATTCAGCCAGACAATTAAATCAGGCGGACTTAAGGCGAGAAAAATCACGAGTATGCCAACAATCGCGGTCACACTGAAACTGACTTTTTTCACATGATTCTCGCTTGCATGGGGCTTTATATAATTCAAATAAACATCCTTTACCAGCGCGGAACTGACCAAAATCAGCAAAGCATCCACCGTTGACATAATTGCGGCCATTGGCGCCGCAAGGACAACCCCAGCAACAAATGGCGGCAGAACCTTCATGGATAAGAGCGGCATCACCGTATCGCCAACCTTGATACCCGGGAGAACAGGGCGGGCAAAAACGCCAATCAGGTGCATGCCTAACATAATAAAACCGACAACAATCGTTCCAATAATGATTGCCCGGTGCATCGCTTGTGAATTTTTATACGACATCGCCCTGACCGTAATTTGCGGCAGACCGACAACACCGACACCGACCAAAATCCAAAAAGAGGAGACGTAAGCGGGCGTTAACGTACCCGTGGCGCCAAACGGGCTGATCAAATTCGGATTTTCCGCAGCCAAACGGGAGATAATGGTTGGAATCCCCCCGCCCGCTTTAATGGTTGCGATCAATAGAATCAGCGTGCCGCCAAACATCACAACACCCTGTACGGCATCCGTGAGGGCGACCGCGCGGAAGCCGCCGACAATGACAAAAACAAGAACCGAGGCAACAAATAGCAGCAATGCCGCCGGATATGCCAGCCCGGTTAAAGACTCAATCAGCCGTGCACCGCCGATCCACTGCGCAGTCATCGATGAGAAAAGAAAAACAATAATGCTCGCCGCTGCTAACAACACAACCGTTTTGCTTTGATACCGTTGCTTTAAAAAATCGATCAGCGTAATCGCTTCATATTTACGGGCGACAATCGCAAATTTCTTCCCCAGCACCATAAGCACGAAATAGCCTGTTGCCAGCTGTGCCATCGCCAAGAGCACCCAGCCGAGTCCTTGCGTATAGGCAACTCCCGGGCCGCCAATGAAGCTGCTGGCACTTCCATACGTCGCCACCATCGTCATCGCTAAAATAAAACCGCCAAGCTGGCGTTCGCCTAAAAAGTATTCTTGGAGAAACGAATTGGATTTGAGCACAAATTTATTGGACCAGAAACCGACTGCAAAAATAAGCAGTAAAAAAAGCAACAATGGGGTAATGACCGCCCAATTCATTTGCTTTCCCCCTCTTTATCCTCAAAGGGAACATCTTTAAAGAAAAATGTAACTGCAATGGTCACAAGCACAACCATGACCACAAACCCGGCAATACAGCTGTAAAAGAACCATGCCGGCAAGCCAAATACATATGTATAATCTTCTACCTTCCCGGAACCAAGTCCATAAGCAAAACCGTACCACCAAATAAAATTAATGATGACAAGGATCACGCCGATGAGTGCTTCCCTGTGGGCAATTTTAAACCGCTTGTCCGCTGGATCAACTGTTTTTTTCAACAGTAACCCTCCTTATGTAAAAAATGACTTCTACTATAAGATCATACTTAATTTTCTCTCATTTCTAAAGCCTTTCTGCTTATTTTTTCATTGAATCGAATTTTTAGTAAAAAAAAGCACCAGGAATACCTGATACTTTTTTTACTATTAAAAATGAAGAAAAAGATCGGCAGATGCAGCTTCGTTTAAAATCCATTTAATCGGGACTTGTTCAGCGTAATGGCGAAATTCGCAATGATCTCCTACATCTAAATCGACCACATACAGCTGCACACCCATCTCTACCGCAATATCAAGCAATTCGGGAATAGAGGTAACACCGAAATTGGTTAGGGCATGGGACAAATAGTCCAATCCTTTAGACGGAACCCCTTTATAGCTTTTATCTAAAATAGTAACCCCTCTCCGGGAAAAAGCTAGAATAACTTCCGCTCCCGAGGAAACGGCACCGACGGCTATATTCAATGGAGGATAAGCTGACTCCAATTCATCATGGAGTGCCATGATCACCACTTTTTTCTGGTCCATAACCCATTCCCCTTTCAATAGCTTAGTACTGAATCAGCCTGATAGGCCAATTTTAAAAAAGTAGCGACCCCAGCCAGCTCAGCCCCTTCAATCAACTCGAGGCCATCGGCAATCAAAACGTTCATCTGGCAGCCATACAGCTTGATCCCTTTCCCCAGTGCCGCCTGCAGTAAATTCGCCAGTTCCATGCCGCGAACCTGCTCCATCATCCCTACATAGCGTTTGTCTAAAACCCTCGCACCATCGAGGTCGAAGAAAATGGCAACTTCATCCTGATCCGCCACCTTTTTAAGCGCTTCCAAAAGAACAAAGGGAACATTTGAACTTAATGACACAAAGTAAACGACCTTCTTTCCCGCCACGACAATCCCTTCTCTCTCCGTCTTCAAGAATGGTATAACCTTACACCTTCATTATACCCTTTTGGGTATTGAGAGAACACTTTACGTATCCAAAAACGGAAAAACCCCCGGTGACTCTGAACCAAAGGGCCCTTTCCTTTTAAAAATAACGTTCTTTCTTCAGCGGTTATCTACTTTCTCCGGATACAGATCATGGTTCATCATGCGGAATTGAGCCATTTCTTCGAATTTTGTCCCTGGACGTCCGTAGTTGCACCATGGGTCAATCGAAATCCCGCCTCTTGGGGTAAATTTCCCCCAAACCTCAATATAACGGGGATCGAGCAGCTTAATTAAATCGTTCATGATGGTGTTGACACAATCCTCATGGAAATCTCCGTGGTTTCGAAAACTGAACAAATACAACTTCAGCGATTTGCTCTCCACTATTTTTTTATCAGGAATATACGAAATGTAAATGGTTGCAAAATCGGGCTGGTGGGTCAGCGGGCATAAGCTTGTAAATTCCGGGCAATTGAACTTCACAAAATAATCGCGCTCAGAATGGAGATTATCAACTGCTTCTAAAACTTCCGGGGCATAATCAAATGAATACTGTGTATTTTGATTTCCCAATAGCGTTAGATCCTTTAAACCTTGTTCCTGGCTGCGTCCAGACATAGAAAAACCTCCTGTAATGATTTCCCATACTTTAGCAGGAGGGCTCACTCTACACTTCAACGAACAGAACAGCAACAAAAGCGCCATACCCCTTATGGACATGGCGCAATAGTTGGCGTGTATCCATAGTTTTTTATAGAGGGTTTACAGCTATGAACCTCTCCCGATCAAGTACGGGTATTTAATTCTTCCTTATCATATAAAACGAGACAGAATTCGTCAACTTCGAAAAATACTTGCGTTGTTCGTGAATGTATTATACAATTTACTGACTAAATATACAAAACTACGAATCTGTTATGACGGAGGGTTTCGAATGTACAAAACAACGTTCATTGATACAGCATTACAAGATTGGGCCATCCAGCAACGCAGACATTTCCATATGTATCCTGAGCTGTCTGGACAGGAATACAAAACAGCTGCCTATGTAAAAGAAAAATTAACCGAGTTCGGTATTGAAATCGATCATCGCTACACTGAGCCAAGTATCATCGGCTATTTAAAAGGAACGGAAGGAAAAAAAACCATCGCCCTTCGCGCCGATATGGATGCTTTGCCGCTTCAGGAAGAAGGGGAAGACAAGCCATACCTTTCAACCATTCCCGGCGTGATGCACGGCTGCGGCCATGATGGCCATACTGCCATCTTGCTCACGGTAGCCAAGTGGATGAGTTCAAATCCTCATTTAATCAAAAACAATATCGTATTTATTTTCCAAAGCTCAGAAGAAGCGTCGCCAAGCGGTGCGCAAAAGCTTGTCACAGAAGGCATTTTGGACGGGATAGATGCCATTTATGGCGTCCATTTAATGTCCACCATGCCGCTTGGGAAAATTGGCTTTGCTGTTGGCCCTGCGATGGCCTCAAGCAATGATTTTGAAATTACCATTAAAGGAAAAGGCGGACACGGTGGCTACCCGCACGAAACCGTTGACCCCATCTACATTGCGAGCCATCTGATTCAAGCATTTCAATCAATTATCAGCCGAAACGTAAATCCGCTTCATGCAGGCGTTGTTTCATTTGGCGGGATGCAGGCGGGAAACTCCTTTAATGTCATTCCATCTGAAGTTAAACTGACAGGCACGCTTCGGGCAATGACGTATGAAGCCGCCGCTTTATTGAGACAAAAAACCGAACAACTGACAAAAGCCATTTGCGCAAGCTTTGGGGCAGAGGGTCACTATACGTTTATTGAGGGAACACCACCGTTGTACAACCATCCGGAAGCATGCGAATTTGCCAAGGACGTGATCGTCAACACATTCGGCTCTGATGCCTTTTTGCCGATTGAACCCGTTATGGGTGCCGAGGACTTTTCCTATTATTTAAAAGGGAAAACAGGCGCATTTATAAATGTTGGCATGCAAAGTGAAAAAAGCCAATATCCACACCACCACCCGAAATTTGATATCGATGAAAAAGCCATTCCCGCCGCGATTGAACTGATGATTCAATTGGCGTTAAATGCATAAAAAAAGAGCAAGAAGGATCCATTCCTTTTTGCTCTTTTTTCATCTTTAACTGCCCTGCTTTTCTCCTTGCCGCTGCTCTTTGATTAACAGGCTGCCTACCAGTCCGAGCAGTGAAAAGACAACAGGAATGAGGAATCCATAGCGATAGCCAACATTGCTTCCAGCGGTATTGAAATAGTCCAGTACTTTTCCAAAAACAGTTGGCAACAGTACTGCGCTTAAAAAGCCACCCGTGTTGGCTACTCCCGAAACAACACCAACCTCTTTGATCGGGAAAGATTGCCGAACGACTGCAAAGGTTAATGCGCTGGCGCCATTGCCATAGCCAATCAGCAGAAATAGAACGGCCAGCAAGAAAAACGGTGGTTTGCCGCCGAACAAAAGAAAGGATGTCCAGCCAATAAAAACAAGGCATTGAATCATAACATATGGTCGCTTAATCATCTCCAAGCGGCTTGTAATCCAAGTCGTCAGCGGCCCGCCGGCAATGGCACCAAAAAGGCCAATCATAATGAGCTGACTGGCGGCTGAACGGGACATATCATATACTTGCATCCCATATGGCACTGCCCACGAACCAATAAAACCGACATATGTTCCAACAACGCCAAAATGGCAAAAAAAGGTTGCCCACGTCTGACGCTCCGTAAAGACCCGCCGTAAAATGACCCGTGTTTTTTCACGTTTCACCGCCTTTTTAACCGCAGCCTTTTTCTTTTTCTCCGACGAAACAATGCCGATCTGCTCTGGCCTTTTTACTAAAATAAAATAAAGAAAAATGCCAATACCCATTAAAAGGATTCCCACTGTGAAAAAGGGAATTCTCCAGCTTGTAGCAGCGATCCATGCGGAAAAAGGAACGGTGGCCATCAAGAAACCGAGACCGCCAGACATTCCAGCAATCCCAAGTAAACCAATAAATTCTTTAACCTTAAACCACTGGCTTAGTATCAACACCAAATTCACCCAAATGGTTGCATCACCCATACCAACCAATAAGCGGGCTGTAAAAAGCACCGCTTCATTTGGAGCTAAGCTATATAGAAATGTACCTAAACCATTCAGGATCGTGCCGCCAATCAGAAAAAAATTCGGACCAAAGCGATCAGACAAAATCCCAATCGGGATCTGCAAGCCGGCATAAGCCAAAAATTGAATGCTCGTCAGCAGCCCAATCGTTGAAGCCGAAATTGTAAATTCTTTCATTAACCGATCCGTTATTAATCCCGGTGCCGTTCGCTGGCTGACAATCAAAAAATAAGCAGCCAGCACCGCAGCAAACACAACCCATCTGTATGAGCTATTCTGTTTTTCCACTGTTCTCTTCTCCCATTTCATGTTACTCATTCTATTATAGTGTATTTTTCAAAAATAGGAAGTTTGAAGAACAAGGGAGAATGGACAAATTAGCTGTTACTGCTTCAGTTTCGGATCAAGCACATCCCTTAACCCGTCGCCCATCAAATTGAACCCCAATACAGTTAACATAATCGCAACACCTGGAAAAAATAATGTCCACGGGGCTTGCACCAAGTATTGTTTTGAATCGGAAAGCATTTTGCCCCATTCCGGCGTTGGCGCCTGGGCACCTAATCCGAGAAAGCCCAATGCTGCAGCTTCGATAATCGCCGTAGCAATTGCGAGTGTTGCCTGAACAATAACAGGGGAAATGCTATTAGGCAAGATATGGTGAAACAAAATTCGCGTGTCCCTCATCCCCACTGCCCGTGCCGCCATAATATATTCTTCCTGTTTGACGCTGAGCACTTTGGAACGAACAAGTCTTCCGAAGTTTGGAATATTGATCACTGCAATAGCAATCAGCGCATTTTGCAGTGAAGGGCCTAAAATTGCCACAACGGCGATTGCCAACAGAATGCTTGGAAATGCCAACATAATATCGAAAATGCGGGAAATAATCGTATCGACCCAACGGCCATAATATCCAGCGACAATGCCAAACAGTGTACCTAGAATAACGGACCCTAAGACTGAGAAGAACCCAACCCACAGTGACAGCCGTGCCCCATACAAGACGCGCGAAAAAATATCCCGGCCAAAGTCATCGGTACCAAAAAAATGCTTGCCCGAAGGCGGCATCAATCGCTCAGCCAAATTTTGATCTTTATAACTGAATGGTGCTGCAATCGGCGCAATGAAGGCTAAAACAATAAAGAAAAGGACAATTCCTAAACCAATTACAGCTAACTTATTTTGGTAAAAAGATTGCCACGCTTCTTTCCAGGGAGGTGTGTGTATTTCTTCTAGATGAACTTCTGGAACAGTTGTCGTATTTTTTGCTAGTTCAGCCACCTTCTATCCCTCCTATTTCGTATATTTAATCCGCGGATCAACCGCAACATATAATAAGTCGACGATCAGGTTGATCAGTACAAAGATAGCCGCAATAATCAAAATCCCTGACTGAATAACAGGATAATCACGGTAGCCGATTGCATCGTATAAATATCTTCCGATTCCTGGCCAACCAAAGATCGTTTCTGTTAAAATAGCTCCTCCCAATAACAGACCCACTTGCAGGCCAATAACCGTCAAAACGGGAATAATCGCGTTTTTCAGTGAATGTTTGTATACCACCCAGAACATCCTTAGTCCTTTTGCTCTTGCCGTGCGGATATAATCCGACTTCATCACTTCAAGCATGGTTGAACGGGTCATCCTTGCAATAATGGCCATTGGAATGGTTGCAAGCGCGAAGCTTGGCAACACAAGATGCTGAATAACCGCAGTAAATTGATCAAACCTTCCCTGCAGCAATGTGTCGATTAAATAAAGATTGGTAATCGCCGATACGGGATCCCGGACGTCCTCACGTCCTGTTGTAGGAAACCAGCCCAATTGAATCGAAAAGGCCCATTGTTCCATTAAACCAAGCCAGAAAATCGGCATAGACACACCAATAAGTGCAAAAATCATTGCAACATAATCAAACCACGATTTTGAAAACCAGGCACTGATGATCCCGGCATTCACACCGATGACGACTGCAATCAGCATCGCGACCATCGTTAATTCCAATGTCGCTGCCAAGTACGGCCAAATCTCCTGGTTAATCGGCCCCCTTGTCCGTAGGGAAATGCCTAAATCGCCATGAAGCAGTGCTTTAAGATATTCAAAGTATTGTATGTACCAAGGCTTGTCCAATCCTAATTGTTGAGTTAGTGCTGCCACTGCTTCTTTCGTTGCCCTTTGCCCGAGAATGACTTGAGCCGGATTTCCGGGAATCGCATGAATAATGGAAAAAACGACAAGCGTCATACCGATTAATACAGGGATTAACGCAAGCACACGGCGGACTGAATAGGTTACCAAACTGCTCACCTCTTTTTTTAAAATCTGAATCTTTAAAGTGGAAAAAGGGAGGGATACTTCCCCTCCCCTTCACACGTTAATTTTTAAATTCAACTTTGCTCAATAGATCGGATCCAGTTGGATGCGGCAAATAGTTTGCTACGTCTTTCGCTGCTGCTAATAGCGGTGTTGAGTGAACAAGCGGTACCCATGGAGCATCATCATGAATGATTTCTTGAGCTTGTTTGTATAAATCATTACGTTTCGTTTGATCTGTTTCAGACTGTGCTTTAATTAAAATGTCATGTAATTGGTTGTTGCTATATTGAGAGTAGTTGTTTGCCCCAATGCTGTCTTTATCAAGCAATGTATAGAGGAAGTTGTCTGGATCCCCGTTATCACCTGTCCAGCCCAGCATATATGCATCAAATTGGCCTTTTCCGGCATTTTGTAAATAAGTAGCCCAGTCAACTGTTTTGATATTCGCTTTCACACCGATTTTTGCAAAGCTTGCTTGAATGACCTCGGCAACCTTCATCCCTTCAGGCATATATGGACGGGCTACAGGCATTGCCCACAAATCCATGCTGAATCCATTTGGATAGCCAGCTTGTGCCAATAACTGCTTTGCTTTTTCCAAGTCATATGGATAAGCAGAAATGGCATCGTCATACCCTTCAATGGAAGGCGGCATTGGATTTTTCGCTGGAATTGCCTGACCGCCGTAGAACGCTTGAATGATAGCTTTTTTGTCAACGGCATAGTTTAATGCCTGACGGACGAGCTTGTTATCAAAAGGTTTACGCGTGACAGTAAAGCCTAGATAGCCGATATTCATTGATGGACGTTTGATGACTTGAAGTTTTGGATTCGACTTGACCGTGGCTTCATCCGAATTGTTCAGTCCATCCATCACATCGATTTCACCATTGGCTAAAGCATTTAATCGAGCCGTGTTTTCAGGGATAACACGGAAAATGACTTTGTTTAACTTTGGCAGACCCTTTTGCCAATAATCAGGATTTTTCTCAAGTGTAATCCGGTCATTTTGTTTCCATTCAACAAACTTGAATGGACCGGTACCCACTGGGTGTTCTCGGAATTTATCACCATATTTCTTCACAGCTGCCGGGCTGGCAATTCCGAACGCAGACATGGCCAAGTTTTTCAAGAATGGAGCCTGCGGCCGTTTTAAGACAAACTGCACTGTATATGGATCGACTGCTTTTACTTCTTTAATGACGTGTCCTTCATCTTTTTTATAGCCGCCAAACATCGTGTAATAAGGGAATTGCTTCTCATCGCCGTTCATCCAGCGATCAAAGTTAAATACGACAGCATCTGCATTGAAGTCTGTTCCATCTTGGAATTTGACGCCCTTACGCAGATGGAAAGTGTACGTTAAGCTATCTGGCGAAACATCCCATTTTTCAGCCAGTCCTGGATGCAGCGTTGTATCCTGGTCCCCATAGTTAACGAGCGTTTCAAAAATATTTTTCGTAACCTTAAACGTTTCTCCTTCAGTTGAGGTAATTGGGTCAAGTGAAGTAGAATCGCCTCCGCGGCCATATACGAGCGTATCTTTTTTTGAAGTGCCGCTTGAATTTGAAGCGCCATTGTTTGACGTCTTGTTGGACTGGCTGCAGCCCGCAAGAACGAGGCTAATTGCCAGGATGGCAAATGCCAGCAATTTAACGGTTTTTTTCATACGTTTTCCCCCATTTTCTCTTTTATTTTTTATCATGATTGGGCATTTTACTTGGTGAACAAGTGGCATGCCACAGAATGACCGTTAAGATATTGTTCTTCAGGCCTTGTCGTTTTGCAAATATCCATACACTCTGTGCACCTCGTGTGGAATGCACAGCCCGACGGCGGATTGGCCGGACTCGGAAGTTCCCCTTGAATCAACGTTCTCTCCCTTTTTATGTCCGGATCAGGTATGGGCACCGCGGAAAGAAGTGCCTGGGTATACGGGTGTTTCGGATTTTCATAGAGTTCTTCACTGTCAGCCAGTTCAATTAATCTGCCTAAGTACATGACGCCGACGCGATCACTGATGTGGCGGACAACCCCTAAGTCATGGGCGATAAAAATATAGGTAAGACCAAATTCTTTTTGAATATCTTTCATTAGATTCAGAACTTGCGCCTGGATCGAAACATCAAGTGCCGAAACGGGCTCGTCCGCAATGATCAGTTTTGGCCTTGTCATTAATGCTTTCGCAATTCCAATCCGCTGCCGTTGTCCGCCGCTGAATTGGTGGGGATAACGTTTGGCATGATAACTGCTTAAACCTACTACTTCAAGCATTTCCCGCACTTGCTTCCTGCGTTCTTCCTTCGTACCAATTCCGTGAACAATTAACGGCTCTTCGAGAATCTGTTCGATCGAATGTCTTGGATTTAACGAAGCGTACGGGTCTTGGAACACCATTTGGATGTCCCTTCGCGTTCTACGCAGTTCCGATTTTGACATTCGGGTAATCTCTTTGTCTTCAAAAATAATTTTGCCATCGCTCGCTTCGATGAGACGCATGAGCAATCTTCCGGTTGTTGATTTTCCGCAGCCGCTTTCGCCTACAATTCCTAATGTTTCACCTTTTTTGACGTAAAAGGAGACATCGTCCACTGCTTTGACTTCGCCTTTTTTATTGCCAAATAATCCTCCTGTAATGGGAAAATATTTTTTGAGGTCTTTGACTTCAAGAAGTAATTCCGACATGCTGATCACTCCCCTCTTTCACTGTATGTAAGAAACAACGAGCAACATGCCCGTCTTTATTGGTCGTGTGCAAATCAGGGGATTCATTATGGCAGATAGCCAATGCTTCAGCACAGCGCGGTGCAAACCGGCATCCTTTTTGGATTGTCCCTGGAGCCGGTACACTTCCAGGAATGCTGTAAAGCCGCTCTTTTTTCTCGGTTAAATTAGGAACAGATTTCAGCAGGCCTTTTGTATAAGGGTGCTGGGGATCCTTTAAGATCGTTCGAACGTCCCCTTGCTCAACTACCTGTCCCGAATACATCACAATAACACGATCACAAATTTCCGCGACTACACCTAGGTCATGGGTAATCAAAATGATCGATGTATTTGTTTTTTGATTGAGATCCTTCATTAAAGTGAGGATTTGTGCCTGAATCGTTACATCAAGGGCTGTTGTCGGCTCGTCCGCAATCAGCACTTTCGGATTACATGCCATTGCCATCGCAATCATGACGCGTTGCCGCATTCCTCCAGACAGCTGATGCGGATATTCTTGTAAAATACCTTCCGCCCTTGGAATCCCGACTAGCTTCAGCAATTCTATGCTACGGGCTTTTGCGTCGGCTTTCGAAAGCTTTGTATGTAATATAATCGCCTCCATAAGCTGGTTGCCAATTGTAAACAGCGGATTCAATGATGTCATGGGTTCCTGGAAAATCATCGAGATTTGATTACCTCGTATTTTCCTGAATTCCTTTTCCGATAGTTTGGTTAAATCCTTTCCTTCAAAAAGGATTTCTCCCTTTTCAATCTTGCCGGGCGGTGTCGGAATGAGCCCCATTGCGGTTAAAGAGGTAACACTTTTCCCACTTCCGGACTCACCGACAATTCCCAGTATTTCTCCTTCATTTAATTCGAAACTTATTCCATCAACTGCCGGAGCATATTTTTTCCCAGATTGAAACGAAACTTTCAACTCTTTGAATTGTAAAATAGGTTGGTTCGTCACTTTTACACCCGCCTGATAATTCAGTTATTTGCGAAATAATATAATTATTACACATATTGCAATATAGTAAATTTTATAATAATTATGACATTTCTTATTGTGTAGGTTTTGTCGAAACTTGTCAATAAGAAAATCAATTTTTCCGACAAATTTCGGATACGGCATACAGAAGTAGGAAACGTTTGATAGGACCTCTCCTATTGACCAATTTTCCCGTCTATTGTAACAATGCGCTCGAAAAACTTCGTGAGAATGGGACACTTGCGCGGATTAGTAAAATATATTTCGGTGAAGATATCACCACAAAACCGAATTAACGGGCTACATAGAATGCTAGAAAGGATGTTGTTACATTGCCTAGTTTTTCTCATTTTGCAAAAGTGCTGACAGATACAAAAGGCGTATTTATTGACGCTATGTTTTTAACGTTAAAATTAACAGTTGTCTCCATTCTTATCGGTATTGTTTGCCCATGAGGTCGCTGACTGGATTGTCTATATGAATGAGGGAAAAATAATTGAGAGAGGTCGTCCCGGGGAGTTTTTTGACAATCCAAAAGAAGACCGCACAAAGGAGTTTCTAAAAACGACTGTGTTAAAGTAGTGCTTAACTTAAATCAATGAAAAACCATCCATCGTGAAACGTTTTGAGAACTTAGTTAAATCATTGAAAGGCAAAACTCCAGTTAATGACTGGAGTTTTTTATCTTTTTTTTGCATAGTTGGGGGGTGTTGGCGGAATTATTCAGCATGAAGGCGGAAAAAGCCGCAACGAAGGCGGAATTCCGGAACACGAAGGCGGAAAAAACAAAATAAAGGCGGAATCCACCTCCTTCTAACTGCGTTACTCGCAATCTTTACCCTTGCCGCGTCATGATCGCTCCAACTCACATCATGATTGCAATTCATAACCCAACCTTTCTCATCCCTTTACTCCCGTCAGCGTGATTCCTTCAACAATTTGCCGCTGGAAGAGGAGGAAGACGATCACCATGGGCAAAACGGCCAGCGTACTCATCCCCATAATGGTATTCCATTGGATGCCGCCGCTATCGCCCGTTGCGTAAAGAGAAATGCCGACCGGAAGCGTCCTCATACTATCAGTCGAGGTAACAATCACCGGCCACAGATAGGCATTCCAATTTCCTAAAAACGTTATGATCCCGAGCGCCGACAAGGCTGGTTTCACTTGGGGAATCGCAATCCGCCACCAGATTTTAAACTCGCTCATGCCATCCATTCTTGCCGCATCAAGAAGATCATCGGGGATGCCCAACATAAATTGCCTCATCAAAAAGACCCCAAACGCTTCAATCAGTCCCGGGAACATGATTCCCAAATAGCTGTCAATCAAGTTTACCTTTGTCCCCATCACATACCATGGAATCACCAACATTTCCGTTGGGATCATCAGCGTACTTAAAATTAAAATAAAAATAATCTTAACGCCCGGGAATTTATATTTTGCCAATGTATAACCAACAAGCGAATTAAAAATTAAGCAGCTTACCGTCACAATCAAACCGACGAGAAGACTGTTCCAATACCATTTTAAAAAATCAGTTTCCTGCAAAATAAATTGATAGGCTGAAAAATCAATTTTTTTCGGCCAAAAAGAAAAACGATAAAAGTCTGGCAAACTTTTAAGCGATGAGAGAATCATCCAAAGAAACGGGAAGGCCACCACCATTACACCAGCAATCAGAACTAGATGAATACAAAGTTCCAGCCCTTTAAATTTCCGGTTATTCAACTTGTTCCCACCCCCTAATATTCATAGTTTTTGTTAAGAATTTTAATTTGCAAAAGCGTAATCAATAAAATCACGATAAATAAGACAACGGCAACGGCTGAAGCATACTCCATATTAAAGTCCTGGAATGCATTTTTATACATATAGATCACGACACTAATCGTACTGTTCAACGGGCCCCCGGCACTTGCTCCGCTGCTCGCTGTGAGATTTTGTATTTGCGTGAAGGTTTGCAATGCTTGGATGACGCCTGTGACTGCCAGGAAGACAATGGTTGGATTGAGCAAAGGGAATGTGATTTTCCAAAATAATTGCCATCTTCCTGCACCGTCTATTTTTGCGGCTTCATAAAAATGTTTCGGAATCGATTGAAGGCCAGCCATAAAGATTAGCATGCTAAAACCCATTGTTTGCCAAATCATGACGGCGGAGATACAGAATAGCGCCAGCTTCGGATCGGACAACCAATTTTGCGGCGGAATGCCAAACCAACCAATAAATTCATTGAGGAAGCCGGTATTTGGGTCAAACATCAGCCGCCACACCCAGCTGACGGCAACAACTGAAGTGATATAGGGCAAAAAGTAAACCATTCGATAGAACCAGCGAAAATGATGGATGCGTTCAATTGCCAGAGCAATCAGCAAGCCAAACGCCATTTGCAATGGCACCGTAATGATAACGTATTTTGCCGTGTTCCACACTGATTTCCAAAAAACTTGATCGTTAAATAATTGCTGATAGTTTTCAAGCGTAAAACCCGAACCATTTTGCGGTGAAAAGGACATTGAAAAAGCGTATAGAGTTGGATAAATTCGGATCGTGAGAAAAAATAACAGGGGAACGGTTAAAAACGTATAGGCAACGAGCGTTCTCCTTGTTTTCAGCTTGATAGGGCTTCTTTTTTGCCCAAATACAGTTGAATGTTCCAATAAATAAAGCCTCCTTTCCTGCCTTTAAAAAAGGGGCGGTCTACTAAGTACACCGCCCGAAAGTTCCATTACTGATTTTTAAAATAAGCATCCCGTATTTTTTGCTGTTCTTTCACAAGGTTTTCAAAGGTTTGATCAATTGGCTCATTGCTTAGTAAAATTTTATCGATATGCGCGGACATGGAGTCGCGTTCCTTTGGTTCATCAACAAAGAAGGTCGCATGGGCACTCTTTAAACCTTGAACAAATGGACCGTAAATTGGATCCTTGCTGATCGATTGATCGGCTGCAAAAGAAGCATCCGCAGGCAATTCGCCGACATTTTTCAGCCAGTCTTTTTGCGTTTCTTCCGAAGTGAGGAATTTTAGAAACTTCTCGGCCGCTTTCAGTTTTTCTCCTTGAACCCCTTTGGCAATCCCGTTGGTCCAATAGGAGCCAAAGTTGGATTCTAAACCGCCTGGTTCTTTGACCGGAAGAGTTGTCACACCCCAATTAAACTTAGCAGCATCCTTTACGGCAGCAATGTCAAAGGAACCATCAATCATCATTCCTGCTTTTCCTGCCTTAAAGGCTGTATTGTACTCTTGAAGGAACGTCGGCTCGCCAATTTTCTCCTTCTTCGTCATGTTCACCCAATAGGTGAACGCTTCAAGGCCTTTTGATGAAGAGTTCCACAAAACCCTTTTCCCATCCGGACTAAACGGCTCTACGCCCCATTGTCTAAGCAAAACCTCTTCAAACGCATGATAGCCTTGGCCATTAACATCCCAGGCAAAGCCTTCCTGTTCCAGTTTTCCATTCGCTTTTCTTTTTGTTATTTTCTTCGCATCCTGGATCAGCTCATCCCATGTTTTCGGCGGTGTGTTGGGATCAAGTCCCGCTTCTTTAAATAAGTCCTTGTTCCAGAAAAGGGCAAGGGAGCGAACGGCAATTGGCAGAGTATAATATTTCCCGTCAATTTTTGATGCCTGGATCATCGGAATGTATTTTTTTTCAATCTCAGCCGTGCTCATGAAGTCTTGCGGAATCGGCTGCAAGTACCCTTGTTTCACATATTGCGAAAGCCAGCCGTAATAGAGATTGAGTATATCTGGTCCTTTGCCGGCATGCATCGCCGCGGAAACTTTTTGGTTGTATTGATCATATGGAAAGTCTTGGGCAACAACTTTGATATTCGGATTCTCTGCTTCAAATTTTTTAATGAGACTCTTGATTTCCGTTACCTTTGCCGGGAACGTGTATTGCCAATAGGTGATGGTTGTAACGTTTGAATTTGTACTTGACGATTTGCTGTTGCTGCTGCACCCGGCAAGCGCAGTAATGCTGATGACCATCACCACGATAAAGATACTGAAAAATCTCTTTTTCATGTAAAATTCCCCCTTTAAAAATTGGCTGGTTTTCTCTTTATTGATCCCGTTCCCATGTTTGCGTTAGTATGTCAAGCTGTCCCACACAGTCATTGACGCGATGGATTTCATTTTCCAATTGATGAATGGTTTCTCTTAGGGATTTCTTTCGTTCAGCGATTCCCCGTTCAATTTCCTTCGGCGCCGTGCCTCCGGGAAGCGAGCGAATTTCAATAAAATGTTCTGGATCCATTGCTGTCCGGATGACTTCTGCGGATACATGTAAACGTTTGCCAATTATCGACTCTGCTGCTTCATCGACAAGTGCCGTTGTGATTTGGTCAGCTGTCAACCCTTTGGCTATTGCCAATTTCACCACTTTGCTTGTAATGGCATGGGCGGTTCGGAAAGGAATATGTGTTTCCCGGAACAGGGTATCCGCCAATTCCGTTACAGAGGCGAAGCTTTCTCTCGCCCTTTTTTTCAACATTTCTTCATTGACTTCCAGCGTTCCAACAACCGCACTTGTTAAGCGAAAAATTTGATCAATCAGCCTTAATCCTTTCCATAAATACGGCTGCAGATCATCCTCTGTATCGTTGATATCCCCATACGGCGTATTATGCAGCATTTGCAAAACAGTTTGCGCATTTCCTGCACCGCTTGAGCCCAATGCCCGGATATGTTCCAGCGATACCGGGTTGCGCTTTTGCGGCATGATGGAGCTTGTTTGCACAAATGGATCCGCAATTCTTACCGCTGAAAATTCTTGCGTGCTCCATAAAAGCAGATCTTGGGAAAAGCGACCAAGGTTGATAAACGCCAATTGCATGGCCGCAGCCATTTCACCCAAATAATCGGCGCCAGCGATCGCGTCGTAAGCATTTTTCACCAAGCCGGAAAAGCCTAAAAGCTCAGCTACCCGCAAGCGATTAATTGGAAATCCGGTTGTTGTTAATGCTGCTGCGCCAAGGGGACTGGTATTGCAAGTTTCATAGGCCGCTTTTAGTCTTTTAATGTCACGGTGGACCACATCGTACATTCCGAGCACATAATGTGAAAAAGCCATTGGCTGCGCCTGTTGTGTATGGGTATGGCCTAAAACAACTGTATCCTTGTATGTTTCAGCTGTGTCCAGTAGTGTTTCTTGAAAAGCAAGTACCGATTTTAACGCCTTTTGGAGCTTGCGGCGAAGCACCATTCGATACATCGCGACTCCCATATCATTCCGGCTCCGCGCAAGATGCAAGCTCCCCCCTGCTTCACCCGCAATCTCAATGATCTTGCTTTCAACCAAAAAGAACAGATCCTCGTATTGGCCGGTGTAGGTGGACTCTTTAATTGCCTGGATGTCCAATGAACGGATCCCTTCCATAATTCTGGCTGCTTCTTTTTCGGAAAGAAGGGATTGTTCAACCAGCATAATCAGATGGGCTTTATGGATGGCAATCATCGGCTCAAGCAGCACATGCTTTGCATTTTCATAAGCCGGTGCTAAAACAACTTCCGAATACGTGGCGCCAGGAAAGTTTGTTCCTTCCATTTTAAAAATACGATCCCTATGCATAACATAGCCCCTTTATTTCAGTGAATAGTCTGTCTTAAAAATGGAGATTAGTAAATCATATTAGCTTTGTCGGTTTATTTAGAACCTTATTTTCGACGTGAATGAGGCGGATTCCGCCGTTTTTATGCTTTTTCTCGCCTTGCTTATGCGGAATTCCGCCTTCATTTCCCTTTTTTCCGCCTACATCCCACGGAATTCCGCCTTCATCAAAAAAAGGCAACGGCCTCCATAAAAGGAGACTGTTGCCTTCTTTACACTTCAAATTTTACCGCACACAGATTCGCCTTTCCACCTGTTGCAAAAAAACGAATTCCATGGCTGTCTTCTTTTGGAAAAATACGGCTCGTAAATACTTCTTCGCCGTCATTGATAAAAATCTCGACTGAAGAAACATCGACAAACAAATGGAATTTGATTACTGGCGCATCAAGTGAACATTTGCGAACCGTTCCGTAATCCTCTCCAACCACTTCTCCAGAATTCGTCCGATCCAGAATGACCTTTTTCTGAACAGCATCATACTGAACCACCGTTTTCTCGTCCTTTCCCACTCGAAACTCAATACCAAATTTGCTTGCATCAAAATCTGCAAATTCCGCAATCAACTCATAGGCAGTTCCTGAAAACCCGGCAAACCCCCTACTTTCATCGGCAAGAACTGCATTCGCTTCATATTGCTGTCCCCGCAATGTTTGCAATTCTTTCACCGGCTGTTGGATCAATTTCCCCTCTTTAATCGACAGTTCCCTTGGCAATGTCAAACAATGGGCCCAGCCATTTTTATCGGTAGGGTATTCAATTTCCGGAAGTCCCATCCATCCGACTAAAATCCGCCGGCCATCCGGATTCACCATTGTTTGGGGAGCATAAAAATCAAACCCGCGATCAAGCTCGTAAAACGATCCGTGCGACAACGACAATTGGTTCGGAACGAGCTGACTGCCAAGTACATAGCCAGATTGATAAATATTTTCAAATTGATCGCCCTTAGGCTCGATTCCTTGCGGTGAAAAAATGAGGACCCCTTTATCCTGCAATGTGAAATAATCCGGACATTCCCACATGTAGCCGAAATTTTCAAGACTTGTACTGATTTCGCCGGCAAATGCCCAATGAAGCAAGTCTTCTGAACGATATAGCACAACACAGCCTGTTTCATTCAACCGCTGGGCACCAATCACGGCAAAAAATTCATTGCCCTCTTTCCAGATTTTTGGATCGCGAAAATGATCCGTATAACCTGCAGGGACTCTGTCAATAACCGGCCGTTCCAGCTTCACAATTTCCCCCGATTGATCCATAATCGCCATACATTGAAACGGGTGTCTAACCCAATTGTCATCACGCGTGTTGCCTGTGTACAATAAATACAATTTTCCTTCATGCTCAATCGCACTTCCAGAATAGGCACCATGACTATCATACGCAGTGGTTGGTTCAATGCCGATGCCAACATTTTCCCAATGAACAAGGTCTTTTGATTTCGTATGGTACCAGTACTTTAAACCGTGTACAGGCCCTAGCGGGAACCATTGATAAAACAAATGATACTCTCCGTTAAAATAGGAAAAGCCATTCGGATCATTCAAAAGACCCGTTTCAGGCTGAATGTGGTAGGATTGCCGCCACTTACACCCGTTTACTTCCGACCGCAGTTTTAAAAGTTCTTCCTGACTTGCCTCTTCAATCCGGCGGTAACGCTTCTCTTTTGTCCAAATCATAGTTGCCTAACTCCTTTACGGAATAAAGGAGAATCGACTGATTCCCCTTTCAATTTGATCGATTATGCCGCTTTATTTTCTACCTCAACAGCATTTTTTTTTGCGTTTCTTTTGGCTAACACAAGGGTCATTGTAAAAGCAACCACAATGGAGATAGCCATTCCAATAACATAGTAGAGGATCTCGCCCGGCTTAATGGAAATAATTCCCGGAAGACCCGCCGCTCCTAAGGCAACTGCCTTTACCTTAAAGAAAGTAATGAAGGCAGAAGCGATGCCGGCGCCAATGATCGCTCCAAAAAATGGATACCGCAGTTTTAAGTTCACACCGAACATGGCAGGCTCCGTAATTCCTAACAGTGCGGAAATCCCGGATGCTGATGCAAGGCTCTTCATTTTTTTATCTTTCGTAATCAACAATACAGCAAGAGTTGCAGCACCTTGCGCTACATTGGACATCGCTGCAATCGGGAACAGGAATGAACCTCCTGTCTTAGCAATATCTGAGATTAATTGAGTTTCAACAGCAATAAAGCTTTGATGCATACCGGTAATAACAATTGGCGCATAGAAGAAACCAAAGATTCCGCCGCCAACAAATCCAGTTGTGTTGTAAAGCCAAACGATTCCATCTGTGAAAAGGTTCCCGGCACTTCTTGTAATCGGACCCACAATCGTGAACGTAAGTGCGGCTGTTACGAGAATCGATAGCAATGGTGTTAATAAATTATCCAAGGCAGATGGCGTAATTTTCCGCAACCCAATTTCAATTTTTGCTAGAATGAAAGAAGATGCTAGAACAGGAAGAACCGTTCCTTGATAGCCAACCTTTTCAATCGAAAAGCCAAGAATATTCCATACAGGTACCTTGTGTTCGACTAATGCCGCACCATAGCCATAGGCATTTAACAAATCAGGGTGAACCATAATCATACCGAGTGCAGCCCCTAAAAATGGGTTTCCGCCAAACCGCTTCGTTGCGGAAAAACCGATCAGCACCGGCAAGAAGACAAAGGCCGCGTTGGCAAATGTATTAATCATCGCTGCTAAGTCAGCAATTCCAGGGTTTGCGTCAATCAATGATTTTCCGGCAATAAATAGATCTTTTGCTGTTAGCAAGTTGTTCAGACCCATCAATAGACCGCCGGCAACGATGGCTGGAATAATCGGGACAAAAATATCAGAAAGCAATTTAACAAGCTGCAAAAGCGGATTTTGTTTTTTCGCACTGGCACTTTTAACTTCACTTGTCGACATTTCGTTAATTCCGACAAGCTGTATAAATTGTTTGTATACTTCATTGACAATGCCAGAACCTAAAATAATTTGAAATTGTCCTCCTGTTGAAAAAGTTCCTTTGACAAGTTCCATATTATCTAATGCAGCTTGATCAATTTGATCTTCATCATGTAAAACCAACCGAAGTCGCGTTGCACAATGTGCAGCAGCTGAAACGTTTTCTTTTCCGCCAATCGCCTCTAAAATGGCTTGTGCACTTTCTTTGTAATTCATCTTCATTCTCCTTTTTAATTTGACCTTCATGCTATATGGTACCGGTTCCAAACAAATCGTTAAAAACTCTCTATTAAAAATAGCTTGGTTTTAGGAACCGGTTCCAATTGATTCAAAAGAAAAGTGGAACCGATTCCACTTGCATTATAAACCACGAGCAACTATATTGTCAACGCTTTCCCGTTTCGTAATTTTATACTTTGATAGAATGACCGGAGCGATGGTTTGGCCATTAAGCAGTTTCACCATACTTTGCGCCGCAATCTTTCCCGCATCCGCGTAAAAAAATTTCACGGTTGTTAAACTGGGGTGAATGATTTCGGTAACATCGTAGCCGCCAAACCCGGTAATCGATAAATCGGCCGGCACCTTGATTCCTTTTAAATGAGTAGCTTTGATCGCACCAAGGGCAATATTGTCGGTTGCACAGACTAAAACTGTAGGATGAAATTCATCAATGATCGAAGGCACCTTTTCGATCGCTTCATCAATTTTAAAGCTTGTCTCGTAAAATTTTACTTCACAATCATCCACTTCTTCAAGCGCCCGTTTAAACCCTTCCTTTCGCCTTACCCCCACGGCAATATCCTTTTCCGTTACGCCTAAAAAAGCAATTTTGCGGTGGCCGTTGGCAAGGATATATCTTCCCAATTCATAGGCGGCATCATAATCGTTGTGAATGACACTAAAAACATCCTCGTGCTGCTGGCCGACAAGCAATACAGGGATTTGCAGCTGTTCAAATGCTTCTAAATGGGCATCGGTTATTTGTGTTGCAAGCAAAATAATCCCAGCCACCTTTTGCCTTGCCATGCTATAGATATTTTCAATTTCCCGCTCCAAATCTTGGCTAGTATTGGAAATGAGCATTTGGTAGTTGAGCTCTCTTAATTGCTCATCAATGCCAATCAATGTTTGCGATGTTGCAAACGAATCAAGACGCGGGACAATCGTTCCAATAATAGTTGGCTTTTTTGCTTTTAAGCTTTGGGCAAAAGTATTTGGGATATAGCCTGTTTCTTTAATGACACGCTCAATCTTTTTTTTCGTGGCCTCGCCGACAGAACCGCCATTGAGGTAGCGCGAAACCGTGCTCTTGGCAACACCCGATAATTGGGCAATGTCGGAAATTGTTTTTATCATACTCGGATCCTCATTCTTCTATACACATTCGAATTTTTCTACAAAGAACCGTTTGTTGGATTAACCAGGAGGTTCATGGGTATCTTAAGTATAAGATGAATTTTTTTTGCTCGAAAGAGTTTTCATTGAATTGCCATTGATTTCTTGGCAAGATATTATTAAAATAATTTGGTGAGTTACTATCATTATATCAATGAATGGAACCGGTTTCCAAGGATAAAAAAGGTGGTTTTTAAAATATGTTTAATTTTTTCAAGAAGAAGGAAGTTGAAAATGATTCATCTATCATGATGCCGTTAGAAGGCCAAATCGTCGCGATTGAAGCTGTTCCGGATCCCGTCTTTTCGCAAAAAATGATGGGTGATGGCTTTGCAATCCAGCCGACAAATGGAACCATTGTATCTCCGGTTGATGGTGAAGTGATCAGCGTTTTTCCAACCAAGCATGCTGTCAGCCTTAAGGCTCAAAATGGAAGGGAAATTTTAATCCATGTTGGCCTTGATACGGTAAATTTGGGTGGCGAAGGCTTTACGGCTTTTGTGAAAGATGGCCAAAAGGTGAAAAAAGGGCAAAAATTGCTTGAAGCTGATTTTGATTCGATTAAAGACAAAGTTCCGTCCATCATCACGCCTGTTGTCTTTACAAACTTAAGCGAAAATGAAAAAGTCGTTGTGGAAGGTCAGAGTGTAAGGATTCAGTAAAACGTAAGAAACGCCGGGCAAAAACCAGCCCGGCTCTTTTTAGTTTGGCGGCTAAACGGAGTCTGTTGATTTCCGCCCCAGGCACTCGCTTTCCGGGGGGCATGCGGGTGAGCCTCAAGTGCCCGTTTTACCCTGAAAAATTCGAGAATTGGGCATCAGGAAAGCTAGTAATGACCGGTTCGACCCAAAAAACAGAAGAAGCGGGCATTCGAAAAGCTAGTAATGACCATTCTGACCCAATAAACAGAAGAAGCGGGCATTTGGGAAGCTTGTAATGACCGGTTCGACCCAAAAAACAGAAGAAGCGGGCATTCGGGAAGCCTCTGGTGACCATTTACCCTGATAAATAGGAGAGTTGGACTCAAAAATGCATCCGAATTTCCTTCGTTCAATGGTATTTCAGGAAGCTTTTTCAAAGTCCTGCGGGGGCTTGCCTGTAACGCTAATTTTCGAGGAGTCGGTGCGTTCCGCTCTAATCAGCCATAAACGAATCCCACCCCGAGTACCTCGTATTTTCTCATTTTTGTTGGTATCTTTATGGCGATAAATGGCTTATCAACCCGTTTTTTCCTTTTAACGGTCAAGAGATATGTTAAGATCTAAATTCTGATAGTAGAACAAAGCCAATCAAGTGATTGGCTTTGTTCTTTACATTCTCAATGCTTTGTGGGCGTTTTTTAAGTCATTTTCCAACATTTGGCCTAAATCATATGCCGGATAGTATCCGTTTTTCAGCATATACCTGAAAATTTGTTCATGCCCATTGATCGCTCTTACTAAATGATTGATCAGCGTTTTTCGTAAAACAGGGGTTGCCGTTTCTGTAATTGCAACAGAATAATTCCGGACGGATGTTTTTAAAAGAGTCAATAAATCTGCGGCGTAAAAGCTATGATCTTCTCTTTCAGACTCCTCTTCCCGCTGAACAGGTGCGGGGACAGACGAATAAAAAGAGATCAGCTCTGTAACATTTTGCTTGAGCTCATTGATTACCTTTCTGTAGAGATCTTTCAATTCTTTATCATTCACTTTATTTACAGCCATTTTTAGTTTAATCAAACCGACGGATTGAAAAGCGACCAATTCATGAATTTCTAGCGTTTCATGCCAGGCCAATAATTTTCTTTCTTCTTCAGACATCTCCATACCTCCAATGATCTTTTTTCGTCAGAGTCAGCATATTCAGGTTAAAGAAAAAGGAGAATGTCCTAGCACAGTTCGTTTTTTTAAAAGCCTAGAGCGTACGCTACTAGCATTTGTTGATATTGATCAATCGACTCGATGACAACATATTCCTCATCCCCATGCCAGTTCGCTCCACTTGGGCCAAATTCGATTGCCGGGATGCCATAGGCGGAGAAAAAGCGGGTATCTGCTGATCCGTGCTGGCCAAAAATAGCGGCCTCCTTATTTGTTATCTTTTCAATCACTGGGATCAAAGCAGTGATATACGAATCATCGGGCTCAGTGCGGACGGGTTCCCCTGACATACCGACGGTCACCTTTCCATCTGTCGCCTTTTCAATTTGCTTGCGGATTTCCTCCTTCGTTTGCGTTGGCAAATATCGGATATCATAGGCCAGAATACACTTTTCCGGCACTTTGTTATAGGCATCTCCGCCTTGGATCATCGCCAAATTAATGGAAGGGGATGAATAAAACTCCGAACTTTCACCGACAAACGGTAGTTTTAAAATGTTTTCGTGGGTTTGGTATGCCTTTTCAATTGCATTGACTCCTTCCCACGGCCTGCTTCCATGCGCCGATTTCCCTTGAATCTCAATATCGACATGCATGATTCCTTTCGCCTGAAGGCCGATTCCCAGTTGTGTCGGTTCAGCACAAATGACAAAATCACCAAGGTAGCCTTGTTCTGCTAAGTACCCGGCACAATTGAATCCGCCAATTTCCTCATCCGAAACAATTTGAAGCTGTACCTTTGTTTTCAAATCACGATTTTTTAATTCAGCCATTGCGGCCATCATGGCTGCAACCCCGGCCTTCATATCTGCTGCCCCACGGCCGTACAGCCTGCCATCCTTTTCTTTTGGACGAAACAATTCAGCCTTTCCGCTTACAACATCAACATGACCATTAAAAATAATTGTACGTTCCCCGCTGCCGATCTCGCATACCAGCATGTTATAACCGTTGTTCGTTAATTTTTTCACAGGCAAATTGCGTTCCAACAGCCACTTTTCACAAAAATCAACAGCCCGATTTGCCCCTTCCTTCGTCGAGCTATCAATCGAAAGTAAGCTTTTAAGTAACTCGATCATCATAACCTCTACGCCTCCCAAATCAGTCTCCTAATTAGTATCCTAGTAAAAGATAATAATAAAAACAAAAATTTGTCAAATATTATGGAATTTAGAAACAATTCGTATTATACTTAGAAAAGCAATCTAGAATAATATTTTGATATAATAATTTGCCGTTATTATTTTCAGAAGATTCACTATATATAGAAAGGGGAAATTTGGATGCAGCAAAATAAAGGGAAATTAGGTTTTTGGAGCATTGTTCTGTTAGGCATCAACGGAATCATTGGTTCCGGCATTTTCTTATTGCCGAATAAGGCGGCCTCTTTAATCGGGCCTTTAAGTATTGGCGTCATTTTATTCGATGCATTGCTTGTGATCAGCTTAACGCTCAGTTTTGCTGAAGCAGGCGGTATGTTTAAGAAGAATGGCGGCCCTTATCTATACGCAAAAGAAGCGTTTGGCGACTTTATCGGCTTTGAGGTCGGCTTTATGAAATGGGCCATTAGTATAATTGCCTGGGCGGCAATGGCGGTAGCCTTCGCTACTTCCCTTGGAGTCGTATGGGCGCCGGCAAATGATCCGTCCGTCAAAAACATCATTGTCACCATTATTATTGTTGGGTTGGGAATTGTAAACTACCTTGGTGTCAGTATATCAAAACTATTAAACAATATTATTACGATTGCAAAGCTTGTACCGCTGTTCATTTTTGTGGCAATTGGAATTTTCTTTATAAAAGGCGGAAACTTCACGCCGCTTCTTCCACATGGGACATATGAAGCAGGCACTTTTGGCGCAGCGGCATTGCTTATCTTTTACGCATTCACCGGGTTTGAATCATTGGCTGTCGCTGCAGAAGATATGAAAAATCCCGAAAAAAATATACCGAAAGCCATTTTAACGGTTATCTTGATTTGTTCCGCTTTCTATGTATTGATTCAAACCGTTGCAGTCGGAACGCTTGGACCGAATCTCGCCGCATCGACCGCACCATTGGCAGATGCAACCAAACAATTTATCGGACCTGTTGGTGCAACAATCATTATGGCGGGAACGTTGATCTCCATCGGTGGAATTAATATTGCTTCCTCCTTTGTTACACCAAGATCGGCTGTAGCTTTGGCAAATGACGGGTTAATTCCTAAATTTATTGCCAAAACAGGTCGTTTTGGCACACCGACATGGGCAATTCTGTTAACTGTTGCCTTTGCATTGCCGTTAGCATTATCAGGAAGTTTTGCTAAACTGGCGGCCATCAGTGTTGTTTCCCGATTTGCCCAATATGTACCGACAGCTTTAGCCGTTATTGTTCTTCGGAAAAAACGACCTGATTTAGAAAGAAACTTTAAAGTGCCATTTGGCCCGGTCATTCCGGTCATCGCAATTATTGTAAGCATTTGGTTAGTAACTCAAGCCTCCTCTGAACAAATCATCTGGGGATTGGGCGGACTCATTGTTGGAATCCCCGTATATTTCCTAATGAAATGGACATCTAAAGGGGAATCCGCCCCATCCAGATCGAACCGAAAAGTAAGCTAGTTTAATAGAGTAGACAGCTGCCAAGGAGATGGCAGCTGTTTTTATTGAGAAGGGAATGGGCTCTGAAACATAGGCTCCTAACCATTTCTACCATTTTTATCTAACATGAAAGAAAGATTTTTTAAAAAATTGATTGTATTTTCCGCAAAACTCCTATATATTGAATCATGTACAAACATTTAATACTACATATTGTATGCCGTTCGATTAGATGCCATTTGGCTTAATAGGGAATCCGGTGGAATGCCGGAACTGCCCCCGCAACTGTAAATGCTGACGAAATAGAGAAACCACTGTATATGTCAACTTGCTGACGCAGGTACGTAGATGGGAAGGGTTTAGAGTAGGATGAAGCATGAGTCAGGAGACCTGTCTGATCGTAGTTTGTTTCAACTTCTTCGGGGATTGAGAAGATGAAACGGTGGCCCCAAAAGGAAATTCGTGCTCCTTTTGCTGTTGTCGTTTCATCCGCTCACATCCTCATGAGCGGATTTTTTATTTTGGGAGGAAAACGATGATTACACAATCTTCTATCTTGGAAACAATCGAAGAAGCTGCAAAAGAGTACCACATAGACGCATCAGCCCTTATCAACCAAGTGAAAGAGACCTTTGTCTCTGAATCAGAAACAAACGAGCAGGCATTGTTTTATGCCTTAAATCGAATTGCCATGGATGAGCCGAATTGGACGTATATGGCTGCCCGTTTATATCTTAATGAATTGTATGAAAAAGCAGCAAGAAACCGCGGATATCATCGATCATCCAAGTACGGCGAATTTCACATGCTAATCAAAAGCCTATCTGAAAAGGGGATCTATTCAACTAATCTGCTAAACTCCTATTCCAAACAGGAAATAGACGAACTGGCAAGGGAAATCAAACCGGAGCGAGATCACTTATTTAATTATATTGGCTTATTTTTACTGGCAGATCGCTATCTTGCCAAAGACCATGAACGGAATGTATACGAACTTCCTCAAGAACGGTTTATGATCATCGCGATGACGTTGATGATGCATGAAAAAGCTTCCAGCCGTTTACAGTTGGTCAAGGAAGCTTATTGGGCACTAAGCCATTTATATATGACGGTGGCAACACCCACGCTCGCCAATGCCGGGAAAAATTTCGGCCAACTTTCATCCTGTTTTATCGATACCGTCGACGATTCCTTGGACGGAATTTATTTAAACAATTGGGATATTGCGAGATTAAGCAAAGACGGCGGCGGCATTGGGATTTATTATGGCAAAGTTCGCGCCCTCGGTTCCGATATCAAGAAATTTAAAGGGAACTCATCTGGTGTCATTCCGTGGATCAAATTAGTCAATGATACCGCAGTAAGTGTGGACCAGCTCGGCCAGCGCCAAGGAGCGATTGCGATTTATCTCGATTTGTTCCATAAAGATATCATGAATGGCTTTCTCGATCTGAAAACAAATAATGGCGATGAGCGCCGCAAAGCCCATGATCTTTTCACTGGTGTCACCGTCCCGGATTTATTTATGGAAAGACTTCAAGAAACAGATGAAATGGGGCGGAGCATTGGCGAATGGCACACATTCTGTCCGCATCAAGTGAAGCAAATCATGGGCTGGAAAGATGATAACGGCCGGTCGCTTGGGCTTGAAGACTTCTTTGATGAAACCGACCATAAATGTTTCACTGAAAAGTACATGGAAGCGGTCAACCACCCGCTTCTACCAAGAAAAACATATCGGGCAATGGACATTATGGTTCGAATCATGGTCGCACAATTGGAGACAGGTACTCCGTATTTGTTTTATCGGGATGAAGTCAACCGGCAAAATCCGAACAAGCATCTTCTTGGCAAAGGACGGACAGCGATTTTCTGCAGCAATCTTTGCACGGAAATTGCCCAAAACATGTCTGCCACGACCATAATAAATGAATATCAGGATGAAAAGGGGAACCTTGTAATCGTCCGGAAACCGGGTGACTTTGTTGTCTGCAACCTGTCATCGATTAATCTGGCAAAGGCAGTTCCCACCAATGTCCTCAACCGGTTAATCCCAATTCAAGTGCGGATGTTGGATAATGTGATTGATATCAATACGATTACAGTCGGACAAGCACAACAGACCAATCAAAAGTTCCGGGCAATTGGGCTTGGGACATTCGGCTGGCACCATCTTCTTGCCCTCAAAAAGATCCATTGGGAATCGGAAGAAGCGGTTCAATATGCTGACAAGCTCTATGAAGAAATTGCTTATTATACGATCCGCTCATCAATGGAACTTGCCAAAGAAAAAGGGGCATATAGCCAATTTCAGGGGTCTGAGTGGGACACGGGAGCCTACTTTAAACGGAAACAATATACATCCGAACGCTGGAGCCAATTGAAAACCGCAATCAAAAAATACGGAATCCGCAATGGTTGGCTAATGGCGATTGCACCAAACTCATCAACGGCAAAAATTGGCGGTTCAACCGATGGCATCGATCCTTTATATGCCGTGGAATACGCCGAAGAGAAAAAGAATTTTAAATTCAAGGTCACTGCGCCTGATTTAAATCATTATACGTATGATTACTACCGCCGGGCGCGCCATCAATTAAACCAGCTTTGGAGCATTCGGCAAAATGCAGCCCGGCAGCGCCACATTGATCAGTCGATCAGCTTTAATTTATATGTAAAACACGACATTAAAGCAAAAGAATTGCTAGCCCTTCATCTAGAGGGGTGGAAGCAAGGATTAAAGACAACGTATTACGTCAGGAGCACATCGCAAGCTGAAATAGAAGAATGTGAAGCCTGCCATAGCTAACATGGCAGGCAAAGGAGGAGTTTGACATGAATATTCATCAACCATTACAAAGAATGAAACTGCTAAACCCCGAGCATCCCAATAAATCGACAGGTATTATCAATGGAAAATCCTCAGGAATACTGAATTGGAACGATATTGCTTTTCCACAAATGTATGATTTATACCAGACACTATTGTCAAATTTTTGGAAGGCACAGGAAATCAATATGCAAGATGATATCAAGCAATGGGACTCTCTAAGCATGGTCGAGCAGGATATTTTTTTGCGCATAAACACCCAGCTCGCTTCACTTGATAGTCTACAAACACCGACAATGAGCCAAGTCATGGACTATGTAACAGATTCCAGCTTTAAAGCAATTTTTGCCGTGATTTCACAACAAGAAGCCGTACATAATGAATCGTATTCTTATATCCTCAGTTCTCTTGTCCCTTTAGGGGAGCAAAACGCGCGCTTTAATCAAGCGAAAGACGATCCAATTGTGCAAAAACGAAATGGGCTGATTTTAGACGCATACGAAGGCTTTCGTCAGTACCCGACACCTCTCAATTTACTTAAGCTTGGAGTCAACTCCATTAATTTGGAGGGAATTTACTTTTACGCAGGATTTGCCTTTTTCTATAACCTTGCCCGGCAGCAGAAAATGGTAAAAACCAGCACGATGATCAGTTATATTCAGCGGGATGAAATGCAGCATGCCTATTTTATGTCCCAGTTCATTCGGATCTTGTTAACCGAAAACCCTGACTTACACACAGCTGAAAATATTGACTATATTTATCAAACGATCGATCAAGCTGTTCAACTCGAAAAAGAATGGGCCCATTTTATTTTAAAAGAAATAAAAGGAATCGACCTAAAAGAGTTTGAGCATTACGTCGAATACCTAGCCAATAAACGCTTGCGCCAGCTTGGACTCGCAAACCGCTATCCCGATCGGGAAAACCCGATGCCCTGGATTCATGTGTTCAGTGATGAAATGATCAATGATACAAAATCCGATTTCTTTGAACAAAAAGCAAGGACGTATTCAAAAATATCGCAATCGAACGGTTTTGATGAGCTATGAAAATCGCATTCATCTACACTTCGAAAACAGGGAATACCGAAGAACTTGTAAAAATCCTGCACAAGCTTTTTCGAAAGCAAGCTTCAACTGTAGACCTATACCGGATCACAGATTTTCCCCTTGGTCAGCTTAGCAAGTATGATGCGATCGTCGTCGGAACCTATACGTGGGGTGATGGAGAGCTCCCGCCTGAAATGGAACCACTCTATGAAGCATTTGAATCGGTCAATCGAAAACAAATCATTACAGGTGTGGTTGGAACAGGAGACCGCTTTTATCCAAATTTTTGCGGGGCGGTAGATGCCTTTCGGGATATGCTGTATGTCCATACCGATTTGACCGTTACGTTAAAAGTTGAGCTTAGGCCGCAAACAATCGACCTCAATCGCTGCAAACGGTTTGTTGAACTTTTTATGAAAAAATGCCATGCCCAATATAGAAATGGAAGTGAATCTTGTGTTAACGCTAGATGAACAATTCGCAGCTGTTGGTACATTGTATCGTTGAAAAGGGGAGAAATCATCCCGGTGCTTAAGCGCCTTACCATAATGGAGATGGCCAAGTTGGCCATTTTTCATGACATGAAAAATAGAACAGATTTCACCATTCGTTAAATGAAATTGGTTCTTTTCCTCATTAAGATGTATCTGCATTCTCTCGTATCTGGAAATTAAAGGCAGGGTGAAAAAATTTATTCTTGCCTTTTTTCTCTTGTTTTTTCGCAATCCTGTCCTTAAAGGGAAGACTACTAGTCGCACCTATTGACGAGTAAGTCTTTCGATTTCACTTTCTGTTTTAAATAGGCGTTTGTTTAAAACCTGTAATTCACTATCCCGATCATCCAGTTTTTTATTGATTTGGTTAAGAATACCGATAATAGCTGCTGGCTGGTCAGCTTCCAAGCGTAGAACAGTTTCTTCAATGCGAACCAATTGTTCTTTTATTTCTTTAAGTTGCTCTTTATTTTCCTGTGAATGTTCTTTCATTCCTTTAAGTTGCTCATTATTTGCTTGCGATTGTTTTTCATTTTCCTGTTTGAATTCTTTAAAATCACTTCTAAACTCTGTTAAGGCAGTTAGGAGCATATCTAATTTATTATCACTCATTTGCTTTCCCCTCCTTTCAATTTTTCACGCTTACTAAGACTTTTCACAGCTAACAAAATGATAGGAAAATAAAAAGTTTAAAAATAGTACCAACCCTCAGACAACACTTTTGTTTGATCCGAAAAAATGATCTCTCATGTAAATTGACAATAAAGTTATTTAATTTTAAAACCTCAAACAAGCATAACCCCATTCTAAATTTAGGACAGGGTTAAAATAAAGTTGTTTAATTTTTATTGTAAGATACTTTACTGTACTTAAAAATATAACAATAAAGTTGTTTAAATCAATAAGCTATTCCTTTATTGTATTAGTATTAGATAAGAGTCAAGCTATATATTGTACACGAATTTATCTATCTTATCTTTTTTATTTTGTAGTACAATTTTCTTGTTACAAACATAATCAAAGTCGTTACCATGATCGATAACTAAACAGATATAATTATTTAAATCACTTTCCAGAAGATCCTTTATATTTAATCTACCTACAATATCCATATTTGATACTGCTTCATCAAATAATAGAATTTTTGCTCCTTTAAGTAAAGCTCGAGCTATTGCTATTCTTTGAATTTGACCTCCAGAAAGATTACTTCCATTCTCCCCCACAAGTTTATTTTCACCTTCAGGAAAAGAAGCAATGATCTTATCTAAACCAGTTATGTTTAGAATGTTTTTATAACTTACTTCATCAATATATTCTGTACCATATTTTATATTATTCTCAATAGTATCATTAAATAAATATATCTTTTGAGAAACAATACCTATGTTCTTCCGTAATGATTGTTTATCTAATTTAGTAATAGGCACTCCATTAATCAGGACTTCACCTTCTCCACCCTTAATATTGTATAGTCCCATAATTATTCTAAATATTGTCGTTTTCCCTGTACCATTTTCTCCCTTAATTAAAAGCTTGTCATTACTATTTAATGCAAAGCTAATATCATTCAAGACATAAGGCTGGCCTTCTTTATATCTAAATGATACATTCTTGAATTCTATGCTATGGACGCAATTAATTTTTTCCTTACTCTCATCATTTTCACCTACTTCATCAAGAAAAATGTGAAGTCTTTTTAAGCTTGCAATGGCAGGCTGAATAGTTAAAGCTGTTGTCGATATACTTTGAACTGGGGAATATAGTTTAGGCAGATAATTCATAAAAACTATATATCCTCCCATTGTCATATTAGCAGTTATAACATCTCTTCCTCCCAAAACAATCAGAAGAACAGAAGAAAGTGATCCGATTAAAATAATTAATTCCAAACCAACAGAATATAGAATAGATTGCTTTATACTAGCATCCACAAGGTCCTTTGTCGCAGAATTAATTTTATCTGTTTCTTTTTGTTCTACTGATAGATTTTTAACTTCTTCGATTCCTTGTACAGATTGCTGTATTTTGTCATTTAAAATGGCGCTCTTTTCAGCTGCTTCTGTGGATATTTTATAGATAGATGATAAATATTTATTTGAAACGATGTAGTATACAGGCATCATTAAACATAATATTAGTGTGAGTCTAAGATTGATATTAATTAAAATAATTAATGTAGTAAGTAATTCAAAGAAACTCAGTAATACTTTAAAAGTGTTAGAAGAAATAAGCCCACTTATGTTATTTACTTCATTTAGTCTAGAAGTAAGATACCCACTTGGATGAAAATTAAAGAATTCCATAGGTAATCTAAGTAGTTTAGAAGATATATTTTTTCTTAAATTAAATATGATATTCTGACTTACCTTTGTAAAAACTAGATTAGAGAAATAATTTAAAATACTTTTCAGCAAATAAATAACCCCAAGGAGAGAACTGAAAATTAAAACATAGTTAAAATTGTTATTAGAAATTCCGACATCGAATATATTTTTCACCAATATCGCAGGTATAATAGACAAAACAGAGAGCACAATAAGCAATACTATGGCAACTGATAAACTCTTCTTAAATTCTTTCATATATATAAATAGTATTTTCAAACTATCCATTCTCAATCGCCTCTTTTTGTTTAGATCTTGTTGAATTAATGTCTACCTGCTCTTCTTCTATTCTGTTACAATAAACCATTCCATTTATTTCTTTGGATTTATAATAGTCTAATGCTCTACAATCAAAACAGAAAAGATTTCTTTCGCATTCTGTGCATATGGTGCTACAAGAAGTCAAGACAGTTTTTTTGAAAAATTAAGGTGTATACAAGATTAAATTACTTAGATATTTCTATAATACAAGGGTCTTGATCTCCTCTTCCTGTATGGAAATTGAGGGGAATAGCGCCAATTAGATATTGTCCACAGGTGGAGGACATAGTATAAGCGAAGGCGTGGGAGAAATGGTTTCCTCCTACACCCAAGATCACCCCAAAGCGCTGAAATGTTGGTAAAATTTCATCCTCTTCATAAAAGATTGGTTCGTTAGAACGAATCTTTTATGAAGAGGGCAGCAAGCGAAGCGCGGTAGGATTTTTTAAGTTTAGATATAAATATAAGACAACTTTCTTGACGAACACCGCTACTGTTATTCACATGTGGATAACAGTACAACATCCCGGTTATACACAGCAGCTGGTGTATGGTTATCCAATGACTGGTGTGGTAAGTAGTGGTTGTGTAGATGGATATAGCGTTCCACACCTTGCCTCGTTTCTCGCGGGCTAGTATAGTCGTTGATATAAATCTCATTGTACTTCAGGCTACGCCAGAACCGTTCTATAACGATGTTGTCCTTTGCACGGCCTTTGCCATCCATGCTGATGCGGATTTCGTTCTCCTTTAGCAAATCTGTGTACTGTGGGCTGGTAAAGTGGCTCCCTTGATCACTGTTAATAATGGCGGGTTTGCGTTTGGCTAGCGCCCTTCTCATAGTCTCTAATACGAACCCGATTTCAAGGCTTTGATCCAATTGCCAATCCACAATGAAGCGAGAATACCAATCCATGATGGCGTAGAGGTACATCCAGCCTTGCTTCATCC
>NZ_JBNWEO010000020.1:0-25050 GCF_050496765.1 Neobacillus sp. SM06
ATAATATATTGATATGCTTCATATTGTTGTATTAAATTTTCATTGCTTAGCTCGGATAATTTTGTAATAAATTCTTGATCTTCGGGAGATTTAGGTACAGTAATCATTTGATATTCAACATTTTTATAACCAGCATCTTCAAGTGCCTTTATTATTTCATGGAGAGTAAAGAAACGAACGTGTGTCCTATCCAATAAGCCTGATTCACTATAAGTCCATTTCCCATTTATCACTTGTTTTAACAAGCTAAAATGCATTACGTTTGGAATGCTTATGAGAATTTTACCATCGGCATTCAAATATTTTTTAATTTCTTTTAATACTTTCCATGGATCAAATAAATGTTCAAGCACGTCCGCAAAAATAATATAATCAAAATAATTTTGTTTGAATTGCAACTCCGCATTTTCAATGTTCTGATCTGTAACATTTGCATACAACTTCGCTATATTTGCTGCATTTTCATTTAGTTCAATTCCATGGATTTCAGCATTTTTATATTTGTTTTTAATTTTCAATAAAGTTGCTCCACAAGCACAACCAACTTCTAAAACATTTATGTTTTTCTCTGCAGGTTCTTCAATTAAATTAATAATCTCATTCCTAATAAAAGTAGAATAGCCTGGATTAAATCCCCACTTTTTTATAAATTTACGTTCATTTTCTTTTAATAAGTTATAATATTCATCTGGTTTATCTCTCCATGATTGGCTTCCGTAATGATAAATAAAAGTATCCTTACAGATTAAAAGTTTATAACCAGCTAGTTGTATACGAAATGAATAATCATCATCTTCAAAATTTCCTGGGGAAAATATCTCGTCTAACAAACCTACTTTTTCTATAACTTCTCTCTTAATTAACATACAAAATCCGATAAGCTTTACTCTTTCTTCCCATTCGTTTGAATCCGTAATATTATAGTTTTTAGCAAAACTTTGCATCTCATCTAATGTTCTAAAGGAAACAGGAATTGTGGAATAATAAGCTGCGGAGTTAGTAACTGGTCCAACAGCACCAATTGTGGGTTCACTATATAAAGCAGTGACTAAATTTTGTAACCAATTCTCAGTTACAATTACATCATTATTTAACAGTAATATGTTATCTCCTGTTGCAATTTCAATTCCTTGATTACATCCTTTAGGGAATCCAGCATTAATTTCATTAAAAATACATTTTATATCACTTTGTTCTTTCAACCATTCTACTGTTCCATCAACTGAGTAGTTATCTACTACAATTAGCTCATACTCATTTTTATGAGTGTATTTTCTAATACTTTCTACACACTGTTTAGTATAATCCAATTTATTATAGGTAAGAATTACAATACTTGTTAACATCTCTAGTCCACCATTATTGTTTTATTTTTGACCCACATTGCCAAAGGAAATTTAACTAAAATCTCCCTTTCTAGAAGATCCATCGCATGGGTATCTTTCATCTTAAAGTGAATATTATACATCTTTTCATAAATCGAATAACTTGCTTTTAATTCTATAATTTTATTAAATATCAATAATGCATCTAAAAAAAAGCCTTTCCGCGAATACAGATCTCCTAAAATTTCTAGATACTCAAGAGATATTCCATTTTTATCTATATAGTTTCTAGTAAATTCAATAACAATTTCCTTCAGTCCAATATCAATTAAATTTCTTACTAATTCAACATGCTCTATAGAATTGTTATTTGTTACTATATTTAGCAAATACAGTACTGACCTTTGATCATCTAAGAGGCCCACTTTAGTTATTACTTTTATGATCAAGGTTTCTGTATCCTTTGTAAGTTTTATATTGTTTTCTTTATTTACAAGACAATTAATTATTTCAAAGTCAGTTTCAGAAAAATGTTCTTTTACCTTAGGCAATAATACATTACTTTGGATTTTAAATGATAATGCTATAATATCTTCCGCAAGCTCGTAAGATATTTCATCTATTGACTTCCACACTTCGCAGGCTTCTCCCAATTCACCTCCATATTGAAGAGCTATAGCTTCAATCATTCTGTCTACCTTTAGATTATAAGCTCTAATATAGTGTATAAGAAGTGAAGACCTAGTCATAAATAAAGAGATAACTAGATTATTCAAATTACTTTGATCCTTTATTAAATAAGTTGCATCAATAAATTCTTTCATATTTGAAACGGGAATATTACCCATCTTTAATATTTTTATAAAATACATTAAAGTTGGAAGATGATCCATTTTCTTTCTAAGGGAAAGAAAACCCTCCTCTAAAGCCTTGGATAATTCCCCTTTTTTTTCATATACTCGAATTAAATTAAAGCGAGCAAGATGTCCTCCTACACCTTCGATTGTTTGTTGATTCGTAACATCGCCAAGTTCAAGGCATTTTAAATAACAACATTCCGCATCTTTATAGTATTCACAAGCCTCATATAATTCACCGAGAGTATAATATAAGTTTGTATAATCAGGAAACCCGTCTATAGAATTTAAAATTAATTCAATACCTTCTTCATATCTTTTAAGATATAAAAGACATTTTCCCATTTGATCAAGTAAATACGATAAATATACTCTATCTTTACTAAGGTAAAAAGCTTTTTTATAAGCTCCTAACGCTTTGTCGAACTGACCATTAGCCTTGTACTGATTCCCTAAATTAAAGAAATTATATCCAGAAGGATGATTTTGCACTTCTTCTAAAAGAAGTTTCAAATTTCTCTCATGTTTATTTTTTTTCATATATAATTTCGATGTATAACCTATATGATGTATCAATATTTTTGCAGTTTCTTGCGTTAGTCCATCGTAATCTTCAATATTTAAATGTTCATGAATTTTACCTTTGTAAATAAAGCCTTGATTATTTTTAAAAATACGAATGGCTTGATGATTAAATATTTGGCTGTCTAAATAATTTTTAATATTTACTATATAATAATCTTTTTCTGTTTTAAGATTTTCTTGAAGTGGAATAGAACCCTCATCTAGATATTCGTCCGCATCTAATACAAGAACGTAATCCGATGTAGCATTTTTGATTGAAAAGTTTCTTGCATCAGCGAAATTACCATTCCATTCAAAATTATAAATTTTCACATTAAACTCTTTGGCAATTTCTATTGTTTTATCGGTCGATCCTGTATCAACAATGACTATTTCATTAACAATACTTTGAACACTCTCTAAGCACCTTCTTAAAAATTCCTCTTCATTTTTTACAATCATACATAACGATATGGAATATCCCGACATAATAATAACCCCTATTTACTTTAAAAAAGGGATCTTAGATGTTCTAAGATCCCCTTTATATAATTATTAACGTAATAATTGAAGAACACCTTGCGGCTGCTGATTTGCTTGTGCAAGCATTGATTGCGCTGCTTGAGAAAGGATATTATTTTTAGTCAACGTCATCACTTCTTTTGCCATGTCCACGTCACGAATACGAGATTCAGCAGCAGTTAAATTTTCATTTGAAGTCGAAAGGTTGTTAATAGTATGCTCCAAGCGATTTTGAACCGCACCAAGATTAGAACGATCGGTAGAAATTGCGTTAATCGCTGATTGAATTTTCGCTAGGTTAGCACTTGCAACCTGATTCAACGTTGACCCAGAGGCAATACTACTTAAATCACTTAGCGAAGAAGCAGATACGCCTAGTGAGCTAGCGGTGGCATCAACAAGCGACATTGAAATAGTCTCTCCGCCATTTGCACCAACTTGGAAAGTAATGCTAGATGTTGTGTTCAAGATATTTTTTGTATTAAATTTAGTTTGGTTTGCAATGTCGTCAATTTGAGATGTTAATTGAGTAATCTCAGCTTGGATTTTTTGTGTATCAGATGTAGTTAACGTTTCGTTAGCAGCTTGCACTGTTAATTCAGACATACGTTGAAGCATTGCTTGCGTTTCGTTCAATCCGCCTTCAGCAGTTTGAATTAAAGAAATTCCGTCTTGAGAGTTGCGTTGCGCTTGCTGTAACCCGCTAATTTGGTTACGCATTTTCTCAGAAATGGCAAGGCCTGCTGCATCATCCGCTGCACGGTTGATACGTAAGCCGGAAGAAAGTTTCTCCATTGATTTAGAAGTAGCATCAGTGTTTTTCGATAATGCATTAAAAGTGTTTAAAGCTGAAATGTTATGATTAATTCTCATTTTTTATTTCCTCCATGAATTTTTTCTGGAATCCACATCCTTGTGGAATTCAGTTATTGGTTACAAGTTTATTCACAAGTCGGCCGTCCTCATGAATTGCTTGTCTACCCTATATATCGACATTTTTTTTTTCTTATTTAGTCTTTTATTGGATTTTTTTAAGCTTTTTTCACAGTATTAATAAAGTCTTGTAATAAAATATTCGAAGCAAGAGCCGCCTGGTTATTTTCGTTTTGGATCGATAAGTATATTTCCTTGCGATGGATTTCAATATCTTTGGGGGCCTTAATTCCAAGCTTGATTTGTTCACCTTTTATCTCCAGAACGGTAATCTCTATATTCTCACCAATTTGAATGGATTCATTTGCTTTTCTCGTTAAAACAAGCATGCTCTCACCTCCTAGTTAACTTCCATTGTATGGTGTGAAAATACGAAATGTTTGGTTGTATAATTGCTGTTAGTAAGGACTACTTGTTTCCCCCGATTAATTTTTTTATTGATAACAACAGGTGCTTGCAAGTTGGCAGTTGTTTTTTCAATTTTTTCATTTAGCGTTAAGATTATGTATAAATCTACATCCTGTTCTGACGTTAACTCAAGAACTTGTATAGTTTGATCATCAAGAACAAAATCATATTCTTTAAAAAAAGCAAAAGGGTTTGTCACTACAAAGGCAATTTGAGTTTCCTTTATTGATTGCAATATTTTAAAAATCCCATCTTCAGAAAAAGGTAACAGAACAAACTCCTTATCCTCTATAAAACCGGGAATCCCTTGGGGAAAATGAACAATATTTTTTTCTTCAATTTCTATTTCACCATGATATTTTGTATAAATCTTCATAAAATCACATCCTTAAATAGTTTGTTCATATTTGGGGCCTACATACTTTAAATTTTCAAAATCTATTTTTAACGATTGGTAGCTCTGAATACTCGTTTCTACTTTCCCTGGATAGTAACGAATAATTGGTTTATTATTTTGAACATTAATGAGTGGCTTATTTACATTCCATTGAATATCAAGACTTCCAGGATCATAGTTAATTTGTACACTTCCCAGAGACGGGATCCAGCCCAAAGTAAATTCATGTTCAGGGAGAAAGTGGTGGTTCTTTGCCTGTTCGGCAATAGGATTTCCTCTATTTTCAATCCTCATTAGTTCTTCACCCTCTTGTATCCGGCGGGCTATTCCTTTAAGGGCATCCTGATAACCTTGCTGGGCAGCTTCTCTAATCCGTTGAGGAGTACTTTTTAAATCCACATCCGCCCGAGCTTTTGTTTGATCAATCGTCAGTCTTGAAGGTATTTTTGCAATTTCAATATCTGCTTTAGGCTGTTGAATACTCAATTCCGCTGGTGGCTGCTCAATCTCCATTTTCGCATTTTGGGTATGAATGGCTATTCTGGCAGACGTAGATTCCAGTCTTATTTGCGGAAGTCTCATTCTAATACCTCCTAGTAAAAAAAGCTATTCAAATTTGAATAGCTTTTTATCTTAAAAAGTCCATTAATGTTGGCTGAATAATTCTTGAACCGACACTTAGAGCAGCACGATGGACGCTTTCTTGTGTCGTCATATCCATAATGACCTTTTCAATATCGGCATCTTCATTGTCTGACAGTACTTTATTAGCCAAAACTTCTTGTTGGCCAATCCGATTTTCCACCAAATCCAAGCGATTTGTTCTTGCGCCCAACTCTGAACGTTCAGTAGACAAATTGGTTGTTACTTTGTCCAGCTCAGCCATCAAGCTCTGCAAACCAGAAGAATCGTCCGTTTCAAGTGCTTTTTGAATTTTACCAACTACATCAAATAGTTCTTGATTAAACGTATTTGCCGGATTTACATTTGCCTTTAGAAAAACCCCTTTTGAAACTTCTACATTATAATTATTAATTTTTGAATCCGTTAAATTAGCTGCTACCAGCGGTGGATCCTCTTGCGGAACTGGTGGGTTTGTAACATCTGTTCCATGGAAAATATACTTACCGGCAACCTGGGTATTTGCTGTTTTTACAAGATCTTGATTTAACTGACCTACTTCTACAGCAATTGCTTTACGGTCGGATGGGCTCAATGTATCATTTTGGCCTTGTACAAGAAGTTCCCTTACCCGCTGCAATACACTATTTGCCTCGGACATTCCTGTTTCCGAGTTATCCATCCACAAATGCAATTCAGACAAATTCCTCTTATATTGTTCCACTCCAACAAGATCCGATCGATAGTACATCCCCTTCATCGCAACGACCGGGTCATCCGATGGTTTGGTAATTTTTTTACCCGTAGAAAGCTGATTTTGCAACTGGCTCATTCTTGAGTAGCTATTGCTGATATTTTTCAGTGAGTTAGCTGCGAGCATGGATTGAGTTATCCGCATTTATTTCACCTATCTTCCGCCGGTACCCATACCGTTAATAATTTTATCAAGCATTTCGTCCTGGATTGTAATCATTCTTGCAGAGGCATTGTAAGCTTGCTGAAATTGAATCATGTTGGTCATTTCTTCATCTAATGAAACCGAGCTGACCGACTGGCGTTTTTGATCGACCGATTGCTGGAGAGCAGTGCTGTTGTTCGTAAGCCGTGTTGCTTCCTGCGAAAGGACCGCCATGCCGCCAATGACGTTCTGGTAATAATTGCGGAAATCAGCCTGTTCATTGTTTTGCCCATAATCAAATGGCTGGTTGATGACATCCGCAAGTGCCTGTGCATTGGTCGAGTCGCCTAAAGTAGCCTTAGCTGGATCAGTACCGGAAGCCGTTGCGATATTGTCAAGACTGTCTTTGATCGCCTGGGAAACCTCGATTCGGCTTGCATATCCAGTTCTGTTGCTGAGAGACCCATTATTTGCATCGGAGAAAAACGGAATTTCATCATTTTTCCCAGCTGCAATTTCATTTGGACTGAGTCCTGAGGCATGCACATCGTTAAATTGCTTTGCAAAGGTATAGGCCATGTTGTCGAGTTCATTGAGCATATCCGGATAAATTCCGGTTGCCTGGCCATCTTTTTCATAACCGTACGATTCGATCAAGGCGCGCAATTTCCCGGAGGAATTCATTTTGGAAAAATCAATCGTTTCCGCACCGACCGAGATGGTGCTGACCGATTCATCCGCACCTTTGTAATTGACGCTCACCTTATTGGTTCCGGCAACGCTCAACAAAACGCCTAGCTCTGATCCAGTGTCATCGACAAGTTTAATTTCGGCTTTTCCTTCCGCCTTCGGGTCGGCATTTCCGCCAGATTTTACATAATCGACTTTAATATTCACTAACGAAGAAAGCTGATCGATCAGCCGATCACGCTCATCGTATAAATCATTCGGCAGCATCCCATGCGGCTCAACGCCGCCAATCTGTTTGTTGATTTGATCGAGCTGATACACTACCGAATTGATTTCTTTTACTGTCACATCAACCTGATCTTTTTGATCTCTTTTTACAGCAGACAAGGAGTTGGACAAATAATGAAACGTATCCGCAACCGCTTCACCGCGCTGGCGGACAACCGAGCGGGCACCGGCATTTGTCGGATCGACTGCTAAATCCTGCAGCGACTGCCAAAACTGGTCCATTACCGTCGATAAACCAGAATCAGACGGCTCATTCATAACGCTCTCCATTTTGCTCAACGCATCCGAACGCGTCTGCCAATAGCCCAATTTTTTGTTTTCTCCCCGATATTGTACATCGAGAAAACTCTCCCGGATTCGCTGCACCGATTCCGCTTTGACACCTGTTCCCATTTGTCCAGGCAGCTGCGGCATGTTCATGCCTACTCCAGGATACGGCTCCGTTTGCGCAAAATTCACCCGCTGTCTTGAATAGCCCGGTGTACTGGCGTTGGCCACATTCTGACCTGTTGTATATAAAGCGCTTTGCTGCGTAAATAGCCCGCGCCGTGCTGTTTCTAATCCCATAAAGGTTGAACGCATGAATGGTTCCTCCACATTTTAAGCTTTTCGATTAAAAAGGGCTGTCGAAGCCGGCTTGCTAACTGGCCCATAGTTAAATTCCTCCGGCTGAGGCGCGACTAAATTTAATGTCAAATTTACAAACTGAAGTGATTGATAAATCATTTTTTGATTTAAGTCGTTTTGCTGGCGAATTTGCCCAATTACATCAAGCAGTTCTGAGCGGACACGGTCGAGTTTCACCCAACTTTCGCCTTCAACTGATTTTAAACAGTCCGAAATAGACGGTTGCTCAACTTCAGGAACTATCGTTTTAGCCAGCTGCTGGCGTGCTTGCTCTAGCTGGTTGATGGCTGCAAGATGTGCCTGCTCATCCTTTAAGGTGAAGTTAAGAGCCTCCATGTCACCCATTTTCACGATTTCTGTCTTTTTTACAGCAAGCTCATAAAGGCTTTTATGCAGTTTTAAAAGCTTTTCCATCGTGCTGATTAACTTTTCCGGTTGTGACATGGTCTCCCTCTTTTCATCTTATTGTTTTGAATAAAAAGCAATAATGCTCGTTGCGATCTTGTGCGGGTCGATTATATATGAACCATTTTCCACTTGGTTTTTAAGTTCTTGTATCTTCGCTTGACGCTCTTCCGGCAGCTGGGAAAGCTGCTGCATTTCTTTTGCCGTTGCGGAAATTTCTACTCGATCCGCCTTTTTTCCAATCGTTTTTTCTTCCGTTTGACCAAACTTGTTCATTTGCTGTTTATATGGATTCACTCCCTGTGAACCATACGGATTAATTTTCATTGTCATACCCCGCTCTCATCCCGATCCTTGTTCTACTCCTATTATCGGATAAAAGTCAGCACTTTTTAGTCTTTTGCAGAATAATACGTTGCTTTTTCTCTTTTCAGGAGTTCCAGCTTACGTTTTTCCTCTGATTGGAAGGTTTGTAGGTCTTCACGCAGTTCAGCCGTGCAGTTTTCGCAAAGTTTCCCTGTCCGGATAATCCGTCCGCAGCGATCGCAAGGATAGCCAAGGTTTGGAAAATGAGTGATCTGGATCCGCCCTTTTTTGATAAACTTCAAGACCAGCTCTTCTTTTACCCCTGTTTGCCTAACCACTTGCTCAATCGTGGCTGCCCGGTTTTCCCGCTTTCGCATAAATTGATAAACCGTGTTGTAATCTTCCTCTTCTTGCTTCCAGCATTTTGGGCACACATCGCGAAACTTACTTTTGACAAAAATCTCATTGCAATTTGGACAATTCACTAATTCTTCCATTTTCAGCGCTTCCCCCTGTGTCGAAATATGTATTTTCATTATAACTTGATCAATTGTTGATGGAAACGGTAAGCTGACTGTTCTTCTAGAAAAATAAAAATCCCCCCTGGCCTTAGGGGGAACCTGTACTCTCATCTTTCGCAATTCTCATTCCCTTAGCAATCGCCTTAACTCTTCTTCCGTGTACGGCGTATGCTTGGCAACTTCGGCTAAAGGCATGCCTGTTTCCAGCAAACTCTTCACCATTTCTAAAATTCCCATTTTCATTCCTTGTTGAATTCCTTGTTGAATTCCTTGCTTCATCCCTTGCTTCATCCCTTGCTCAATGCCCGCTTCCCTTGCTTCTCCCACCCTGCTGCGCTCATCTGATAAGGCTTTTGCCCTGAGCTCGTACTGTCTTCGTGTTTCTGGATCTGCACTCAATTTCATCAGTTTGTCTTCCGCCTTGTTTACCATTGCATCCATCTGAATAACCTCATTTAATCTTCATTTTCCCTTAGCAATTGCCTTAACTCTTCTTCCGTGTACGGCGTATGCTTGGCAACTTCGGCTAAAGGCATGCCTGTTTCCAGCAAACTCTTCACCATTTCTAAAATTCCCATTTTCATTCCTTGTTGAATTCCTTGCTTCATCCCTTGCTTCATCCCTTGCTCAATGCCCGCTTCCCTTGCTTCTCCCATCCTGCTGCGCTCATCTGATAAGGCTTTTGCCCTGAGCTCGTACTGTCTTCGCGTTTCTGGATCTGCACTCAATTTCATCAGTTTGTCTTCCGCCTTATTTACCATTGCATCCATCTGAATAACCTCCTCTAACAAATTTTCAGAAACATCTTGTTGTAAGAATAATAGCCAGCGATGGAGCGGATTATGCACGTTCATTTTCATTTTTTCCAATTTCGGAAATTCAATAAAATGAACTTCCAGTATATCGGTCAACCTACCCTTTGATTGAGATTCATGCAACTGATACTTCGTATGATAGGATTCATTTACTAATTCTTTTAACTCAAAGTCAAGAAGATTGATTGTTACCGCTTTTTGCAGTTCTGTATATTCACTTCCCGCCGCAAAATCCTCGACAAAAAGTTTTGACCAGTAGAACAGTGTTCGAGGAACCATATTTTTCTGATCGAGCAATTGCACCTCAATGTTTATCTTCTTGCCCAATTCGGTTTTCGCTTTAATATCCAGTACTCCAAGTTTTTCTTCCCGTGTGTCGCGATTCAATTGTTCTTTCTCGATCGTTAGAACAGCAATCGTCTCATCAAGGATCGCATTTAGAAGCGAAATCAACAATTTAGGATCTTTTTCATCACCAAAAAGTTTTTTAAACAGAAAATCATTTAATGGATTGAGTCTTTCCATAGGTTCCTCCTTTATTTTACCATTTCCATTACAGTTTTTCAGCTTCTAAATTCCCTATCTGGCAATTGTCAGCGATTGAATTGATGCGGCACCTGCTTGGTTTAAAAGCTTTGCGGCATGCCGAAGTGTCGAGCCGGTTGTATAAATATCATCAACCAAAATAAGACGCTTGCCAGTTAGTTCGCGATCATCAGAAATCTGAAAAACCTGCGGCAGGTGTATTCGCTCGTGACGTGATTTTTTCGATTGTTTTTCAGAATGGATACGGCTAAGCAGAAGCTCAGGCTTATAGCCCGCTTCTTTGATCAAGGCTTCCGCCTGGTTAAAGCCGCGCTCATAAAGCCTTTCTGCGCTCAGCGGTATGGGAACAAGATAGTCAAAGGACATCCGGGCGAGATGTGAATGTATTTCCTCATGAAACACCTTTGCCAGCACATAATCACCGCGGAATTTAAACCGGGCAATCACTTCTTTTAAAAAATCATTGTATAAAAAGAGAGAAACATTTCGGTTTAATAGACCGCACCACTGCTGATCTTCCTCCCAGCGGATACAATCAAGGCACAGGTTACCGCTACTGAAGTTGTCCATTAATGGACGGCCGCAGATGCTGCAAATTTCTCCCGAGATGTTCTCAAACTTGCGCTTACAATCGCGGCAAACAAATTCTTCCTGTTCTTTTGAAAAAATCGTCACCCAGCTAACCGGCGTGTAAATGAGTTGATGGCAAATCAGACAATGTGTGTTCATGCATCGATCAGCCCTTTCTTCCGGCCCAACCGGTTCATTTCAACAATCTGCCTTCTCGCTTTTTGCATCGCTGCTGTTTTACCATAATGAAAAAAGGTCACATTGCCGCTTGGATACTCGACACTACGTCCAGCTCGGCCGGCAATTTGCACGAGGGCACTTTCGGTAAAAATATCATCTTCCGCACCAATAACCGCAACATCAATATTCGGAATGGTTACCCCGCGTTCAAGAATGGTTGTCGTCAATAAGATCGAAATTTCCTGCGACCGCATTTTTTCTACTTTTTCCTTTCGTTTCGGGTCTTCTGCATGGACAGTTTCAATATTTGGATCCAATTGCCGCACAAAGGGCAACGCTTTTTCCATTAAAGGAATATGAGGAAAAAAAACGAGCGCCTGCTTTTGGGCTTGGAGTCTTGTGCTAATCCATCTTCGGACAGAAGCTGGAAATTTGCCTTTTTTTACTTGCTTCTGCCAGTTTCCGCTCCACACGAACTCTGGAACGGGGAGCGGATGGCGATGAAAACGGGCTGGAATAGTGACAAAGGCACGTTTTCCGAGGCGGCATTCACGCTGCCATTTTTCGTTGGGAGTTGCGGTCAGATAAATCATCGTTGAAACAGGCTTTCGGGCATGTGCTGCGGCATATTTCAACGACTCGTCTACCGTGAAAGGAAATGCATCGACCTCATCTAGAATGATCACATCAAATGCATGGTAAAATCGCATCAACTGGTGGGTGGTGGTAATCGTAAGCGGTGCATAGAGATGGCGCTCCTCACTTCCGCCAAATAAAGAGGCAATCGCGATGGCCGGAAAGGCTTTTTTTAGTCTTGGGGTTAACTCGAGAACAACATCTGTTCTCGGTGTAGCAATGCAGATTCGGTTTCCTGCAGCCAGTCCGGCGGCAATCCCTTGAAAAAGAATTTCGGTTTTCCCAGCACCGCAAACAGCCCACACCAATAATTCGCTGTTCGTGCGGATGGCATTTACTACCCGGTCTGCGGCTTCCGTTTGCCCCTCGGAAAGTTGTCCACTCCACTCAAGGATGGGTTCCGGTATGACTGGTTTCGGTACAGGACCATTCCAGCTGAACAGCCTCGTGCACTCGCTCATTCTGCCCATCATCAAGCAGTTTCGGCAATACCATTCGGTTTGGCCACAGCGGGCGCAAGGAATCTCGGCAAACCACTGTGGATCACTGTTACCGCAACGGACGCAAACTGGATGCTTGTCTTTTTGGATGATTCCTTCGCGCAGGCGGATATAGCCATTTTCATAGTGGGTTTGAATCAGTTCGTGCGAAAAAGGGATATCATCAAGAAGAAGTTGCTTTCCGGTTAGAAATTTTTGGATCTCCGGGGTGAATTTAAAGGATGAATTTACTGGCATCGGGGCAACGGAAGCATTTTTCCCAAAAGAAAAAGTAGTGGAATTCATATTTTCCCCTCTTTCTGGTAATAGATTCGATTTCTTGTTGTTCCGGTAAATTGTAATTTTAATTGGAAAAGCATTTTCTGTGCGATATTGTTGGAAGGCAGATGGAGAAACTCTTTGAATTCTGCATTTGTGATCCAAGGTTTAAAAAGGAGAAATAATCATTGAGACTCGCCAAGTGTGCATCTTTTGATGAAGTCCCGCACAGCTTGCAATGCCATTTTCCATATTGATAGATCATTGGAAGGTTTTTGCATGTTGGACAACGAACTCCCGTCAGAATGTCCTTTTGCGGAATTTGATATTCACTGAGGATGTTGAAGGATTTTGGTGTGTGATGCTGTAAAAGAAGTTTGGACAGTTTTTTTACTGTTTTTCGATCGATTGTTTCTTTTGAATAGAAATGTTCAATCCTTTCAATTTTATCAAGCAGTTTAAAAGGTTTGCATACTCTTTTGGGAATATCGTGCGAATCTGTCGTTAAAATTGCGGTAGTATTGCTCATGACAACAAGGCATTCAATCGGAAGTGGCACGGGAAGGTACTGGGCAAGCCATCTAGAAAGCAAGCGCCTCTGTCGTTCTGCTTGTGCAGTTGGATCGTCATATACTTTTTCTTTTTCATGATAAAATTGGATAAGTTGATGAAATTTGTTTTCGAAGTTCAGTTTTCCCCCAAGATTTTTGGCTTCTATAATAAGCGCAAACCTCGTCGTTAAGAGATGAAAATCGATTTGGAAAGTCCAAATCTCATATTGTAACCGAAGCGCTTGAAAAATATAGTAGTCATCTTGGGGAAGAAATGTTAAATAATAATCCAAAGCTTGCTCGCCTCGGTAGCCCGCCATTTCTCGATGAAAATCTGCTTCGATCATAGGGAGTTTGGAATAATTTTTAGGAAGGCGCATGAGAAGAATTTCATCTAATAAAGCTTTTTGTGGATACGCTCGTTCAAGGACAATCAAAAAGTCATTCCTCCTTTCCTTTTTGTAATTTTTCTCCATAGTCCTATAAAATTCCTGCCTTTTTTTGAGGAAAAACATCATTTTTTGTGAAAATTTGTTGACAGAATATTACGTTCCCGCGACTTTTGACAACAATTCCGCAGGTTTTGAGATTATTCCTGCGACTTACCTTCTGTATTCCGCGACTTTCACAATTTATTCCGCAACTGTCACATTTTCGCTAGAAACTTCCTAAAAAAAATGCCCCGGCGCATCCGCCAAGACATTTATTTTTTCATCCAGCCCATTCCCATCGCGCCCTCGCCCAAATGGGTGCCGATAACCGCCCCAAAGTAGCCAAGCGAAAATTCGACAGTTGGAAACTGCGACTCGAGTTCCTTTTTCCATTCCAACGCCTCCGCCTCACGATTCGCATGAATAATCACCGCACGATACTTAGAGTCTACGGCTCCCACCGCCTCGCCCAGCAGTTCACCGATCCGCTTCATCGCTTTTTTCCGCGTGCGGATTTTTTCAAACGGAATCACCTTATTGGCAAAATGAAGCAGCGGCTTCACCTGTAGCAAACTGCCGAAAAAGACCTGGGCGCTCGACAGCCGGCCGCCCCGCTGCAAATGAGCCAAATCATCCACCATCAGATAAGCATCTGCAGTCACCTTCAACTCCTCAAGCCGAGCCAAAATTTCTTCAGGCTCAACACCGCGCTCAGCCATTTTCGCAGCATCCAAGGCATAAAATCCCTGCACCATACAACTGATCTCTGAATCAAACGGATACACCGAAATCCCATCTACTAACGTTCCCGCCGTTACCGCTCCTTGAAAGGTGCCACTAATCTCGCTCGACAAATGAATGCTCATTACCGCATCATAGCCATCGGCAGCGAGCTTCTCAAACAGCGCCACAAACTCGCCAACCGGCGGCTGCGATGTCTTTGGCAGCTCCTTTTGCTGGCGAACTTTTTCAAAAAAGCCCTTCGAATCAATATCCACCTCTTCCCGCAGAACTTCATCCCCAAAAATGACTTGCAATGGGATCATATGTATATTCCACTGATCGCGCAGCTCCTTTGGGATATATGCCGTACTATCGGTCACAATAGCTGTTTTCATAAACAAGTAACAACCACCCTTATCCTGTTTCTTAACTCACTATTTTATATGAAAACGGGGAAAAAAGCATTACTCCCTGGCAAAAACGCCAACCGAACCGTTTCAAAAGCCAATCTTTTCTGACCAAAAAAAGAGCACGCCCTCCTAAAAGCGAAAGCGTCCTCTCTTCATTACCTTACCTCTACCCAGCCATTCTTAATCGCAACGACAACGGCCTGCGTCCGATCATTCACATTCATTTTCTGCAAAATATTGCTCACATGGTTTTTCACCGTCTTCTCGCTAATAAACAACGCCTCGCCGATCGCGCGGTTGCTCTTGCCATCCGCGAGCATCTGCAACACCTCACACTCCCGACGCGTCAACAAATGAAACGGCCGGCGCACCTCTGCCACATATTAACCGCCCGAGCCAGATCCGGAACCCGCCTTGCTCGCCGCCAACCTGCGATACTCATTTACCAAACTATGCGTCACCCTCGGATGCAAATAGGAACCGCCCTCAGCGACAACCCGAACCGCCTCAATCAGCGCATCCGCATCCATTTCCTTCAAAAGATAGCCCTGAGCCCCGGTCTGCAGTGCATGCGTCACATAATTCTCATCATCATGAATCGACAAAATAATCACCTTCGTCTCCGGAAACTTCTCCACCAGCTCCCGCGTTGCCTCAACACCATTCAGATGCGGCATATTAATATCCATAATCACCACATCCGGCTTATGCTCCTCGACAATCCTTAACGCCTCACTCCCATCATCACCCTCCGCAACAACCTCAAACGTCCGCTCAAACTCCAAAATCCGCTTTACCCCTTCACGGAAAAGCTGATGATCATCAATAATGGCAATTTTCGTCGTCAACCTTTTCTCCTCCCAAAAACCATTCTTTTTTATGTAAAAATACTGCCGTTGCCGCGCTAGCATTTCATAGAGCAGCAGCGGCCCTCCTGCAAACGATCAACTTCTCAACTATGATACCCGTCCCATTTTAATACAAGCCGATAACAAGCACATACTCAAAGAACAAACTCATAAATCGCTTTTCCCTACTTTAAAATGGGTACACGAATGGAAACTGTCGTGCCATTCCCAATTTTCGAATTAATCGAAAGAACCCCTTCAAGCAGCTCAACCCGTTCTTCCATCCCGATAATGCCGAAAGATTCGGTACTTTTTTTGTTCACATCAAAACCAATTCCATCGTCCTGAACAAGAACATTTACTGCGGATTTCGTAATCTCCAACCGAACGACAATTTCCTTTGCATTCGCATGCTTTAAAGCATTTTGCACTGACTCTTGAATTAAACGGAATAGAGCCACTTCGTACTTTGCCGGCAACCTGCACTCCAAACCGACATTGACAAACTCAATCCGCGCTTTGTTATGATACTCTTCGATCGTTTGTAAATATTTTCTGAGGGTCGGAACAATCCCCAAGTCATCGAGTGCCATCGGCCGCAAATCATAGATAATTCGGCGCACTTCGTATAGGGCAGAACGCACCATTTTTTTGAAGCTGCGCACCTCCATCAACGCTTGCTGACCGCCATGTTCCCGGTACACCCGCTCAATTAAGTCGGAGCGCATGATTACATTTGCGAGCATCTGTGCCGGTCCATCATGAATTTCGCGGGAGAGCCGTTTTCGTTCATCCTCCTGGGCTTCGATAATTTTTAAGCCAAAATCCTGCTTCGCCTTGGCATCCTCAATTACTTCACCCATCTGCTTCAAATCGCTCATTAAATAATTCATGACAATCGAAATCTGGGAAACGAGATGTTCCGCACGCTCAATCGTTTCATTGAGGCCAATTAACCTGCGTTCCAAGTCATCACGGCGTTCGCGAAGCTGTTTTTCAACTTGCCGGTTCATCGAAAGATCCATTTGCAGCTGATGCGCTTTTTCATATGCCTCGCGAATTTCTGCCTCCGCGTATTTTTTAAAATCTCTGCTGACATCGGATAGGCGATTCCGCGCAAGCCGGGCTTGTCGTTCAAGCTGATCGCCTTCATCAATAATTTGGACGACCATTCGTTTCACACTTTTTAATTCATCTGACAACGTTTCAAAATCATTGCGGCACTGCTCGCCAATCCGAAAAATTTCATTTTTGCTATCGCCGACCGTATCGATCATTTTTTCAAGAATGGCATCTAGCGTTTTTGTATCAAATTTTTTAATTTTCATCTGTATTCCCCCAGGCACTTTTACCAGAAACAAGCAAGCTTGTCCGAAAATCACAAGTAGGAAAAAGTTCCTTTTCCCATATTTTAACGTGTCGTGTTGGAATATACTATGCTTAACCTGCCCAAGCATTGCCGAAATGAGTGAAAATCGGTAAAAAGTAGGGGATAAACACTGTCCTGCCCCTACTTTTTACCTAGGCAAATCACTAAAAAATCGGTGCTCAAGCATGCTTTATTATACCATTTCGACATGACGTCCATATTAAAGTTTGATTACAGTCGACAATAATCTTCGCATTTCGCCACGTTTCCCATTATAATGGTACAAGTGATGCTTTTTCATTCTTCAAGCTTTTCCAAGGTTGAAAGGAGGAGCCCATGCTATCCCATTATTTAACTGTAAAACAATCCGGAGAACATGAGATCGTGATCGAAAAGTCACGCTTTATTGCCCAAATAAAGCGGGCTGAGACGGAGGAACAAGCCCAGGAGTTCATCCAATCCATCAAAAAGAAACATTGGAATGCAACCCATAACTGTTCCGCCTACCTGATCGGCGAAAATGACCAAATCCAAAAAGCAAATGACGATGGCGAACCGAGCGGAACCGCCGGCGTACCCATCCTTGAAGTTTTAAAAAAGCGAAACCTGAAAGACACCGTTGTTGTTGTCACTCGCTACTTCGGCGGCATCAAACTCGGCGCCGGCGGCCTAATCCGCGCCTATGGCAAAGCGACTTCCGAAGGCCTCAATGCAATCGGCATCGTTGAACGGCGGCTCGTCCAAACCGCCCATGTCACCATCGACTACACCTGGCTCGGCAAACTCGAAAAAGAACTCCGCGCCTCCGAATACAAAATCAAACAAATCCACTACCTCGACAAAGTCGAAATCGAAGTCTACGTGGAAGAGGCCAAAACCGCAACCTTCGAAGAATGGATGGTGGAATTGACGAATGGACAAGGCGAGATACGGCTGGGAGAGAAGGTTTATTTGGAGGAGGAAGTATAAAGCAAACTACTTGAATTTTTTCCTTCTTTATTCATAAAATTACAATTTACGAAAGCACGATATAGTAGTAAAATCGAATCTGACTTATTTACTTTATTTTGTAAAGCTTAAATTCCCCATTTAAAAGGAGATAAATGCATGTCGCAGCAATTAAGATCCTCAAAAACAATTAGGAAAAAGAAAAGGAATCGACGAATCGTTATTTGGATATTAACACCATTATTAGTTATTACCCTAAGCGCAGTCGCTTATGGAACATTTCTATATAAAAAGGCGGAATCCGTTGCAAACAAGTCCTACAAACCAGTGGAAGTACCTTCCAAACGAAAGGTTAAAGCAAATCCCAAATTAGACAATGTCTCGATTCTTCTTATGGGAATTGATGATAGCCAAACCCGCCATTTCGGTAAGGGGACACGAACGGATGCATTAATGGTTGTAACACTAAACAAAAAAGAAAATTCCCTTAAGTTATTAAGCATTCCTCGTGATTCTTATGTCAGCATACCAGGGAGATCCAAAAAAACAAAAATTAATGAAGCAAATGCCTACGGAGGCACCAAGCTAGCAATAGAGACAGTTCAAGATTTACTTGATATTCCAATCGATTATTATGTAAAAATGAATTTTAATGCTTTTCTAGATGTTGTAAAAGCCATTGATGGTATCGATGTAAATGTGCCATACAAATTGGTAGAACAAGACTCAAAAGACCAGCAGGGAGCCATTCGTTTACAACCGGGACTTCAGCATTTAAATGCCGAAGAAGCTCTGGCACTAGCGCGAACAAGACACTATGACAACGATATTCAAAGAGGGCTTCGTCAACAGGAAATTATCAAAGCAATCGTCAAAAAAGCCGTTTCAGTCGACTCGATTCCAAAGCAAGGAAAAATAATTGATGCTTTGGGAAAAAACATGGAAACCAATTTAACTTTTGACGACATGAAATCATTAGTCAGCTATGCTGCATCCGGTAAAAAATTAGACTTTACAACACTTCATCTGGAAGGAAAAGATTCAACGATTAGTGGTATTTATTATTACCAATTGGATCCTCATTCATTAGCGAATGTAAAACTTGAGTTGCAAACTACTTTAAATATTAATCCAGAAAGTGCAAGCAAAGCCTTTTCAAATACAAAAAGTTAAAAGGACTCAACCTGAGTCCTTTTATTTATTTCTGCTAGAAAAGCGGATAAATCTGGCTAATTTTAAAAGCGGATAAAATTCTCTTCCAAATAAACCAATCTTTTCAGCGGAAATTTCAATTAAGAATAGAAGAATGGCGACTAATAACATCGAGCCCCAAAGTTTTGCCATCGAAAATATTACAGCAGCTAAGCTAAAAAACGCTGCTATTAAGTAAATAATTAAAACTGTTTGTTTATGTGTAAAACCAATACGAAGCAAGCAGTGATGCAAATGGGATTTGTCCGGTGCTGAAAGTGGCTTTTTATTCATCAATCTCCGAAGGATCGCAAAAAACGTATCCGATATGGGAACGCCAAGAATAATAATTGGGACAATAAAAGAGACAAATGTCACATTTTTAAATCCTAAAAGGGATAAAACAGCAATCATAAATCCTAAAAACAGAGCACCTGTATCACCCATGAAAATTTTAGCTGGGTGAAAATTATAATAAAGAAATCCCAAGGTACTAACTAAAAGGATGGATCCAATAGTTACTACATACAGATTTCCCATAATCATTGCCATACCTGAAATGGCAATTAATGCAATGGACGAAACCCCCGCTGCAAGGCCGTCCAAACCGTCAATTAAATTAATGGCATTCGTAATTCCTATAATCCAAAGAATAGTAAAAGGAATACTAAAGAGGCCAAATTCAAGCATACCGCCAAAAGGCAAATTGATAAAATTAACTTGTAATCCTCCATAAATTACCACAATAAAACCAGCAATAAATTGCATTATAAATTTTAGCTTGGCAGAAAGTTCAAAGACATCATCCAATACTCCTGTCAGCACGACGATAACGCTACCGACCATTATCGATCCAGAATATTGATTTTCAGGCTTTAAAAATAAAACCCCTGTCAAAAAACCTAAATATATCGCTAACCCACCCAATCGCGGCATTAATGACTTATGCACTTTACGAATATTTGGTCTATCCGTAGCGCCGATAATATAAGCAAATTTTTTGATGGGGGGAGTAATTACCAGAGAAATTACAAAGCATATAATCAAGGCAAGAAATAACATGAGATTCCTCCTCTACTATAGCATATCCATATTCATTAGAACTAAATACACTTTTTAATAGGAAAAGGATTCCTGTAATAAAAGCAACTGTTATATTGGTACCTGGTATTCAAAAAATCAAAAACCTTACTCGTCCTTGAGTAAGGTTAAATTTATTTAGTATCGATCTTTTAGATTGGCAACAGCACCAATACCTTTTACAAACTTAATTAGAGGCTTGTAGTCATCGCGAATCAGTCCAATTTTTTCAACAATAATTTCTATCGTAATTAATAATATTGCGATAACAATTAAAGAACCCCACACTGTTGCTTGTGAAAAAATAAACGCCGTAAGGCCTAATATTGCACTCATTGCATAAATTAGTAAAACAGTTTGTCTATGAGAAAAACCACTTCTCAATAAGCAATGATGCAAATGAGATTTATCAGGTGCAGACAATGGTTGTTTATTAACCATTCTTCGAACAATTGCAAAGAATGTATCGGAAATTGGCACACCTAAAATAATGATAGGAACAATAAGGGAAATAAATGTTACATTTTTAAAACCTAATAAAGAAAGGACGCCAATCATAAATCCTAAAAATAATGCTCCAGTATCGCCCATAAAAATTTTAGCAGGGTGAAAATTGTATAAAAGAAATCCTATTGTGCCAGATGCTACAATTAGTGCAATAATTGTTACATATAAATTCCCCATAATGAATGCCATGCCAGCAATAGAAAACAATGCGATTGTCGATACACCTGCAGCTAATCCATCGAGACCATCAATTAAATTAATTGCATTCGTAATTCCGACAATCCATATCATTGTAAAAGGAATGCTTAATATTCCAAAATTAATTTTGCCGCCAAAAGGCAAATTTATAAACTCTACATTTAAATTTCCAAAAAACACCACGATAAACGCAGCTGCAACTTGTCCAGCTAATTTAACCTTAGGTGAAATTTCTTTGACATCATCAACCATTCCAGTCAGAATGATAATCACGCTTCCAATAATAATAGGCCAATGATATTCAGCAACTGGATTAAAGTTTATAACACCTTTAATAAAACTTATTTTAAGGATTGTGACTCCAATAATAAAGCTTAAAAATATAGCCAATCCACCAAGTCTTGGCATAATATTTTGATGAACTTTGCGATAATTTGGTTTATCTGTTGCACCAATTTTAAAGGCAAGCCTTTTTATTAATGGTGTAAGGAGTGTTGCCGCGAAGAAACTAATAATTAATGTTAAATATAACATACAGCGCCTCCGTAAATACATATCCTATAGTTAGCAACATAAATCAAGCTAAACTGTAATTCTATACCCCTTAGGATTATAGCATAGTCATTTAAAGAAAGAAATATATTTTATTATTTATAAAGTTTATAAATATTGTAGACACTTTTTTCAAAGGCATTCAGTGAAAAGCGCACAGATGTATAATGGTAAAATTTATCTCCCATATCATCGAGCCTATTTTCCTCTTTAAGTTTCAAAACATGTTCTAATGCATTCAATATTGTAGGTACCTTATCATCTTTAAGTACAATGCTAAAAGTTTGATCGGGAATCATATCGTTCACTCCCCCAACATCTGTTGTTATTACTGGAGTTTTTTCTCGAGATGATTCTAGTAAGACTAACGGAAAGCTCTCAGTTTTCGATAGTAATAGAGTTACGTCAGCTAAACGAAACAATGCAGCTACGTCTTCTCTATACCCAAGAAAAATAATATGATTCTCAAGCCCTTCTTGGGCAACAAGTTCCTCAATTTTAGGTTTTGTGGATCCATCTCCCACAAGCAATACTTTAACGGAAGGGTATTGAGCTGCAAATTTTTTAACAACTTCTACCGCCAACTCATGTCGTTTAACCGGATCAAACCTAGCTACCATTATTATGATAAAATCTTCAGGAGAGAGATTTAAATCTTTAAGAGAAGTCTGCTTCCCTTTATGAGCCTGTTGAAAATTAATTCCGTTATAGATCGTTGATATCTTTTCCTGGTCTACTCCAAAGTGCTTTAACATTTCAGTAAATCTCTTTGAAATAGCAAAAAAATGATCTGGTTTTTTCAAAACCGCCAAGTGCAGTTTTGTAAAAATCCCCCCTAAAAGTCCCCTTCCCAGAAAATCATTCCTCGGATCACTATGTATAGTTGTCATCCAAGTAACCCGTGTCATTTTGGAAATAAAGTACCCATATAAATTAGCCCTTGCACCATGTGTATGAAGTATGTCAATGTTTTCTTTTTTTATATAAGCAACCAATTTAAAAAGGATCGTAAAGTCATATCTCGATGCTTGTTCAAAAGTAATCGTATCAATCCCTGCATCGATAGCCTTTTTATAAAATACTCCTTTTTCTAGTAAACCTAAGATGAATTGATCTTCTTCTTTCTTTAACTCTTTAAGAAGAGACAAAATATGAACCATTCCTCCACCGGTTTCATTCCCTGCATTTAGATGCAATACTTTCATTTTTCTTACTCCTTCTATTTTTACATCTATTTCCTTACTTTTGTTTTTAGTACTTCTATTAAAAACAAGGGTAAGACCAACATTCGCTTCCACCGGCTTGGCTGCTTTATCAACCGATACAGCCATTCTAAATTTAATTTCTGCCATATTAGGGGAGCTCTCTTAACTTCTCCAGCGATAACATCAAAACTTCCTCCTACCCCCATAAAAAATCCTTTATCAAACGCTTGGATGTTTTGGGAAATCCACTTTTCCTGTTTAGGAAATCCTAAAGCCACGAAAATTAGATCGGGTTTTTTAGAAAGAATCTCTTCCTTGATATCGCTTTTTTCCCAATTAAAATAGCCATCATGCCATCCTACGATTTCAAGCTGTGGATAATTTGTTTTTATATTATTTATAGCCTTTTCAATCGTCTCTTTTTTAGTTCCCAGGAAAAACGCACTCCATCCCTGTTCGTTTCCCTTCGCTAACAAATCGCACATTAAATCGTATCCGGCAATTCTTTCAGGAAGGGGATTATTTATTAATTTGGAACCTACTACAACTCCAATCCCATCGGCAATAACATAATCTGCATTATTTACAATTGATAAATAGGTTGGGTCTTTTTCTGCGTACATCACAATTTCTGGATTGGCTGTAACTACAAAAGTTTTTTTACCGGTTATAATTTTTTTTTCTAAACTATTTAGTATCTCTTTTCTTTTTAGATTATCGAAATTTACATTTAATATTTTTACTTTATTTTTGTGCATTTTTTAAACCTCACTTTAAAAACTAAAAACAATCCTTTTTATTTTAGGTATTAATATTGTTAATTCTTGTATACAGGGTATCTTTACAGAAATACGGTAGTGTTTTAATTATGAGGAGTTTAATTTTAGCCGAGGATAACCCGCTCTTTTTCTTTGCTTCGTCCCTCGGCCAAATGTGTACTTATTGAAAATTATTTAGGCTTTTTTATAGCTTCAACATAAATCTTTTCGAATTTTTCTGCGGCTGCAATATGTGAATATTTTTTTTCCACCTTAAGTCTAGCATTTTCGGCCAATTCCTCACCAAATTTTGGATTGTCCAAAATACTGATAACAGACTTAGCTAAATCTTCTATATCACGTTCTTTGACTAAAAGTCCATCAATTTTATGCTCAAAAATTTCTTTTAGCCCTCCAACTGCACCTGCCACAACTGGAGAACCTGACCCCATTGCTTCCAATGCAGAAATTGAAGTAGCTTCTTCTACACCATGTGAATGTACGCTTGGAACAATGACAATATCTGATAATGCGTAGAGTCCCTTCATTTTGTCATGTGGTACAGAGCCAAGAAATTTAACATTCTGTTTAAGATTATTATTATCTATAATCTCCTGAATTTTCTCCATTTGTTCACCAGTTCCGGCATATACCAATAGTACGTTCGGGTGTTTTTGAATAATTTTCGGCAATGCTAATGCTGGATAAATCACACCATTCTTTTCAGTCATTCTTCTTGGGACAAAAAGAACCTTTACTCCCACAGGAATTTGAAACTCTTCTCTTATTGATTTTACATCAACTTTATCAGGCTGGAATGCATTCACATCAATAAAATTTTTTATTGTATGAGCTTCAACATTTGCTTTCTCCATTATATATTCCCGAATACGGCTATCAACTGCTACCACTTCTGCCGCCTTTTGATATGCCTGTTTTTCTATATCTTGAACTTTGTTATCTTCTTTACTATTTTCTATAAGAGCACCACGGCTTATAGCTTCAAAAGAAAAATAGCCATGGACTGTGGCAACGGTAGGAATTCCTGTTGCAATTGATGAAATCGCAGCAAATACATCCTGTGAATTAATTACATCATATTGAGACTTACGATTTGATAAATACACCGATAGCAACCTTCTTCTCAGGTTATCATTCAATAACTGTCCCTTTCCTTTACTAATTTTATTTAATAAAAAACCCGGTGCTTGAGTAAATATCTTTCTAATTACTGGGTTCATATTCGAAAAAGAAAATACATCAACTGTATGTCCTCTTTCTTCTAGTCCTCGTTTTAGTGTTCCAATATGAGTTGATAATCCTCCCTCATGTGGGTATTCAAAAATTGTCGTAATTAATATTTTCATTTTATTTACCTCTCTTTTTTAGAAAAACTCAATTTTAATTTAATG
>NZ_JBNWEO010000021.1:0-33902 GCF_050496765.1 Neobacillus sp. SM06
GTGCTACAAGAAGTCAAGACAGTTTTTTTGAAAAATTAAGGTGTATACAAGATTAATTACTTAGATATTTCTATAATACAAAGGTCTTGATCTCCTCTTCCTGTATGGAAATTGAGGGGAATAGCGCCAATTAGACATTGTCCACAGGTGGAGGACATAGTATAAGCGAAGGCGTGGGAGAAATGGTTTCCTCCTACACCCAAGATCACCCCAAAGCGCTGAAATGTTGGTAAAATTTCATCCTCTTCATAAAAGATTGGTTCGTTAGAACGAATCTTTTATGAAGAGGGCAGCAAGCGAAGCGCGGTAGGATTTTTTAAGTTTAGATATAAATATAAGACAACTTTCTTGACGAACACCGCTACTGTTATTCACATGTGGATAACAGTACAACATCCCGGTTATACACAGCAGCTGGTGTATGGTTATCCAATGACTGGTGTGGTAAGTAGTGGTTGTGTAGATGGATATAGCGTTCCACACCTTGCCTCGTTTCTCGCGGGCTAGTATAGTCGTTGATATAAATCTCATTGTACTTCAGGCTACGCCAGAACCGTTCTATAACGATGTTGTCCTTTGCACGGCCTTTGCCATCCATGCTGATGCGGATTTCGTTCTCCTTTAGCAAATCTGTGTACTGTGGGCTGGTAAAGTGGCTCCCTTGATCACTGTTAATAATGGCGGGTTTGCGTTTGGCTAGCGCCCTTCTCATAGTCTCTAATACGAACCCGATTTCAAGGCTTTGATCCAATTGCCAATCCACAATGAAGCGAGAATACCAATCCATGATGGCGTAGAGGTACATCCAGCCTTGCTTCATCCGGATATACGTGATATCCACACTCCAAACCTGGTCGGGCTGAGTAATGTTTAGCCCTCGAAGTAGGTAGGGGTAGATCCGGTGCTGGAGATCCCGTTTGCTAAGGTTCGGACCGGGATAGATAGCCATAATACCCATCTCTCGCATGTACTTTCTTACTGTATTTTCGTGAATAAGATCCCCTTCTCGATTCATAATGGCAGCTATCTTTCGATAGCCCAGAAAAGAATGCTTTGTGTATAGCTCATCAATCCGGTGCTTGAGGCGAATTTCCTCCGGAGAGGGAGGGACCGGCTTATAGTAAAGACTGGTGCGGTTTAGATTAAGTAAATCCGCTTGTACGAGGATGGAGTGTTCGGAGCAATCCCATTCTATGAGATCAATACGCTCTTCACGAGTAAAGTTAGAGGCCAGATTTTTTTTTAAGCCACGACAATTGGGTGGTTAACTTACCAACCTCGGCGTAGAGTTCATTGATTTGTTGTTCATATTCTTTTTTCATTTTGGTGATACCTTTACGATCATCAACAAACAGCTGTGAGAGGTTTTGTACCACCTCGGATTTCCACCGGTTGAGGACATTGGTATGGATCCCATGCTCAGAAGCGAGCTGTGAAACTGACTTTTCTTCCTTTAGGATTTCCAGTACAATTTGCGCTTTTTCTTCTGGGTTAAACTTTCTTCGAGTGGTTGACATACAACTAAGAAACTCCTTTTTTATTGTCTAGTTTATATGTAGCATTATATTGATTGGCTATGTAATTTCTTATTATTTCCTCTGTAACAGTATCAACAGTTACACAGAAATATCCTCTTGCCCCATAAGTGCTGTCCCCCAGTATCTCTTTTTTAGTTCTGGAAATTCATCTTGCAATAACCTTGAGAATCTTCCTTTAAGATATTGCAATATTTACTTGGAGCAAGGCTTGGAGGAAAGGAAAGCAACAAATGAATGTGATCTTTCCCAACACTCCCCTACAAGATTGTAATACCTCTTCGCAGCCATGCCTAATTAGTTCCCTTGTTCTTATTGCAATCTACCCATATAGCACTTTGTATCTATATTTTGTAACCCAAATCACGTGGTATTTTAAATCATATACCGCATGACCATTTTTCTTATATCCGTCCATACTTTCACCTCTCTATAAGTATGGACAGAACCAAATAAGGCTAAAAAACTGATACCGTCTAAAGACGGTGGAGTTAGGCCACGCATTTGTAAATTAAAGAATGGAATTATTTAAAATTAACCAAATATACTTTTTTTGTATAATTTGATTACTTCTAATAATAATTCCCGCGTATTTTCGTGAACTATTAAGTCCCTTTCAAATTCAGGGTACATTTGTAAGCTTTGCTTTAAATAACTATAATGAGGGTACATAGCAAAAAAATCTTTATTTAACAGTTCTCGTTGATAACGAGGTATCTTCCTGTTAGAAAGTACATAACCTAGACTCCCTCTGATAAGGGAACAATAACTATCAAAATCCCCCGCTAAAAAGTGCTGTTCACCATCATGAAAGATATCCTTTTCAATCTTTTCTATATCTTCTGAAGGAAATCCTGTTTTTAACATATTATTAAAGTTTTTAAGCTTTGAAAGCAATTCCTTTTCTATTTGCATTCAGTGTAATTCACCTCATTCTAGTAATTAAAATTTGGTATCAGTACAAAAATATTATCTTTTTCTCCATTTATTATTCCAAAAAGTTACTATTTTCCCCGATCTAGTATAATAACCTCCGACTTTTCCATTTTTAATCTTATACCCCTTTTTACCTGTTTTTAATGTGTATGGCTGGCGTAAGTGTTTGTTTGACTGATAGAAAGCTCTCGCCATATTTGTATATCTTTCTTTACTATACAATCGACCATTCCAGATTACATGTCTTTTATAGTGGTCTGCTAAGGAGGCAGCACTACTCTTATACGTACCTTTACACCAAAATCTAGAAGCACCTTTTGCAACTTTATAGGCTTTAACTGCTTTAAACGCAGACCCTCCAACTAAACCAACACCTAGAGCAATTGCAGCAGCTTTCCACCCTCCACTCTTATATGCCTGATACCCATCATAAGCCGAAACCCAGCATTTAATAACATCCATACAAAATTTCCATCCGGATCCACACCCATCACCGGATTATTATTCGCATACGTATACCCATTCTGCGTAACCGGATCATCCTCATCCCCCGGGTCTGGATCCACCGAGATGAACACGCCATGTTTTGGATGATAATACCTGGCCATGAGATAGTACAGGTTCGTTTCTTCATCGTACATGTACCCTGCATACTTGAACGGGTTGTCGGCGGTTAACCCCTGCTCGATTTGTTGAAGGATATTGCCCCAGGCATCGTAAGCATACTGGGCTTGGATTTGGCCATTTTGGTCGGTGATCGCAATGACGTCGCCGTGGGTGTTGTAATGATAATAAAATATTTGCCCTTGCGCTTTCATTGCCAGGCGTACATCATCGGAGTTATACACATACTGGCGGAGCACCGTGCCGGTTCCGTCCGTTTCGTAGAGGACATTGATGCTGTCGCCGTCATAATAGTAGCGAGTGATTTGGCCGTTGACAGTCTTTTCGATTCGCCGGTTGTCATCATCGTATTTATAGGTGGCAAATGGCGTTGTTTGGCCTTTTCTTGTGACAGATTCGAGCTGCGAAATTCATCATATATCAAAAGCTTTCCCTTGTTTACTATTTTTGTATTTGGATGAATTCCTTAATAAAAAAAACATCCTTCGTTATCCTCGACCCAATCGAGTAGATGACTAGCCATTAATTGGCTAGTCGACCTCTCACACCACCCTGCGTACGGACCCGTACAGGGCGGTTCAACCTTTTAAGTATCGTTTCTCATAAAGTTGGGACTATTTCACTCCGAGAGATACGCCAGTATCCCTTTCGAGAATTGGCTGTTTTCATCGCATCATCATGGTTTATTCCATATTTTCGAAGCATTTTATATCTTGTTTTGACTTTCTTCCATCGTTTCCAGATTAATTGTCTTAATCTGCGATTTAACCATCGTTGGATTTCCTTTATGAATGTTTTCATATTCGATATGCCATAGTAGTTAATCCAACCTGTGATTATTTGATTAATCTTTGTTATAATTTCCTCAAGGGTTCCGGATCGTTTGCGACTTGTCTCTTTTCGCAGCTTATCTTTAAATCGTTGTTTTGCCGACTTACTAGGTCGGCATCCAACTTTCCCAGCAGTTTTTGGATATTGAAACCGAGAAATGTCGCTTTTGTTGCACCACAAATTTTACTTTTCTTTTGGTTAATCGTTAGCTGTAAATCTTCTTCGATGTATTTCATGACTCCTGTTAATGCTGCTTTACCTACTCCTTTCCACGTATACCCTTTGTTACGATTTCTCCATAAATATGTTCCAACATCCCATGTAGCTCCACCTAATGCTTATCCATCCGAAACTACACCATTATAGGATTATTATTTTTATAAAAACAATCGAAAACCAAAAAAGGAAACTGCTCTTTTAGCAAATTTTAAAAGGGGCAGGTTCCGTTCAAAAATAAAGAACAACTACTTTAGCTTGAAGATTCGTTTGTCTAGTATAAGAACTTTTGCTTCTATAAACAGTAACGAGTTCCAAATTTCTAAAGCAAAATTTGCGTTGGAATAGTATTGATCAATCCATTCTTTTTCTCCAATAATTTTAATCATTCCTATTCCTTCTGGATAATAATCAATACTTGTTAACTCCAAATAATCTATTTTTTCTATTTCTTCCAAATTAAACCTATCCTCGGCGGTATCTTTCAAATAATAATATGAAGATATTTCACAGAACTCTAACTTATTCTTAGTAATTATTTCATTATCATTTATCGTTAACATTAGCGAAATTTTATCTGAAATTAGTTGAAAGTCTATACTTTCGATTGTAGCACCCCATAAATTATTTAATAATTTTTGTATATCCTTATTAACTTTCAATCCTTATCACCGCCTTAAAATATTCCTAATTTGTCTATATGATTTTCTCGTTATATTAACATGGGTTAGAGCTCGGTTATTCGTCGGATTTCCATAAGCATCTAAAGCCCCATATCTAGAGTGGCTTATTCTATAATAAGGTTTTGATCTACCCCCCGATCCTTTATTCATAATACGTATTTGGTATTTATTCTTCTTTCCATCTGGAACGCTAACTTTCCAACCATCCCCTTTTGTTCTTTTAATAGTCCCTCCATGACGACTAGCAATTTTGGAAGCTAACTTATAAGTTTTTGAAAATTTCCCCGCTTTATATGCTCGATATACAATTTTTGCCCCTTTAAACGCTGCCCCTCCAACTAAACCAATTCCAACCGCAATTGCTGCAGCTTTCCATCCCCCACTCTTGTACGCCTGGTAACCATCATAAGCCGCAAAACCAGCATTAACAACCAGCCAGAAAAAATTTCCATCCAGATCCACACCCATCACCGGATTATTATTCGCATACGTATACCCATTCTGCGTAACCGGATCATCCTCATCCCCCGGATCCGGATCCACCGAGATGAACACGCCATGTTTTGGATGATAATACCTGGCCATGAGATAGTACAGGTTCGTTTCTTCATCGTACATGTACCCTGCATACTTGAACGGGTTGTCGGCGGTTAACCCCTGCTCGATTTGTTGAAGGATATTGCCCCAGGCATCGTAAGCATACTGGGCTTGGATTTGGCCATTTTGGTCGGTGATCGCAATGACGTCGCCGTGGGTGTTGTAATGATAATAAAATATTTGCCCTTGCGCTTTCATTGCCAGGCGTACATCATCGGCGTTATACACATACTGGCGGAGCACCGTGCCGGTTCCGTCCGTTTCGTAGAGGACATTGATGCTGTCGCCGTCATAATAGTAGCGAGTGATTTGGCCGTTGACAGTCTTTTCGATTCGCCGGTTGTCATCATCGTATTTATAGGTGGCAAATGGCGTTGTTTGGCCTTTTCTTGTGACAGATTCGAGCTGGTCGGCTGCGTTCCATTTGTACGTGAATTGCCTATCGGGTAAACGGCTACCAATAATATAAAGTCAGTAAAGAGGTTATGAAAAACTGCAATTGTCACCTTTAAAAAATTACTATTTTTTAAATTCTAATAAGTTAATAAAATAGATATCATTCTCCGTTTGTAAATATAGAAACGAGCCACGGCCAATATAACTAATAAATTCAATTTTTTTACCTTGTTCACCAAAAGGGATTATCTCTTGCATGGTTCTTTCAGATAATGAATACAATACTAACTTCTTATTGTTTGTCCCAAACAATACTTCATCTTTACCAATCGCAAATCCATTTGATATCCCGTTTTCCTTTAAATTAACATTCGGCCAATAACCTAATAGTTTTTTATTCTTCATTCGTACTAACGGAAACTCTGAATAATAATACAGCCATACTTCATCTTCGTTTACATTCATTGCGTAACAATCATCAATAGGTGGGACGTTATTCTTTTCAATTAAAACATTGTAGTCAGTAAAAAGTATTTGTCCTTGACTATCAAACGCCACAATCCCATTGTTTCCAATAATTGAATCTCCGAAAATACCCTCATCAAAATAACTTATCCATATATTATTAAATTTATCAACTTGGCAGTCTTGGATTCCTTCCCCGACATAAAACTTCTTTATTATTTCTCCTTGGTTATTCATTATTAAAGCATTGTTTTTTTCATAGTTGCAAATAAGAAGCCAATTTTTTTGGTCGATTGGCTGAACAAATAATAAATCATCAAGAACTATTTCAATATTTAAAGGAGCAAAATTTCTATCAGTTGTCCTTGTATTGTAATAAATAATAAAAGGAATATTGTTAGAATTAATTGTAATTAAGACTATATTTTTTAAATGATCTACATAAAAGTTTTTTATTTTATAATCCAAAAATTCGTGAGTGAAATTCATTAGATTTATAAATTTAGATACTTTCATATTAAGTTTCATTCCTTTCGCTGCGCTCAAGGCACAAATATTTAATGAAAGTGAAGCTACTCTCCACCTAATGTTGCTATAATATATTTGGATACGCAGATACACTACAGAGCACGGGGAGGTGAGTGGTGCAGTTCGAAACTGCCCGCATATTAAGATGTGCCGTTTGCTGTCTTCAAGTACAAATAAGTGTGCCACCCGAGCACGTAAACTAATCTTTGTGTAAACAATTCCTGTTTATGACATGGCAAACAGTCAATGTCTGCTTTATCCACTATAAACTTTATGGGGATGTGTTTATGCTTAAAATTGTTTACCCTATTTGCTGTGGAATTGATGTCCACAAAAAGTTTGTTGTTGCTACGGTTGGTACTACGAACAAATCGGGGGTTACGGAATACCAAACCAAGCAATTTTCAACATTCACCGAGGATTTACACCGTCTCCTCGAATGGTTAAAATCCCAATCCTGTATCCATGTCTGTATGGAATCTACGGGCAAGTATTGGCACCCTGTATTTAATATTTTGGAGCACGACTGTGAAGTCCTAGTGGCTAACCCAAAATATGTAAAGGGTATTAAGGGTAAGAAAACAGATAAAAAAGATTCAATTTGGCTTTGCGACCTTCACAAACATGGCTTGGTTCCTAGTAGTTTTATTCCACCCTTGCCCATTCGTCAAATTCGAGATTTAATGCGGTATCGGTTTAAACTCATCAACTTTAAGTCGAGCGAGAAAAACCGTGTTCAAAATCCCCTTACAGTTTCTAACATTATGATTTCTAGTGTAGTCTCGGATACTTTTGGTGCAAGTTCTATGCGTATTATTAACCATATCCTTGATAATCCCGATGATACAGATTTCGATGTTTCATCGCTGCTACACGGAAGGATGAAAACCAAAACAGACACCATCGTGAAATCCATTCAAGGGCATTTGACTGAACCACAAGCCGATAAAATGCGTGTGTGCCTAGACCATATTGACAGTATTGAGAAACACATCGCTGATATTGAATCCGTTGTATTAAAATTAGTTCAACCCTACATGCGACAAGTCGAATTAATTTTATCCTTGCCAAGTATTAAAGATATCTTTACGGCCATTGCTTTTCTTGGAGAAATTGGTGTTGATATGTCTGTTTTTCTTTCCGATAAACATCTATGTTCTTGGGCAGGACTTACTCCGCAAAACAATGAAAGTGCTGGAAAGAAAAAGTCGGTTCGTGTTTCGCGAGCTGGTGTTTACATCAAACCATTACTAGTTCAATGTGCCAATGCCGCTATTAAAAGTAAAAAGTGTCCTTACTTCAAGAAACGTTATGACCAAATTAAGAAGCGTAGAGGTCACAAAAAAGCGATTATTGCGATAGCACATAAGTTACTTGTTTGTATTTACCATATGCTAGATAAAAATGAGCCATTTAACCAAGAGTTATACAATATAGATTCCAACCTAAACCAACTTATGTACCTCAGATCACGGAGGAAATGGCTATACAATACTTAGAAACTCTAGGCTATCAGATCCCCGATAAGTTTACACACGTTTAAATCTTTCCTTAATACAATTTTTCCCAAGTCCACTTGTAGAGTAGGCTTATTTTGTTATGCCTAATTTTTGCTTGTAACGTATGTTTGGGTTCTTTCAAACTATTCCTCCCATCCTATGGATAACAAATATCCAAAAGAATAACAAATACTGAATTTATATTTTAATGACTTTTTTAAACATTTACCAGACAGTTCTTTAACTGCCTGGTAGTTTTTAAATTAATATGGAAAACTAGTAACTATACGTCCATTTTTATCCCGAACAACTCTAACTCTTTTCGTCAACTTACCGTTCCAATTTTTACCTACATATTTTTTAAATTCCTTTTCATGTATGGTACGCCCATATTTCCCATCTCGAACCTTTGGGGTTCTAGCTGTTGCCCTAGTAGTTCGTTTCATTGTTCTGTTGCTTCCAAATTTCCCCTTATTAGGTACAGATGAATCTTTAGCATGACCTTCTTTAATATGATCCCAGGATTTTTTATTAGCCCAGCTTTTTACTTTTTTACCTAAATACCATGCTCCAATTGCCCCCCCGACTGCTACCGTTGCTATTAAGGCAACTTGCCCTAAACTAGGAACGATATATAATCCAGCAGCAATGGCAATATTACCATCTGGATCAATATTTATCACCGGATTATTATTCGCATACGTATACCCATTCTGTGTAACCGGATCATCCTCATCCCCCGGATCCGGATCCACCGAGATGAACACGCCATGTTTTGGATGATAGTACCTGGCCATGAGATAGTACAGGTTCGTTTCTTCATCGTACATGTACCCTGCATACTTGAACGGGTTGTCGGCGGTTAGCCCCTGCTCGGTTTGTTGAAGGATATTGCCCCAAGCATCGTAAGCATATTGGGCTTGGATTTGGCCATTTTGGTCGGTGATCGCAATGACGTCGCCGTGGGCGTTGTAATGATAATAAAATATTTGCCCTTGCGCTTTCATTGCCAGGCGTACACCAGCGGACAAACATTTTCCATTGGAATCATAGGTGATGGATTCGATTTAATAAAGATGTTTATAAAAATTATGTGAAACCAGTCGATATTGAAAGACGTTTGTCATATCGACTGGTTACTAAATTTAATATCATAGGTTTTTAATCTTACAGTAAATATCTTTCAGATTAATTTCATCAACTTCAAATGACGTCTCGTATTGCCACTTTTCTTCAATTAAATCATTTTTTAAAAAAATAAAACTTACTTGAAATTTCCCTTTATTACACTCTACTTTAATTTCCATTTCTTCTTCGTCAGCAACCAATTCGGCTTTCTCAATTTTTTTTTGTAGCAATAAATATAGCTCTTGACTAAAGTTAATAATCTCGCTTTTCAAGAAAATTGGTCCACGATATTCATAGTAAAAATAATCAGAAGATACAGACACTAAATTTGACTGTAAATCACGTAAATAAATCTCATTGTCATTAGGATACATTGATCCAAAAGAGAGAATGGTAATCTTCTTTTTATCACCCCAAAATACAATTTTAAACTCTTCACTTATTTCCACCATGGTGTCTTCCTCCAATATTTAGATTGTTTACTACGATGTCCAACAGTGATAATGTTATATTTTTTTGTTCTTGATACTACAATATGTTTCTTTCCCAACGTCTGGACAAACCGATCATTTGGATATCGAATATCTATACCCTTACGTCCAAAGCTTCTAGTTAAAGTCGCTGAAAGTTTAGACATTTTTCTAGATGAATTAGCTAAATAATCTGTGGCATGCTTACTATACTTTAATTTTGAAGCAAAAAAGGCTACCCTTCCTATTCCACCAAAAACTACTCCAGTAATCGCACCTTTCAGAGCAGCATTTCCTGCACCCTGCCACGTATATCCTTTATTACGATTTTCAATTAAATATGTCGCTACATTCCATGCTGCTCCACCTACAGCAGCTGCTATCCACCACGCTATATGTCCATCGGGATCATTCATCATCACCGGATTATTATTCGCATACGTATACCCATTCTGCGTAACCGGATCATCCTCATCCCCCGGATCCGGATCCACCGAGATGAACACGCCATGTTTTGGATGATAGTACCTGGCCATGAGATAGTACAGGTTCGTTTCTTCATCGTACATGTACCCTGCATACTTGAACGGGTTGTCGGCGGTTAGCCCCTGCTCGGTTTGCTGAAGGATATTGCCCCAGGCATCGTAAACATACTGGGCTTGGATTTGGCCATTTTGGTCGGTGATCGCAATGACGTCGCCGTGGGCGTTGTAATGATAATAAAATATTTGCCCTTGCGCTTTCATTGCCAGGCGCACACCATCGGCGTTATACACATACTGGCGGAGCACCGTGCCGGTTCCATTCGTTTCGTAGAGGACATTGATGCTGTCGCCGTCATAATAGTAGCGGGTGATTTGGCCGTTGACAGTCTTTTCGATTCGCCGGTTGTCATCATCGTATTTATAGGTGGCAAATGGCGTTGTTTGGCCTTTTCTTGTGACAGATTCGAGCTGGTCGGCTGCGTTCCATTTGTACGTGAATGGCTCGTCGGATAAACGGTTGCCGTTGGCGTCATAGGTGATGGTTTCATTTCCAAAAGAAGTAAGCTGGTTCCCGTTGTTGAATGTGGCTGTAGTTGTCGCAGTCGTGCCGTCTGCTTTTGTAACCTTTACACTGGTTCGGTTGCTGAAGCCGTCATAGGTGTATTCATTGACCGTTCCATCCGGCAGGGTTTCTTTTGTTAATTGATTTAGTTGATCATAACTGTAGAACGTTTTGCCAGGCTGCAGACCCCCTTTTCGGTCAATGCTCGTTCGGTTGCCATTGGCATCATAGCTATATGTTTCTGAGACAATGGATGTGCCGTCAGGTTTGCTTACATTCAGGGTTGTCACCTTTTGCGTATTCTCGTACAGATACAGGGCACTCGCCAGGTTTCCAGCTACATAGGAGGATACGTTCCCAAATTCATCATAATCAAAATAAAAGATTTTCCCATCGTTTACTACTTTTATATTTTGATTGAGCGTATTGTACTCGTAAGTGCCCGTGTTGGCATACGTCCCTTGCTGGATAGCGAGTGACTTTAGCTTAAAGGATCCTGGATGATACTCCCACGAAATGCTTCCGCCGCGGTCTGTCATGCTGGTAACGCGGTTTCCCGTATCGTAAGATTTTACCCGGGTAATGCCATTGATTGGATCCGTTACTTTTGTTTCATTCCCGTTGGCATCGTACTCGTATGAAAAAGCAACCAATCCATTGTGTTTTAATTCTTTTACACGGTCAGCTGTATCATACGTCCATTCCAAATAATTCCCCGCCGGCATCACGGTTTTGATCCGGTTCGTATTTTCATCGTATGAATGGTTGATTTGCCGGTTTAGCGGATCAATGTATTTCACCAATTTATTGTCAACGTCGTATTCATATTTTACAATTTGTGACTTCGTGCCGGACGCAATCGTTTTCTGGGTGGTGTTTCCATTATCATCATATTGGTAAGCGACAGCAGTATTGTTAGGCAGAGTGGTTTTCGTTAACTGATTGTCAAGGTTATATTCAAACAGTTTGGTGTTGTTTTTCGGATCTGTTTCGGTAGTTTTGTTACCATAGGCATCGTAGGCATAAGACGTCTTATGCCCTTCTTCGTCATAGGAAGACGTTGCCTCATCATTGGAATTGTATTCATTTTGTGTAAGAACATTGCCGTCCAAGATCCGGACATCATCATACCAGACCGTCCCCGTATTATTCCCCCGGAATAAAGTGTAAATTCGAAGTTGTTTGATCGGTTTCGTTTTCGGGATGGTGATAGCCCCACGGTTCCAATCCTTCGTACCGAGTGGAAATAAAATAGTATAGAACTGACTAGTCTTATCATCATAATCAGCATATATCCAAATCCCATATTCCGAATCTGTTTTGCTTCCACTTGTATTTTTGGCATCCTGTGCTTTGGACATCGCTGTCACTGTCAAAGCGGTAGCACTCGTTTGATTGAGTGGGACGATTTGCAAATAATGCTTATCCGCGTCGGTAGTGTTTGGTCTTCTGATCACAATTCCCTGTTTTCCTTGGAACCCATCGGATACTTCGCCTGTATTAGCAACTGTTCGGTACCAACCCTTTGGTGTATTATCAGTGTCAAGCATTTCAAAGCTGCTGTTCACTACCGGGTTAAACGAAGAGGACACCGGACCTTCCTCTAATTGAGCTTTATCATACCAAACCGAACCTGTTGCATTACTATCATTTTGCGATAAAACAAGATACACTTTTATTTTGGCTGTATCTGGTAAGGTTTTAATGGAAAGCTGTTGTTTACTCCAATCATGAGTTCCGTCTAGACTATGATATTTTGCCGAAATATGAGTAGATACACCACTGTTGCTAATTAATGCTACTTCCAAGAAAGCCTTAGCATTTGAAATATCGGCAGTTTTCACCCAAGCACTAAATGTATAACTTTGATTAGGTACAGCGTCAACTGTTTGAGTCGTTTGAACCGTTCCCCATCCAGAACTAGTCGGTTTAAGAGACAAACGAATGGCTTGCAATCCACTTGAACCCGGTGCATCGGATGGCGTTAACGCGTAAGTCGAAACATCTCCCACATTATTTACAATTTCTTCAGTCCATCCATTTACACTATCTTCAAAACTTCCATTTGTTAATAGATTGGCTGCGGGTGCAAGAGCCTTACTCCCGGAAATGGCATTACCATACTGGTCGTACTGAGTAACAGAGGCAGTATTTGATTGATTGTCAACACTTGATACTGCATTTTGTCCCTGATAGGTCACTGTTGTGGTTTTCTGCTCAGTATCTGTCCTTTTCGTCATATCATTATTAATGTTATATTGATACGTTTCTGTCCCAATCGCATCGCTAGATGATATTACATTTCCATTGATATCATAAGTATACGTCTCCGAGACACGTTGCCCTTGGTCTTTCGGATTCGTTTTCTTTTTCAATAAATTGGTTTCATATTCGTACGTTGTCTTCAAAGCTAAATAATCGGTATCTACCGTTGTATAACTGGGATTTCCAGCAAGATTGTAGCCATAGCGGTCTTTATTCAGCTTTGAATCTGTCACAGTAACTTCCCGCTTCGACAGATCATAGCTTAACGAAGTTTCTTTTCCAAGCGGATCTGTTATTTTCACCAGTTTGTTATCTTGATACGTATAGGTCGTTTGATTAGGGGAGGAAGTTGTATGCTTCGGATCATAAACATACCGGAGCTTGCCGTTTTCGTAGCCGTATCGGTATATTTTCCCCCGCGGTGTTGTTGATGAAATCAAATCATCACCACTGTATGAATAGGTAAGCGTTCGATTTTCCGGCCCGATAATTCTCGCAATCTTACTGTTGTCAGCTGTATATTCAATCGTAACCACCCGGTTATTGGGATCCGTAATACTGGTCAGTTTGCCATTGGTATAGGCGTACTTTACTTGTTGGCCATATTCATCTGTTACGGAATCAATTTTCCCATCGCTTATGAACCTTGTAACCGATTGGTCTTTATCTGTTAAGGTAAACACACCGTTGTCTTTTTTCAGTCTTAGGAAAATACCTTCGGGTGCTTGGTAAGTTGTGTCATTGATCTTTAGGAACCGATTGACCGTTCGATCTTCTTTCGTATATAACACATCACCATTTGCCTCTTCTTTAACAGAAACCTCTAAGCTGCTATTCCAGCCGTTTCCAAAAAGGCCTTTGGAAGGATCTTGGCTATTGTACGTTCGACCGATTTCAATCACTGGTCCTCTTCCCGCTAAGGTAAAATCGGTTTCATCCATCACAAAATTCCCTGTAATGGCATTTACCTTTCCGAATTTTACAGGAATTGACGTCCAGTAATCTTCCATTCCAAACATATTGCCGCTATCCGGAATAACCGAAATTGCTTCATCAGAAACGGGACTGTCTGCATTCCCGGCGGAGCTATAGGCTTTAATGCGGAAGGAATAAGATTTCCGACTGCTGTCTCCGCCTGCTTTGGTATAAACGGGAGAGGGATCGCGTGCCAATTCCGTTCCCAAACCGTCATGGTGTAATTGGTAGCGCCCTGCGGCAATTTCGTCTGCTTTGGGCCATATGTTCTTTCCTTGTGTTGACCAAGTAGTCACATTCCCCGCATCAAATTCTTCATAATCTTTTCCATTAAATACTTGAATTTTGTAGCCTGTTGCGTTTGGAAGTGGATCCCACTTTAATTGGACATAGCCGGAATCAGATCCTGGGACATTCGCAAAGGCGTTCCCGGTTGGTAGTTTCGGCTTATCAAGAGGGATTAGTGGTGTGAACGCACTTGAGCAGCCACTTTCTTCTCCCGTTGGATATTTGGCCATGACACAAAAGGAATAGTTTTTGTAATTTGCATAAGTGTTGTCTGCATTTGCATAAACCGGCGACGGATCTGAAGCAAGTTCTGCACCTGCTCCGTCATGATGTAATTGATATCGTCCGGCAGCAATTTCTTCAGAAGTCGGCCAAATCTTTTGCGCTTTTGTCGACCAGTTCGTCACATTACCTAAGTCAAATCGTTCCCACCCAATTCCATTAAACATCCATACTGCGTATGCGTTGGCACCAGCCACCGCATTCCAGGTCAAATCGACATACCCGGTGTTGCTTCCGTTACCATATGTGTATGCAGTACCAGTAGGTGGATTTGGAGCAGGATAATGATAATCTATATCTATTACGGGCTGATTTGTACTGTTTTCCGATGCGTAGAATTTTTTCCAATACGTTTGCCCATTTCCATTCGTATGCATAACGAAACCATTGTTTGGCTTTATTCCGTTTACCCAATCTTTAACGGTATTGGTTACATTAAATCCAGCCCATTGACCTTGGTAAACAGAATCGGATGCAATGATTCCGGAAGTAAAAGGCTTGTTATTCCATGTGAGCGTTCTGGGGTTCCATGCCTGCCCCACTTCATTGATGTCTACTTCTGTAGGAGTGGTTGGATAATAAGAATGGGCGGTATAAGCATAAAATACTGCATTGTCTACAATTGCCCCTTTTAATGCAGATAAGTCCTGTTGAAAATAACCATAATTCCAGCCTGTCGTGCTGTCATAATAACCCACTTTAATTGAGTAATACCCCAGCGAAGATTCCCAAAAGCGATCATAGTTCGTGTTTGGAAAAGCACTGGAAGCAAAAGTATCCATTGAGGTACCGAATTCAGTTGTTGGGTCAATATAAACGGGGTATTTTCGGTTTGCATCTTTCAGCCAAGTAGGATCTGCTTTCACAATCAACTTGTAGCCGCCAGCAGCTTTAATTAAATCATAAGAAACATTGTCCGAACGTTGGGGTTCCCCGGATAATGGATCAATATTGGAATCGGTCATAAATGGCTTTGGAATCGAAAAAATATTTTTTTCGCCATCGTTGAATTGGATGTTTCCATCCTCTTTTATTGCTGCATCTAGTCGAGTTTCTATGAAAAACTGAAACTCAGAAAATCCTTTATAGGAGTTAAGAATGATATCTTCTTTGACCTGTCGATCAAAGCTTACATTCCGCAGGTCTAGACCATCAACAATATCCTTATAAGTCACTTTATTCTCTTTGACTTTGGCATCTGCTACTTTCGGTTCTGTAAAATCTCTTTCCCCTTGAGAACCTAAAAATTGATAATTCATGATGTAATCATTGAAAGAAACGGAGGCATATTGTCCCTTGTTTAACTTCGGCTGAAAGGTTACATGGATGGAGGTATTTTCAGGTTCAATTAAACCTTTTTGGGATGGAACTAATTTAGTAGAAATGCGTTTAAGTTCATTTTCGTTATTCAATCGGTAAATCGGTGAAAAATATATTTTCTTTGTATAAGTACCATTTTCGTTTTGAATAACTTCTGTGTTTTTTCCTCGTTTTTCCTTGATTTCTTTTGTCTCTCTTTTGAACGGTGGTGGAGGTGGTGCCTTTACTTTTTCTTTCACTTGTTTGTTTTCTTCAGATACTTGTGGTTTTGTATCAGTTTGGGCATAAACGACTTGGTGATTTTTTGGCGGAACAAGCCCCATTATTAAAAGGATAATAAATGTCCAACAGGCTACCTTTCTCTGCAAAAACTTAATCCTCAGTCTATTCATCTTTCGCCCCCTTGTAATTCCTACTCCATTAGTAAATAATTGGAATACCCCTTAAGAATATCTAACAAAAAGATAATACACAATACATTTCAATCTACATTTTTCGATTAAAATCTACAAATAATTACAAAATATAGAATCAAACAGTTCCCATAGTTATACAAGATGACTAATGATATATAGACCAATAATAGGACAAGTATTACATATTGTTTTCATCCTGTTTACCATCTTCTTTTAAAATAAATTCAATGGTTGCATCATCTTGTTTTTTATGCTCCTCTGTATACTCAGCCCAATGAATATTATGGTTAATTAAGATTTGAATAAAATCTGATAAGCTTTTACCACAAAGTTCAGTTGTTGTTAATGTTAGTTTTGTTACGGTAAACAAGTACATGGCTAGTGATAAATTAACATCTTCATCAACTGAATTTACATTTTTGTAAAAAAGGCAAGAATTCAGGGTTTATTCCAACCTCATCCAAGCCAAGATCAACAGCTTGATAAAGTATTTAAAAGTGCTGAATTTTCATTTAAAAAAACTTGATCTTTTTACATATAAACTAAATAATATGAATAGATTGAAAAGTGAAAAAATATACATACTGACCAGTCATTTAAAAAAGGGGGGTCTTGATGAAAATGAATACGCGAAACCGATTGTGGATCTACTCCATTCTTGGCATGTTCACAACCATTGTCGTCTTAGCGTTTGCAAGGCTGTCCTATGGAGTATTCCTCCCATTTATGAGAGAAAGCTTAAGGCTTTCCTATAAGCAGGCGGGTTATCTCGGCACAACGACATCATTGGGTTATTTAAGCACCATTATTTTTGCTGGAATTCTTGCCTCCAAATGGGGCAGTAAAAAAACAATTCTGCTGGGAATATCCCTCGTAACAGTTGGACTATCCGGGCTTGCTGTTACTGTTTCCTATTGGGTGTCATTCCTTTTCATGCTCGTTTTAGGCATTGGCACATCGTTCACCTATACCCCGTTTATTTCTTTGCTTGTTGCCTGGTTTCCGCAGAAAAAAGGATTGGTGATTGGTTTAACCACCAGTGGTGCTGGGATTGGTATTTTATTTGCAGGAATCGTCGTTCCGTTTCTAGAAAATTGGAACCATGATATCGGGTGGCGAGTCGCATGGGCTTTATTTGCCGTCATCGGTCTGTTCGTGGTGGTTTTGACATTTATTTTTATAAAAGAACCGCCTGCAGATTCATCTTCTGTGAAAAGCAATAACAAAAATGCTGCGAAAGAAATCTATAAAAACCCTAGCGTCATCAATGTTGGCCTTATTTACGGAATCGTTGGGCTTACTTACATCGTACAAACGATTTTTATTATGAGTTTTATGATATTTTCTGAAATAAGTGTGAAAGCAGCCGGGCAATTGATGGCGGTAAATGGAATTTTGTCTATCTTTAGTGGTCCGATTTGGGGAGCCATTTCAGATAGACTTGGACGAAGACGTTCATTGACTATGACGATGGGACTTACAGGATTATCGATGATTCTTCCTGTTCTCTTTCCCAGCCTTATTGGATTTGCCATTCACATCATCATTTTAAGCTGTACATCTACCGGGCTTTTTGCGTTAACGCAAGCATCCAGCATGGATCACGTCAGACCGGCAGAAATGCCGATCGCATTCAGTTATGTTACTTTTTATTTTGCAGTCGGCCAATTCATCGGCCCAGCGATTGCTGGCTGGTTAATCGACGAAGGAGGCGGTTTCAAAAGTGCCTTTATCTTTTCCTTTATCTGTTTAGCTTTTGGTTTACTGCTCACACTAAAGGTAAAGAATTCTCACCCGAGCAAACAGGCAATTTCTTATCTAGAAGAAGAAATAAACGAGCTATATTAGTGAACGATCATTCTTTCTTAATTTCATGCAAATTTTGCTCCATTAATAAGGCAATTTCTTGTGAATCATACTCATCTCTTGTTTTCAGCCCATTAATCACATTTTGTTGCCTTTGTCGCGAATGGTTCTGATTCAGCTTCCATTTTCCTTCAATCTTTTTAATATTAATTTCAAATCCCACAATCCCATTCATTAAACCATCGATAAACTTATCATCAAGGTTTGCTTCCCACGGATTTGGCATAGGTGATTCGTAAAAATCAACTGTTTTTTCTATAATGCTTTGCATTTCTTGTTTATTTTCTATTAAATGAAATTCTCCAAACACATGTACTGCAACATAATTCCAAGTAGGTACCGTATTCGTTTCATTATACCAAGCCGGCGAAATATAAGCGTGCGGGCCAGAAAAAACGATTAGAACTTCTTTCTTGTCCAATTTTCCCCAATGCAGATTCGGCTTTGCCATATGGCCGATCAAAACCCCATTTTCTCCCTTGGTTTCATCAAATAAAAATGGCAAATGCGTGGCAAAAGGTCCATCCCCAGTTTCAGAAAATAGAATGCCAAAACTATGATTCTGAATAAAGTTTACCAATTTCTTTTTATCAGTAACTTCAAAAGCCTTTGGTATGTACATACATTATTCCCCTTTATACGAAGAGTAAAATAAAAATTCAATAACGAGAATAAATATTCAATGTTTTATTAAAAAATAAGGTGATTCATTCAATTTACAAGGAATAGTGAAGTGAATTTATGCATAGCATATGCGGTGGAATCGTATTTTAGATATTGCTAAATGAATGGCCTTCAACTGTAAAACTAGCCTCGCTTTCCCTATCGAATGGCTTTTAACAAGCAAGTAGTCAGTATTAAAAGTAGAGATAGCAAAACAGGGAAATTCAGTCACGTAAAACGAACACACCTATTTTCCTGAAAAATTAGGAAATTCAGTCACGCAAGGGTAAAACAATTCTGTTTGTTTAAAAAAAGGATAATTTGAAAAATTCCCCTTATAAAAAGGGACATCGGCCAATGACGGCTATCAACTAATTCAAAATGTATAAGTAATACAGCTCCAATGCTTCGCAGTCACTTTTCTTTTGCTCTGCCAGCCCTTTTTCTGTAATTCCTTCGCTATCAGCCTATTAAAAAAACCATGTCCAACCAAAACGATTGATTCGTACTCATTGGCATAATGAATTAGTTGTTGAGACGCTTTCACTGCTCTGGATTTTGCTTGATTCAGAGACTCACACTCGTTAGAATAGCCGCATAACCAAAGTAATCGTAAACTAACTGACCACGTGTTCGGCTTTAATTTAATATTCAATAATTTTGGCAGATCAATGGGCAGCTCGGTTTCTCTGAATAATGGGTCGGATATTATTTTTGCTGCCGGATTTAATAACCTAGCCGACTCAATAGACCTTTTTAAATCACTGGTGATAACAAGAAACGCAGCTGCTGCTTTTTCCAGAGCAGCAGCTGGGTAGGATGAATTTTCAAACACTCCATGATCATTATATCTTTCAACCCATTTTTTAAACTCCGTAGCGGTCATTTTATTCTTTTCAGTTAGTAGTGATTCCCCGTGACGGATGAATGAAATCTCCATAAAAACTCCTTTGGATTTAGTAAAATTAACAGGCACATCCAGTGTCTTTACTTAACTCGTCAGCCTCCCTCAATACAAGTAACTTCTGTACTCCCTATCGCTTTATTTAAATCAGAAATCAATTGATCCAATTGTTCCCCTTGAATATGTTCCTTTAATGCTTTATTCGAACTGGCTGGAATCCCGTATTTTTGAAAAACCTCTTTTGCCTCATCCCAGCTGGCAGCAATACCGGATACGGGCATATCTTTGGTTATTACCATCATTCTTTTCTCCTTCCATGAATCAGTCAACTTTCTGATTGAAATAAGGTTTCAATAATCGGACACACCATAAACCCTGTACAATCGTACGGAGTCAATAGGTTTTTCATATTATTTTAACATTAAAGCCTCGTTCTTTAAACTAAGATAAATTCTCCGGAATATAGCAATGGACAAAATATGAATTTTTTGAAATAAAATTAAGGCAAATAATTGTTGAATTTGTGAAAACCATCACAAGATAGTGGAAACTTATTATAATGAAAATATCAACAGGTGAACGTTACCTTGAAAGGAGCTGCAATCATGGGTTTAATACTTGGTATATTTATTGGCTTGGCTGCAGGTGCGATATTGGGGGCAGCCGTTACGTTTCCAGTAGGTTCAGCAGTGGGGATCTTCATCGACAAAAGCTTTAGCGGGTGGGCATTCGAAATAGAGGTAGCCATTGTATTAATATGCGCTATCATTATTTACAAGTTTTTTAATATGCGTTTACGGAAAAACTAGAAAGAGATGTTTATACTCTTTAATTAGGATAAAGAAGCTCGCCGATCGGCGAGTTTTCTTTATCCTACCAGAATTCATACCTTAATTTATCATCCAGACCAGAATAAGGGGAAAACTGGGGTGATAGAGGTGTCTATCACTCAGTAAATACTAATAAAATGAAATTTGGATGCATTTTCGAATCCATTTCGTCTATTTTTCGGGGTAAAACGGGCATTACTCGTTTCTCTAATGCCCTTTTCGTCTATTTTTCAGGGTAAAATAGGCATTACTCGTTTCCCTAATGCCCTTTTCCCCTATTTTTCAGGGTAACACGGGCATTACTCGCTTCCCTAATGCCCAATTCGTCTATTTTTCGGGGTAAAACGGGCATTACTCGTTTCTCTAATGCCCAATTCGTCTATTTTTCAGGGTAAAACGGGCATTACTCAATTCTCTAATGCCCAATTCGTCTATTTTTCGGGGTAAAACGGGCATTACTCGTTTCCCTAATGACCTTTTCGTCTATTTTTCGGGGTAAAACGGGCATTACTCGTTTCTCTAATGCCCAATTCGTCTATTTTTCGGGGTAAAACGGGCATTACTCGTTTCTCTAATGCCCTTTTCGTCTATTTTTCAGGGTAAAATGGGCATTACTCGTTTCTCTAATGCCCGTTTCCCCTATTTTTCAGGGTAACACGGGCATTACTCGCTTCCCTAATGCCCTTTTCGTCTATTTTTCGGGGTAAAACGGGCATTACTCGTTTCTCTAATGCCCTTTTCGTCTATTTTTCAGGGTAAAACGGGCATTACTCGTTTCCCTAATGCCCGTTTCCCCTATTTTTCGGGGTAAAACGGGCATTACTCGTTTCCCTAATGCCCTTTTCGTCTATTTTTCGGGGTAACACGGGCATTACTCGCTTCCCTAATGCCCTTTTCGTCTATTTTTCAGGGTAAAACGGGCATTACTCGTTTCCCTAATGCCCGTTTCCCCTATTTTTCGGGGTAAAACGGGCATTACTCGTTTCTCTAATGCCCTTTTCGTCTATTTTTCGGGGTAAAACGGGCATTACTCGTTTCCCTAATGCCCTTTTCGTCTATTTTTCGAGGTAAAACGGGCATTACTCGTTTCTCTAATGCCCAATTCGTCTATTTTTCGGGGTAAAATGGGCATTACTCGTTTCCCTAATGCCCGTTTCCCCTATTTTTCGGGGTAAAACGGGCATTACTCGTTTCCCTAATGCCCTTTTCGACTATTTTTCAGGTCAAAACGGGCTCTACTGGCTCACCGCACGCATGCAAAATCTGAAGTTTTAAAAGAAATTCGCAAAAAAATAAACGCAGTTATAAATAACCCCACGTAATAGTCTTTATTTTCTACTCATCAAACATTTAAACCGTCATGGAGAAGGTAATTTTTTCATTTCCCCCCCCTACAAAAGATAAATTTTTGAGAGTGAATTATGTATTCTTTTGAACAGTAACAGCTGCTTTTTTCAAAACAAGATCGGCGAGCATTACAAAAAATAGCAACGCCCGCACCATCACTACTTCTGATTAAACATTCTCCTTCCCAAGCGTTCAAATGTCTTTGGAAATAGGGTATAAATGACACTCCCCAGGTTCATCCAGCGCGGAAGATTAATCTCGCGCGTCTTTGTCAGCATGGCATTGACCACTTTTTCCGCAACATACTCCGGTTGAAGCATAAACCGCTCGACATTTTTTACATAAGTGCCCTTTTCATCGGCAATGTTAAAAAAGTTCGTAGCAATTGGCCCTGGGTTGACCGACGTGACTCTTACGTTGCAATCGGCGAGCTCCATCCTCAAGGCATTCGTATAGCCAAGAACAGCATGCTTTGTCGCGGCGTAGACACTCGACTTTGGTGTAGCAATTTTCCCTGCCTGGGAAGCGATATTAATAATGTGGCCAAAGCGCCGCTCGCGCATATGGGGCAGCACCATGCTTGTGCATGCCATTAATCCAATGACATTTACATTAAACATCGCTTTCATCTCTTCGATACCAGCCTCATGTGCTGCACGGAAAATTCCAAACCCAGCGTTGTTCACCAAAACATCCACTTGCCCGAATGCTTGAAAAATTTCCGGGAAAACAGCCCGCACTTGCTCGGTATCCGAGACATCCAGCTGATAAACGGCAATCTTGACCGAGTGGCGCTGCTGCAATTGTTTTTGCAGTTGCTCAAGCTTATCCATGCTTCTTGCCAGTAAAACTAAGTTGGCGCCGCGGGCGGCGCAAAGTTTGGCGATTTCGGCACCAATCCCGCCGGACGCACCCGTAATTACAATATTTTTACCTGCTAATTGTTCCATGGTTGAATTAATCACCTCAAAGCTGGCTTTCCAGGAATCACCCCACTGCCGAAAAAAGATATGGCGGATTCCCTTTACTACTAATCTCGCCGATTGACGATAAATAGTCAAGCTGCGCAACCGTCTCTGACATGGTTAAAGCAAATTCTTTTTGATAAACAGTCGGGAAAAGCCGCTTACAAATTTCAAAGACTGTGAGTTCTTCTTGTTCGAGCCAGCCTTTTACCGTCATCGCACGCTCATGCTGACGCATCATCCTTTTTTCAATCAGTTCAGCAAGCTGGTAAACTTCTTCTCCATGCCCTGTATAAACAAATTGAATCGGATAATCAAACAGTTTCTTAAGCGACCGGTGATATTGCAAAATCGGCTTCGGTCTTTCCGTTGAACCCGGAACAGGCGGCTCCATTAAAGGGTTCGGTGAAACATGGGCTAATATATGGTCGCCGCCAATCATGATCCCGTCTTTTTCTCGGAAAAAGCTCATATGGCTTTGCGCGTGTCCGGGCGTTTCAATGACAAGCCAATCGTCCATACCTGGCGGCCGGTCTCCTTCGATAATTGTTCCAGTCAACTGCTGATTCGAACAGGAATATTTGAGCGTCTTTTTCATGGAAAAAAGATTTAGAAAAAGTTCAGCAGGAACACCACATTCAGCCCACAACTTTTCGTAAAATGCATCATGCTGATGCAAAAATTCCTCTGTCCGATCCAGCCAGCGCTGAGTGAATGGATGGCCATACAGTTCGACTGAATCGGGCATAAAATCAAGCAGACCCACATGATCTGGATGATGGTGTGTCAAAACGACCTGTTCAATGTCTTCAGGACGCAAATGAAGCGAAGCGAGCTGTTCCTTAAAGGCTGCCCAGGCATCTTCCGTTTTAACAGCGGCATCAATGAGTGTTAAGCGATCCCCTTTGATTACATACATATTGACATCGCCAACTGCATAAGGAGTCGGAACCGTAAGCTTAGCAATGCCATTTTTCCATTCTGTCATGTTAATCAAAACCCCTTTGATTCATTATCTTTCCATAATTTTATTTTTCTGCATTTGATCTACAAAGATAAGTGTAACGATTTTTTATCCAATTGTCATTATTTTCACATAATTTAATTTAAATAGATGAAAAATTCCGTTTTTTTACCACTTGACAGACAACTGGTATTTCCGGCATAATGACTAATAAAATTTATACTGAAATGAAAAGCAATGAGTAAGGCCAGTAAATGAGAAATGGCATTAGAGAGTGAAGCCCCCGGCTGAAAGGCTGCACTGCCCTCTTCCTCATTGAACCTACCTTATGAGCAATTAGGCAAACCTAACGCGGCCGGCGTTAACGGCTTTGAGTGATCCCTTCGATGACAAGGGAAAATGAAGGTGGTACCGCGGAAGCCTAGACCTTTCGTCCTTTAATGGATGAGGGGTCTTTTATTTTTTTACGAATTCGTTCGCGGTGAAAAGACCAAAAAGGAGGAAATTTTCATGAAGAAACTTGTGTTCATCGGTGCCGGTTCCATGGCAGAAGCACTGATTTCAGGAATAGTTGAAAACCAGTTAGTGGATGGCAAAGATATTTGGGTCACCAACCAACAAAACGAGAAAAAATTAGCTCTGTTACAAACGCAATATGGCATTCATTACACATATGACTTACGCCTGCTTTTTCAAGGGGCGGATGCAGTCATTTTAGCCATGAAGCCAAAAGATGCTGCTACCGCCGTTTCTAAAATAAAAGACTATTTAACAAAAGATGTTCTCCTCATCTCCGTATTGGCAGGCGTTTCAATCGAGACAATTGAAACGTTGGCGGATCAGCAGCTTGCGATTGCCAGAGCGATGCCAAATACATCTGCCGCCGTCGGAAAATCAGCGACAGCGATTGCCGTCAATCAGCGGGTAACCGAGCAGCAGAGCCGGATCATTAGCGAATTATTTGCGACTGTTGGCATGACAGCATTTGTTGCCGAAGACGACCTTGACGCTGTTACAGGGCTTTCCGGAAGCGGTCCGGCCTATATTTATTACCTTGTGGAAGCAATGGAAAACAGTGCCGCAGAAATTGGTTTAGAGCGGGCAATGGCAAAAGAACTGATCGTGCAAACGTTGATCGGAGCAGCGGAAATGCTGAAAACATCCGAAAAATCACCAAGCCAATTGCGCAAGGAAGTTACAAGCCCTGGCGGCACAACCGAAGCCGGTATCCAGATTCTCCAAGAAAATGGTGTTCAAGAAGCCTTTATCGCTTGCATCAAAGCGGCAGCAGCCAGATCTCGTAAAATGGGTGAAGAGTTAACTGAAAGGTTCCAACTATCCTGACAGTGCATGCTTGATTTTTTCTAATTTGCGCCTCCTTTGCTATACTGGAGTTGTGAAAATTTTATCCAGGAGGGTTTGAAATGCCAGTTAAATTATTTACACCCTACACCGTTAAGGGCGTTACCTTGAAAAATCGGATTGTCATGTCGCCGATGTGTATGTACTCAAGCCACAATGAAGATGGAAAAATCCAAAATTGGCATCGTACCCATTATGTATCGCGGGCAGTCGGCCAAGTGGGGCTTGTTATTTTGGAAGCAACAGCTGTTACACCGCAAGGCAGGATTTCTCCGCAGGATTTGGGGATTTGGAGCGACGACCATATTGAAGGGCTAAAAGAACTGGTCGATATGATCAAAGAACACGGCGCCAAAACCGGCATCCAGCTCGCCCATGCCGGTAGAAAGGCTGTACTGGAAGGAGAAATTCTGGCTCCATCGGCCATTGCTTTTGATGAAAAAAGCAAAGCACCAAAAGAAATGTCAAAAACCGATATTCATGAAACAATTGAGGCTTTCAAACAGGGCGCACTCAGAGCGAAAAAAGCCGGATTTGATATCATCGAGCTTCATGGTGCTCATGGATACTTAATAAATGAATTTTTATCTTCGCTGTCAAATAAACGGACAGACGAGTATGGAGGTTCGGCTGAAAATCGCTACCGCTTCCTAAGAGAAATCATTGAGGCTGTCAGAACAGTCTGGGATGGACCGCTTTTTGTTCGGATATCTGCGAATGATTACCATGAAGACGGAATGACGCCAAACGATTATGTACCCATGGCCAAGTGGATGAAAGAACAGGGGGTTGACTTGATCGATGTCAGCTCGGGTGCGGTTGTACCGGCACATATTCATGCTTACCCCGGTTATCAAGTTAAATTTGCTGAGCAAATCAAGCGGGAGGCTGAAATGGATACAAGCGGCCTTGGTTTAATTACCTCCCCTGTCCAGGCAGAAGAAATTATCCAAAACAATCGAGCGGATTTAGTTTTTCTCGGACGGGAATTGCTTCGCGATCCCTACTGGCCGCGAACGGCGGCAAAAGCACTTGGCGTAGAGATCGAAGCGCCGAAGCAATATGAACGCGGATGGAAATCACTACTTTAGAGGATGGCAGCGTGCCATCCTTTTTTCCGTTTTTAAAAATACACACTATCACCAGTAAGTGCTACACTATTCCTGGATGATTCAGCCAAGTAAGTCGGACATGCTGCCATAGCGAAGAATGATCATATAGCCAATCGCAAGTGTCAAAAGAAAGAAAACAAGAATTTTCCCCGGTTTTTTTCGGCGAAGTAACATACTAATAAGGATAATTGAAAAAAACAGAAGCAACCCATTGACGCTGTAAAGCAGGATATGCTCCCAAATCGACAAATGCTTGTTAGGCTGCAGCATTGCTTCTACACTACCATTGCTGCCACGTTTTTCTAAGTTGTGGGCAAAGAATGGCTGAGCCCATACCGACGAAACCGTAAACACTAGGAAGAAAAGAACAGAAACCCGTTTCGTTTTCAAAAAAATCTCTCCATTTTAGTAAAAGTAAAGGGGATACAACATGAACTATTACAAATTATGGGCAATCGCCCTCTTTTTAAAAGTGATCGGCTCTTCCTGGGATGCCTCTTACCATTTTAAATATTTGTTCGAAGAATATTCCATCCCGCATCTTGTGAATTTTTCGGGTTTTATACTCGGCGGTATCTTGCTGTTTCAGGAATATCGCAAACCATTTTACTTATCTGTTTCATCAAAAATTTGGATTACGATTGGCTATATTCTATTTATTATCGGAATACCGCTCGATTTTACGTATCATTTACTAAGGGGCATTGACTTGACCACCTGGAGTCCGACCCACTTTATTTATTATGTAGCGACGGGCGTGATAATTTACGGAGTTTGGACAGGCTATTATCACTATCATCCGGTACCGCCTTCTTGGAAAAGCCTGCATACTTTCTGGGCCTTTTTCATGGTCGAAGTATTGCTATTTCCTAACATGCAGCAGGAAAACGGAGCCATCTCCCTTTATGAATTTCTTCACCACCAAAGCATTGCTTCCAAAGAAATTCTCGAGCTAATCAAGGATCCCAAGTCGCAAATTTTCGGCGGAGTGCCCGATTGGGTATATCCTGTTTACGGCTCTTCGGTCATCATTTTATTGTCGACAATCATGGCAAAGATGCTAAAGGATTTACGAATTGTGCTTGCGGGGACTGCAGGCTACATCCTTTATCGCTATGCGGCAAAGTTTATTTTTCACCTGGTTGTCTATCCGACCTCTTTCGTCCCGATTATGGCAATCGGTATTCCACTTGTCTTGTATTTTAGTCGGAAAGTTACAGTACTTTCAAGCATTCTCGCCGGTTTGGCGTATTTTAGCCTTTTGGAGTTCTTTTCCGTATCAGGCTTAGCCATCACACCGCCCGTATCGTGGGCAATGTACCCGCTCGTTCTTGCCGGCAATGTGATTGCGTTTTATATTGGAAAGTATGCTTTAAGACTCTATAAAAAAAGTTCAATGTGGTTTAAAAAAGGGGTATTGGCGTAAATGAAAAAGCACTTATAAGGATCACAAGTGCTTTTTCATTTTATAGTATCGATATTTCTTTAAAATCTTCTGCAATATCTGTATGAGGGAAAACCTCTTTCGCTTCATTCACTAATTTTGTCAAGAAGCTGCGATCATAGCGGGAACTGATATGCGTCAGACAGAGCGCTTTACTGCCCGCCAGTTTGGCAATTTCAGCGGCTTGATGGGTGGTTGAATGAAAATAATCGTGCGCGAGTTTTCCTTCACTTTTTGCAAACGTCGCTTCATGGATCAGCAAATCGGCGCCTTTTGCTAAAGCGACTGCATTTTGGCAAAAGCGGGTGTCACCAAGAATCGTCACAATCCGTCCTTTTTGCTTAGGTCCGAGAAACTCGCTCGGCTCAATCACCGTGCCATCGTCCAACACAACAGGTTCTTCGTTTTTAATTTTTTTATAAATGGGTCCAGGTTGAATGCCCGCTTTCTGTAACTTTTCTGCAAGCAGCACTCCCGGCTTGTCCTTTTCGACAATTCGATATCCATATGATAGGATGCCATGATCGAGCAGCCGAGTCTCTACGCTGAATTGATCATCGGCAAAAATGACGCCTTCTTCGATTTCGACAATTTTTAAAGGATATTTTAAATAAGTCTGGCTAATTGAGAGGCTCACCTTTATATATTCTTCAATCCCTTTTGGGCCATATAAAGTGACCTCGCTCTCGCCGCCTTGAAACGAACGGCTTGACAACAAACCGGGAAGTCCATATAGATGATCTCCGTGAAGGTGGGTAATAAAAATTTTTTCAATTCGGCGCGGCTTAATCGACGTATGTAAAATTTGGTGCTGGGTCGCTTCGCCAACATCAAACAGCCAAATTGCCCCCCGCTCTTCCAATAATTTAAGGGCAATGGATGTAACATTGCGCAGTTTTGCCGGAACTCCCGCACCTGTTCCCAAGAAAAAAATATCCACCAGAAAAACTCCTTTCGTCTGCAGCTATTTCTACTATACCATAAGTTGCTTTAATCGCTGTTTCGCCACTAGTACGGACATCACCCGCTTGTTGATAATCGCATTTTTGTACATGTATTGCATTATATTTGCGAAATCTATAGGAAACGGCTAAAATTTTGTATTTGTAAGGCAAATTAAAACGTCTTTATTTTTGCTACATAAGAATCTACTTGAAAAGAGGTCTTTAATCGTGAGTCAAACTGAAAATATGACTTCATTAATTATGATATTCGGGGCAACCGGAGATTTAGCTAAACGCAAACTTTTTCCTTCTCTTTATCGCTTATTTGAGAGAGGACGATTGTCTGAACAATTTGCCGTAGTTGGGGTGGCGAGACGACCTCTTTCGAACGATGAGTTTCAGCAGTCGGTAAAAGACTCCGTTCAATCGGCTTTAGGAAAAGACGAGCGAATCGATGAATTTGCTTCCCATTTTTATTATCATTCACATGATGTTACAAATTCAAGTTCGTACCAAACGTTGAAAACAATGGCCAATGAGCTTGATGAACATTACCATTTAGGAGGAAACCGGATCTTTTATCTAGCAATGGCACCTGAATTTTTTGGAACAATCGCCTTGCATTTAAAATCAGACGGCCTAACCGATGTGAAAGGCTTCAAGCGGCTTGTGATCGAAAAGCCATTTGGCCATGATCTGGCTTCGGCAAAAGAACTGAACGAGCAAATCCGCACGGCATTTTCTGAGGATGAAGTGTACCGGATTGATCACTATTTAGGGAAAGAAATGGTTCGCAATATCGAAGTAATCCGGTTTGCCAACGCCATTTTTGAACCACTATGGAACAACCGCTATATTTCAAATATTCAAATCACTTCAAGCGAAACTCTTGGAGTCGAAGAACGCGGCCGCTATTATGAAACAAGTGGAGCACTAAGGGACATGTTGCAAAACCATATGATGCAAATGGTCGCCTTGCTTGCGATGGAACCGCCAATCAAACTGACAACCGACGAAATTCGTGCGGAAAAAGTAAGAGTGTTCCGCGCTGTTCGAAACGTTGAAGGCGAAGATGTCCATAATTATTTTGTCCGGGGTCAATATGGCGAGGGGACAATCGATGGCAAACAAGTACCCGCCTATCGCGATGAACCAATGGTTGACAAGGAATCAAATACGGAAACCTTTGTGGCTGGAAAAGTCATGATTGACAACTTCCGCTGGGCCGGAGTTCCGTTTTACATTCGTACAGGAAAAAGAATGACGACGAAATCAACAAAAATTGTCGTTCAATTTAAAGATATTCCAATGAATCTTTACTATCAGACGGAAAAAGAATTGAACCCGAACCTTCTAGTCATTCATATTCAGCCTGAAGAGGGCATTACGTTGCATTTAAATGCAAAAAAAGCAGGCGGACATTTGGATGCACAAGAAGTAAAGCTGAGCTTTGCAAACAGTGGAGTAAATGCAATGAATACGCCTGAAGGATATGAAAAGCTCCTTTACGATTGCATGCGCGGTGACGCAACGAACTTCACACATTGGGATGAAGTTGCCTACTCTTGGAATTTTGTCGACAAAATTTCAGCTGTCTGGGAAAAAAGCAAAGAGAACTTCCCGAACTATGAATCGGGTTCGATGGGTCCGAAAGCGGCAGATGAACTTTTGGAAAAAGACGGCTTCTTCTGGTGGCCTGTAACCGATCTTGATGTGGACAATTGCCAAGGGAAATAATAACAAAAGCACATGTAGCATTTACATGTGCTTTTGTTAGTTTTCATTCTTCTTTGTGATCTGTCTGTTTCGGAAACGATCGCAAAAAATCTTTATTGAAGCTTGTTTCCGTTCCGATGCGGTACCCCGGATCGACTTGATGCAAGCCTGCTGTTTCAATAATATTTTTTCCATATTTCGTCCGGAGTTCGGACATCGCTTTATATAATGGTTCTTTCTGAGCTTCTTGTTCAAATGAAAACAAATCAAGCTGTTTGAAAGCATGCTCCTGATCAACAAGATCAAAACCGGTGATTCCCAAAAGCCGGACAGGATCACCGCTCCAATGCTTAAGAAGCAGTTTCTTAGCCAACTCACCGATCTCTTCTTTTCGGCTGATCGCGTTATCCAGCTTTTTACTTCTCGTAATCGTTTTGCGATTTTTGTAACGAATCGTAATCCCAAGCGTGGTTGCAAGAACATTTTTCCGTTTTAGGCGCGTTGAAACCTTGTCGGCTAGCGAATCCAAGATCGAAAATAATTCCTGTTGATTGGCAATATCTTTTGGCAAGGTCGTTGAATTGCCGATGCTTTTAAAATCAGAAACAGACTCCGGGTCTACTGGCCGATAATCGATTCCATTGGCTCGTTCCTTTAAGCGGATCCCGTTGATACCGAGCAGTGCTTTGAGTTGAATTTCATTCCCATTTGCTACATCTCCAATAGTAAGGATTCCGATTTCTTCTAGCTTACTCGCCGTTTTTTTGCCGACACCGTGCATTTCAGCAGCAGATAATGGCCAAAGTACCTTCTCTATATCCCGTTTGCGGAGCACGGTGATGCCAAGCGGCTTTTTCATATCAGAAGCCATTTTTGCTAAAAATTTATTCGGTGCCACGCCAATGCTGCAGGGCAAATCCAGTTCATTCAAAATACGCTTCTGAATACTCTCAGCGATTTGAAGCGGTGCTCCAAGTTCAAAGCTTTCGGTTATATCAAGATACCCTTCGTCAATTGAAACGGGCTCCACCAAATGAGTATACTGTCTCAGTAGTTCAAACATTCCAAGTGATGCAGCCCGGTACCGGTCAAAATTCGGAGGCTTCACAATTAACTGTGGGCATAGCTTCTTTGCTTCCCAAAGCGGCATTGTTGTTTTCACGCCAAACTTTCGCGCTTCATAACTGCATGTCACAATGATTCCCCTGCGTTCCTCAACATTTCCGGCAATCGCAAGCGGCTTTCCTTTTAAAGAGGGATCATATGCCATTTCAACAGAAGCGTAAAAACTGTTCATATCAACATGTAAGACGACTCTACCTTTTTTCGGATACATCTCATTCATCCATGGCCACTTCCTATAATCCATCAACCTTCTACTTGATTGTAACAAAAATCGAATGAAAAAAAGTTAAAAACACTCAAGCTAATTGCTTAAAAAACGATTTTTCTGTCTGTAATACCCGTAAGCCCTTTTTTAGAGCCTTAGTGAAAAAACAGTAAAAAGAGTAATTATTAAATGGTAAATTAATATTTTTTTAGATTTTTTTACAAAAAAGGATAGACAAAATTTTGGACAAAACCTTATTATTTATTTAGTTATGAAAATTCAAACAAAAGAAAGGGGGTGAACAAAATTAAGAAAACCAAACGCCTTTTAGTAGTTTTTTCAGCGGTATTCTCTATTTTATTTGGTGTACTGATTTCTGATGCATCGGCAGCCAGTAACCGAATCACTTTCTACAGAGGTTCATCTTTAGCTTGGTCAAAAGACTTTGTTGAGTGGTATTACAATGGTTCTAGCATTTCATCAAGTTCTGCTTGGCAATCAGCCGGATGGATTTTTCCTAACATTGTTAGAACCAACGGAATTACAAAGTATTACACTTCAACCAGTCTGAGGAAGTACAGAGGTTCGAAAACAATTTCAGCTGGAGTTCCTACACCTTGGGGAGATGTCAATCTCTACAGCTCAGATTTCATTGATTATTTTGCCATAAAGGCAAATGGTTCTTACAGCATTAATTAAAAGGATTAAAGGAGAGTCCCTGAAAGGGATTGGGGACTTTTCTTTCCCAAGAAAGTCCAAAAGAAGGTGAAGTATGATTGAACTTATTAATTTAACAAAATCTTATAAAGACAATTTAGTTTTAGAAAAACTAAATATTAAATTGAAGGAAAATAAAATATCATTTATTATGGGAGAAAATGGTGTCGGAAAAACAACACTACTAAAGTGTCTCTTGAAATTAGAAAAATATAAGGGCATTGTTTTGTATGATGGAAAAACATTCGATGAAATCAGAAAGTCTATTCACGTTATTTATGATGACTCTCCTCTTTATCTAAATTTATCTGGCTTTAAAAATATTGAACTTTTGTCAAACAAAGAAATAAACAAAAAAGAAATTAAAAATGCAGCCTTGAAATATTTTTCAGAGGAACAGTTAAAGACAAAGGTAAAATCCTATTCCTATGGACAAAGAAAAAAAATAAGTTTAGTAATAGCGGAACTGTCACAACCTAAATATTTGTTTATGGATGAAGTATCAAATGGTTTAGACTACGAAACTATGACTGATTTAAAACGCACCTTAAAAGAATGGTCGAAAAAAATGACCATTATTGCAACTGGACACCAGTTTGAATTTTACGCCGAGATTATTGATGAATTATTTATTATAAAGCAAGGAACAATGTACGAACTGAAAGATTTTAGGAAGAAAGGAATTGATTTGGGTGATATTTACACAAATTATGCGAAGCAATATTAAAAAAGAGCTTACTTACCAATATTTTTCTCGTGTATTGCTTCTTACATTTATTGTGATTCTTTTCTTCTCGTTATGGAATTTGTATTTACAAATGAAAGAAGCTCAAGATTATTACAGTCAATTCTTGAAAACCAGAGCTGAATTTGTAAGTGATGGAATTAGCATCGAAGAAGCACTTAAGCAAAAGTCCAATGTGCAACTAAAAAAAACAAATGGTGGTGAAGTTGCGACTATCGATAATGTTTTAAGATATGACTATGATAATGTTGTAACATCAATATATATCTCCCAACCTAAAAAATCAATTACACTTACCTTGGAATGGATGACATTTTTATTTTTTCCATTTATTTTTACTATGTATGGAATTTATGTAGGAACTTATGATTTTAGATATAAAACGATTAAAATAAGATCCGTACAAGATAAATGGAAACATATTTTATTATCAAAACAATTATCTATATATATAACAACATTAGTAATTGTTTCATTAAATATATTACTTTT
>NZ_JBNWEO010000022.1:0-47495 GCF_050496765.1 Neobacillus sp. SM06
AATAGTGAAAGTTTTTGCATCAAAATTTTTAGAGTTACCAACACAAGATGAAGTTGCATCCTCTAAAGAGTGGAATTGGGAACCTTATAGCAATGAAGTATATCGTATATATGCATCTGGTAAATCTACTTCTTCAAGAGAATCAACTTATGCAGCGGAAAAAGATAATCGTTCCGACTCAGATAGGCCAAATGAAGGAATGATCGTTGCTTAATTGAATAGGAGTCTTTAAAACTAGTTTAAAGACTCCTTTAGAAAGATTGTGCTCCTTTAAAGTTATCAACTCAGACTCCCCTCTTCACAGCGGGCAATTTTTGATCAAATCCATTCGATTAAGGGTCAAAAAATCATTAGTACCCATTCTCCATATATTATTGATCAAGCTGATATTAACGATTATATTTTATTCCGAAATCATCACGGTACAACGATCGATTCAATTTAAAAATATGGAGCTATTATTTTCCTCACTATTTTTAATGTGCGAAGAGGGTGTAACGTTGTTGACAGGCCCTGCTGCCAAAGGACTTGAATTTGATTACGTGTTCATTGTATCGCTGAATCAAGGAATTTTTCCAGACTTTCGGGCCGAGAAAAATGAACGTTCGCTGGAGGAAGAAAGAAGAAATTTCTTTGTAGCCATCACCCGCACAAAGAAGAAATTATTTTTAAGCTACACACATAAAAAACAAACGAGGATCGGATATATGAATCAAAGCCCTTCACAATTTTTATATGAGGTTGGGTTGCTTTAAAAGAAGCAAGAAGAGTTTTCTCTTGCTTCTTTTTCGTACTATCGAATTATCGGTTGACTCATTTTTGCGGTTGCGGAACATCGAGACATGGGGGCAATGAAACTCGCAAGCAAAATCAGGCTGCGAGTGAGAAGTAAATGATCCGGGAGAAATGGATTTGGATATCTTATCGTTATGACCACATTGTTTGCAGAGGAAATCGTCAAGACGTGCTGTTCTGCAATGCCTCTGGTTTTGAAGCTTTTTTTCACATTCCGCAACAGCTTCATGAAAAAAAGGAATGCACGAGTTTCCTTTCTGTTTATTTTACCGATTGATGTCTATGGAATGCCTCCGCATCTTGAAGTACCTTGAAGTATTCTATTTGCTTTTCCATATGAATCACCCCTTTATATTTACTATTTTTCTGCAAAAAGGAAATAGTATTCATTTTGCGGTATGTTTTACCCTGAGACATTTGACCATGCATTTTACAAAAGAACTAGGAAGAGCTGGAAGGCGGAAAAAGATTCCTTTTCAACAGAACGTGGAGAAAGGTTAGATTGGATTAAACATATTTTACAAGACTCGAATATAACTCCTCGAAAAGGATATGATAAGGCTAGAGATTCATATGATAATACTCATAGGGTTACATTTATGAATGAGGAAAATTACTTAGTCGTTATCTTTATTAATAAAAAGGGAGAAGGGAAATTTAAAACAGCATATTTAGTGGATAATGAAAAGGCAGCGGAAAAAATAAGAAATAGTCCAGTATGGGAAGGTCAATAAATAAAGAAAGGATAGTATCGTAGTTTGATAGCTATCCTTTGAATTTATTTGTTAGGGTTTTAGACAAATAAAAAACCACTGGTTATCTGGCCCAGTAGTTGAAGCCTTTACTGATCCCCTACTGTAAGTAAAGGATTATAAATAAATAATAGTAATATTCAATGTAGATGTCAAGTAAGAATTTCATAATGTCAAGGCCACTGGTTATCTGGCCCAGTGGTCGAAGCCTTTGCTCATCCTAAACTGTAAGTAAAGGATCATGGTATAGTTTATGCTTCTCCCTACCTTTATTATACCCCAAATTGAGAAAAAATAATAATAAAAAGGGAAGGCAGCACTCATTTATCCAATTATAATAGATGAAAAGTGACCAAACAGGCTCATCTCCATTCAAGGGGGTGGCCATTTTTTGTGTTTTATGGGGTGACATTCGCATTAAAAATGAACCGTGGAATTAGAAGGGAAAAGGAGTTGAAATAACCGCCTATTATATAGTGGAAACTCGGATATTTTAATCTATATTTTGCGTATTTTTATCCAATCAGCCTCACGGCGAGAGCGTTACGACAATCGGAAAGCCAACCTGGCTGATAATGGGAATGAACTGTTCCACTGTTTGCCACCTCCTCCTTTTGGAAAATACTCATTTAACCAGGAACAAGGCTGGATTGCGAACGAATCCAGCCCTGTTTCATTAGGCAAGGGTATAATCGGTTACATTACGCTCAACGACACGTGCCCCTGCTGCAGAGACTAATTTGCCGTTTGCGGTTAAGAATGCATCCGCCGCAATAATCTGATCCATCGATTGCTTGACGGCAGCCGGATCGACTGGTTCCTTTGGATTGTCAAGCGAGATTCTTGCAGACTTTCCCGTTTCGGTTGCAAATTGCAGTTCCAATGCTTTGGCCATTTTGGTCACCTCCTTGTTTTTTAAAAAAATTCATTACGCGATAATATCTGAACTGTCATTTCGTTCAACGGTGTTAAGCGGGTTGTTGCATAAAGCAGCAAGCGCTTGGGCGGTTTGGAAAAGTTGATCGGTTGTTGCTTCTTTTTTGATGTTTAATGACTTTGCTTTGTACAGGGTCTTTCCGTTTCCATCCACTCCGACTTCGAAAACAAGCCGAAGCTTTGATTGAATTAATGATGCCTGTGCCATCAGTCCATCACCTCCTTTCACTTTCTATATAGAAAGGAAGCGGGAAAAAGGACAGGTGAATTTTTCAAAATTTGAAAGCAGGGGCCCTACAACTCAAAAGTCTCGTGGTGAGAAGACTTCATGTCGTGTGCAAGTTGGAGCATTTTTAAAACAAGAAAAATGCAGAAGCGCTACTGAGGAAAGTGAAATCTGCAGGGTTTGATGGGTATGGTAAGTTTGAACGAATGACCATATATTCATTTGGGGGCAAAATGCAAGAGTGAAGCTTGCTGAAATGAAACCATATAAAATGAATCCCAAATGGGTATTTCGAAATTCCAAAAGTATTTTATCGGTAAAACCACGGGAAAAAGCTGATGAGGTTGTAGACTATCCTGACTTTGAATTTAACGGTTATTACTGGATATATATTAACAATGTCATTATTGTTTATGATGTCCTTGAAGTAGAGAAAAAGGTGCTGTTGATGCCTGTTATTCTGCTTTGACAGGTTTTACTCTGCACAGGTTTTATTGGAGAATATGACACTGATCCACTATAGTTTCTTTAGCATACTTCTTTTAAAGAAAGGTGAACGAGGTGGAATCTATGAAAACTAAAACCGTAGTTACAAAGCATGGCAATCAATTCAGAATAGATGCAAGAGAAGTAGCTCCGGTGTCACCTAGGTACAGAATGGAGTTTTTCGTTGATACTCCAATGCAGAAATGTTTTATCCTTAGCTTAACACATCAAGCAGCTCTTTTTTTAGCTTCTGAAGACCAAAACCTTGATCCTCCTGATTGGCTTTGGGAACAAGGCTGTGAAATGATTCAATGTGCAGCTGAGATTAATAGCCTTGAAAATGGCGATTTTGTTATTTTAGAAAGGCATGTCAAGCATAAGAATCGACTTACTATTGATCAACTAGACAAAAAAGCATGATCACTTTGGTACCTGTCACTACCTGAAATTTGTCGAGGATTGATCGATTTTCAGATTGCTTAAAAGTGATAGATTGGAATTGCAACTGAATAGTGTGAAGGTGGTTGGTTGTTGCTCTTCTTTCCTTATAGGAAAGGAGGTGATAATCATGGAAACATTTCTTGAAATTCTACGAGAAGTTCTGAAAGGGATCGTGCGTGAAGTTAGTGCCTATTTCTTTCGGAAAAATGTTCTAGAAAACAAGAAAACCACCCCGCGCCGTCGCAAGCAAAAGGGTGGTTCCCATAAAAAATAGTTTATAGACAACCACCACCCTGACGGTAGCAGTTGCAAGGAGAAGTGTTCGCGCACTTCTCTTTTTTATTATATGTTCATTATACACAAAAAAATGCAATTTTAAAATGGAAAAGGGATCTAGGATAAAGAGCAAAAACCGTTAAGCCGAGTGGAAATACGGATAAAAGGAAAATTCCCGCGGATAAAAAGCGAAAACGCATGGATAAAGATCGAATTCCCGCGGATAAAAAGGGAATTCCCGCGGATAAAAAGCAAAATCTCGCTGATAAAGTTGAAAACTCCGCGGATAGAAGACCAGAACCTCGCGGCGCCGAGCGGAAATACGGATAAAAGGAAAATTTTCGCGGATAAAAAGCGAAAATGCACGGATAAAGATCGAAACCCCACGGATAAAAAGAGAAATCTCGCGGATAAAGTGTCCAATGGTATGGATACAGTATATCGTGCCTGTCCGTATGAAAAAATTATCTTCTTTTTGACGAGTTTCTCCAATTTTTCATTGTTAAAACTGTGACTTTTGGAGTAAAATTAGAAGATTGATAGGGAAAAAGATACTTTTAAAAGTAAAATAAGTTACAAATATGGAGGGATTATGAAAAAGAAAGCCAAATGGAAAGTGATTGGATCTAGTTTGCTTGGTTTTGTAGTAGTGGCTGCTGCTGCGCTTTGGTTTGAATACCGCCAGCTTCAGCCCAAAAACCACTTCCAATCAGTCCCTGTTGTTTCTACGGTGAAGAAAGCATCAGATGAAAATTCGAAGCCGAAAAGTACGGTGAGTGCTCCTGCTTTTAACATTTTGATTATGGGGTCAGACGCGAGACCTGGCCAGAAAATTGGCCATTCGGATACAATGATGCTCATGCATGTCGATTTAGGGGAAAATCAAATTAACGCGGTAAGTATCCCTCGAGACACAAGAGTTCATTTAAATGGTTACGGGTATACAAAATTGACGAGCGTTCAATATATTTTACAAGCCGATAAAGGACCAAAGCAAGGAATTGAAGAGGCTGTTAATGCGATTAGTGAATTTACTGGCGTACCGATCAATTATTATGTGGAAACCAACTTTGAGGGACTGAAGTCGATGATCGATACACTCGGCGGAATCCAAATGAATGTACCTACGACTGAAAAAATCGGAAACAAAGTCATCGATCCAGGCCGTTATTTTTTCAACGGGGACACGGTGCTGGCTCTTGCCCGCGAACGTCACTCGCTTGCCAATGGAGATTATGGGCGGCAGCAAATGCAATTAGAGGCTCTAAAGGGCATTGCCAAGGAAGCGTTAAGCCCAGGTAATATTCCGAAACTGCCTTCTTTGGTCAATTCTGTTTCAAAATATATGATCGCAACCAACATGTCTACATCCGATATGGTTAGCCTGGGACTTGCTGCAAAAGACATCGACCCGAACAAACAGCTGCATTATGAACAGCATACAGGAGTGGGCAAAACCATGTACGACGACATCCTGCAGAACAACAATTCTCAAATCGTCATCGACCCGGAGCAACTTAAAACAACCATCAACAAATATTTCGAAAGCTGATTTCGTGACTAGCGCGATCTCGGAAGTTTGACCGCCTTTCGAAAAGGAAACAAGGGGAAGGTTCTCTTGTTTCCTGTCAGGATAGGAAGATTGAGAGATTGTTCATTTTTTCAAAAGTGTTAAAATAGAGTTGCAACTGTATATTGTTGGGGTGGCTGGGTTGTCTTCTTCTTTTCCTTCATTCATTGGGGAAAGGAGGTGATCATCCTGGAAACTTTTCTTGAAATCTTTCGAGTAGTTCTGCAAGGAATTTTGCGTGAAATAAGCGCCTATTTCTTTCGGAAAATCGTTCTAGAAAACAAGAAAACCACCCCGCGCCGTCGCAAGCAAAAGGGTGGTTCTCGCAAAAATAAATCTCATTGACAACCACCACCCTGACGGTAGCAGTTGCAGAGAGAAGTGTTAGAAGCACTTCTCTTTTTTATTATATTTCCATTATATATAAAAATATTCCGTTTTTAAAGGGAATGGTACTTCTGTTTCCTTAATTTCGTTTTGTTTTTTCAATATTTATTGATATTATAATAACGCATGTTGACCTCGGGCAAAAATCAAGTTAGTGTGGTGTATGTGTATTTTGCATAGGTTTATAGAGATTTAATCAAACGTTATTTTTATCTTGAAGAGCTCTATTTAAGATCCCGCTGAATATAGCTTATGCCGTTTGATGAGCCTTTTTTGAATGAGTAGAATTCTGTTTTCGGACAAAATTAAAAGAGAACCAGACGCATCCAGTTCCCTTACGTGTAAGCCAAAGCTATACACCGCTATTAGTTATATATTATGATACTGCAGTTTGTGCTATTCGTAAAATACAAGCCTAAATATAATTCGTTAAGCTAATTACTTTGTTTCTAAAGTTGGTTCCCATTATAGAGGTGTGTACTGGTATTGGTATGGCATTCTGAGCCTTTCAGACTCTGCATGGAATTTTCGAACAATTTGTTTCAATTCCGGTTTAGTTACTCCAAGCTTTTAAGTAGAAAAATCACAATGATAAAGTAATCCACAATGTGATATTTGATATACCAGTCTCACTTTGCAGATATTCCTTCAATCGTGAAGGCGGGTTTGTTTCCGCTAATTTCTATGCCATGATTATCCCTCAAGTGACGCATCAAACCATTGGTTGTTTTCCCTTTTACCAAAATGAATCGCTCCTATTTATAGCTATAATTTAATTATAAGGGTTAACTACCAAAAATACTATATACCGGCGTTGTTTTCACCCCCCTGCTCAGCTAAAGTATTAAAATGGTAAAGCAAAAAATACAGTTACGGCTAGCATTTTTGCAGCATATGGATCGGCTTTTAGATAAATAGAAAATGCTAGAAAAGAGTTGCAGCTGAATGTTGTTGGAGTGACCAGGAAGAGGGCGGTGCTTGTGTTCCGCAACCTGTTAAAACTGTCCGAGTTTTGTCGAAAAAAAGTTAATCAAACGTTTGATGAAATGACGGGCAGGATTGAGAAGAGAAGGTTTCATTCTGCGAGATTTGTCGGTGACCGTTGGTTTTAAAGAAGATAACTAAGGGGCGATTCATTGGCTGGTTCAAAGCACCGCGCGAACTTTAACGCGCGGTGCTTCATCGCGTGAGAAAGGTCAGTCCTTCATTTCAAGAATTACGACTTTTTTCAATTTCCGTTTGGCGCTGCTCCGCCACTGTTTGACGGCTGAAGCGGTGACATGCTCCCGTTTGGCAATTTCTTTGACTGAAAAATCGTTTAGGGATGTGTAAAGCACCCATTTCATTTCTTTATCAGTTAAATCAGCGCAGATGGACTGGAGGAATTCTGCTTCTAATGGCGGTTCTGCGTGCTTGTCCTGAACGGTGTCCCAATAGACTTCATCGGGATAGACAGATCGCTCTTCTTGTTTTCTCGCCTTTGTTAGTTCTGTCATGATTCTTCCCTTGATATACGAATAGGCATAACTACTGAAGGTGCCTTTTGCCTCATCGAAGTTCTTGTAGGCATCCCACAAGGCAATGAGTCCGGTTTGAAAAAATTCATCCTTATTTTTATAAATATGCAAACGGGCGATGATTTTGTAAATCATCGGGGTGTACTGTTTTGCAATCGGATCAAACTGTTTTGCTTCCACTTGCGTATCCCTTCAGGATAGCGCGCTACCAATGTATTCCCGGGTAGTTTTAAGATAGCGCGAATCCATCCTGACAGCGAACGAGCATTTTTTAATTTTGATGACCCAAAAAGCCCTTTTTATCAAAAATGGAGCGGATTTTTGAGAAAAGGGACGCAAAATTCCTATGTTTTTTTACATTCGGCATAGATTTCAGAAACATGGAGCTGGTTTTTGCGGAATGACGATTTGGACGGGTTAGTGGGTATGAATGGATTAAAGTACGTTGTTATCGAAAACAATTCAACAGCTTCGGCGATTGAAGATTTGTATGAAAGGATCAAAGTTCGTCGCTACCTAAAGAAAAGCCGCTGCTCCATCGGCCATTGAGTGAGGTGATTATTTTCCTTCAAGGTCAAGCGCTCTATATGCGGCATGGTTGCAGTTACAAAGTTAACAAGGATGCGGGGGGAGCGGTTCACTCGCTCTCCTATTATGCAGGAAGGTAACAGAGAATGGAACGTCAGCTTCATTTAGCCGAAATTTTTCCGAAATTTAGGCTCATAATAATCCTTTTTTCACCCTTTTGAAAGATGTCCTGCGAGATGATTTCATAAAACCGTAAAGATTTTAGATAATAATAAAGCCTGGAAGCGGTGTTGTTGTCAATATTCGGCATACTTTCCAGTTTTTCAATTTCATTCGGTGCGATTTCTACGTTAAACAGGTTTGCTTTTTCGTTCTGCAGACATTCTTCAGCATATTGGACAATATCGTCCTTTCGAACTTGGTACATTCTGCTGCCGTGTTTTTTACCACCAAATATCCCCTTTTTTGCACCTTCCAAAATTTTATTGTAATGGGACTTGTCTCCCTTATTTACGATGCGTAAAATACGCAAAACAATTTCATTTGCTTCAGGGATTGTCACATAGCCCGGATCCAAGTGATATTTTTTCACCAACCATAATCCCCCCAGAACCTTATTACTATGTTTTATGGGGAATAGGACGGTATTATGACTCCAAAATTGTAAAAGAGAAGGTTTGTTTTGCTACTATGGATTTTGATTTGTGAAGGATTGAGCAATTTTGAATGATAAATAAGTGATTGAATGGAAATCTATGTGAGGGTGGGCGATTGTCGTCTTCTTTCCTTTATTGGGAAAGGGGGAGGTAATCATGGAAACGATTCTTGAACTGGTTCGTGAAATTTTGAAAGGGATTGTGCGAGAAGTTTCTGCATATCTCTTTCGAAAAAATGTCCTAGAGCACAAGAAAACCACCCGACGCCTTCACAAGCAAAAGGGTGGTTCTCAAAAATAATCTACATGGACAACCGCCACCCTGACGGAAGCAGTTGCAGGGAGAAGTGTTCACGCACTTCTCTTTTTTATTATATGTTTATTATACACAAACTAATTCAGTTTTAAAAGGGAATGGCATGTTTGTTTCCTTTGGCATCATTATTTGACAATCTTCTTTCTCTGTTCGGGGTGGGGAAGTCTTATTTAACATGGGATTGAGCCAAGTTTAATCAAACGTTTGATTAATGATACAAAAAGGGGATTTTGTCGAAAGCTGTAGCCCTATCATGGACGGAGCAATAGCAATGAATCCTAAACCCTCAAAATTCTCATGAAGAAGAATGCAAGGAATTCTTTACATTTCAAGAAGCGGTATGTCCCCGTTTGACATCCCGGATCATGCTAATCCACAGCGGCCCTCTCCAAAGCCCATTTCATACAAATCCTGGTAGTAGGCTTTCTCAAACTGGTTGTTTAAAATTCCGTAAAAATAGGCAATCGGCTTTTTGACCGCATGGGTGAACTTTAGTTTGCGAATCAGCTGCTGGAAGGAATGATTGGCAATCGTGAGCATCCGTTCTGTTTGCGTTTCGCTATTGTTTCGGTATGCGGCGATTTTTACCATATGCCACATTTCTTCGATTGTTTTGGCTTCAGAGAAAAAATACTTTGCCTGCTGAACAAATGGCTGTGGTACGCGGTCACTGACAAAGGTATGGTTCAATTCGGACGGTTCTTGTTGACGTTTCTTTATCTTTTGATTGTTTGGTTTAGAAAGATTACTGGTTTCCTTATGGTGGTTCGTTTTTTCCACTTTTGGTGGTTCATTTGCAGGAAAACGATTGAAAACATATAAATTGCTTGATTGCGATCCGTTTTTTCGCTCGGTTTCATACACGGTCAAGATGCCGAATTTTATGGCTTTTTGCACCATTCGTTTAAAAGTGGAACGGGAAATGCCGTTGTTTTGGTATTCTTCATGAATCGCTTTTAAGATCGTACCGATTTTTGCATTTGCGACTCCTGGAATTTTTGCCGAAAACCGAGCAAGCCGTTTCAGTCCGATCCATTCTCCCTTGGAAAAATCTTGTTTTTTCTCCGCCAGCCACATTTCAAAATGATCATTAAATTCCTTTAGCGTTTTAAATTGTGAATACGATTCAAATTGTTCAATTTTGCCTGATTTCATCTTCATCGATCTGCACCGTCCTTTACTTTCTAAATATGGATGGGCGGGCCAAAAGGACAGGTTGGATGTGTGACAAATTGGTGAACAGTTTAATATCGAGGAGAGTAGATGAGCGAGCGGATCGTGTAAATCCTGCGGAAAACCTCTCGTTGCCAGCCGAACGTACGGATAACCGGAAAAAAGAACAAACTCCCACGGCAGTGAGCGGAAATACGGATAAACGGATGATTTTCACGGATAAGGTGAGAATGACCGCGGATAAAAAGCAAATTTCCGCGGATAAAAAGAGAAAACCCGCGGATAAACGGGAAAACTCCGCGGATAAAAACCGAAATCGCGCGGATAAAAGGAAAAACCCCCTTATCGGAAAGGGGGTGATAACCATGAAACCATTTCTTGAATTGCTTCATGAAGTTCTGATCAAAACCGTCACGGTGGAACAGCGCTTATGCTGCATCATGCAGGAAACGAGGATCATTGTAGTAAATCACTTCTGATAAAATTTTACAGCCTTTCATGTTCTGAAAAGCTTCTCTTGCTTCTTCCTCGGTTTCAAATTCAAACATTGTAATTTCTGTATCTACATAACGAGTAATAACCCACATAAAAGTGCCTCCTAAATTTTTATACTATCTGCAGGGTATAAACATTTATAACCTGATTTATTGCTACAGTCTAAGGATAATGCAATAATTGAAATAAATAAAATGCTAATAATTTATACTAAGATATAAATAAAATCTATATCATATTTATTTTGGGAGGATTCAATGGATTATCGCGATTGGGAGATACTGAAGGTACTTTATAGTCAAAAAAATTTAACAAAAGCGGCCAAACTTTTGTTTATTTCACAGCCTGCTTTAACCAATCGTTTAAAACATCTGCAGGAGGAATTAGGTGTCAAAATCGTAACCCGTGAAAGCCGTGGAATTCATTTTACCCCACAAGGAGAATATCTTGTTCATTGCGCGGATGAAGCCCTTGCACATTACCAAAAAGTAAAAGAACATGTCCGAAATATGAGCAATAACGAAAATAATACAGTAGCAGGTATTTTAAAATTAGGGGTATCGAATTTTTTTGCCAATTATGAGCTTCCTTCTCTTTTAAAGTTATTTAAAATGAAATATCCCCATGTGGAATTTAAAGTGACGACTGGTTGGAGCAAGGATATTACTCAGTTTATCCATAATAAGGATGTTCATGTAGCCTTTGTTCGCGGAAATTATAGCGATAGAGGGTTAAGGAAACATCTATTATTTGAAGAAACCATTTCGATTGCCTCAAAAGAAGAAATTCATATGGCCAATTTGCCGCACCTTCCAAGGGTGGATTACCAAGGGGATTTTTTACTAAAATCGTTAATTGATCATTGGTGGGCTGAAAACTATACTGAACCGCCTTTGATCAGTATCGAAGTAGACCAAGTGGAGACGTGTAAGGAAATGGTGATCAATGGTTTGGGCTATGGCATCCTGTCCAGTAGAATGCTTAACAATGCAGGGGATTTGTATAAAATCGACTTAACGGATCAAAAAGGGAAACCGATTTTACGCAAAACGTGGATGTTCTATCATAAGGAATCTTTGGAATGGAATGTCGTAAAGGCCTTTGTCAATTTTGTCGAACATATTCAGTATTAGTGCCAGGTACGATCGAGTATGGTAGCTGGGGCGGGATAAATGAAGGATTCCCGCGGATAAAAAGCAGAATCGCACGGATAATGATCGAAACTCCGCGGAGAAAACGCAAAACTCCGCGGATAAAAGAGTAGACCCCCGCGGCGGTGAGATGAAATACGGATAAAAGGAAAATTTCCGCGGATAAAAGAAGGATTTCCGCGGATAAAAAGCAGAATCGCACGGATAAAGATCGAAACTCCGCGGATAAAACGCAAAACTCCGCGGATAAAAGAGTAGACCCCCGCGGCGGTGAGATGAAATACGGATAAAAGGAAAATTTCCGCGGATAAAAAGCAGAATCGCACGGATAAAGATCGAAACTCCGCGGATAAAACGCAAAACTCCGCGGATAAAAGAGTAGACCCCCGCGGTGGCGAGATGAAATACGGATAAAAGGAAAATTTCCGCGGATAAAAGAAGGATTCCCGCGGATAAAAAGCAGAATCGCACGGATAAAGATCGAAACTCCGCGGATAAAACGCAAAACTCCGCGGATAAAAGAGTAGACCCCCGCGGCGGTGAGATGAAATACGGATAAAAGGAAAATTTCCGCGGATAAAAGAAGGATTTCCGCGGATAAAAAGCGGAATCGCACGGATAAAGATCGAAAGTCCGCGGATAAAAGAGTAGACCCCCGCGGTGGCGAGATGAAATACGGATAAAAGGAAAATTCCCGCGGATAAAAGAAGGATTTCCGCGGATAAAAAGCAGAATCGCACGGATAAAGAGCGAAACTCCGCGGAGAAAACGCGAAACTCCGCGGATAAAACGCAAAACTCCGCGGATAAAAGAGTAGACCCCCGCGGCGGCGAGATGAAATACGGATAAAAGGAAAATTTCCGCGGATAAAAGAAGGATTTCCGCGGATAAAAAGCAGAATCGCACGGATAAAGATCGAAACTCCGCGGATAAAACTAAAAATCTCCATGGAAATGCGAGGTTCAGCAGATTAAAAAAGGATACATAAATCATGTGATTTTGTATCCTTTTGCTCGTGTGATTGTTTACGTTCTTTCTCTTAATCGATCGGGAAGGCTTTGGATGGATTGGACAACTAGATCCAGCTTGGACTCGATTCGGTAAAGCAAATAGAGCGTTACGACAATCGGAAAGCCCACCTCACTGATGATGGGAATGAACTGTTCCACGGTTTGCCACCTCCTTTTTAAATGCAAAATCTCTGCTTTGAGAATTCCCTTAAAAACTAGTTTTCGCAATCAAGTTAACAACAAGGCTGGATTGCGAACGAATCCAGCCCTGTTTCATTAGGCAAGGGTATAATCGGTTACATTACGCTCAACGACACGTGCCCCTGCTGCAGAGACTAATTTGCCGTTTGCGGTTAAGAATGCATCCGCCGCAATAATCTGATCCATCGATTGCTTGACGGCAGCCGGATCGACTGGTTCCTTTGGATTGTCAAGCGAGATTCTTGCAGACTTTCCCGTTTCGGTTGCAAATTCCAGTTCCAATGCTTTGGCCATTTTGGTCACCTCCTTGTTTTTTAAAAAAATTCATTACGCGATAATATCTGAACTGTCATTTCGTTCAACGGTGTTAAGCGGGTTGTTGCATAAAGCAGCAAGCGCTTGGGCGGTTTGGAAAAGTTGATCGGTTGTTGCTTCTTTTTTGATGTTTAATGACTTTGCTTTGTACAGGGTCTTTCCGTTTCCATCCACTCCGACTTCGAAAACAAGCCGAAGCTTTGATTGAATTAATGATGCCTGTGCCATCTGTCCGTCACCTCCTTTCACTTTCTATATAGAAAGGAAGCGGGAAAAAGGACAGGATGAATTCGATTAAATTGGGATGGAGGGGAGGCCGTCTTTGTATCTCAACAATTTCGAAACGAGAGAAAACCCATGAACGCGAATTCTTCTGTCCTGCTACTTGGTAAACCCTTAAAGAATTTGTCGATGCAGGAGGCAGAGGGGGGACTTAAAATCATAACCATGGTAGAGGGTACAAGAGAAGTGTTACCGGTTGCTGGGGCATCTCTTTTGTATTATGGGGCCTTTATACATACAATTAGTTTTGAAGAGAAAAGAAACATTGGGAACAACGCGGCGGTTCTGGTCAGTACTGACACGACAAAAAAGAACCGACCCTGGGTTTCCGGAAAGTGGTGATTTTCTGTGTTGAAGTTGGGATTAAAAGGCGCTTATCAGCCGGAACAGCTATATGACCGTCTAAAGTACAAACCAGATATTATTGAGTTGCATTTGCTTGATGATGATTTGTTTGGGGACAAACGATACCAATTGGAGAGTACGATTTCGATGTTGTTGAGCCAGGGGTATGAGGTTTTCTTGCATCATCCATCCAAATATAGAGGCAGATTTTTAAATATTATTCACGAACAACAAGAGGATTATCTTTACTATCATTTGTCTTCCCAAATTCTTGCGGAAATTTGTTCTGCTCATTCGATTCGGTGTGTGATTCATCCGCATTACATTAAATCGGAAACCACGATCATTCATAAAGAAAATACACTAAAAATGGTGCGAGAAATGGAGAAAATTTTGACATATGGAAGGGATGTATTCTTATGGGAAAATTCCATTTACGGTCTTTTTACAGCGGAAAATCCGAGATGGTACGAGGATTTTATCAAGCCATTGAATTTGCCATTGGTTTATGACATCAGCCATGCGTTTATTTCTTTTAAAGGGGATAATCAGCTGCTTTTGAAACAGATGGAAAGGCTCGATCCTTCTATTCACTATTTTCACGTGGTTGACAGTGAAGGAAAAACCCATGATGGGCTGCCATTGGGCGCTGGCCGCATTCAGTGGGAGCCGATTATTCCGTTTTTACTTAACAGGCCGTACATCTATGAAATTGCCCTTAAAGATCAGGCGGATGCAACCGAAATGGTCGAAAGCCATCTTTATCTTTGTGCCAGAAACCATCCGAATGTTGTAGAAGATTAACGAAGATCGTATCATTTGCCTAAACCAGATAGTGGAGAAATTTAAGAAGACACGGGGACAGAAGGGACAGACCCTGCGTTTTTGAGGTTTTATGAGCAGAAGAACAAAATCTCTACGCACATTTAAGCACAACTAGCAAACATATCTGCTAGTTGTGCCTTTTTCGCGCAAAACTTCCGATTGTCCTCTAGAACAGCCGTCCCTGTGTTTCTAGTTATTTTCCTTTTTTCTTTTTTGATGGATCGACAATGAGTTTGTTTTTCGGAACAGTTTCCAATGTGATTTGGATATGAATATTTTTCTCATCAATACAGCTCACATTGGTCACTTTTCCTTTTCGGCCTTTGATTTTCAGTTCGTCTCCTTCAGAAGGAATACGTTTTGACAGCTGGGTTAATAAAAGATTTTTGTTTTCAAAATAAGAAACCACAAACATTTTGGCCTCACCCGCAATTTGCATTTTTCTTATAAAATATGTGGGCACGATTTCCTTTAGACCCGTTGATCAGAAAAAAAGTGACATGCAATTTTTGAGCGGGGGGAGACACAAGTACCGTCCCGATGTTTCTTATTTTTTCGGGATTTCACATCCATTTTCATCACAAATCAAACCGTCACTGTCTTGGCCGTTTAATCGGGTGATTTCATCTGTTGTGATGATCTTTTGGATGGCTTCGATAAATACTTCCGTCGGCTGGGCACCGGTGAGGGCATATTTTTTATTAATAAGAAAGAACGGGACAGCGGTGATGCCGTATTCTCTCGCTGTCTGTTCATCTGCCTGAACAGCTTCGGCCATCTCATTGCTTGCGAGCATTGCTGCGACGGCTTCGCGATCCAAGCCAACTTCAGCTGCTAAATCAGTTAATGTTGCATGATCGCCAATATGTTTCGTTTCGGTAAAATAGGCACGTAAAATACGCTCGGTCATCTCACTCATTTTCCCTTGGGCTTTGGCAAACATCGTCAATCGGTGAGCATCAAAGGTATTGGTTAAAATCTGGTTGTCCAGTTGATAATCCAGTCCCACTTCCTTTGCCATCTGAACGATGTTTCGCGTGCTGGCTCTTGCTTGCTCCATGCTCATTCCATATTTTTTCGATAATTTTTCGTAAATGTTTTCTTTCACATCTCTCGGGGATGTCGGATCCAATTCGAAGCAGCGATAGATCACTTCGATCGGATGGTTTATTTTCTGAATCGCGTCCTCCAGACGCTTTTTGCCAATATAGCAAAATGGTCAAGCAAAATCGGTCCACATTTCAATCTGCATGTTCTATCCCTCCATTACATGACTTCTTACATAGTATAGCGAATCTGCTTGTGTTTAACGAATAATCTGTTTAGGACTGTTGTATATATACTAGTTAAATGGGGAATGAAAAGGTAATGACTGATTTTAGACGGTTTCGGTGATTCGATTAGGATCTAAATAGGTTAACAATCGTGTCAATGGAATAAAGGGGTATGTTCATTAATTCATTCACAAGAAGGTGGTAGCATGGTCAAAATAAAAGATGTGACTGAAGCACTCAACAATATTGATCATGAACTTGCACACAAATGGCAATCCAATGATTTGATCAAAAAGAACTTGGCCACTAGTTACGAGTATTGGTTAGAAGACACTGGGATCCCCATCCCGCTAAAGGACTATATTCTTCAATACATTGAAAATGCTCCTTTTCTTGGCGGAATTTTTACATTGGAATGATTTTGAAGAAAATGGATGATCCTTTCAACGTTCTGAATGCTGTTTATTGCGGAAAGCTTTAAATTTATCAGGGAATTCTTAAAAATGCTTTAACGAATTGTACACCTGTCCGATATTAAAATGAGACGGCTCTTGTTCGCTATAAGATGGTGGCAGCACAAGAACCGTCCCTAAATTTCAGAAGAGGGAGTACATTTCAACATGAAAAGCATTACAAGTTTAAGAGTTTTTCGTTTCAGTATTCGAAAAAAATTATTGCTTGCATTTTTATTCATTTTATTGATTCCTTCCATTACAATTGGAATTACTGCCTATTTGAATGCAAAAGAAAAAATTCAAGAAAAAATTCAATTAAGTTCGCAGGAAAATGTCGATGTGATTAATCGGTATTTAACAAGCTACATTAAGCCGAAAGTCCATGATGCCTCCTATTTTGCCAGTCTCCTTCACCAATCCTCCTTTTCTACTAATGAGGCGCAAAATATGATTCGTTCTTTTCAACAGTACAAAGCTTTGCATCCGGAAGTTGCTGCGGTGTATGCAGGTTCGGAACAGGGGAATTTATTCATTTATCCATCGGCGGATTTGCCGGCAGGCTTTGATGCGCGTACACGTCCATGGTACATTAAGGCAAAATCAATGGATGGAAAGGCGATTATTACTGAACCGTATGTAGACGCAATTTCAGGTGATGTTCTTGTCACGGTCGCACAAAAGTTAAAGGATGGCTCGGGCGTTATCGGGATTGATTTAAGTTTATCCGCTTTAAAGGAAGTAACAAACGGAATTAAAATCGGGAGAGATGGATATCCTTTTGTGATCAGTGCAGAGGGAAGGTATCTTGTTCATCCTACGAAAAAGCCCGGAACGAAGGCAAGCGGTATGTGGGTCAAACCGATGCTTACCAAGAACAGCGGGGATCTATCGTATGTATTGAATGGGCAAAAGAAAGAGCTGAGTTTTGCAACAAATAAGTTAACGGGCTTAAAGGTTGCCGGAACCATGGCGTTAGATGAGGTGAAACAGGATTCAAATCCCATTTTAAAAACCACATTGTTGATTGTCGGACTTTTCGTTATGATCGGTGCCGCTCTCGCATACTTGATTGTTCATTCCATTACTAAGCCTTTAAACCAGTTGGTGGCGGTGACACAAAAGGTGAGTGAAGGGGATCTAACTCAACAGTTTCCTGTCAAGAATCACGATGAAATCAATCAATTGGGGGACAGTTTTAATAAAATGGTTGGCGCCCTCCAGGAAGTCATCCACCACGTTGGAGGAAAAGCAGACCAGCTTGCGGCTTCTTCTGAGGAACTAATGGCAAGCTCTGAGCAAAACAGCAAGGCGACTGAACAGATTGCCAATTCGATTCAAGAGGTTGCTGCCGGGACGGAGAAGCAGACAGACAAGGTAAAGGATGGCAATCACATTATAAGGGAAATATCATCAAAAATTAGACAAATCGAAATGCATGCACAAACTGTTTCACAAACCTCACAAGATGCTGCTGGCATTGTTGTGAGCGGTAATGAGGCGATTCAATTATCATCCAAGCAAATGGGAAATATCAGTGAAACGGTTCAAAGTCTTGGAATCGTGATTCAGACGCTTGGAGAGAGGTCAAGAGAAATTAACCAGATTATTGAAGTGATCTCGGATATTGCGGCGCAAACCAATCTTTTAGCCTTAAATGCGGCAATCGAAGCGGCGAGAGCTGGGGAGCATGGAAAAGGTTTTGCGGTTGTAGCCGATGAGGTCCGGAAATTAGCGGAGCAATCCGCGCAATCGACTGAGGATATCAGACAATTGATTACATCAATTCAAAAAGATACAAACAAAGCGGTTCAATCAATGGACAAAGGATCGGCTGAGGTGGAGAAGGGAATGGTTCTTGTTCAAAAAGCAGGAGATGCCTTCGATCAAATGGATCAATTTGTCAACCGGGTAATCGCCCAATTCCAAGAGGTTTCAGTGTCGATTCAAGAAACAGCCGGCGGTGCCGAAGAGGTCGTTGAAATCGTCAATCGAATTGAAGAAATTGCCAAGCGTACAACGGGCGAAACCCAAGATGTTTCCGCTGCAACCGAACAGCAACTAGCATCCATGCAGGAAATTGCAGCTTCCGCATCCTCCCTCGCCCAAATGGCAGAAGAACTGCAATATTTAATTAGGAGGTTTAAAATCTAGCAAACAAGAAGAACAGGAACGGATCTGCTTTTTTTGAAAAGAAGCGGGTGACCGTTCCTGGTTTCTTATTTACCTACTGCGACAGGCTCAAATACACTTACTAAACAAATTGAAAAAAATTTAGAGATGTAAATAAAGAGAATAGAGGCTATCTTGCGTTGCAGAAAGCGGTTCAAAGAAGATTTGTGGATGTCGAAAAATTGTCAAAAAATTAGAGGAGGATTTTTGGTTATTTTGTTGAAAATGGTTTAGTATGTTTTTCTTTTTCACCCCCAAATTCCCTCGAAAGGACGATTCCTCATGACAAAAGAATATCTTGATTTAAAAATGGATTTTATGTTTAAACAGTTGTTTGGCCAGCCAAGCAGAAAGGCGATCACCATTGCCTTCCTCAATGATCTACTTCATCGCAAAGAGAACGATCCGATCACAGATGTTCAATACGAGAACACGGAGTTAATGAAAGAAAGTGACGACGGCAAAACAAGCAGGCTGGATGTCTTGGTATTTACTTCTGGCGGAGAGCGAATCAATGTCGAAATTCAAATGATCAACCAGCACGATATGCCTGAGCGAGTCCTTTATTATTGGTCCCGGCTTTTCTCAGCTTCAATATCATCTGGCCAAAATTATTCCGAGCTTACCCCGACAATCATGATTACCATCCTCAACTACCCACTATTTCCTTATGAAACGGATAATTTTCACACTGTCTTTCATGTTAGAGAAGATACTGAACATTTCATCTGGAGTTCCCATTTGGAAATTCATGCGATTGATTTATCTCAATTTGTGGTAAAATGGAAGAAATACAGCCGCGAAATAAAGGAAAATCCACCAGCAGAATTGCCTTGGCTAATGATGCTTTCAGCCGCCGATTACGCTAAAAAAAGAATCAATGAAGATTTTTTTCGTGAATTGGAGGAATTTTCGATGAATGAACAAGAAGTGCGTGAAGCATTAATAGAATGGGAAACCTTAAGTGCTAATAAAGAAAATAAAGCGCTGTACGAAGCGCGCCTAAAATTTTTGCGTGACCAGCTCTCAAACATAGTAGGAGAACGCCGAGCTGGAAAAGAAGAAGGGTTTAAAGAAGGAATGAAGCACGGAATTGAGCAGGGTATGGAACAAGGAATGAAGCAACTGATTCAAAATATGGTGAAAAACGGTGTGACGGTAAGCAAAATTGCAAAAATGACGGGTATTAGGGAAGAAGAAGTACGGGAACTACTGAGTGAGAAGTGAATCAAGCTTCCATATAATTTCGATGAAATATAAACTGGAGGTGTTTCGATGAACGAACAAGAAGCACGTGAAGCATTAATAGAATGGGAAACATCAAACGCTAATAAAGAGAATAAAGCGCTGTACGAAGCGCGCCTAAAATTTTTGCGTGACCAGCTCTCAAACATAGTAGGAGAACGCCGAGCTGGAAAAGAAGAAGGGTTTAAAGAAGGAATGAAGCATGGAATTGAGCAGGGTATGAAACAAGTAATGGAGCAAGGAATGAAGCAAGGAATGAGGCAACTGATTCAAAATATGGTGAAAAACGGTGCGACGGTAAGCGAAATCGCAAAAATGACGGGTGTTGGGGAAGAAGAAGTACGGGAACTACTGAGTGAGAAATGAATCAAACTCTTGAAGAACTTTAAAAAAAACGATCAAAAAAGGGAAAGCCTGCAATTAGCAGAACAATCATGATCAATATGGCGGATGCTGCTTAAATGAAAAAATAATAATAGAACGACAAAAGGCACAATAGGTTTGTTTTCCCAGTTATGCCTAAAGACTACTTTGATAAGAGTTTGATATATTGGCTATTTCTGCAGAAAGTGTAATACAATTCTTATCCAACCGAAAAAAGGCGATCCATAACGGCATGCTCAGCGATGTTCCCCAAAACATTCCGACCCGGAAATTCCCTTGCCTTTCCATGAGAATCACTCCTCGTAAAAAGTGCAATATACAATAAATAGTTCCTTTTTAACCAGATTCTAAACATCGACTGTGAGTGCTCTCAAAGTTTGGATAAGTGTAACATGTTTTTAAGATGAAATAATAAGAAATATGTCTGCGAACACCCCAATTCTTTTTGACAAAAGCGGCACAATGCGAAAAAGCGACCGCCGCAATTTTCTGATTGAAAGCTGCGAGTGCCGCTCTTATTTTATGATTGAAAATTCTCCGTGAACACTTTTTTGACTTCTTTTGGATCTAGGACGATTTGGTCATTTTTTGCTTTTAAAATATCATCGTAAAGCTTTTGACCGGAGCCACGAAGCTGGTGATAAGTTAATTGTTTCGTAGGATCAAAATCTTTTACAGCCATTCCGAGACTGAGCATGTCTTCTGTTGACATGTTCGTCGCTAAAACATAGTCGGGAATGGATTTAATGAGTGAAGGGAGCTTTGTGATATTGCTTGGCTCCAACGCTTTTTTTGCAATCCCTTTCAGCGCTTCTTCTTGTAATTGCTGGCGGCCGTACTCACCATTTTGCAAGGAGTAGCGTTCATGAACAATCTCTGTCACCATTTTGCCATCAAGGGAATGCGTTCCAGTAGAAACGATTTTATTGACGTTTTCAGGATACCATGGGTGCGTTAATTTCACATCAAAGGGTACGTCCATCTTGATTCCGCCGACGGCATCTACCATTGACTGAAAGCCCCAATAGTTGGTTTCTACATAGTAGTTGATGGGAACTCCAGTTAATTCTGAGACGGCATTTACTGCGGCTTCAACCCCTTGCTTTTGTCCTTTTTTTGCCTGCATGATATATTGAACACTTGTAAGTTTCGTATATCCATATCCATCTAAATGAACACGTGTATCGCGAGGGATGCTGACAGCTTGAAATTCATTTTTCGTTAAATCAACATGAACGAGCATCATGGAGTCAGAATGACCAATATTTTGCCCTTTTCGTTCATCTGAGCCAATTAACAGAATATTAAATACCGGATTGTCCAATTTTTTTACGGTTTCCACGACAGCATCTTTTGAGTTGTTAGCTGATTTTACGACAGGAACCGACTTGAAGTGATTTTTTGGCTGCAGCTGGTAGTATTCATAAGCAAAGCCGGCACCAGCTAGAATAAAAACAGCCAGAATGCTGAAACCCGCCACTTTCCACACACGCTTCTTTTTATTATTCATTATTGCCTCCGAAAGTAAAAAATTGTGATAGGTCTATTTTACTCCATTTCGCTGCAAGAAACTATCCAAAATTTGTCGAAAGCAGGGGGAATATAGGGAGCGGTTCTCTGTATTCTCCTCCAAAATTAGGAAAAATATATGAAAAACGAAATTGCCATGAGGTGGATTTGTTTTAGGCAAAAAAAATGAAAAAGTATGCTCTTTGTAGATGGTTTAATCCCTAAACCAAACAATCCATAGAAAGGCATACTTTACCATATTAACGGATGAAGTGAAAATTTCCATCCGGCGGGTATTCAAAGTCTAATTCAGTTTTCCGGTACTGTTTCTTCCTGTCTTTCTCTTCTGATGAAAAAAGACAGAGCTAATCCCAGTAAGGAGAGAAGGGAGATGACTAGGAATGCTATGTTTGCCCCATGGATATCCGGGTAGGCGATTTCCGGCCGCTGTTTTGCATTTTCGGCTGTCATGGTCATAACGGTAACGAGAATAGCCGTTCCCACAGAGGCTGCGATCATTTTCATGGTATTATCCATGGCTGCTCCGTGCGCGATCAATTGTTTTGGCAATTGATTCAATGCCGCTGTTGCGACAGGCATCATCACCATACTCAGACCTAACATTCTAACCGTATAGGAAGCGGTTATGTAGGCCATTGAGGTGGCCGGACCTAAATTGGTAAAAGCAAACGTGGCCGTTGTCATGATGATTAAGCCGCTGATCACAAGCCACCTTGGTCCAATTTTATCAAAAATGCGGCCGATGATGGGCGCCGAGAGTCCTGATACGAGTGCTCCAGGTAAGAGTGCAACACCTGCCTCGAAGGCGGAAAAGTCCCGCATGTTTTGCATGAACAATGGGATAATTGTTTCTGCCCCAATGAGTCCCATAAAACTGATCATTCCAATTGCAATGGCCATTGGAAAGACGGAATAGTTGAATACGCGAAATTCAAGTATAGGCTGCTGCAATCGCAGCTGCCTAGAAATGAATAGCACTAATGAAAGTCCGCCTGCTCCCAGTGAAGCAAGAGTGATGGAGCTTCCCCAGCCGTAATTTCCTGCGCTTGTAAATCCATAAAGAAGACCGCCAAAGCCAATTGATGATAACAAGATGGATACAATATCAATTTTTGGCTTGGTTACCTCTGTTACATTTTTCAAAGCAAAATAAGCCACCAAAATGTTGATAAGGGCAATTGGAAAAATAATCAGGAATAGAATGCGCCAATAGTAATTTGCAGTTACCCACCCCGACAAGGCCGGACCAATTGCAGGCGCAAACGAAATAACAAGGCCCACTAAGCCCATGGCTGCTCCGCGTTTATTTTTGGGAAAAATCATTAAGAAAACAGTTTGCATTAACGGAAGCATCACACCGGCACCAGTGGATTGAATGACTCGACCTAAAAGAAGAATTTCAAAATTGGGCGCAACAGCGGCGATGAGTGTGCCAGCTGCAAAAATGCCCATCGCGGATAGAAATAACTGCCTTGTAGTAAAACGGGAGATTAAATATGCGCTAACAGGAATCATAATCCCATTTACCAGCATAAACACAGTCGTTAACCATTGAGCACTATTTGCGGTAATGTTCATTTCCGCCATTACTGGAGGGATCGCTGTAATCATCAGTGTTTGATTTAGAATCGCAATGAACGTTCCTGCCGACAGAAGCGAGACAATTGTAGACTGCTTATAACTTGAAGTTGTCATCCATCTATTCCCTCATCTCTCTTCAAAAATTTTTTACCCGAATGATGAATTACCTTAATTAAAATACACTATTTCGAACGAATTTGCTATTGTTTCGTTTTGCAGCACGAACTTATCCATAGTGTTGTTCAAGGGTGTTTTCTAGCATTTCGGGTATTCAAAAAAATGGTCAAAGATTAGCGGGAAGAGTTTTTGATTGTTTTATTGACTTTGGCAGGAGGAAAATGTTTCATCTCCCTTTGTGGTAAAATGGAGAAAATGCAGGTGGGAGATAAAAGCGGTGAGATAGGAATAAAACGGCAAAAGGCACAATTTCTGATTGTGCCTTAGAATGCTGCTCTATATATTGGTATTTTTACAAGAAGTGAAGGACGATTTTTATCCAACCGAAAAAGGCGATCCATAACGGCACGCTCAGCGATGTTCCCCAAAACATTCCAACCAGGAAATTCCCTTGCTTTTCCATGAGAATCACTCCTCGTAAAAAGTGCAAATATACACTAACTATTTCCTTTTTAGCCTGGTTCTAAACATTACGTGTAAGCGCTTACTTCATTTGGCTAATTGTAGCATGTTTGAAAGATGAAAAAGCAAGAAATTTGTCTACGGACAACCTAATTCTTTTTGACAAAAGCTGCATAAAGCGAAAAAGTGGCTTCTGCAAGTTACCGAATGGTTCTTTCGGTGCCCATTATCACGGGGAATTTTCAAAAAATGATTTTCATAATTGCTCGAAAGGATATAAATAGAATTGGGGAGAAATGTGATGGTAAAATGAAAAGTAGGTTAAACGATAATATAGATAAAGCGGAGAGTGAATGTGATGGCATGGAAAATAAATAGTTCGAACAATCAAAAAGTGGATCGATTCGGAATTACGATTGACAAGGTGATTCTTCCAAATGGAGAGGAAAAGACTTTTTCCTTTTTGGATTTTGCCAAAGGGGTCTGTGTACTACCCATAACGGAAAATAAAGACATTATTTGTCTTAAACAATACCGACATGCATTAAAAAGCTGGCAATGGGAGCTTCCTGCTGGCATGATTGATCATTCGGAAACTTCTCCGCTTGCGGTTGCAAAAAAAGAGCTCGAAGAAGAAACAGGGTATGTAGCCGAACATTGGCTCGAATTGGGCAGTTTTTTTCCATCTCCAGGCTCGACGACTGAGGAAATCTATTTGTTTGCGGCAGCGGGACTAAAAGCTTCGCAGCAAAAGTTAGAAAGCAGCGAGCAAATTGAGCTGCACTTTATTCCAATGGAAGAGCTGAAGGAAATGGTCGCAAAAGGCGAGTTCAAGCACGGCGCAGGGTTAGCCGCCATCTTGCGGTATAAGTTTTTGACGGATTAGAAAGCGACATGCTGCGATATTTGTCGGATGTTTATCAGTAAGGTGTGAAGATACCGGTAAAAAATAAAGCAAACCACTCGAAGCCGTCGCAAGTGCAAGAGTGGTTTGCCTAATGGTAGGTCGTATAGCAATGCTCCGGTTGTTTTCAAGATTGGGAGAGAGAGCTTTTCAGGAACCGATTCTATTTTTTTTACTAAAATTTTGTGTTCCCAGTCATCTCCAATGTCATACGTGTTTAAATTGTTTTTTTTCACTTGGTACCCAATCCTGCAACATTTCCTTGGCCTTTTTAGTCATCCTTGCCGCGGTTGTTTCCTTTTTTATCTTCTTTGTTTTTCTTGTTATTGTCATGTTCGCGCTCAACTTGTTTTTTTGCTTCTTCTGCTTTTTTCAAGTTTTCACTTTCCTCGGCCGCTGGTTGAACGGCAGGAGCTGGAGTCTGAGCTTGTGCCGGTGTTTGACTTTGGATAATAGAAGGGCTCTTTTCAACATCTGCTTCCACCCTTTTTGGCTGAACATTGGTTACTGTGGCTGGTTGTGCTGGGGCAGCCATTTTATTCTTTTCTGGTTGTCTTCCTTCTTGTTCGCTCGATTTATTTCGCTCATAACTAACAGGTTTAGGCTGATCAATCCCTTTGGTTTTTATCTCTTCGACATGGTTGTCCTTAGAATGGTCCTCTTCGGTCTTTACATCAGCTGTTTGATTAGCAGGTGTCGTTGTTGAAGCTTGCGGATGGTCTGCTCCGTCATTTGAAGCGGCTTGATCTTCTGTCTTCTGTTTTTGTTGAAGCTTTGCCAATCGTTTTGTCAGTTTTGCGTCTACATGTTCGATCGCTTTTTCAATATTTTTTGTAAGAGCCTCCTTTGCCTTTGGATTGTCCACTTTTTCAATAGCGGCTTGCAATGCTAGGATCGTTTGACCAAATTGCGTTTGAAGCTGTGATGGTAAGTCGGCCTTTTCTGCGGTTAGGCCACCACTTGATTGGCTAGTGCTAGCTGTTTGATCTCCGCTTGTTTGAGCAGGATCGGCCGTTTTCTCCTTTGTTGATGCGGTTGCTTTTTTAGCAGTATCGACTGCTTTTTGTTGTTCTTCAATGGCCTTCTGAATTGTTTGTTGCGCCAAATCTGTTTTCCCTTGCTTCATTAATTCATTCGCTTCGGCTAACCGTTCTTGGGCATATTGGGCAATTTGCTTCGCTTTGTCCGCGTCAGTAAAGGTAAACGCTAATTTAATATTTTCAGTTAATAATTTAAAAAAATAAAAGAAATCTCCTGGAAGTAGACTGGGTGTACTACTTGTGACTGTTGTTGAATCTGTTGGTGATAGATTCGTATTTGTAGACGTCTGAGTTGAATCTGCCGTTGTTTGGCTGGACGTAGGTTGCCCAGTCGTTGAACTGCTTTGATCTGGAGTGGAGGCTGCTGCAGTTCCAGAAGTTGTTGTGCTTTCAACAGTTGGAGTGGCTTGGTCGGTGGTGGTGGTTGTTCCTTCTGCAAAGGCACTTCCTCCCCAGAAGCTCAAACTTAATGCGATTGTTCCCGTGATTACAGCTCTTGCTGCTGCATTTCGAATCGTTTCTTTGAAATCCATTCACGTTTCCCCCTTGTTTCTTTTAAAAAAAAATAAAAAAACTTGCAAAAGGCTATTTGCAAGAATCGATCGTATCCCTAAAACGGACAGGATATCCCATTCTTTGCAACCCAGCCGTCATAGCAATTCACCTTAGACCTGTAGGCTTTGCGTCCTTACTTTTCAGTAAGTTTGCCTTTGAAAAAATAAGAATCTATTAAATTCGTTGTGTCTTTGCTGTTACTCCTACGATTCATATTTTTGCATTTTTTCGACAAAAAAACATCCGACTTTGGACCTGTTCATTCGGATAGTAAAAAAAGTCCCGATGCAGGATCTGGGACGTTTTTGTTGAAATTCTTTATAGGTTGCGTAAATCTGCAATCTCAGACACCTTCCGCATATTCAGCCGTTCCCACACATGTTTCAGCATCAAGCTGCTCAATTAGCTCAATAAACGGTTCGACGAATTGCGGATCAAATTGTTTGCCGGCACATGCACGTAATTCAATGATTGCTTCTTTAAATGTCTTGGTCTTTTGGTATGGCCGTTCGGTTGTCATGGCGTCAAAAGAGTCGATGACACACAAAATCCGCGATAGTTTTGGAATCGTTTTTCCTTTCAGGCCATACGGATAGCCATTCCCGTCAAAGCGCTCATGATGAAGTTCCACTAAAGGAATCAAATCCTCAAACTTTTTATTGGTTGAAATGATTTCTTTCCCCCAAGTAACATGCTTTTTCATGATTTCCCATTCATGGGGGTCCAGTTTTCCTTTTTTGTTAATGATATCTCGCGGGATTTCCAGTTTTCCAATGTCATGAATAAGCGCACCAAGAATAAGTGTTTTTCTTTCTTGCTCGGTCAGCTGCAACTTTTTTGAAAAATCAACGGCATATTGATACACACGTTTGCTGTGTCGGTATGTATAGACATCCTTTGATAAAAAGATTTTTAATTGCTGTTCCGCTTCCTCAAGATCTTTTTCAAGATTCAGTGATTTTTGCACGGAATAATCGGTTTGTTCATTAAATAGGTGCACTAAATTTTTTCCATGCTCTTTTGCCGAGTACATTGCTAGATCTGCTTTATGAATGAGGTCAGATATATTTAAGATGCCTTTTTCCCACTCGGCAATTCCGGCGGAAAAGGAAAAACAGCCATAAGGTAGACCTTCTACCCCATAGAAATAGGTGTCATTTGCTTTTTTTCGCAAATCATTTACAAAATGAAAGGCCTCATTTCGATTTGTATTCGGCATCAAGATGGTAAACTCTTCGCCACCATACCGGGCAACGATAAAATTTCTTTCATCAGCAATCTTTTTTAAAAGGTGGCCGAATTCTTTCAGCAATTGATCGCCCGGAATATGCCCGTAAAGATCATTGTATTTCTTAAAATCGTCGATATCCAAAAGCGCGAGACTAAGCGGATGACCCGTTTCATTTGCAAACTTTACATTTTTTTCAAGAAGTTCTTTAAAATAACCATGGTTGTTCAAATCAGTAAGGAAGTCTTTGTTAGCCTTTTCTGAAATTTCTTTAAATAGTTTGAAATGTTGTTTGAATGCAAAAGATAAAAGTATAGAAATACATATAAATAGAAAAAGTCCATACATCTTTTGTGAATTTATTAAAATTACAAGTACTTGAGAAAGCAACATAGTAACAATATAAGTAGAAATCGGTTCGATAATTAAACCTTTAACTATATAATTTAAGTTTCCTGAAGCTGACAATATAAAATAGACACCAATAAGAATAATATTTGTAGTAAAATAAATAATAAAAGAAAAAATAGTTGGGAACAGGTTCTTTATGGTAATTTCACCAATCACTCCGCCAGAAATTAAATAAACATAGTAGGCTGATGAAATCATTAGTGTGTACATACCAAAATTAAAAATATGTTTCCACCAAGCAGTTGTTCTAAGAATTAATGCAAAAATTATAGCAAATAGGAACAAAATAGCTAAAGTATCTTGTAAACCAAATAAAAAAAGAACTCCGAGAAATATAGATGAATCCATAGAAAAATGGTTACCCTTTGGTGGCAATTCAATCATAAAGTAGTTTAGCATTAAGATTGTACCGGCAACCAATAAAATAGTAACCAAATCGCCATAATGATAAAATCTAGGATTAATGAGACTTGCAAAGACAATTATTCCAGAAAGGGATACAAAAAAAAGATAAGAATGGGCTGGGGATTTAAAAAATTGCATTTTTCATCTCTCTCAATATTTAATTAAAGGAGAAGTTTTTCAGTAGACAAACTCCTCCTTTTTTAATTATAATAGTTTAAATCCAGAAGTTAAAGCAACAATAGCAGAAACGATAATAAGTGCATTAAACAATACATTTGTTAATTTGATTCCCTCAGCTTTCTTCACTTTTTTCACCTTCTTTAAATGGATTTTGATATCTTCACCTTTTTATCCCTTTGCATCGGTACCATTAAATGCTGGATAAAAAGGAAGATTCCGATGTTCATAATAATGTCGCCAATGCTAATGACTTGAGTGCGGGGATAGGGCTTTGTCAGTGGGATGATATCACCCAAAAAGCCAAGCTTCGTTGATTCCGTTAAGGCCTGATGCTTGGCATATAAAGAACCCTTCAGTGCTTCGAAATAGCTTGGATCCAGTATGGATGCAGCATGTTCTGATACAGGCATTCTCCCGCCGTTTAAAACCATGACAAAAAAATTCAAAAATACTCCAATCAATATCCACATAAAGCCGGTTTGTTTGCGATTCATAAACAAAAATAGTAAACCGGCAATGTATACAAGCATGTAAATAAACCCGCTGGCTCGTCCAAGAAACGAAAAACGGTTTTGAAAAAGAAACATGAGAATTTCGATGCCGAGCAATAAAGGAAAAATCCATCCCGCCTTTAAGTTTAAAGAGGATAACCCTTTTAAATTTCCCTTTCGAAAAAATCCGACAATCAAAGACAAAATCATGCCATCAAAAACCATTTTTCGTTACCACCTGTAGTTTAATAGATTACGAAGGTATTATATCCCTATGATTGAATATTTTTCTTATACCCCATCATTATAATAACTGAACAAGGGTTAAGATTTCAAGACAAACAGAGGACGCCAAAGTGATTTAAGTGCCTAGGTGATGATAGACTTGTAAGTTTTTTCATTGAATTGGGCCATGGAGTGTTTGGGTATTGAAAAATAAATATCGAATGAAAGAAGCTTTCAATTGAGCTGCGATGCGACCCTTTTTATAATATAAAAGAATCGATATACTTGGAGATTGTTTTATTGTGTGTATAGTAGAAAATGGATGTTTTGGTTATGAAAAATGGCAGAGTGGGTTATAACAAAGACCGTCATGCCGCGAAATGGTTGAAAAACCTGCAAAGTGTGTCATAAGAAGGAAAATTGAAAACCATTAAATAGGACTAGTGGAGAAAGGAGTGAACGAGGATGTCAATTTTGAAAAACGATTGGGCACCGCTGCTTGAAAGTGAATTTACCAAACCTTACTATCAGCGGCTGCAGGAAATTTTAAAAAAAGAGTACGCAACAACGGTTGTCTATCCCGATCAGTACGACATTTATAATGCCTTGCACTATACTTCTTTTCAAGACACAAAGGTTGTGATTATCGGGCAGGATCCTTATCATGGACCTGGGCAGGCACATGGATTAAGTTTTTCTGTAAAGCCAGGAGTAAAAGTGCCGCCGTCATTGCAGAACATTTTCAAGGAGCTTCAAGCAGATCTCGGCTGCCTGATTCCGGATAACGGCTATCTTGTTAAATGGGCGCAGCAGGGAGTGCTGCTAGTAAACGCCGTTTTAACTGTCCGTGCCGGTGAGCCCAATTCTCATAAAGATCTCGGCTGGGAGACATTTACGGATAAAGTGATCGAAGTGCTAAATCAACGTGAGAAACCGGTGGTGTTTATACTTTGGGGGAAATTTGCCCAGCAAAAGCAGCAGCTTATGACATCGCCGCAGCATTTCATCCTAAAATCCCCACATCCAAGCCCATTTTCCGCTAACCGCGGGTTTTTTGGCAGCAGGCCGTTCTCAAGAACAAACGCATTTTTGCGCCAAATCGGACAGAAGGAAATTGATTGGGAATTATAAGGGCATTCTGGATAGTGAGGAGTTCACGCCTTGTGATTTTAAAAGGAATGCGGTGCGAAAACAATTGAAGAAAGTTGGATGGCAATCCGGGATGAGCAGAGCGTTTCGAGGAAGCAATTCATCCCAATCACGATTCGTTAAAAAGGAATAGGCGAAAGGGGGGGCGAGTCAGTGCTTTACGTCATTAAATTTATCTATGGCTTTCTTTTACCGCCGGGAATCTTTATTCTCATTCTCTTCGTTGCAGGCATATGGTTCTTTTTCCGCCAGAAAAAAGGGACAGGCAGTTTTTTGCTGATTGTTTCACTTGGCCTCTATCTATTTTCAGCCGAAATCACCGGCGAACTTCTGCTTCATTCTTTGGAAAAAATGTACCAGCCGCCGAAATCGATCAAAGGTGATGTAATTGTGGTGCTGGGCGGCGGGGCAACAGGAGATACAGCAGACATTGATGGTGCGGGGCAATTGAGTGGCCATAGTGCGAACCGCATTTTAACAGCTGCCAGAATGTATAAAAAAACCCGCCTGCCCATCATCATTTCAGGTGGATCCGTTTTCAAAGATTCAGGTAATGAAGCGGAAATTGCCAAGCGGCAGCTTGTTAGCTTAGGCATACCTCGGGAAAAAATTTTACTTGATCGTAAAAGCTTAAATACTGAACAGAATGCCATATATACAAAGAAGATATTGACGGCTTCCCATTTTAAATACCCAATAGTGGTTACTTCCGCTTTTCACATGAAACGGTCTGTCCTTCATTTTGAAAAGCAGGGGGTAAGTGTACAGCCCTATCCGACCGATTACAGAACGAGCAAAAAAATCGCTGTATACGGCAATCAATTTGTCCCATCCGGACTTGAAAATACACGGATCGCATTAAAAGAATATTTGGGGATTTTGGCGTTGAAGGCGAGATGAAAAACCAGAGAGACGGTTCTCATTTTTTAGCACGAAACGAAGCAGGAGGTTTGTCCCCTGTTTCGTTTCATCCCTTGAGCGCACGAATTCCTTCCTTGCATACCCCGTACCGTAGCCAAGAACAGCCTGCGCATAAGTGATCCAGGTTGTCGGGTTCGACTTTTTCTCCTGTTAATGCAACCAGTTTTGATTTTTTGTAAACTTTTCCTGGCTCCAATCCAAGATGACGAATCACTTTTTCATCCATTGAGAGGACGTGGTCATTTGAACCTTCTGCAGCCTCGCACGCTGATTCTCCTCTATGCGGGCAAGCCATACAAGCGTCGTCAAATGCTGCAACAACGCGAATCATAAAATCTTTTTCCTGATCACGAATGTCTTTCACAATCTCTGTCATTCGCTCAATAAAATCTGGACTATAGCCCATTCCCTTAAACCCATGAACACATAAAAGATGGTGTCCGCGCAGAATTCTCTCCAATTCCATTCCTCCAAAATAGACGTACTGTCATTATATTCGCAATGTTGCAACGAAATCCTTCCATTTCCTTTATTTAAATTTCAAGAATTAATCTTGAAATTTCTGTGAAGTATGAACTAAACCTTTTGCAGATCTTGTCGATAATAAACAATATAAAAAAAGTAAAAACTGGGGGATTAATGACAGCATGAATTTTAGCATTAAACAAAAACTGATTGGCAGCTTTTTACTTGTTTCTCTACTCTTTGGATTATCATCTTTCTTTTCCTATCAAAATATGAAAACAACCAATCACTCTTATGAGTACATCGTTGGTACGGTAACAAAACTTCGCTCGATTACGAAAGACATTCAAACAGCCTCTGCACTGCAAGTAGGCTATTACCGGGCCTATATGTTATATGAAACTAATGAGTATAAAGATAAAATGAATAAGGAAAACGCAAAGATTAACGAACTGATCAAGCAAGGAAATCAAATTTCAACGCTGCAGGAAACAAAAGATCGTCTGAATGCAATTGCGAAATTAAACCGGCACTATAGCCAGACTTCAAATGAAGTCATGGACTCAATTTCAGCAGATAAACAAAAGGCGATTAATGACGGACTGATCAAAATTGTTCCGATCAGCAATAAGATGACAGTAGCGACTGAGTCTTTAAATGATTGGCTGAAGAAAGAAGTTTTGGATAAAAAAATAGCGGAAACAAAAGCGAACTCGGTGTCGGGTTTGACAAAGGTTTTGCTATGGAGTGTCATTGCAACGCTCATAGCTCTTATTAGTGGGGTACTTATTTCAATTTATATCTCACGGCCGATTGTAAAACTTGGCAATAGTGCCAATCAAGTGGCTTCAGGAAATTTAAATGTCGAGAAGCTGATGCTTAAAAGCAAGGATGAGATTTTTCGTTTAAACCAATCTTTTGAAAAAATGACGGAGAATTTGCGGAAAATGATTAGCGGGATTGCGAATTATTCGAATCAAGTTGCCGCGTCTGCAGAGGAATTAAACGCAAGTGCGGAGGAATCAACAAAAGCAGCAGAAACGGTATCATCCGCCATTCAAGAAATTGCCAGCGGATCTGAGGTGACAACATCAAAATTGGAAACAAACTCAAGGGCTTTGCAAGAAGTTGTCGAAGGTGTGCTGCAAATCGCGAATCGAACATCTAATGTTTCCGCGCTATCGAAAAAATCTGCTTTTGAGGCGGAAGAAGGCGGACAATTTGTTGCCGATAACCTGAAGCAAATGAAATCGATTCAAGACTCCGTTACTCGTTCAAACACGGTGATTGGCTCGCTTTCCGATCGCTCGAAAGAAATTGGACATATACTCGAATTAATCAGCGGCATCACGGACCAAATCAACTTGTTAGCTTTGAATGCTGCGATCGAAGCTGCACGGGCAGGCGAACATGGAAAAGGATTTGCAGTGGTTGCGGATGAAGTCAGGAAATTGGCAGAGCAATCGCAGACTTCGACTAAAAATATTTCCAGCTTAATTGACGTCATTCAGCGAGATACGGAAGAATCGGTAAAAATTATGCACGAAGTCATGGAAAATGTTCAAGTTGGAGTAGAAGTATCGGAACAAACCTCACAGAAATTCACACAAATTCTAACGAGCACGCGGCAGATGACACCGCAAATTGAAGACGTTTCGGCTACAGTAAATGAAATTACCGCAAATATTGAAGGGGTATCGGCATTGGCTGCTGAAATAGCACATTTGGCACACGCAAGTGCAGCGAACTCGGAGGAAGTGGCCGCCTCTACGGAGGAACAACTGGCATCAATGGAGGAAATCACTGCCTCCGCCCAAGCGCTTGCCTCAATGGCAGAAGAATTAATGGCACTTGTCAATTCTAAACGATATGGGATTCGTCCTCTGTCAATCAACAGGATTATTTCTGTTATGGGCAGAGGTTTTTTTATGGGATTAAGCAGAAGTAAGTTAGAAGAAATACGGATTGTACAAATCGCGGAAATCATGGAACCGTCCTGGAACCATCCAGTGAGTGGAAATCCGGATAAAAGAAAATCGCGGGCATCATGAAGACCGGGGTCGACCATATGGATGATTCAGGAAATATGGATAAAAGGTCAAATTGCACGGATAAAAGGAGAAAACCCGCGGATAAACTGGCAACTTCCACGGATAAAGGGAAAAAAGACACGGATAAACTGGCAACTTCCACGGATAAAAGGAAAAAACCCGCGGATAAACCGGAAACTTCACGGATAAAAGGAAAAAACCCGCGGATAAACCGGAAACTTCCACGGATAAAGGGAAAAAAGACACGGATAAACCGGAAACTTCACGGAAAAATCAAACAAAGCTTGGACAAATTAGCGAGTCACATGGATATAAGAATTCACAAAGGAACAAAATAACGGATTTCCACACTCTCTTAAAAGTGTGGTAACCTATTTTTATAAAAAAGGATAAGGAGATGTCTAAATGATAAAAGTGGGAGTTATCGGACTCGGAAACATTGCGCAAAAAGCCTATTTGCCGATATATGCGGCTATAGATGATGTAGAATTTCACTTGTACACACCTAATCAGCAGAAAGCAGCGGCCATTGCGAGGAAATACCGCATAAGCCATGTGTATGCGAGTCTTGAATCGCTTATTCAAAGCGGGATCAAAGCGGCATTTGTCCATTCGTCAACAGAAACTCACGATGAGGTTGTGAGGGCACTTTTAACAAACGGGATCCATGTCTTTGTTGATAAACCAATTACAGATCATTACGAAACATCAAAAGCATTGGTTGAGTTAGCAGAACAAGAACATTTGTTGTTAAGGATCGGGTTTAATCGGAGATTTGCGCCAGGTATTCAACAGTTAAAAGAAGTGAAAAAGCCAAACATGGTAGTGGTAGAAAAACATCGTGCATCAAAGCCGAAAGATGTCCGAACGTTTATATTCGATGATTTTATTCATGTAGTTGACACGATCAGGTACCTCTTTCCTTATCCAATTGAAGAAGTCATTGTAAGGGGGACGAAAAATAATGAACTGCTTTCGAATGTGACTGTACAATTGATCTCGAAGCAAGGTATCGCAATGGGGATCATGAACAGGGAAAGCGGATCTTCCGAAGAGAAGGCGGAAGTAATGAGTGCAAATGAAAAAAGAACAGCACTCAATCTTGCAAATATGGTGATTTCAACAGAGCAAACGCAAACGGAAGTCCGTTTTGGCGATTGGGAAACCACATTGAACAAGCGGGGATTTGAAGCAATGGTTAAAGACTTTTTAGACACAATTGCCATTCAACAAAACGCTGAATCATTGACTGTTGCGCGCGATGCTCTCGAAACCCACCGGCTTTGTGAAGAAATTACACAACAGCTCGAGGGACAAAACTAAAACTAACACTCACACAAGGAGGGCTTTTCGCTGGAAGAGCTCTCTTTTTCTTTAGACCTCCTACTTTTTTAGACTTTTTTCGACTGTGTCGCTCTTTATCAAACGTTTGATGAAATGGATCCAAAAGCATGATGATATCATCAAAGAGTGAAAGAAAATTGTCGAATGAAGAGGGGAAAAGTTCGACACTGACCTTGCTCTTCATGTCCAAAGTATATAAAAATCAAAAAATTTATGAACTTTTAATGCAGAAGATTTTTTCAAGAAAAAAACAGTAAAAAGGTTCAGGCTGAAGCAGAAATCGCTGATATTCAGACCGATTTAGAAGCCACTGAATTCCGAAAGAAAATATTATACTTCCAAAATATCTAATAATCAAGGTTCGGCTAAACGTACGATAAACAATGATCACACGAGATGGAACAACAACATGCTTGTTATGTGAAAATAGCATTTACTTTTAAAATGACTCGTATCATAATGGGAAACGAGGAGGGATAAAATGGAACTTTTGACAAGTGATATTCGTACGACAATAAAGGGGAACGGTTACAATCAATTTGGAAAAAGGGTTTTGATCACCCAGCTACGATTTTCCACATTGGAGGCCATATTTGAAGTAGATCCTGAAGTACAGCGAAGCTTGGATCCAAAACGGCGTTCAGAAATTCGAGAGTTCATTATGGATGCATTGGAACATAAAGATTTTTACTTTTCCCCATTTGTGTTTTCAGCAAGAGGGGCAATCAAGGAAACGCAATACGGTTGGGAACTCGACCCCGGATGCAAACTTTACATCATTGATGGACAGCACCGTTCGTCCGCGATGTCTTCGGCATTAAGCCATTTAAAATCACGGAAAGAATCGGCAGAAGAATCCGGGAACCTAGAGGAAGCAAACAAAATTCAAATCTACATTGACAAACTCAGAAACTACCCTGTCTCCATGCAAGTTTACCTAAACTTAACACAACAAGAAGAACGCCAGCTGTTCACTGATATTAATACAGAACGAAAAGACGCCCACATCGGCCTTGTCATGCAGTACGATCAGCGGGATGAGTATACCGAGTTATCGCGGCAGGTGGCAAACCAACTGCAATCGCAGTTTGAGATTGAACAAAAATTATCGCGGCTGACAATGCAAAATACCGCGCTTACTTCCCTAATCAATATTCGAAAATGCCTCATTGCCCTGTTTGAAGGCAAGTTATCTGAAAAAAAAGGTGCACCTTATTTTCGAAACTGCAATCCAAATGATGTTCCGAAAATTTCCCTTTCCTTTTTTGAAAGCTGGCAGAAACTGTTTCCGCCTCAAATGGCCAACCGAAAACGGTTTGTATCAGGACTGACAGGAATTCAAGTAGCGTTAGCGTACACCGTTTATTTGCTAACGAAAAAAGACACCACCTCCCATCTAGAAGCCATCCACCATGTGATGATGTTAAAAAATTACTGTACATGGAAACACGATGATCCATTGTTTTCCCACATCTACGATCCAGCCACAGGAAAGATAAAAAACCATTCCACTACAACTGCAATCGAAACCACAGCAATGAACTTCATCAACATTTTAGACCGGGAAAGGTTGATTTAGTTTGATTATTCATGATGTTTTATTAAAAAAACAAACAGTAGCTGTTTATTCCATTCAGGAACTGTCTTCTATGATTGAAAGTGGAAAAGTAACCTTACGAGATGTCAACAAACTGCAAGTACGCGCATTAAAAAAATATTTATTCGAAAATGTCAGCAGTGAACAAATTTATTTTCCACCTATCGTTGCTACTACAGAAAGTTTAAACCTGGATGAGGAGAAGCCGGGACGATTTGCGATAATCGATGGCACGCAGCGGCTAAAGGCGCTTTGTTTATTGGAGGAAATGGCACACAAGGCAACGATGAGCGAAAAGCTTGAAGAGGTGAAAATGGGCTATAAACTGCTTTCTTTTTTTCACCATGGTTCTGTATCCCTTTTGATTTTTGCAGGGCTGAGCCCAGCTGAGTGCGATCAGCTATATATTGACCTAAATACAAAAGGGAAGAAAGTGGCACTTTCCAAACGGATCTCTTTTGATTCACGCAGTGGGTTAAATACCATTACGAATCAGGTATTGAAATCCAATCGCCAGTTAAAATTGGCTGGAGTAGAAGTAGAAAAGCGTGCGGTCATCCGGCCGAAGAATAAAAAATTGCTATCGCTGACCCAACTGCGTCAGATCGTCGGGATTTTTTTGGCAGGAAAAATGGTGTACCGGGTAACGGAGGAAAATTTCTATCCTTACTTGCAAGCAGATGAATACATCCAACTGCTGAATACATGGTTTAATGAATTGTTTAGTTGCTTTCCTGCCGAACGTATTGGCGATTTTAACGTATCAATGATTGCCAACACACCGTTATTAATGAGCATTGCCTACTATGCCAATAAAGGGTTGGAAAAGGATTCATTTGCAGAGCGAAAAAAAGAACTGCTGAACCGCATGAAGCCGCTAAGAAAGGTGAATTGGGAGCGAACCAACCCCATTTGGCAGCAGTTCAATGGAACGAAAAAGAGAAGGGACGGTTATTTTTATTTGGCAAATGACAAAGAAACGATTGAAAGCCTCGTCGCGTGGCTGCAAAAACAAGGGAGGTGAGAACGATGTAAAGGGGGGCCAGGCATGGAGGCATGCACAAAATCGGATAAAGGAGTCTAATTATTGGAAAACGGAGCGAACAAAACCCCCGGGGAATTAATCTGGCGGACGAACCCCCTGGGGGCAAGGCAAATTGGGTATACCCAACTTTATTGTAGTATACCCTTTTTTTCATAAATTTCAACCTGAAAAAGGGGGAGTTTCGATGAAGATTCAACCGTGCTACATAATCAATGATAAAACGATTTTGCTTAAGGGAGAGTATGATGTATTTGGCAAACTGTGCACAAGAGTGTTTGAAGAGGATCAAACGGTGCTTGTCGACAGGACACCTGTTGAGATCATAAACAATACACTCTTGATTATAGGTGATGATTTTCGTGGCGCGTTAGAAAGTTCGCGGTATTTATTAGGAGAAATGAAGATGTACCCGATAAAGATCAACGAAACATTGGACATTTGGCTGTTTCCAACAAAATCGTATAAAAAGGATAATTGTGTGTGGTTCGCGCTTTCGCATATTCGCAAAACAAAGGCGATCGGTGTGCGTAAAACGGAAGTCAGCTTAAGTTATGGACATACCTTTAAAGTTGAAATGAAACAAAGTTCCTTTAACGATAAACGTCAAAAGGCAGAAGATTTGCGGGGAATCATTCGGAAGAATAGCAAAAATCCAATGATCTTCTACCAAAAACCGAAACAACAAGGCTTTTATATTTGCGAGGATTGCTACCAGCGCAAAGAGATCGATCCACCTGAAAAAACTGAAGACTAACGAACAAGCAGCGGCCATCCTTACGGAAATGGCCGCTGCTTTAGTTGATGAACCAAGTTTAATGAAAAGCCTTTTTTAGCGACACAATGAAATAGACCGAAATAATTCCAAGTGTATCAATCCCAAGATCATACAGCCGGCCGTCTCTACCCAAAAAAAGCTGGAAAAACTCCGTTAGAAATGCAAAGCCAAACGAGAGCACAACAGCCCTTTTGTGGTTTTTCAAAAGCCCGTAAACAAGCAAATCAAAGATAGCAAATCCGATAAAATGCCCCAATTTGACAACAACAAAATCCTCATGAATCAACGTAAAATCGCCTAAGTAAAAAAAGCCGGCAAAGTTCGGATGGGCATTCCATTGAAAGCCGATCGATTGAAAATCAATGAACTGTTCAAGGCTTTTCGTCCACGTATTTAGCAATAAAAAAAGCCCCCAAAAAATAACGAGCGACAGCCTAACGAGTGAAAAGGACTTCCTTTTTACTGTCCTTCTTGTAACCGGAATGGGATGTTGTTCCATTTTATACTCCTAACAATCGCAATTTATCCTCTATTCTAGTAAAAAAAGATTCAAAAGACTGTCGAAAAAAGTCAGTGAAAATCGGAATGATTATACAGTTTATAACAGGTAAAAATACCCTTTACATGTTAATTATGGTCTACTATACTAATTTTAATAACACAAACTTCGTCAGAAAGGGCAAAACGATTGAAAAATAGTGACGCAAAACTTCAGTGGCTACCATCAAATTGATTATGCCAGCCAGTTGCCAAGACGGATTCCGAAAATCGATTGCTGCAAAAGCAAAAGGAGGAATTTTGTGTTGAAAAAACAAGTTCTTAAAGTAGAATATTATTGGCATTTAGGTCTGCAACACTACAATGAACGGCTGATGAACGATTGCAGCAGGGCTGATCTGAAAATGAAAATGAAATGGAAAATCAAAGCGTTATACCATCACAGTAAAGTGCTCGAACTGTTTTCAAAACTGCAGGCAATTGCTGATTGAATTTTAATCGTATTGCCTAATCGAATGAGGGGGCTACCATGAAGTTAAATCGTATTCATCATATTGCCATTATTGCATCGAACTATGAAAAATCAAAAGACTTTTACACTAGAATTTTGGGATTGAAGCCAATTCGCGAGATCTACCGCAAGGAGCGGGATTCGTACAAGCTTGATTTGGAAGTAAACGGGGAATATCAAATTGAACTGTTTTCGTTCCCAAACCCGCCAAAGCGGCCAAGCTTTCCAGAGGCGGCTGGATTGCGCCATCTTGCATTTGAGGTGGACGCCATCGAAGAAGCAGCAGAATATGTGGCACAGCATGGAATCGAAGTAGAGCCTATTCGGATCGATCCTTTTACTGATAAAAAGTTTACCTTTTTTGCCGATCCCGACGGTCTGCCAATAGAACTGTATCAGAAATAATTTCATCAAAAACATCGAAACGTACCTGGCTACTGTTGCCAATAAAAATGAGGGGAAGAATTCCAATGATTCGCGAATTAATTGAAAAAACAGCATTCTCTCACTCCTACCAGTCCCTTTACCGGGTAGAAGACATGCTTGAATGGGGAGCTGAATTTCTTTTTCGAACGAAAAACGGAAATCCCGAGCAAATCTTTCAAATGGCAAAAGAGAAAAACCAACTATTTGAATTGGATACAAAATCCATTTATACAGCATTGCGTGCCCGCTTTACACACCTTACACTTAACGGGTATGCGTTTGTAAACATTTACCCGTCAACTATTCTCCATACAAAATTCCAATCGTTTATTCGAAACTTATTGGAAGAATTCCCAAATTCCTCGCAAAAAATCGTTTTCGAAATCATCGAAACAGAGAAAACGACAGATTTAAACCTCCTCAAAGAAAGAATTCATTACCTAAAAAGCTGCGGCTTTCAGATCGCCATGGACGATGTCGGCATGGGCTGGCTCCTCCCTTAGCCTGATGATCGAACTCGAACCTAATTTTATCAAGCTCGACCGCTACTTTTCCATCGGCTTAGCCGCAAGCTGCAAAAAACAAAAAATGATCCAGCTTCTTTTGCACTATTTTCAAGGAACCGAAACAAACATCATTCTCGAAGGCATTGAAACAACCAAAGACCTCAACACCGCCCAATCCCTAGGAGTGAATTTTTGTCAAGGCTACCTACTCGCCATGCCAAAACCGATTTTTTAAAAATGAATCTTATTTCACTGGTAAACCGGTTTTGTTCAACAGACCAAAACGGCTTTTTCTATCGGTTTTGCAAAACGTTAGACGAAGATTCCATGGCAGCAGATGGTTTTACCTCTTTTAATCGGTTCACGACCACCTTTGAAAGCTTGCGGTACCCAGCTGCATTTGGATGCAGATGATCCTTTGTATACTTCGAGAGATTTCCCAGTTCAAGCCCGCTGTGATGAAAAAGATCAATCACCGGAATTTTATTTGCCACACAAACCACTTCAATCGCGTTCACATAATCCTCCAACCTTGCCCCAACTTGATTGGCATCGGGATAAATCGGCTGATTTTTAAACGATCCCCTTTTTAATGGCGTAATGAAAACAAGTTTCGCCTTGTTTGGTTTCGCCGCATTTAGTTTTTCAATTGTTTTTTTTACATAGCCGTAAAAGGTAGCCGCTTCGGGAGGATCACCAGGCATTCCAAGCGGTGTGTTCCGCCCATAGTCATTCGTTCCGCCGAAAACGGTGATTAAATCGATATGTTTTAACGTTTCTTTCGTCACCCGATCGGCCATGGTCCTTATGGATTGACCAGGAATCGCATCGGTTGTAACAGACTTCATCCCAAGCGCCAGTTTCACAATCCTTTGATACTGGTTGGCATACGTAATACTGTCGCCGATCGCATACCAATTGCGGCCCTCCCAGTTAGAAAGGCCTGCAGCGGTCGTTCGATTGATCCGCTCATGCTGCTGTATGTCGGTAAACACCAGCATCGTAACGGCAGCGACGATACTAGTAAAAATCGAAAAAACTTTCATTGTTATCCTCAATCTGTTAGCAGTGTTTGTGGTAGTTTATCCGATTGAAGCAGAAAGTAAACGTAAGCGAAAAAAATAACAGACCCCGCGCATGGAGGGTCTGTCCGTAACGATCGTTTATTGGCTAAGGATTCGCAAGTTTCAGTCCTTTGCCATGCGTTTTGTAGCTAGAGCTTATTGGCCAAAATGGTTGCAATGGCACTGAAAAGAATCGTTCCTAAAAATAAAGAAGCATACAGCAACACTTTATTTCGCTTTCTCCTTTTCAACATTTCTTCCGGTGTAAGTCCGTAGTTCATTGACATCAACATTTTCTCCTTTATTGTTTGATGGCAGCTGGCTGGCTTTGCCGTCAAGGCAGAGGCCCCTATAGCTTTGCGTCATCACCTTTTGGTGACTTTGCCTTTAGATAAACTAACTACCATCATATGTATCGGCAAAAAAGAAGAAGTTTTTAGCAACTTTCTGTCCTTTTTCTTTGACAGAAGGGGAGGAACCGTCTATACTAAAAGGGAACATAAGTTCTAATTTGTGAAAGTTGGTGATGTCATGACATCCACTGTAACAGGCATTGGTTTAAAAGGCATGGAAGGCTATCGTGTTTCAGTAGAAGTAGAGGCGGTGAATGGAGTCAATTCAATGGTGATCGTTGGTCTGCCGGATGCTTCAGTCAAAGAATCCAAAGAGAGAATTTCAGCAGCTTTCCACGCCCTTGGGTTTTTTCACCGTCATCAAAAATTGATTATCAACCTTTCTCCAGCAGAGCAAAGGAAAAATAGCCCAATGTTTGATTTGCCAATTGCGATGGCCATTTTGTTGGAGTTGGGTGAGATAAATCCTCGCATTCCCGATTCTTCTGCTTTTATTGGAGCTCTTTCCCTCGATGGAAGTGTGCATGTTGTTGAAAGCATGCTGCCGGCGGTCATCGCTGCAAAAAAACTTGGTTTAAAAAAGCTTTATTTGCCATATGATGACTGTTTTTCATTGCTTGATATAGAAGAACCTGAGCTTGTTTTTGTTCGTGATCTCCAAGATGTAATAAAACTTCTATACGGCCACAAAATCCCTCAGCCCTTTTTGAAAAAACCCCAACGAGAATCTTCAATACACCATCAGCTTGATTTCCAAAACATCATTGGCCAATCAGATGCAAAGCACGCTTTAGAAATTGCCGCAGCAGGAGAGCATCATGTTTTACTGTCAGGTCCGCCAGGCTGTGGGAAAAGTATGCTCGCTGAAAGTTTTCCTTCTATTCTCCCCGAGCTTACTACGGATCGTCGACTTGAGTTATTAAGTATTTACCAACTAAGTGGAATGCCGCTGGAATCTTTCGTTTCACCGCCATTTCGGAGTCCGCATCATTCCTCATCGTCCGTTTCAATCATTGGAGGAGGGCAAAATCCAAAGCTAGGTGAAATCTCTCTCGCACACCATGGTGTATTGTTTTTGGATGAAATAGCTGAGTTTCCGAAAAAAACCCTTGAAATGCTTCGCCAACCATTGGAAACAGAAAAAGTTACAATCAGCCGAGTTCACGCAACAGTAATGTATCCTTCATCTTTTATTCTATTAGGCGCAATGAACCCTTGTCCATGCGGCTACAATGGTTCAAAAAACCATTACTGTACTTGTTCAAAAAATCAAGTATTTGCCTATCAAAACAAACTGTCAGGACCATTAAGAGACCGTTTTGATATCTTTTTAAAATTGGATACTGAAAACATTGGGAACCAGCCAAAGGTTCCACAAGAGTCTTCCGAAACCATTCGAGAAAGGGTGACGCAAGCAAGGGAAAGACAATATTGCCGGTATGGAAAAGAGGTGGCGAATAGCCGCATTTCCTATGATCTATTAGTAAAAAAATCTCCCCTGTCCAACCGTCAACAGAATCTCTTGCAAAAAATTGCGCAAAAACAAGGCCTAAGCATCCGGGCCCAAATTAAAATGTTCCGGTTGGCACGAACAATTGCAGATTTAGAGAAACGTGACAAGATCATCGATCAAAACCTGTGGGAAGCGATCAAGCTCCATCGCCCTAACCAGTTTACAACAGGGAAATCAATGCGAATGGAAGGTTGAATGAAAAAGCAGAAAAAAGCTGATCGACCATTCTCAGCCAATCAGCTTCTCTATCATGTATTCAACTCCAATTGCACCTTTAATTCATCCTGCACCCGTTTTTGTTCTTCTGGGGCAATCAACAGATAATAAATATTGTTAATTCTCGTCCCCGTTCCTTTGACTTGCATTTGCTGAACATTGCCTGCTGCATCCTTGTAGTTTTTCTGGATATCGACCATTTCGTCAAACGTTAAATTGGTTTTCACGTTTTTGCCGATCGCTTGTAAAATGCTGTTATAATTTGTGAGGGATGAAACACTGGCTCCTTCTCGAATAATCGCTTGAATAATCATTCGCTGCCGTTCCTCGCGGCCAAAGTCGCCACGCGGATCGTCATACCGCATTCGTGTAAAGCTTAACGCTTTATCTCCATTCAACGTAACCGGGCCGACAGGGAAATGATATCCGCCATTCGAAAAGTCAAGGTCATTTTGCACCGTCACACCGCCAACAGCATCGACGATATCTTTAAAGCCTTCCATATTGATTTTCATATAGTAATCGATTGGAATATCAAGAAACTTTTCCACCGTATTCATCGCCATTGGAATGTCACCAAAGGCATAGGCATGGTTAATTTTATCCAACTTGCCTTTTCCAACAATTTCTGTTCTTGTATCGCGCGGAATGCTCAGCATTTTCACGGACTTGTTGTTCGGATTCACCGTTAAGACAATAATCGTATCCGAACGGCCTTTATCCCCCTGCCGCTCATCGACTCCAAGCATCAGCACCGAAAACGGCTGCTTCTTGGTCAATGCAACAGGTTCCGTTCGCTTCGCAGATTGTTTACGGTCAATTGGCTGGTTCATCGTTGCCACGGTATCTTTAAGCGATTTGTAAACGGAAAAAGCGTATGCCCCGCCGGCGAGGATTATTAAAAAAAGAATAATTCCAATGACTTTTGGCCAAGTTTTCTTTTTCTTTTGTCGAGATTTCATATAATAGTCCTCCGCTAAAATAACAATATTTTGCACTCAAATAATGATAACAGAAGTTTTTAGAAAAGAATATAGAAAACCATAATAAGAGATATGTCAGAGATGTTACCTGTATATAAAATGGTGATTAAAATTTAAGAATTACTGAAACATTTTTAATGAATGATAATAATTGAAAAAGGATAAAAAGTTATACAAATACTATGTTAAAGAATTATAATACTTTTACCAAAAGAGTTGGGGAAAGACACGTTCTGAGATATTTGTCTTTTTAAAATGTCTCCAAGGAGTTGAAAATTAATTTGAAACCATTTGACAAATTACCAAAAACAATAAAGAAAACAATAAGGTATATTAAGCAAGATATAAAAGATAATGAAAAGCTTGAACGTATAGAAGAGCAACTCTCGCTCTACATCAATGAGCGGAAAAAAGAATTATCTAAGAAAAACAAGTAGCTTGTAAAAGAGATATAAGGTTTAAAAACAACCAAAATTTTCCAATTACCAAAAACTTTATAATTAACTTAATTTATTTTCCTTTAAGAAAAGAGGTTAAGTTGTTTAATGTTATCGAAGAGTTTTGTTAAAAAATAAGTAAGTAAGAATGTTAAAGATATTCCTGTTAATGCAGAAACAAAAGAAATCTTTTTTAATTTTTTGGTTATAGGGATATTTGATAGATAGTTTCCTAAATTGAAATACCCACCATAATTAGTTACATAATACAATTCAATATTAAAACTATAACCGAAATAAAAGCTCGTAAACTTTACGAAAACTGAAGCGTAAAGCCAAAGAATTAAAAAATAGTGATATCTTTCATTGATGCATTTTGAATAAAAATCTTGATTAATGGGGTTATTAAATAAATTCCCGAAATTATGTAAATAAACTAAAAATGAATACTAATTCCAATTGAAAGAAAAAGTTTTATTAATTGAGTCAAAGAAAAAAAGGATAATGATCGCCTCTATAAACATTATAGGAGCATTCCTGTTAGAAGGATTTTCGGGGACTTGAACAAAAAGAGCCCTCTTGGTATGATGCGGGGTGTCAAATCTCGACGAATTAACCCCTAATTTGTTAACCAAGGAGGACTCCATAATGGATTTTAAACAAAATCAAAAAATAAATCAAGTTACCGAGAAAACACTTGTTGTCGGAATCGACATTGCTAAGCGTACACATTACGCTTGCTTTGTAGATGACCGCGGCCGAGTGCTCCAAAAGTCATTTGCAGTTTCGCAGTCTTTTAACGGTTTCGAGTTTTTCTATCAACGTATTTTGAGTGCGATGAAAGAACATGAAAAAACAGAAGTCATTGTAGGGATTGAACCTACAGGACATTACTGGCTCAATTTAGCCTACTTCCTTGAGGAACGAGGCATTCCCTTAGTCATGACGAATCCTATGCACGTCAAACGATCAAAAGAGTTGGACGACAATCTGCCAACCAAGCATGACCGCAAAGATGCGCTGGTGATCGCTCGTCTTGTAAAGGACGGACGCTTTAGTTATCCACGGATACTTAAAGAGATGGAGGCCGAACTTCGTGTTGGCTCAACCTTCCGAGGCAAGTTGACAGAGGAATTAGGCACTGTCAAAAACATGATGATTCGCTGGCTAGATCGCTATTTCCCTGAGTTCACTCAAGTATTTCCATCCTTCGGAAAAATGGCCATGGCTGTACTAGAATGTACCCCATTTCCAAGTGATCTTCACGAGAAACAACCCGATGAAGTTTTAACCCTTTATCGAGAGGTTGAGGGGCTCAAATCCCCCCAAAGACCAAAAGCAATACGTCTTATAGAATTAGCAGCTAACTCTATCGGAGTAACAGAAGGACGTGAGATGGCCCGTATTGAAATTGCCACACTCGTCAGCCGTTACCATCAGTTAGAAGAAGATATCGAAAACATTACCGGGCACTTGGTTGAGCTAGTAAAAACGTCTGTAGAGTACGAATGGTTATCAACTGTACCAGGGCTTGGAGATACAACGATAGTTGATCTATTAGCGGAAATCGGAAGCTTTTCACACTACGAAGACCCACGCCAAATAATCAAACTTGCGGGATTAACGTTACGTGAAAATTCCTCCGGTCTGCATAAAGGACAAAAGCGAATCTCCAAACGGGGCAGAAGGAAGCTGCGCGCCCTCCTGTTCCGAGTGATGATGCCAATGATTCGCCATAACGAAGCTTTTAGAAAGCTACATGAGTATTACACGAACCGTCAGGTTAACCCGTTACGTAAGAAGCAATCCATTGTGGTCCTATGCGGTAAGCTATTAAAAGTATTACATGGAATTAGCACGAAGCACAAAGCGTTCGACGCACAGCGAATGATGAGGGATATTCCTAGTCTCGCAGAGGCTATGTAAAGCCCTACATCCCCTTTAATAGACCTAGACAACAGGATGACACGGAGAAGCTGGCATTATATTTTCCATTCGACCTCGAGTCCCTAAAGGAGCTTCGCTAGCCTCTGCCTTATGACTAGACCGAACGAAGGAATGTAGGCACACTGATGCCCAGAGACATGGGAGGGTACGTCATCATAAGCTACGCAGAGATCCATTGTGCATCACATAAATTCCTTTCACTACTTTCCACTAATATCCAGTAGTGACCGCGTAGCGTACCCATATGGTGGAATAGTTTCACATATAATGAAAATACTGTAGGGGACTTTGTCGAAAAATATTTTTTTGACACCGTACCAATGGCTCAAACCCTTGGTACATCAACATTTATAGAG